>JAIBAX010000007.1 GCA_019694955.1 Chitinophagales bacterium | reverse complement strand
TGTGTGGTGTTTTATTTTTCATAATACGTATTTACGGAATACAAAGTAAATACAAAACATCCACTCTTCAAAGCCTTTCAGCTAAAAATTATTCATTATTCCGTAAAATTTAAGAGTTAGGGATTAAGAAAACGCTTGCACCTTAAATATCTTTCCGTTATTTTCACCAAAAAAATAATCATGAGCTTAACACAACAGTTCACACAAGCGCAGGAGGATGTGAAAACATTGACCAAACGCCCCAGCGATGAGCAACTTTTAAACCTGTATGCTTTGTATAAACAAGCTACCGAAGGAGATAATACAACTTCTAAACCTGGAATGTTTGACATAAAAGGACAGTTTAAGTGGAAAATGTGGAAGGAGAAAGAAGGCATGTCTAAAGATGCCGCCATGCAAGCCTATGTAGATTTGGTAAACGGGTTATTGCAGACGCATAAGTAAGTTTTTAGTTTTAAGTAATTAGCTATAAGTAATTTAGAGACAAAGCTAATGAAGCAAAATAAATTTGACATAACTTGGAGTCAAAAATCTCTTGAAGTTTTGGAAAATGACAAATGGTCTGACGAAAAGGAGTATCCTTCTGGTCTGGTTAAGAGGTGTTATGACTATAGAAAAATTCCCGTTAACAAATTAACTATAGGAGAATTGCATACATTAATTGGACAAAACATCGGCTTAAAATATTTAATACCAATAGCAATTGATTTTTTGAAAACTGATGTTTTGATCGAAGGAGATTTTTATCCTGGAGATTTACTAGAATCGGTATTGAAGATTGACAAAAGCTTTTGGACTCAAAATGTAAATCTTAAGGGACAATTTATTGAATTGATAAATTTAAATGTAGACAAAATCAAGAGTGAGAATATTGACCTAGAGAATTTTATGTAATGAATGTATAAGCAAAACTACTTATAATGGCACCTGCCCAAAAGACATTTATGACTAATCCACAGTTGTCAATAACAAAAGCCGAATGTATCACTCAAGGATTTTCGTGTCGACACGAAAACTGGGAATGGATTATTTAGTGCGAATTTCTAATCCAATATTGACGATGGGAGAAATAAATCTGTCTCCTAGCGACTTGTCGTTGCCATAGCTCAATCCCCATAAGGTTCTGTCGATATTGAAATTAGCCTGTGCCGTCATCGCATTTTCAGTGATATAAATCCGTGCCGGAAACCTGACTGATTTCGTTGAATCGCGCAACCTGAGATTTCCCGTGATGATATGTGTAGGATTTTTGGTAAAAATTTTCTCTGAACTAAAAGAATCCGGTGTATATGGCAACACATTTACCACCTGAAACGATGCTTCGGGATGTTTATCGGCATCAAAAAATTCGTTGGAAAGGAGGTGCTTAGCCAACTTCATATTGCTTTCAGGATCTAAATCCGTCACTTGTAATGATGGAATGCTGATGATGAAATTTCCACTTTTTAAATTTCCGGCACTGTCTACCTCTACTTTTCCTTCTCTCACTTTAAACTGTCCGTGATGGCTGGCAGTAGGTTTGCTGCCCACAAAAGTTATAGCACTCAATGTTGTATCAATTGCCCACTCCAAAGAATCTGAAGCAGTGGTTTCTACAAAAATGGGGTCGCCTACTTCTGCTTCGTCGGCCTCTGGTGCATTTTTACACGAAAGCAATAGCATAATGCTTAAAACAATGCAAGATAGTTTCCTCATAATTAGCCCTTTTCAATTGCTAAATTAGGTAGAAATCTGGTAGCAGTATGATAAAGTTTTCTACATCGTGCATAACCATAAATGTCCTTCCAGAGCGGAGGATGTTTTATATTGAATCAATAGGCATATATAGTGGCGAGAACGGTTTCTCCTACTACTTGCAGGGTTTTCTTGTCTATTTTATCCAACTTATCTTCTTGTGTATGCCAATGTTTCCAGAAACCCGTAGGCGAACTCATGTCTCTATGTATAATATCTATGGTAGGAATTCCGGCTATGGTATTTACATAGTAATGATCATCAGTAATCATATCGGTAGGCGTATAAGAGAAATAGGAGCCATGCCCCAGTTGGTGGGCAATACCCCATACCATTTTTAGGAAATCTCCGGCATATTGTACTGAATATCCTTCGAAGGTAAAATAAGCGTCTCCTGCGCCGACCATGTCTAAAAGGATGCCATTAGAAGCCATATATCCTGAATTCTTTGCTTGCTTCGCCCAGAACTGTGTTCCCAAGGCATAGCTATTTTCTACCTCCGGTTTGCCGTAATCTTCCACATCTACAAAGAGAATGTCAATGCCAATCTCTGGTTTTTTTAGTTGCAATTGGCGGGCAATTTCTAATAAAACACCTACTCCGCTGGCACCATCATTGGCGGCATCAATAGGTTTATCGCTGTCTATTGTTCCTTGGTCGGCGAAAGGTCTTGAATCCCAATGAGCCATTAGTAGTAAGCGCCTTTCTATTTGCGGATTAATACTGCCAATAATATTGTACATAGGTTTTTGAGTGCCATCGAAAACGGTTACAGTGCCTTCCTGAATTTGCACTTGCGCACCAAATTGCACTAATTTTTGCTTTAGATAGTCCACACATTTCTTCTGCGCTTCCGTACCCGGTACGCGAGGCCCAAAGGCTACCTGGTCGGAAATGTAGCTGTAAGCAGAGTCTGCTACAAAAGGCGGTCTTTCAATTTTTTCAGCTTCTTCGTTTGTTGCAGCATTATTCTTTTTTATCCATTTACAGCTTGTTTGTGTAAATGTACAAGTGGCGAGCAGCAGAATAATAATAAAGCTACTTTTTTTGTTCATCGTCCTCTGATTAAGATTATTCAATTTCATAAGTAGTACCTTCTTTTCCGTCTTTTAGACTAATTTTTGCATCTTTAAGGGCATCCCTAATTTTGTCAGAAGTACCCCAATCCTTGTTCTCTCGTGCTGATTTGCGGATGTCCATTACTAAATGCATCACTTTGTCTAAAGTTTCCTTATTGCTGTTATCGTTCTCATCTAAAAGACCCAAAACATCAAAAACAAAATCGTTATAAGTGGTTCTTAACGTCTCTAATGTTTCATGATGTATGGGCGACTTTTTGCCATCATTATAGAAAATATTGATTTGAGAAGCCATCTCATAAAGATTGGCTATCAGCTTAGAGGTGTTAAAGTCGTCATCCATAACTTCTTTACAATTGCCTATGAGTTGCTGTATTGCTGTTTCTTTTTCTTCCTGAATTTCTCCGGAAGCAACGAGTGACGTTAGATAGTTTGAGGCATTCATGAGTTTGCGCAATCCTTTCTCTGCATCTTGCAGACCTTTTAGCGTAATGTCAGATTCAGAGGAGTAATGTGATTGCAAGAAAAGCAACCTCACCGTCATGGGACTGTAACCTTTATCCAACAATGGATGATTCCCCGTAATCAATTCTAAAGGCAATATAGAATTGCCTAATGATTTGCTCATTTTTTGCCCATTGAAGTTGAGCATATTGGTATGCATCCAATATCGGACAGGTTCTGTTTCACAAGCGCCAATGTTTTGTGCTATTTCACATTCGTGGTGTGGAAATTTTAAATCCATTCCACCACCATGTATGTCGAAGGTTTTGCCGAGGTATTTGGTACTCATAACGGAGCACTCTAAGTGCCAGCCTGGGAATCCTTCGCCCCACGGGGAAGGCCACCGCATGATATGCTGTGGAGAAGCCTTTTTCCATAGTGCGAAGTCTATAGAATGGCGCTTTTCATCCTGACCATCCAAATCACGGTATCCCGCCATTAATTCATCGACATTTCTGCCGGAGAGTTTGCCATATTGGTGGTTAGCAGCATTATAAGCATGTACATCAAAATATACAGAGCCATTTGATTCGTAGGCATAGCCGTTGTTTATTAAGGTCTTAGCCATTTCAATCTGCTCAACGATATGTCCCGTAGCAGTAGGTTCGATGGTAGGGCGGTGCATATTGAAGAGTCGGCATACATCGTGGAATCCTACGGTATATTTCTGGACAATTTCCATCGGCTCTAATTGCTCTAATTGCGACTGTGATTCAATCCTGTTTACTCCTTCGCCACGGTCATTGGTAAGATGTCCGGCGTCTGTAATATTGCGTACATAGCGAACTTTGTAACCCAAATACACGAGATACCTATATATCATATCAAAGCTGGTAAATGTGCGCACATTGCCCAAGTGAACATCATTATATACCGTGGGGCCACATACATATAAACCAACGAATGGAGGATTTAGGGGTTCGAAAACTTCCTTCTGCCGTGTGAGGCTGTTGTAAATTTGTAAACGCGTTGACATAAGACAAAGATAGATAAATTGACGTCAAAAGAAGGTATAATTTTGCTTAAATCACTCTTCTTCTTCCCAAATCATGCGTGTAACTACTGGGAAATGGTCAGAGATAGGATTTTTTAAAACCTTCGTTTCTATAACCTCCAAATCAGTATGGTGCAAGATATAATCGATACGAAGTCCCGGAATCGGACCGTTGTAAGTATTTCCAATACCCCAACCTCCTTCAGTAAATGAGTCCCGTAGGCTATGCGATGCTTGGTAATAAGCAAAACTGTGCGGGGTATCATTGAAGTCGCCACAAATGATAATGGGTTTCTTTTGGCTGCTGGTAAACATCTTCAATTCTAAAGACTGATCCGCTCTTCTTTCGAAGGCTTTTCTGAGTTTGAAAATAATGGAGGTCGCTTTTTGCAGGCTGTTCATGTCTTTTTCTTTCTTCACATTGATAATGGCCTCATAGTCTTCTTGTTGAAGATATATCGATTGTAGGTGTGTATTCACAATTCTTACTTCCCTGCCATCAAAATCTATATCTGCAAAAAGTCCTTTGTTTGGATAAAAGCCATAGACGGTAGAATTTTTAGCCTTCATAAAAAAACCATTCTCCTTGAAAGGCATTTTTGAAAATATGGCCAACCCCCAATGCTCATATTTGCGAAGCGTAAGTTCCTTGGAGAAAAGATGATATTTATATCCTAAATCTTCTAATTGTTTGATGTTGTTAAAGTTTTTCGAAGTGTCTGTATAGAACTCTTGTAAACATAAGATATCAGGATTTTCTTGGAGGATGGTTTGGTAGATTTTGTTTTTTGAGTCCGTATTATGACTCCAATTATATAAGTCAAAATTCCGGACGTTGTAGGTCATTACTTTTAGTTCTATTGCATTCGTTTCGTTTTTCTTCGGAACGATGTGCCAAGCAAAGGAATGTTGTATTTGTGGGAATCCGGTGATACAAATCATGAGTGGCACCAATGCAAACCAACGCTTTCTGAACAGCCACACGCTCAGTAGGATAATGTTTAGTATCATAAAAATTGGGAATGCTAATCCCAATAATGCTAATGGCCAAAAAATGCTGGGACTAACGTAGGCTGCAAATATGCTGGCAAGTGTAATACCACAAACTATCAATGTGATGGTTCTACTAGTGAACGACAGGAATAGTTTTATGAACTTATACTGCTTCATTTTTTGTTGCTAGCTTTAAATAATGTTTCTCTTTCTTCAGCGGTTAAACTACCATATCCTGATTTGCCGATTTTATCTAATATTGCATCTATTTCATTTTGGCTGGGCGTAGTATTTGTGTTGCTTGTTGAATGCGCTTTCTTAGTTTCTTTGTGTACCACTTTTAATTTGGGTTTTGGCGAAAAAATGCCTGTAAAGAAATCTATAACTGCATAAAACATTTTTGAAACATCTACCCCATTTTGGAGCAGTTTTGCAAACAAAACGCCGAAGCCGAGACCACCAATATGCGCTAACCCGGTGCCAATATCTGCTTTTGCAATATTAAATAAATCAAGAATAACGTAAAAAAGTGCTATCCATAGCAATCGAATCGAGCCAAAAAAGATTAGATGGAAACTATGGTTGGGAGCAATGGTTGCTGCAGCACCCAAAATGGCCAACACGCCACCACTCGCACCAATTAGTACGCCTAATTCCGCCGAGTAAGGGATTCTCATGATAGGATTATATAATAATAGATAAGTTAGTCCACCAAAAAAAGCACCTAAATAAAAGATGGGTGTAATTTTTGGATTGCCAATATACTCTTTAATAACACTGCCAAACCAGTACAACCCTAATAAATTGAATATCAAATGAAAAGGATTGGCGTGAAACAGTGAGTAAGTAAATGGCGTCCAAATATGTTTTAAGGTTTGTGTGGCGCTGGAGGATAACAGAAAATAGTCTAAAATTTTTGTTCCCCATCCACCAAATATCACATCGCCAACCAGCCAAAGGAATATTTGTACAACAAAGACCAGTATAAGAATAACTATAATCCTTGAAACATCACCACCATATTTATAGTAGTAAACTATTTCGTCTTTTATGGATCCTCGTGTAATCATTTTTTGCTAATAAAAAGTGTTTGAACGTTTATTCCAATAATAAATCATCATATATCCTAGAAATGCCCCTGATAAATGAACAATATGATTAATGTTGTCATTTTGGAATTTATTTGTTGCCAAATAAAATTCTAAAAAAATAAGAATGGGTATATATATTCTATATTCTAACTCTATTGGTGGAAATATTAAGTTTACTCTTGTACTTGGAAATAGCATAAATACCGCAATCAATAATCCAAAAATAGCACCTGATGCACCATAACTCACCCCATGTAAAATATTGTACACTTGTGATAAATCATAATCGGTGGTTTCAGAGATTAATATAACTCCTGTAAATTTATAAGTTCTTATTGCATTTATAAGTAACTCTAAAATATTTGCACCGATTCCACAGGAAAGATAAAAAAAGCCAAATTTTTTTGGCCCCCAGAAATACTCCAACACTGACCCTAAAGAATAAAGTAGGTACATGTTGAATATTAGATGAAAAATTCCTGATCTTCCATTTAAAGGGTCATGCACGAAAATACTAGTAATTATTTGAAAAGGATAAAAGGCTTTTGAAGATATGTAATGATTGCCCAGTAAATGAATTGTCCAAGGAAAGAAGACTATAATTAAATACACAAAAACATTCAGAATCAGCAGATTCTTTGTAACATCAGGTATGTCTTCAAATCTTCTCATGTTAAAATGCTTGTGCCAGTTCTTCTAAGGTGAAGGTTATAAATGTTTTCTCTCCGGTAGGGGTGTAGTTGGGTTGCTCGCAGGCAAATAACTCATCAATTAGCACCGCCATCTCTTTGGTGTTCAGAGGCTTTCCCGATTTTATTGCCATTTGCAATGCCAACGAACGTGCCAACTGATCTCGTCTTTCAATTTTTTCCACTTTGCTCTGCAATTTATATTGTTCCAATAACCCATCGATTAATTGCTGTTCTTCCTCATGTATTAAATCCAAAGGTACGCCATGTATAACAAACGAATGCTGTCCAAAGTTCTGTATATCGAAACCTAGCGATAATAAATCTTCCTGCATTTCTCTTAGAAGTTCCGCATCCGAAGGATGCAATTCTATGGTTTTTGGGAAAAGGGTTTGTTGGCTAGCTGCTGGTGTTTTGTGCAGTGCATCTAGGTATTGTTCGAAAAGCACCCGTTGATGTGCCCTAGATTGATCCACCAAAATAATACCTGATTTTATCTGTGTAAGGATATATTTTTGATGTAATTGCATGAGGATGCGCTCCTCTTTCTTTGCTTGTAAATCATCATTTATTGGTTCTTGATATTGGTCAAAAGAAGCCTTGCTTTGGATGGTCATGATTCGCTGCTCCGTATGTGCATCTGTTTCGAATAATTTCTCCCAGTGTTGCTCTTTGTTTTCTTCTTTATGTGAAGGTTGAAATCCAGCATTAAAACTTCCCTCCTTCCTATCGGAATGGGAATTGGAAAAAGCTTTGATGTCCTGCAATCTACTCTCGTGTTCAAAGTCAATGGTTGGGGTCACAGAATATTGTGCTAATCCATGCTTGGCAGCAGCTTGAAGGACTAAGTAAACCGCTCGTTCATCTTCAAATTTTATCTCCTGTTTAGTAGGGTGTACGTTGATATCTATTTTAGCCGGGTCGATATCAATAAACAAAATATAAAATGGAAAGCTTTTTTCAGAAATGATGCCATCATAAGACCGTTGAATGGCATGATGGAGGAAGTTATTGCGAATGAAGCGGTTGTTTACAAAGAAGAACTGCTCGCCACGTGTTTTTTTGGAAAGCTCCGGTTTTCCAATGAAGCCGCGTATGCTCAAGAAATCAGTAGTTTCCTCTACCGGCACTAATTTTTCGTTATAAATCTTCCCAAAAAGACTTACTATCCTTTGTCGGAGGTTGCCTGATTTTAGGTGAAAGACTTCTAGTCCATTGTGGTGTAAAGTGAAGAAGATATGCGGATGTGCCAATGCCACTCTGGTGAATTCATCCAAGATGTGCCGCATTTCTACAGCGTTGGATTTTAAAAAACTTCGGCGTGCAGGCACATTGTAAAACAAGTTCTTAACCTGAATGGTCGTGCCGATAGGGTGTTGGCAAGGCTCCTGACCGATGACCTTGCTGGCGTCGATGCGGATATGCGTACCTAATGGATTTTCACCATTGCAGGTTTTAAGTTCTACCTGCGCCACAGCGGCAATAGACGCCATTGCCTCACCCCTGAATCCCATGGTGTATAAGGCGAAGAGATCATTGATGTTTTGTATTTTGGAGGTGGCATGCCGCTCAAAACACATTCTCGCATCTGTAAGGCTCATTCCAATGCCATCATCAACGACCTGAACGAGGGTGCGTCCGGCATCTTTAATGATTAATTGAATGTTCTGTGCGCCGGCGTCAATACTATTTTCTAATAGCTCCTTCACCAAAGACGCGGGTCGTTGAATTACCTCGCCTGCGGCAATTTGATTCGCTAAAGAAGCTGGTAGTAATTTGATAATATCTGACATGAAGCCTGTTTCTTAAGTGCCAAAAATAAGGGATTAATATCGGAAAATGCTGTTTATTACGCTTAATTATGTTAAAAAAGATACATATTTGGTTTGTTGTATGCTATATCATGTGCTGAAATGCCATACATGTTTTCTGAAAAGGAACTTGGTTTTTGTTGTTGCAAGATGTTGTATCTATTATTTTATCAGAAGTTTGTCACATAGCCAAAATGTATTTTTGCTGTCCGGAAGTCGAGTTGGATATTTCTTTGCCATCCTAATGCATAGCTGACGCCAAATATGCCTACTTTGGTGCCAAATGCTAGCCCTGCACCAAATCCTATCGGCACATCCCATTTAATCTGTTGTGGTTGGTACATTTTAATTAAGGCAATATCTGAAAACAAGTAGAAATAGCTGGTTTGTTGCAGCAGAAAGCGATATTCCAACGATGTAAGCTGATAAAAGGATGTGCGGATGGCTTCTTCATCAAAGCCACGCAAGATCTTGGCACCACCAATTCTATAGAGCTCATTTTCTAAGATATTTTCATTAAAGAGACCTTTTCCCTGAATGCCCGTTTTTAAAACATGTCGGGGTGCAAACCTCCAATAGTGACTAAAATCCCACCCGATTTCTGTTTTAAATGTCTTTAAGTCAATACTGTCATATAAATTATCAAAATTATAATTAGGGAAAAATGGGGAGTCGATTTTTGAGAAGGCGTTGTTGCGTTTAATCTTTCTGGTGCCTACGCCAACACTCAGGTGTGCCTCCCAACCATCCTGCGGATTGAATAAATCATCTAACCGCTCCATGTACCACTCGCCACCATATGTAAAACTTGAAACATCTAAGAGTCCGGGTAATTTTAAATTCCTAGAGGCAAAGGAAGTATCGGGTTTTAGGACGATGGTTTGAAAATTCTTGAAGAATAATTTTACATAATCGTTTCCGGAGAACTGGTAAGGAATGCCAAAGTTCCATGCCAGGTCCAAATGGGTAGTATCTCTTTTCCTCAATGCAAAATCGCCATACACACCCAATGAAGTTCCCAACAGATAAGGATATTCGAAGAGGAGTTGCAGGTTCTGGCTGCTTCTTTCTAATTTTTTCCAGTCGATAAATATTTTTTCGCCCCTTCCAAATGCATTCCATAAGTGAATGCGGGCTTCACCGGTAACGACTATCTTTCCGGTAATGCTATTTTTGGGCAGTACGCCAATGATAAAGTCAATCTGATTGACTTTCTTCCTATTGACAAAGAGATCTATTTCTGCATTTTTCTCGTTGAATAAAACCCGTGTAGGATTTTGTACTGTAACATACGGAAGTTTTCGCAGGCGCGTATCTACTTTTCTAAGCAAATCCTCCCGATAGATATCTCCCGGAGAAATACCGATATAGCTTCTCAATAATTTAATGGAGACCTTGCTTTTCAATTCATTGTTGACAGAATCAATGATGACCAATGGGCCTTTTTCAACCGCTAGCGCAGCAAAGAAGGTGTCTTTTTGTAGTGTTATGTCTTTGAAGAGAACTTTTGCAAAAGGATAGCCATTGTTTTCGTAGTATGTTACAATTTTTGGTGGCAAAGCCTCTAAGGCGGAAAAATTTGCTTTCCTTAGGGTAAAGAATTTCTCCTTTACATTGATATCATGCAATACATCCTTATCCAAGCGAAAGTCGATATTGCCAAAAAAGTATTGCTGCCCTTTGTAAAAATATGCTTCCAAGGTGTCGCCGTGTGTCCATACTGAATCTAAGGAAGCTGCTGCATATCCTTTGCTTACCATATTGCTATGATATTCGTTCAGGTAGGCGTTGATTTTATCCATTGTAGCCAGTTGCAATTGCTCCTTAGCCAAACTGTCAACATAAACATTTAACTGCCAATTCGTTTGGGAATAAGCCTGTAATGCTACAACGCTGCTAATAAGCAGGATAAAAAATCGTTTGCCGGATAAAATTGTCACGTCGTGTTACAGTTTGTTGCAAAGTAAGTTATCTTTACCAAAAAACGAATTTTTTGGCGGGATTGTATATTCATATTCCTTTTTGCAGGCAGGCATGTTCATATTGCAATTTTCATTTCACTACGTCATTACGATACATGGATGATTTAGTTCAAGCCATTTGTACAGAAATAAAATTAAGGAGAAATTACCTCAATACTTCGCAACTTACTTCAATTTATTTTGGTGGCGGTACGCCATCACTGCTTTCTGAAAATGCGTTGATGCGTATTTTTGATGAAATATCTAAGCATTTTAGTTGGGGCAATGATATAGAAATAACCTTAGAAGCAAATCCGGATGACATAAATCAGCAATATATTCGATGGCTAAAGAAAACGCCAGTGAATAGATTTAGTTTGGGTATTCAGTCGTTTTTTGAAGAAGATTTACAATATATGCATCGGGCGCATGATGCCAAGCAGGCTTTGCAATGTTTGCCTATGTTGCAAGACGCAGGCTTTGAGAAGTTAAGTGCGGATTTAATTTATGGTACTCCTACGCTTTCAACTATTCACCTAAAAAAAAACCTTGATGTATTGCTTCGGCATCAGGTTGCACATATTTCTGCTTATGCGCTAACAGTAGAACCTAGAACGCCTCTGCAAAAGCAAATTGACAGGAAGGAGAAAGTAGCACCATCAGACCAATTGGTGGAGGAACAGTTTAAATTTCTAATGGATTTTTTGGGTGGACAAAACTATATCCACTATGAGATTTCTAATTTTGCCACCGAAGGGAATATGGCTGTACATAATAGCAATTACTGGAAGAACGTGCCATATTTGGGCGTCGGTCCGGCGGCACACAGTTTTGATGTGCAAACAAGAAGCTGGAATGTTGCGAATAATTTGCAATATATTCAATCGATGGAGCAAGGTGTGTTAGTAAACGAGATAGAGCAGATCGACACGCTAACTGCTTATAATGAATATATTATGACTGGCCTTCGCACTATGTGGGGAGTGGAGGAAGCTACCATTCTGGCACGTTTCGGAGAGACTTTTTTGTCATTTTTTATTGGTCAAATCAGTCAGATGAATCAGCAATTTTTCAAGAAGGAGCGTGGGCACTGGAAACTTTCACAAGAAGGCAAGCTTTTTTGTGATGCGATTAGTGCAGATTTATTTTGGACGGAATAATAACAAGATGATTTATAAAGTAGTCCACTCATATTCTCGTGTCGACACGAGAATAGGGAATTAGATTTTATTAATGGACTATTTTATAATTACTTTTGTGATAACTACATTGTATTTTTAAATTTTATAATAAAGTGATTAAATATGTCGAGCAGAAAAGCGTTTTTTACACAGTTGTTTAACGAAATGATTCCGTTTAACCACTATGTTGGCATGCAATTATTGGACATTGAGGATGGTTTTGCCAAGGCTTTAATACCTTTTCGCCATGAACTGGTAGGCGATCCTAGAACGCTGGCGATACATGGTGGCGTTCTTGCAACGGCATTAGATGCTATTGGTGGTTTTGCAGGAATGACTACTTTATCCAGTATGGAAGATAAGATTGCTACTATCGATATGCGAATAGATTATTTGCGCTCTGCCAGAAACTGCAATATAATTGTGGAAGGAAGGATTTCGCGAAACGGCAACAGAATCATTACTACGAATATGAAGGCATACAAAGAGGAAGACGGTACTTTGTTAGCAGAAGGAAAGGGTGTTTATAATGTGGTACGCCATGAAGATAAAGAAAAAAATTAAGGGTGACTTTTACAAATCACCCTTAACACTTGTTTATGTGTTTCTATTAATTGTTTGTGATAATACCGGCACCCAAAGCTTGCGTACCAACACCTCCCAAGAACCCTTTAGCATAAACAGTATATATTTTTCCTGCCGTTAATGTTACGGGATCTAAGTCTAAAGCAACTGTAGATGTACCTGCAACCCTAACTTCTAAATCGTATGTGCCTGCATCTAATGGAATAAAGGAAGTATATTCCTTAAAAGCTTTGTTTGAAATCAATGCTACTTCTGCTCCATCAGCAGCAACATCTACCGCAGGGGCATTTGGACTTAAGTGTATAAACCTCAAATGTGCTTTACCGGAGGCAGGAGTAGTAAGGTCATCAGTAAGTACCACCGCCGAGATTTTCGATAAACTATCAACAGCGAAAATAGAATAATTAGAATTACCAGTTAAATCTAGGTTCGCATTGATAACGGTAGTGCTTGTGCCTGTTGCATTTACTTTAATATTGCGTGTTCCTTCCGGTACATCTAAATAACCTGTAGATTGACCAAAAAGCAATGCCGAGGAATTTACTTTTGCATCATCTACCAATAGATCCACGCCAGGTGCATTTGGAGAAGCATGAGTTACATTCACACGAGCATTTACAACATCCATTTCATCCTCTTTACAACTAACAAGTGAAGAAACTACTAAGAGACTGAGTCCGAAATTTTTTAATGTACTTTTCATAATATATTTTGTTTAATGATTTAATTAAAAATTTAAACAAGATAATTGTAAAATAGTTTAAACCTTTCTACTTATTTTTTGCGATGGTGGGTGTGAGTTTTTCTTAAAATTTGGGTTTAAAGTGAATTTTGGAACGTAGAATAATTGTTCTAAAAGATTTTAACTATGGACGCAATAGACAGAATGTTTGCGCTAAGTCCCGACAAAAAAGTCAGGGTGACTTTTCAAATCACCCTTAACTTTAGTTTTAATTATAAAAGCATCACCCAAAACTACTGATAACCCGAAATTCAGCATTAGAAGAAAAAATGATACATTGAAATGTTAGAAGGCTGTTATTTGTCCACATCCCGATATATCGATATATCGGGAGACTGTCAACTGACCATCGTAGTTAAGGAGAAAGCGCAAAATTGATTCTTTCTCATCTAATGCGTAATTTGCGATAAAGTTTTATGTACAGTGCCATTTTTTTTATGAAGGCTTTCCCACACGAATATTTCCTTCAATGTAATGATACCAAGGACTTTTTGTATAATCTTTAGACTCATCAATATTTCCATTTGAGTCTTTGGCGCAAGAAGCAAACCACTCATCAACAATGTGAGCTTGTTGTTCTAAATTAAAATCTCCAAAGGGTTTATTTGTATCTGTTCCAAAATCATAAGGATCTCCACCCCCAATTTCGCAAATTTTACTTGCTAATGCACTTGCCATTAGAGCAAGTCCCCAGTTCGAATTTTTTATTTGCCAAGCATGTGTAAGTTCATGGATAAATATTTGTCCTTTTTGCGTACCACTGTTTAACCTGTAATTAATTGGGTCTCGAAAACCGTCTTCACCCATATTAATTGTGATTTTTCCATCAAATCTTGGCATCGTAAATGCTCTGTCATTTCCTCCAATAGTATCTGTAAGAATTAAATCTTGTTTAGCAGGTAATGTGCCCTTAAAAATATTTGAATTGGCAAAATTATATTCATAATCAGTCAATTCACGTTCATTTTCTCCTAGTTTAGCAATTCCATCTGCCGCTATTGCATATAGGGTTCCAAAAGGACCAGCACACCATAAAATATTTTCTATTACTCTTGCTCCGCCAGCAAAACCAGCACCTGTGGCAATTGAACCTATTTCTATTCCCACAAAAATAATTAAACCTGTTAAAGGATTAATTAAAACTGAACCTGCAATCCATTTAATTACAAAGTTTGTAATATCTTCAAAAATACCTGAAATATCGCCACTATCTGCAGAGTAGACATCCATTTTGATGTTTTTGATAATATGGTCAAAATGTGCTTGAACATTAGGGTTAAAGGTTGTCTCATCCCACTCAAAATCTCTACGTGGCGCATCAAATAATCCTGGGTGAATTGTCCCTTCGATATATCCAGATTTCTGCATGGCTAACACAATTGGTGCGTCACTATGTACAATCGTTCTAATGTTAAAATTATAGCTTTCAAAACCACTGTTATGACAATGTCCTTTAAAACGAATATTTCCATCTCTATTAATTGTTACTTCAACCCAACCTCCAAAGGCATCAATTCCTCGGGTAACGATATTATGACGAAGTGTTATTGAGTTTAAAATTTTATCACTAAAAAATGATTCGTTCTTTAGGTGAATATTAAAATCAGCCCAATTCCTTGCTCCAATAGTGGGATTGTGTTCACAATGCAATTTCTCGTGATAATCAGTATCGGGTTTTAGCAAAATATTTTTCGTTTGCGTATTTGAGTCTGTACAAAATGCAGATCTATTAATACTAATTGAGTCATCTGAATTTAAACTAGCTTCTATGATAAGTTTCCCAATTTGTCCATTGGGAGCCCTTTTAATAAATTCAATTGAACCTTGTATTTTATCATCAAATTCAATTGCACCAGAAATGTTTCTGTCATTTTCAGCATTTGTTCCTTCATCATCATCACGAACAAAAATGTCGCCTATAATCTTTAGTCGTCTTTTTAAATGACTGTCTATAATATTAGTACCACTTGCCCATATTGGCGTTTCATCCTGATAGATAACTAAATTTCTATCATCTTGAATGATTAAAAATGAATTTGGATTTCCATCCGTAGCTGTTGCCCATATTGGACGCCCATTTTCATTGTACAATACTAAGTTTCCATCACCCTGCATGATGGCATACCTTGCATCTGTACCATTAGTATTCGATGCCCATATTGGATGGTTTTTTTTATTATACAATACCAAATTCCCATCTGTTTGCATTGTTAAATAATAATACCCATTTGATGAATACAACTTTTCACCAAAATTTAATACTTGGTTCGTTGTTAATCTATCTGACAAATTAGTATTACTTGCCCAAATTGGCGTTTCATTTTGATAGACAACTAAATTTCTATCATCTTGAATGATTAAAAATGAATTTGGATGTCCATCCGTACCTGTTGCCCATATTGGACGCCCATTTTCATTGTACAATACTAAGTTTCCATCACCCTGCATTATGGCATACCTTGCGTCTGTACCATTAGTATTAGATGCCCATATTGGATGGTTTTTATTATTATACAATACCAAATTCCCATCTGTTTGCATTGTTAAATAATAATACCCGTTTGATGAATACAACTTTTCACCAAAATTTAATTTCTGTTGTTTTAATAATTTGTCTTTCATTTTGTACTATTTTAAATTAAAAAATTGATTTTTTTCGTATGTTTCATTTAAGGTTACATACAACTTTTACTTTGTTTAATAATAAATCTACACTTGCTGTATTTGGAAATGCATGTGTTACATTTCCACCAGCATTTATTTATTGCTTCCATTTTGTTGTTTTTACAACAAGCGACGTAATGAGCAGAAAACTAAGTCCGAAACTTTACAATGTACTTTTTATGGCACAATACGTTTTGTTTAAAATATCAGCAAAAATATTAAACAAAATAAAAATAATAAAAGGTTTGTTCTTACTTGTAGCTGTATCGGACTTTGGGCTTGATTTGAATGAGTTTATAAAACAAGAACCCAAAGAGAATTAGGGTTTATATGATGTTTTATTAAGGTTTATTTACCACCATGATATCTCCTTGCGTACCGCCAATCGGTTGGCTGCCATCTTTTTCAGGAATTTCTCTGATGATGGATAGTTCAAAAGTTCCATCGTCGGGTTTGCTCTTCCGTGTAATCTTAATCGTGATATTAAAATTTCTCTCATTTAATGGATTGAGCATCTTATCACTTAGCATTACTTCAATGCACCTCCCTTTTGCATTCAACGAGAAGTTGCTCAAGTTGGAGAAGCCTTTTCCATCCAGCAGTACTTCTGTATCAAATGCATCATCATCGGTTTCAAAGTCATATAACCTAATCATTGCTGTAGGCTCATCGTCTTTAGCCAAATCTATTTGTCGGATAATTTCAAAGCGAGTTACGGACAATTGCGAATAGATGGGCTCAATTTTCGTTCTGTTTTCATTCTTTTTTGACATGTTTTCATTTTTTTTAAGGTTAAGAATTGTTTTTAGGTAAGGTTCTATGTAACCAATCTTTATAAATGTATCTTTATTATCATCTGCATCATCTGTTTTTTGTAACCTTCTATCTTGATCAAGGGAGGGTTTATAGGCGCTGATAAGTATGCCTTCCAAATGGTGGGTGTCTCTGTTGAATAAGGGAGATCCCGAATTGAATTGAAATAAATCTAATTTTATTTGTCCGAGATGGACGTTATCAGTGGCAAATGTTGGGGATATTCCGGTCATCTTTGCCGGTAATTTGTGTGGATATCCAATGGCATAATATGGAGGAAGTTCTGTTGCACTCAAGTTATTTATTTTAGCGATTCGCTCATCAGGAATATTCTCTGTCACCACTAAAAAAACAAAATCATTTTCTCCAAAATTGGTTATTTCTGCATTTGCATCAATCTCTTTCGGAGTGATGATACGAGATAATTGGAAAACCGCAGTCTTTTCTACTAAGTATTCTTTTTGATCTGGTGCATTCATTTGGTAGTCGAAGACAAGTGAGAAATCAGTAGGATTTCTATTTTTATCTAAAATGGCATTTTTTACAACATGGTAAGCTGTCAAAATCTCATTCTGCCCAATTGCTACGGCAGTGCCAGCCAGTGAAATGATGTGTTGGTTTCTAAACATAAATTCAGGCGTGCTGAAATTTTCTCCAAAAGTATAGGGTGCATAAATTTTATAGTGGTGTTCATCGAATTCGATTAGTTCAGAAGATGGAATTAAGGCACAGCATGTTTTGAAATTAGGGGCATATTCAGAATTAACATCATAAAAATCCTTGCGATCATCAAATCCACGTAGAATTTTAAATTCGAATTCAATAGGAAAGCTGATTACAGATTTGTCCTGAGCGTTAATTGGATATTTCCTTTTCGTTGGTATTTGTTTCAAATTATTCTTGTGTCTTTCTTTCGCCATAATTCTACATATTTATAATCCAAAACTAGCTAAATACGCTTAATCATTTTGTTACAGAATTTCCAAATTTTTCCTTATTTTTGAGTTAATTCCACTTGATTTTCAATTTATAACCATTGACTTAATGTGAAACAAACGAAATTCTTTGAGACGATTATTATGCTCGAAAAATCCGAATTAGAAGGGTTTGTGGGGTTCTTGGAGTCACTTTTGTCGACTAAGCACCCATGTTATCTCTTGGTGAAATATTTGACATCTTGCTTTCCTAATTTTCCGGAAAATAAAATAGAAAGAAAATTTGTTTATAAGAAAATTTATAATGATTCCTTTAACGACAATAAATTCAATAAATTACTGACAGAGACCTTTAAGAAATTTGAACAGTATGTGGTAGAAGTTTTGTCTCCAATCGAAGATGTTCTTCAACGGATAAAATTACTTCAGTTCTATTACCAAAGAAACTTGAATAGAAACTATGAATCACTTTATAAGGAAGTTTTGACAAAAATTACGCACTTAAAAGAGAGTAGTTTTAAAAACTATCTTTTTTATTGCTTAGAAGATATTCATGTAGATTATTTGTTGAAGAAGAACAACCGGAATGCCAATTACCAACAATTATACAACCATTTAGATGCTTTCTACCTTATAGAAAAACTCCGGATAGAAAATTTGTCTATGATTAATTTAGTGCCTCAATTAGATAGCAATGAACCAGTAGGTGATTTATATCTCATACATAAGAACTTGAATGAATTTCTTAAACATCAGGATGATGATAAATTTTTTAAACTTTTAGACCTTGCAGGAAATTTTCTACAATATCTAGAAAAATCTGCCATTAAGGAGATTTTACTTATTCTCTTAGACTATGCTATCAAAGCCGTAAACTCTGGGAAATTGGATTTTTACTACAAGTGTCTGGAGATCTTCAACCTTCAGGAAAAATTCGATGTATTATTGGATAATGAAACAACGATGCCTGTTTCTACCTATAAAAACTATATTACGGTAGCCCTCAAAATTAAACAAACAGCTGTCGCAGAATCTTTCCTTATAAAATACAAAGACAAATTACTTCCTGAGTTTATGGAAGAAACCTATATATTTAATAAGGCAAATATTGAATTTGAAAAAGGCAACCATGATTTCGTCCTCGAAACCCTTAATCTTTATAGGTTTAATGATATCTTTTATAAACTAAATAGTAAGAGACTGATTATTAAAGCACTGTATGAATGTTGTGAGCATGACGATACTTATTTTGATGCTTTGTATAATAACTTAAATGCCTTCAAAAAATTTGTTTATACGGAAGATAGTATTCCGGAGATTTATATTGAAGCCAATAAGAATTTCTTTAAAATCACCACCCAACTTGAGAAAGTACTCTATGATAAAGAAAAATCAAAAAAGTTAAAAGAGAAAATAGTGAATACACCTAAGCTGGCAGAAAGAGAATGGCTGTTAAGCAAATTATAATCTCTTTCAGTAAAACAAAAATGCCGGATCTTTCAATCCGGCAAAAAATGGTATAAAAAGGAAGTAGTATTTAACTTAGAAAAGCATTAGAAATTTACTGCAAGAAGATTCTACTTCATATCTATTTCTGTACTCATTTTTCAGTCCTCAACCTAGTTATACTACGTCTACTGCAAGAAATTCCGTGCCATATCTATCTTGTATAATTTCCTTCCTTACAAAATCTAATGCTCATTCTTGGTTAATTGGTAGAAAAATTATAAAAAAAGAGGCGTGAAAATATCCACGCCTCTTTTTTTATTGACTAAATAGCTGACTTACAAGCTGTATTTATTCTCTTCAATAAGGTGTTTGGCAATTCTTCTTCTTGCTTCTTTGGTATTATATGGATCGTATTTGGTGAACCTTTTTAATCCCATCAACATCATTCTTAGCTCATCACCTTCTGCAAAAGATTGCAATGCGTGCTTGCCGTGTAAGTTGATTTTTTCAACGGCATCGCTGACATACACTTTCATCAAGTCTATATGTATTGATACGTTTTCTTCTCCTCTAAGGCTGGCAAGTTTTTGTGTTCTTAATAATGCAGATTCCATTGCAAAAACCTCCAGGATCATGTCTGCTACATTCATGAGAATTTCTTGCTCATGTTTGAGTTTTGTCATCAATTTTTGAACTGCCGCTCCAGCAACCATGAGAATGGCTTTCTTAGCATTCTTTACAGCTTTTTCTTCTTTGCTGAAGGTGGTTTCTTCGCTAGTGCCAAAATCCGGGATACCCATGAGTTCTTTTTGTACTGCCATAGCAGCACCCATCATGTCAATTTTTCCTCCCATTGCCCGCTTTAGCAGCATATCTACTGTTAATAAGCGATTGATTTCATTCGTTCCTTCAAAGATTCTGTTGATGCGTGCATCGCGGTAAGCACCTGCAACGGGTGCCTCTTCGCTAAAGCCCATTCCACCATATACTTGTACCGCTTCGTCCACCACATAATCCAATACTTCTGAGCCATGTACCTTTAAGAATGCACACTCAATGGCATATTCTTCAGCAGCGCCCATGATGGCCTCCTGAAAAGATTTTCCTGCTGCCAATAACTCTTTTTCTTTGTTGTCGATTAAATCAGAGGCTCTATAGCAAGCAGATTCCAAGGCGTACGTTTGAACCGCCATCTCAGCAAGTTTATACTGAATAGCACCAAAAGTATTGATAGGTACCTTAAATTGTTGGCGCTCTCCTGCATAGTTGATAGCAGTGTCCATGCAAACCTTGGCGCCACCTAAAGATCCTGCCGCCAATTTATAGCGACCAATGTTAAGGATATTGAAGGCTATCAAATGTCCTTTTCCAATTTCACCGAGTAGATTTTCTGTTGGTACTTTTACATTTTCTAAAAATACTTGCCTAGTGGAGGATCCTTTGATACCCATCTTCTTCTCTTCCGCTCCTAAAGAAAGTCCCGGCATCGTTTTTTCCAATATAAACCCGGTAAATTTATCGCCGTCCACTTGTGCAAATACGATGAAGATGTCTGCAAAACCGGAGTTGGTAATCCACATTTTTTGACCATTGAGTACATAATGTGTGCCATCGGCAGACAAATCTGCTCTGGTTTTTGCACCTAATGCATCAGAACCTGATCCCGGCTCTGTAAGGCAGTAGCAGGCTTTTAATTCTCCAGATGCCAGTTTTGGCAGATATTTTTGCTTTTGTTCTTCATTTCCAAAGTACACGATGGGCAAGGTGCCTATACCTACATGTGCACCCCAAGATAAAGTAAAAGATCGTGCTTTTGCCATCGATTCTACCACGACAGAGTTGGTGTTAAAGTCTTTCCCTAATCCACCATATTCTTCTGGAATCGCTAATCCTAGAAGCCCAAGTTCCCCAATTTTCATCAATAACTCCTCTGTAACACCCGGTTCCTGATGCTCAATTTGTTCGTGCCTAGGCATTACTTCTCTATCCAAGAAATCGTGGGTGGTCTGTAGAATCATCTGTTGTTCTTCATTCAATTCTTCAGGAATAAAGACATCCGCAAAAGAAGTGTCTTTTACTAAAAACTCACCTCCTTTCAAGGTTGATTTAATTTGTTCAGCAGTTGCACTCATACTATATGTTTTGTATTTTATATCAATACAACGAATTTACCAAACGTTTGTTTGATAAAAAAGCTGTTTACAATATTTTAATAGAAAATTAATTCTGTATTTGTTGATAGTTTTGAGTCATGGAACACATGATCTTGCTTCTGGAATTATCTTTGTAAAAAAATAAAGATAATGGACTATAAACATATCAGCAAGTTCTTGAGTTTGGTCTTGCGACATAAACCAGAGGAGATAGGTCTTCATGTAGATGCAGAAGGTTGGGCGAATGTACAAGAATTGCTCGAAAAATTAGAAAGCCGAGGTATGCATATTGATTTTGCCTTGCTAGAACATTTGGTAGCCACCAATGATAAACAAAGGTTTATCTTGAATGAAACAGGAGATAAGATTCGTGCCAATCAAGGACATAGTATTGCTGTTGATTTAAAGTTGCAACCACAACAACCGCCGGAGGTATTGTATCATGGGACAGTAGCAGCATTTTTACCGAATATACTGGAAGGCGGTATCCAAAAGATGTCGAGGCAACAAGTACACCTTAGCAAGGATGTAGAAACGGCATCCAAAGTTGGACAAAGGCGTGGGAAACCGATTATCTTAAAAGTCATGGCTTTGGAAATGCATCAAGAGGGTTATCCATTTTACTTAAGCGACAATGGTGTTTGGCTAACGGATTTTGTTCCGCCAAAGTATTTAACCCAAAATAAGCATTAGAAATTTACTGCAAGAAAATTCTACTTCATATCTATTTCTGTACTCATTTTTCTGTCCTCAACGTAGTTATTACTACGTCTGCGGGAGAAAAATTCCGTGCCTCATAGCTATTTTGTATAATTCCCTTTCGTCACAAAGTCTAACACCTATTTTGGGTTTAAGACAATAAGCATTCACAAATTCCTTAACTCTTGATATTCCAAGTGCTAACATGTAGCATGTTTTGTATCACAAAGTTGCCCAAAGTAGGCACTAAGAACACCAATATTGCGTCCAACGATGCTTCTTCCAATTACATTTGTTCATCTGCAGTTGGGCCATAAGAACCCGGTACCGGAATGTTTAACATCCTCAAATAGACACTGAGTTGACCTCTATGATGATAGAAGTGATTCATACAGAAAGTTCTTAATACTACTGCTTTGGGCATGGTAAAATACGTAGTATCGCCATTTTTTAAACTCCAGTTTTCAAACATGGCAGCATCCGGCGTTTTCTGTAATAATTCAATCGCTTCAGATGCAGACTTGTCCAATATTTCAAGTGCTTCTTTAGATGAAGTTATCGGTTTTTCTTCATACGGTGTTTTCGAAAAATCTAATTCCGGATATAATATGGTAGCATTTACCCATGATAGGAGTTCTGCTACATGTTTCCCCAAACTTCCCAGTGTCATAGATTTTTCATGAGGTTTGAAATCCATTTTATCATCCGGTAAGCGTTCGAGCATTTTTCTCGCAGATTTAATTTCTTCGGTCAATTCCATTGCCAAGCCTTGTCCAATAGTCATAATGTATTTTTTTGTAAATATAGCTAACGCACATCTTATTTTGGGCTACAATTATTAGCAAAACTCATCTGTCATTCCTAATTGTGCATTTTTATCCCATTCCAGCAAATACGCTTTCCATTCCTTTAAAAGTAAAAACATTTCATCAAAAGGTATAAAGCCAATTTCGGCATGCTCGTACTCATTGATGATACGACATTTATCTATATTGCATTCGAAGCCATAGAGTTCAAAACCGAAGTAAAAATCTTCTGTAATGCCATTTTCGATGTTTGATAATTGATCGACAATTTCAATGACATATTCTAGATCTAATGAGCCGATTTCATGAAGGCTTTGATATTCCATAGAATGGATAATCAGTGATGGCCCATAGAAATCAGGGTTTTTGTTGATAGAAAAACTATATTCTAACGGCATATTACATTTGTGGGAAGAATGAATTAATTTTATGGGTATTCATGTCGTAATAAAACCTGATTTTTACGGTTCCATCTGAGGAGTAGCCATACAATCCCTGTCCGGGATTATTGGGGTCGTAACATCCTTGATTATTATTAACGGCATGCTCCGCTTCATCTAAAATCTTCTGTTCATCCCAATCATCCGGAAAGAAAGTTGATTTTCCATTATTATTTTTCTTGGTGTAAATGGTGCCATCCGGACCCGTAATAACTGGTTTGCCAGTATATACCTTACTATTAGGATCCATTACTTTATTTTGGATTTCATAGGTATACCCTTGTCCGATGTTTTGTACATAATCCAGCGGAATTTTTGAGTGACACCCGGTGAATTGTTTGGAGTTTCCTTTTAAATCTAGACCTATGACATGGTCTTTTACTGCCATAAGTTTCTCACGGGCGCTATCTACTTGTATGCTGCCGTTGCATGGATTTTGGTAGCATGTTCCACCTTTCGCTAGAAAGCCTTGGTTGCAGAAACATACTTGCGAAGCAAAATTATTGGTATTGTCTTTACTTCCCGGCCATGAGTTTTCAGGACAGACGATTTTATGTAAAATGATGCCCTGTTGGTCATTAACTTCTCCATTTTTCCCCTTACAGATACATTGCACAAAACCCTCAGGTGTCTCACTGGAAGAAACGTATGTATAGTCTTTCAACTTGTCTTGTTGAAAAGCCTTACAGGCGGCTTCCTTGGTAGGGAAAGTATCTAAAGTAAATGTATAGAGGTAATAATCTTTCAGTTTGTCTACAATGGAGGAATCCTGCGCATAGGAGAAAAAGGAAAAACAAAAGAACAGAAAAGTAGCGATGATTTGTTTCATTCCAAAAAAATTACTTATCAAATATAATCATAATATATGATAAATAAAATAAGTCTAAGAAGAATTTATATTACTAACTCACCTTTTTTCATCTAGTTTAAAGAATATGGGAATTAAAAACTTAGCGTTTACGGGAGCGCCATTCTGTATGCCGGGTTTCCATTTAGGCATTTTCATTACAACCTCTTTAGCCGCTTGATCGCACAAATCGTCGAATCCTTTAAGGATGATTACATCTGTAACAGTTCCATCTTTACGAACGACAAACTGAATAAAGGTTTTGCCTTCCATTTTGTTTTTCACGGCCTCTTCGGGATAGACGAGATTTTCTTTAATGAATGAAATCATTGATGCTATGCCTCCGGGAAACTCCGGTCTTATTTGTACGATGTCGTAAACTCTATTGGTATCAATGACTTCGGAGGGCGATTCTGGTATGGCATCTAAGCTGGTTTTGTCAGAAACAGGGGGTGCTTCCATGATAGGCGATCCAACTTCGATGTTATCAACATTTTCCAGTTTAAAAAAGATTGGTAAAAAATATCTGCTATTTACGGGTTTACCATCTTGCATTCCAGGGTTCCATTTAGGCATCTTTTTTATAACGTCGATGGCGGCTTGGTCGCAAGTGGCATTAAACCCTTTTAATACCTTTATGTCCGAAATGGTGCTATCTTTCCAAACAACAAATTCTAGTATCGTTCTTCCTTCAATACCTTGTTTTAATGCGTCTAGCGGATATTCTAAATGCTCCTTAATAAATTTATCCCTTTCTACTTCACCACCTATAAAGGAGGCTTTTACCTGTACTATGTCATAAATTTTATTCGGATTGGCTGAGTATTCATCTGGAGCACTTGGCATTACAGGAGGTGGCGTTTCGTTGCTATTAGGAGGAGGTGGATATCCATAATTACTTGGATACTGTTGGGCCGAAACTTTAGAAATTATAATAAAGAATAGTATGTATATGATTGTTTTTCTCATTTTCATTTTTTTATAAAGAACAAAAAATAATGTTTATTCATAAATGATTTGATGGTTGGTAGTCTTAAGGAACTTTGTAGCCTCATCTACTTTAAAGGTAATCGTAATTTCGCCTTGAGTATTAGGCTCCTTGGTGGATAGCCAATTTGGCATTTTCGTTACTACATCTATGGCGTATTTATTGCAAATAACACAAGTGCTTTTATGAATCCT
The DNA here is from genome assembly GCA_019694955.1 of Chitinophagales bacterium. Lineage (GTDB taxonomy): Bacteria > Bacteroidota > Bacteroidia > Chitinophagales > JADIYW01 > JADIYW01. Next base: position 83,324 of record JAIBAX010000007.1, on the reverse strand, counting down.
TATTGCTGATAATTTGCCGTTTTTTAGAATATTGAATCTAACAACAACTTCTTGTTCTTTACCACTTTCAAAGACATAAGCCGGATAAAGAAGGTTTTCATTTATGAATTTGTACATAGAAGTTAATCCTCCAGGAAATCTAAATCCATCAATACTAAGTTCTGCAAATCTTTGATTATTAGATGAATCTTGGGTTGAGATGAACGCGATTTTTAGTTGGCAAAGTGCGTTTACATCGATATTATTTTGTTTACCCGGAATCCATTTAGGCATATTTTGAACCATATCAATAGTTGCAAGTGAACATTCTTTACTGATTTCTTTAATAACGCTAATATCTTTAATCGAACTGTCTTTCATTACTATAAATCTCAATATCATTGTGCCATCCTTTTTTAGATCAGGGCATTTTAAGTTATTAACAATATAATTGTTTAACTGCTCTACTCCGCCATTAAACGATGGTAGCTGTTCAAGGACAGTATAAACCCTTTTATCAATATCTATCATTAGTTCTTCAGGAATAGAAGGAGGCTCCGGTTGCTCGATTTCTTCTACATCATATTCTATATTAAGGGGAAGAATAAATCGCGCATTAACCAAATAGCCATTTTGTTCGGCAGGAATCCATTTCGGCATTTTTTGAAATAGTTGACTTACGGCAGAATCAATTTCAGGCGAACCGCCCCTAATTACATTAATATCCCTCAGACTACTATCCTTCATAACAATAAACTGAACGATAATTTTAGTTGGCGCAATATATTTATCTGATGAAGATTTTATATTCGTCAGGTTTTGAGCAATAAACTTTATTAACGCCTCTTGTCCGCCGGGAAACTTTGGCGGTTGTTGAACGAAATCATACACAATCTCCTCTTGAGTAGATACCTGCGCAATATTATCCTTGAAGAGCATCAAGAAAAAAAATAATAGGAGCGTTTTTTTCATTTAGATAGTATTTTTTCAAAAATAACTCATTTAGTCCTCAATTTTCCTTCCCAAAGGGATTGATTTCTAGAAGAACTTTGGAAAACTTGGTGTAGTGTATTTCTACCTCGTCGTCCTCTTGAAGTTGGGCTGCGACGTCAAGTTTCACCTTATAATTCTTTGACCCTGAAGGCATCACAAATTGCACGTATGAGAAATCATCCTGTAAATTATAATCTGCTTTTCTTAATACTCTTGAGCGGCAAATTATTTTCTTCTTAAAAAAAGCATCTAAAAGAAAATTGAAGGTAAGCAAAACATACATTGTTGTAAAAAAGAGTGGATAAAAAAATATTATGACATTTATCTTCTGTTCAGCTTCTATAGATTTCATTTTTTTATACATTCCGTAAATTCCACATGCAACAAAAAATAAGACAATCTTGAAAGAAGAAAAAAAGGCTTTACGGTGGTGTTGTTTGAAGACCAATTTATCTTTCTCTGTAAATTTTTCGACAGCTAACTGCATACTTTTTACCCCCTCAATGCAATACTCAATTCCTTTAACTGCTTCTCATCAATGGTACTCGGTGAATCCAGCATCATATCGCGCCCTGAATTATTTTTGGGGAAGGCGATGAAGTCTCTGATGGATTCAACGCCATTTAAAACGGCACATAATCTATCGAAGCCGAACGCCAAACCGCCATGTGGCGGTGCGCCATATTCGAAGGCATTCATCAAAAAGCCAAATTGCTTTTGTGCCTCCTCATCTGTAAATCCTAAGCGTTTGAACATTTCCGCCTGTAATCCCTTGTCGAAGATACGGATGGAGCCGCCACCCACTTCCACACCATTGATGGCAAGGTCGTAAGCGTCTGCACGCACCCTTGCTGGGTCGGTATATAAATAGTCGATATCTTGTTTTTTCGGCGATGTAAATGGATGGTGCATGGCATACCAACGGTTGTCGTCTTCATTGTATTCCAATAATGGAAAATCAAGCACCCAAAGCGGTTTGAATACATCTTTAGGGCGCAAACCCAGTCTATTGCCTAATTCTAGGCGCAGTTCATTCATCTGCTTGCGTACTTTGTCGGTGTTACCACAAAGTACTAATAGCAAATCGCCCGGTTTCATATCTGCGCTTTCCGCCCATTTCTTCAGTTCATCTTCACTATAGAATTTGTCGACAGAAGATTTCAGCGTACCATCCGCATTATATCTAAGGTAAATGAGGCCGGTAGCACCAATTTGCGGACGTTTTACGAAGTCTGTCAGTTCATCGAGTTGCTTTCTGGTAAATTCGGCACAATTTTCTGCATTGATACCGATAACGAGTTCTGCATTGTCGAATACGCCAAACCCTTTCCCTTGTACGAGGTCATTCATTTCTACGAACTGCATGCCGAAACGCATATCTGGCTTGTCACTGCCATATAAGCGCATAGCGTCGTCATATTGCATTCTTGGGAAATCGCCCAACTCAATACCTTTCACGGTGCGAAATATATGTTTGATCAATCCTTCGAACATGTTTAAGATATCTTCCTGCTCCACGAACGCCATTTCGCAGTCTATTTGTGTAAACTCAGGCTGACGGTCGGCACGCAAGTCCTCATCTCTGAAGCAACGTGTGATTTGATAGTATTTGTCATAGCCAGAAACCATCAATAATTGCTTGAAAGTCTGTGGAGACTGCGGTAAAGCATAAAACTCGCCGGGATTCATTCGGGAAGGAACCACGAAGTCTCTCGCTCCTTCAGGTGTTGATTTTATTAAGAAAGGTGTTTCAATATCGAGAAACCCATTCGCATTTAAGTAAGTACGGGTTTCGTGTCCCACTTGGTGGCGGAACATGATTTTTTGTTGTACTTCTTCTCGGCGCAAGTCAAGGTAGCGGAACTTCATGCGCAAATCATCGCCACCATCGGTATCATTTTCGATGGTGAAGGGGGGTGTTTTCGCTTTGTTGAGGATATTTAATTCAGAAACGATGATTTCAATATCTCCGGTAGGCATCTTGGGGTTTTTATTGCTGCGTTCTACAACCACGCCTTTAGCTTGTATAACAAATTCCCGACCCAATGTTCTGGCTTTTTCGCAGAGAGCTTTATTGGTTTCCATATTAAACACCAGCTGTGTGATGCCATACCTGTCCCGAAGGTCGATAAACGTCATTCCACCGAAGTCGCGTGTGGTTTGCAACCAACCCGCTAAGGTTACTTCATTGCCAATATTTCTTTGTCTTAACTCTCCACAGGTATGCGAACGATACATATACTTTAATTTTGTTGCTAAGGTCGGAAAAATGAAGGAATTATGAAAATGAAGTTTAAGTGAAGGAAAGGATTTAACGTCGATTTGAACTGATATCCATTCTGCGAAAATCAGAAAATAGAACACAGATTATACTGATATGACGGATTTGCACAGATTTACATTCTGCGAAAATCAAAAGAATCTGCGTCATCTGCGTTCTATATTTGTCCAACTCATAAAAATAGAACACAGATTGCACTGATATAGCGGACTTGCACAGATTTACATTCTGCGAAAATCAAAAGAATCTGCGTCATCTGCGTTCCATACTTGTCCCGCTCAGAAATTAGAACACAGATTACACTGATATGGCGGATTTGCACAGATTTATTTTCTGCGGAAATCAAAAGAATCTGCGTTATCAGCGTTCCATACTCATTCGTGCATTTGTGGCAATTAAATTAAAAAACACCAGGCTTCACACCCAACTACCCAGCATAAGGGATAGGAGCGTGTACCGTGTACAGCGGATAGCCCGGCCCGTAACGTTAGTGGAGGGTATGCCCAAGAAATTAATTAAATGCGTAAAAATTACACAAAATATTTGGTGATAAAAATATTTTAATTATATTTGCGTAATAATTACACAAATTGAAAATAGATTATACCTATAAGTATCCCAGACCAGCCATTTCGGTGGATAATGTAATGCTTGGTTATGCCGATGGTGCATTGAAGATATTGCTGGTTCATCGCACCAACGAGCCATATTCCGGAAAATGGGCATTGCCAGGAGGATTCTTGCATGAGGGCGAATCACTTTCTGAATGTTCCGTAAGAATTTTGAAGGAAAAGACAGGATTGGAAAATCCTTTTATGGAGCAGCTATACACGTTTGGTGCACCGGATCGAGACCCCCGTGAACATATTATTTCTGTCACCTATTTTGTCTTGATCAACCACTTCCCCGTAGTCGAAAATAACGCCGAAAAAGTAGATCAGGTGGCGTGGTTTCCATGGAGCGAACTTCCGGATGTGGCGTTCGATCATGCCGCTATCATCCGTGTTGCCATTGATAGAATTCGGGCAAAAATTCGGTACTCTCCATTAGCGTTTGAATTACTGCCGGAGAAATTTACGCTGAGTCAACTTCAGACTTTATTCGAAGTCATCTTACATCAAACATTGGACAGGCGCAATTTTAGGAAAAAATTATTATCCATGAATATTTTACAAGAGCTAAACGAAACCACCACAAAAAAGGTGGGCAAACCCGCAGTTTTATATGCTTTCGATAAGAAAAAATATGATACTATGCTGCAACAACAAATATATTTTGAACTATAAATCAAGAAAAAATGGAAAGTGAACAAAAGGATATCGGCGTTATCGTCGGCAGGTTTCAGGTACATGAGCTGCATCACGCACATAAGGACATAATACAACAAGTCGCCAACCAACATAAACGTGTGTTGGTGCTATTGGGTGTTACATCGGCACTTATTACCCGTAACAATCCTCTGGATTTTGTAACAAGAAAAGAGATGTTACTGCAAGCGTTTCCGGGAATAACCGTTCTTGCGCTTCCGGACATGGCTTCTGATGCGGAATGGAGTAAGGAATTAGACAATAGGGTGAGAGAAGCCTGTCCTGTGGGAAGTGTGGTGCTGTATGGTGGCAGAGACAGTTTTATTCCTTATTATTTCGGACATTTTGAAACCAGAGAATTGGAGCAAAAAACCTTTGTCTCGGGTACAGAAGTTAGAAAAGACGTGAGCAGGGAAGTAAAGGGAAGTGGGGATTTTAGAGCGGGCGTTATTTTTGCTGCTTATAACCAATATCCTAAAGTCTTCCCAACGGTGGATGTTGCCATTTTTAAAGACGGTGATTTGCTATTGGGAAAAAAACCACATCAGGAGAAATTTAGGTTTATTGGCGGATTTAGCGATCCAGAAGATGATTGCTATGAAACTGCCGTCAAAAGAGAGGTGATGGAGGAAACCAATATTGTTGTAGAAAACGTTACCTACATCGGTTCAACAAAAATTGACGACTGGCGTTATCGCAAGGAAACCGATAAAATCATCACCCTATTTTTTAAGGCAGATTATGCCTCCGGAGAAATCCAACCGCAGGATGATATTAGCGAAATAAGGTTGTTTGAGTTATCAGCACTTCATGAAGACATTTTTGTAAAAGAACATATCCCGTTATTTAATTTATTGAAAGCACATTTAAATTTTTAAGACATGGAAAATATACTTTTTTTAACAGATAGCTATAAAATCAGCCATTATAAGCAATACCCAAAGGGTACAACAGCAATCTATTCTTACTTCGAATCACGTGGTGGTGAATTTGAGGAAGTGACGTTTTTTGGGTTGCAAAGTATCCTAAAAAAGTACTTGGTAGGACAAGTGGTGACAAGGCAAAAAATTGATGAAGCGGCCGCTTTATACAAGGCGCATTTCGGTCAGGATCTTTTTTATAGGGAAGGATGGGAATATATTTTGGAACATCATAACGGACATCTTCCCGTGCGGATAAAGGCGGTGCCGGAAGGAATGAGCATTCCGTATAGAAACGTTCTGATGACGATAGAAAATACCGATCCGAATTGTTATTGGCTTACAAATTTCTTGGAAACTTTATTGGTACAAGTGTGGTATGGATGTACTGTGGCAACACAATCTCGGTATATCAAAAAGCTTATCTTACAATACCTCGAAAAAACGGGAACGCCGGAGTTGATAGCGTTTAAGTTACACGATTTTGGTTTCCGTGGTGTTTCTTCGGTAGAATCTGCGGCCATGGGTGGGGCAGCCCACTTGGTGAATTTTAGTGGCACAGATACCGTCATAGCGCTGCCTTTCATACAAGAGATGTACAACACATCATTAATGGCAGGGTTTTCGATTCCGGCAGCAGAGCATAGCACCATTACTTCATGGGGTAAACCGCACGAAAGGGATGCTTACGAAAACATGCTGACCGCATACCCTGAAGGGCTTGTTGCCGTAGTGAGCGATTCTTATGATATTTATAACGCCTGTGAAAATATTTGGGGCGCGTTGTTGAAAGAAAATATCCTTAAGAGAAACGGAACATTGGTAGTACGTCCAGATTCCGGCAATCCGGTAGAGGTAGTGTTAAAGGTTATCGAAATACTGGGTGAAAAGATTGGCTTTACTGTCAATGAAAAGGGGTATAAAGTGTTACATCCCAACATACGAGTCATCCAAGGAGATGGCGTAAACTACGCATCCATTGAGTCGATTCTTGAAAACCTCGCCACAAATGGATGGAGTGCCGATAATATTGCTTTCGGAATGGGCGGTGCACTTCTACAAAAATTGGATAGGGACACGCAAAAATTTGCCTTTAAATGTAGCAATGCGGTAGTAAATGGAAAAGATGTAGAAGTATTTAAGGATCCCGTTACCGACAAAGGCAAGGCTTCGAAGAAAGGGAAATTAAAGTTGGTAAAAGAAAACAACCAGTACAAAACAATCTCTGCGGATGAAGCAGGAAAAGATATACTCGAACCCGTCTTTGAAAACGGTCATTTGTTAAAACAGTATAGCTTTGAGATGGTTAGGGCATTTGCGGAGATATGAGTTAGGGGAAATTATTATTTTTAGATTGAAATAATTGCTATATTGGAAGGGGTGTCTGGCTTGGTATTAGGAGTATATACGCTACAAACTAAATAATGGAAATAAGACTTATCGTAATTCGGACAAATGACCTAAAACGACTGGTAGATTTTTACAGTTTACTTGGGTTAACATTCGACTATCATAAACATAGTAATGCGCCAATGCATTATTCAGCGACCATTGGACAAACAGTTTTAGAAATTTATCCTTTGACAAAAAGCCAAACAGAAGCAGATAAAAATTTACGTTTAGGTTTTGGCATTGACAATTTCGAGCAAACGATTTTGGCATTAAAAGAATTTCAAGTGCCGTTTTTATTGGAGCCGACACAAACTGAATTTGGTTTTATGACAATAATTTCTGACCCAGATGAACGCAAAATAGAACTTTATAATAAATGAAAACTTTATCACCTGTTGACAAATTTGGAAAATTCATTGTAGAAAATCTTCGAGACAAAGGAATTGACTTTGCAGAAGGGCTTTTAAGGAAACATTGGAAGGCATCAAGCGTACTTGAAATGCAACACGAAATAGCCAACCTAAACGACACTCAAAAAACGGCTTTCATTAATGCTATCACAGAAACAATTGATGGAGCAATTCACGACTTCCTATTTGCATTACAGGAGCAAGCTGACTTTTATAATGAAATTCAAATTTTTGTTGATGGACAAAATATTGTAGACCTTAGTGATGGATTACATGGAGAAGCTTACTTAGAAGATGGTTGGTTTGCAAAATATAGTCGACATAAGCCACCTCAGTAGCCAATTGAGTAGGTAATCCTCTTGAAACTCGAATAGCTGCTCCACTCACGCCACCATACGCACGTACCAAGTTTACGGTTGTGGAGGATAGTTTTTGTTATATCTGCTAAAGAAAATACAAATTTTTCTTATTTTCACCTATAGATAATAAGCAGTTTTTAAAGACATTTTAAAGTCGCCCCAAACAAAAACAAAGAAATTGAAGAGGAATTTTATAATTACATGTATGCTACTATTAGCTGGACTGTTCATGATATATTATCTTAAGCCATTTTCATGTCCAGAAATTGTCTTATTAGACCATATGACGGAATATAAGGATGGCAATTTAGACCAAATCTGCTTGGTTAAAAATCCACCAGTCAGTTCCGGAAGGTTACTGAAGCTAATTGAGGAATACAATATAAGTAACCCTACTCCGAATGGAATTTATAAAAGGTTGTTTATTAAAAAACACGACTATATTTTTTTACCAGCACTTACCTTGAGTGAAAACATTGACTATTTTTCAAAAAATACATCAAGAGATGATTTGGATAATATTGACTTTCTTGGAGAATCATCCTGTAAAGTGGATGTAAATGGAGAACCTATTAAGAAATCTAATGTTTATGTTGGGGCGTTTTGTTATTATAAAAAATAAGATGAATTACCTATTTTTACTGATGAGTTATAACCTGTTTTTTTTGAATATTCCAATTTAGCTAATTTGAAATCATGAAATTCTTAGTGTTAATTATTACCTTATTTAGTCTTTTTTCTTGCGAACAAAAATCTTTAACAGAAGAAAGCCTGCAGCACAGTAGTGACACAACTGCTGTATCGATGGTTGGTGATACAACAAATATGAATATTTACAATTTTATAAATGAACTACTTAAAGACACCATAATTTCATTGGGCAAGAGGATTTCCGTGTCACCTATTAATTTTCCGAATGAAAGCGATAAAGAAGAAATAAACCGAATGGTTGTAGAAAATAAATCTGCAACCAAAGAAAAATACTATTTAAGTGGTGTTTTGTATTATTGCATAAAAAAAGATGATCTTGAATTTATGCTTAAAAGCAAACATAACTTAACCAATTTTAAATGGGATTTGAAAAGAATAAATTTCAACATGAAAAATGATAGTAATTGGTACGAACTCTCACCTCCTTTATTCAATAGAAATAGAACTAAAGCAATTATGCAAATTTTATATGTTTGTCCTGATGCAATGTGTTGCAGTGGATGTAAGGAAATGTTATTCGAGAAATTAAATGGGAAATGGATAGAACGGGATAATTTTGATTTCGTAAATTAATTTTATAACAACCAATAATAAAAGAAATCGTTGGCTTTAAAAAACCAACAATAATGCTGTTTTGAATTGAATCTTCGGTAAAACTTAGAAAAGTATGAGTGTCTGGAGAAGTAAAGCAATAGAATGTGTACCAGAATAAAAACCGAATTTTAAGCTTTGGACTTGACACCATACGATGTTTTTAGGGAACTCCTGCCTATTGTTAGACAGGCCCATTTAGATAAAGACAATGACGGGTTAGTAAAAATATATTCTTATGCTGAATGGTGTTACAAACAAAAAGACAAGAAACTTTGGAATGCTGTTGGTGTAAGTTTTTATGAACACTAAGTAGACGAAGAAGTATTACTATCCAAACAAAACAAAGAAATTGAAGAGGAATTTTATAATTACATGGATGCTACTATTAGCTGAACTGTTCATGATATATTATCTTAAGCCATTTTCATGTCCAGAAATTGTCTTATTAGACCATATGACGGAATATAAGGATGGTAATTTAGACCAAATCTGCTTGGTTAAAAATCCACCTGTCAGTTCCGGAAGGTTACTGAAGCTAATTGAGGAATACAATATAAGTAACCCGACTCCGAATGGAAATTATGAAAGGTTGTTTATTAAAGAACACGACTTTATTTTTTTACCAGCACATACCTTGAGTGGAAACATTGACTATTTTTCAAAAAATACATCAAGAGATGATTTGGGTAATATTGACTTTCTTGGAGAATCATCCTGTAAAGTGGATGTAAATGGAGAACCTATTAAGAAATCTAATGTTTATGTTGGGGCGTTTTGTTATTATAAAAAATAAGATGAATTACCTATTTTTACTGATGAGTTATAACCTGTTTTTTTTGAATATTCCAATTTAGCTGATTTGAAATCATGAAATTCTTAGTATTAATTATTACCTTATTTAGTCTTTTTTCTTGCGAACAAAAATCTTTAACAGAAGAAAGCCTGCAGCACAGTAGTGACACAACAAATTACTTGGCTAATGAAAAGATTGATAATAACATTGTACTAACGTCAGACTCATTAAATAGCATAATGACTGCATCAAGAAAAGGGGTAATCATAGGTAATTGGGCATTAGAAGAAGGTTGGTTTCCTAGTGAAAATTTAAAATTTAAAAAGACTAATGAAGAAGATTATGTGTTCATTTTTAAAAAAAATGGGACAATTGATTATAAAACAAGTAGTGGATTTGGAGACTGCCCAGTAGGGGCATTTACATTGAAAGACGGCAATTGGTCAAAGGATGGACAATATTTAATCTTAGAATTGAGAGGATTGAAAATATCAGACTACTGGTACTGGTGGAAAGTTCAATACAGAATAAATGAATTAACAGAGGACAGCTTAATACTAGAAGTAATAAAGGTCATAAAAAGCAAAGAAATTAATCCTACATTGGATTGGGAAGATTTGTTGAGATAGTAATATATCAAAAATCGACAAAAGTTCCAAATTCATATCTAAACAATCACTAAAAACCTACAACTAATCACTTGGTCTCTTTCAGCAAGATAGTGTAAGTAGGGAAGTGGTCGGAATAGCCTGCGTTGTATAGATTGCCACTGAACGTCCTTTTTGGGTATCCGGCAAAATTTCCCAATTTCTCTACCATATATTCTTTGTTGTAGATATGCGCCTTATGGAAAAAATATCCCGATTGATTTTTATCTAACCAACCATAGGAATATACAATTTGGTCAAACAAACTCCACGCATCCTGATAGCCAAGCGTTCCAAGTCCTTTCTTGTAGAAATCTACCCACGGATTATACATGCCGCCGGGTTTTACTTTGCTAATATCAGGTTTACATCCCAAAATTTTCGTCATACTGGCATCCGTTGGATTGTCATTTAAGTCGCCCATCAAAATGATTTTTGTGTTTGGATCGATAGCCATGAGTGAATCGATGATTTTTTTTGATACGCTGGCAGCAATGGCGCGATTCGGGGCGGAGGCTTCTTCACCACCTCTCCGTGAAGGCCAGTGATTTACAAATATATGTATGGTCTCCCCATCTAATTTGCCCGTAGCCCAAAGCACATCTCTGGTAAAATAAGTGCCTGAATCATCGGGTGACGGCAACGGTACAAATAAGGATTTGCTGGATTCCAAAGTAAAATATTTGGGATTATATAAAAGCGCAACATCAATACCCCGTAAGTCCGGAGAATCATATTCCAGCACCTTATAATTTCTGTTTTTGATGCTTTCCATCTTCACCAAATCATCTAAAGTAGTATGGTTTTCTATTTCGGCAACACCTAAGATAGCTGCACCATCCGGTGTTATGTCTGTACCTATCTCTGAAATCACCCGAGAGAGGTGGTGTAGTTTATCCCAATATACTTCGCTGGTATAGTGATTGGCACCTGCAGGTGTGAAGTCTTCGTCATTTACTTCCGGTTGATTGATGGTGTCGAAGAGATTCTCCAAATTGTAAAATCCAACACAGATTACTTTGTAATTTTTTGTTTGCCCAAAACCTACATGGGAAATAAATAGCATCACTAGCAGAAAAAGACTCCTCATAACATGTTTTATTGGACAAAGTTAATGAAATCATCGTGCCAAAAATCCTCTTCACTGAAAATACTTCTTTCAATGACTTATTTTTCATTTACATCATACGCTAAACTAAAGTATAAATACGTACCTTTGCTGTATTAAGTTAAAATTCTGTATGAAGAAATTGCTGTTTGGGTTCTTGTTGTTTTGTGGTACACACATAAATGCTCAAGAAAATACAATTAATAACGACACTTCTGATGTTGAAACCGAAATAAAGGAAATCATTCCGACCATTAGTTTAGACCAGAATGACCTAGATGATAACAACGACCAAAGTGTTTCTTCACTACTTTCTGGAGGTCGCGATCCCTATTATAATGCTGCAACTTTTGCATTCGGTATAGCAAGATATAAGATAAGAGGGTACGATGCCGATAATTTCGTAACCTATATGAATGGTATTCCTATTGAGAATTTAGATAATGGCTTCACACCTTTTAATTTATGGAGTGGTTTAAACGATATGACACGCTTCCGGGATAATAGCTTCGGATTGGCGAGCAATCCATTTACATATGGCGAAATCGGTGGCGCAACAGCGTTTGATACAAGAGCATCTAAACAAAGAAAACAACTCAGGCTTTCTTATGCTGCCTCAAACAGAACTTATGACAATAGATTCATGGCGTCTTATGCCAGCGGAATTACCGACAAAGGTTGGTCTGTTGCTTTGTCAGGATCAAGGAGATGGGCAAATGAGGGATATGTTCCGGGAACATTCTACGATGCTTGGGCATACTTTATGTCCGTAGAAAAATTAATCAACCTCAAACATTCATTGGCATTTACGACATTTGGTGCACCTGTCAGGAACGGACGTTCAACATCGTCTACGCAAGAAATGTATGATTTGGCTGGTACGAATTATTATAATCCAAACTGGGGATATCAGGAAGGTGAGATAAGAAATGCTTCCGTTGCTACAACCCACCAGCCAATGTTTATCCTTACCCATGAAGGCAAATTCTCAGATAAGACTAATTTATTGACATCCGTAGGCTTTTCTCTCGGAAAAAGAAATACGACCGCTCTAGATTGGTACAATGCCCCCGATCCAAGACCGGATTACTACCGTAAATTGCCTTCTTATTATTACCTAAATGGAGATACCGCGCAGGGCGATATGCTTACTTCATTCTTTCAAAATAATGAAGATATCCGTCAGCTGCAATGGGATGAGTTTTATCAGGCAAATCAGAACAGTAATGAAACCGTAAAAGATGTTTATGGAATCCCTGGAAATGATGTAACCGGAAAAATGTCTCATTATATCATTGAGGAACGTGTTTCAAAAAACAAAAGAATATCTGTTGCCACTACCCTGAACCACTCCATTAGTGATCATATACAATTAACGGGTGGTGGTACTTATCAATGGCAAAGAATCAGAAATTATAAAGTCGTTGACGATTTATTGGGTGGCGACTTTTATGTAGATTTTAATGAATTCGCCGAATTCGACTTTCCGGATAATGACTCCGCTATTCAAAGCGACTTAAACAATCCCAATAGAATTGTTCGTGAAGGAGACAAACTTGGTTATGATTACGACTTAACGGTATGCCGTCCGGCACTATGGGCGCAGACAGTGTTTAAATACAATCATATCGATTTCTTTATTTCTGTTGAAGGTTCTCATACACGATTCTGGAGAGAAGGGTATACCAAATTTGGGTTGTTTCCCAATAATTCCTTCGGCGAATCAGAAAAACAAAGCTTTTGGAATTTCGGTGTAAAAGGTGGACTGACGTATAAAATAAATGGTCGCAACTATATATTTGCGAACGGATCTTATGCTACACGTGCGCCATTCTTTGAAAATGCATTTATCTCGCCAAGAACTAGAGACTTAGTAGTGCCCAACCTTCAAAGCGAAAAAGTAATGTCCGTAGAAGGCGGTTATATCTTAAATGCGCCAAGAATAAAAGCAAGGGTAATCGGATATTATACACAGTTCCAAGATCAAACGAATGTATTATCCTTCTATAATGATGCCGTTAATAGTTTCGTAAATTATTCCCTAACCAATATTGATAAACTGCATGTCGGTATGGAGTTGGGCGTAGAAGGAAAGATTTATAAAGGATTTAGTGGAAGTGCTGCCTTGGGTTTTGGTAGATATTACTATACAGACAGGATGAAAGCGTATGTAACTGCTGACAATACCAATGAGGTATTAGCGGAAAGTCAGACCATCTACAATCAGTATATGAAGATTCATAACACACCGCAATTGGCTAGTACACTCGGGTTTAGCTATCGTTCTCCTAAGTTCTGGTTTGTTTATGTGAATTTCAACTACTTCGATCAAATTTACCTGGACTGGAATCCGGTAAGAAGAACGGCGGAAGCTACAGAATTGGTAACCTACCAATCTGAACAATGGTATAGTATATTGGAGCAAGAAAAATTGAAAGGACAGTTTACTATGGATGCCAGCGGTGGTTATTCCTGGAAATTGGACAAAACTTTCGACAAAATGAAGAAGGCACAATATTTGAATTTTAATGTCGGATTAACCAATCTTACCAATAATAAGAAATTCATTACTGGTGGCTTTGAGCAATTGAGATACGATTTTGACAATAAGAACCCCGACAAGTTTCAGAATAGATATAACTATGCAACAGGAATTTCCTTCTTTGCAGGCATCACTTATAGAATGTAATCATGGTAAAATTAAATAAAATAGCATTTATGCGTAATGTAATCAGACCGATGTTTTTTGCGTTAATGGCAGTGTTCTTTACTTCCGTTACTACGTCTTGTATTCAAAACAAATTTGATGAACCTCCTGCCAATGGCGAAGACCCGAGTTTGACAGTGACGACAACAATCGCACAACTCAAAGAACTTTTCTCCGGCGATCCTGTACAAATTACAGATGATGTAATTATTGCGGGGGTCATCGTTGCAGATGATAAGACAGGAAATTTTTATAAGAACTTAGTACTACAAGACGAAACGGGTGGTATTTTGATACGTTTAGATCGTTCCGATTTATACGTCAAATATCCCATCGGCAGAAGAGTATTTGTAAAGTGTAAAGGACTTTGGTTGGGAGATTATAATAACCTTATCCAATTAGGAGGAAGTCTTGATAATTCCGACCCCACAGATTTGGGTGTAAATGCCATCGCAGATGGGCTTATTGAAAACTACCTCTATCCCGGACAATTTAATGTTAGTGTCACACCGGAAGTAGTCTCAATTGCAGAGTTAGGAAACGCATATCAAAACAAACTGATTAAATTAGAGAATGTCGAGTTTTCTAATGTAGATAGAGGTCAGCCTTATGCAGATGCTATCAATCAGCAATCCGTGAATAGAATTGTTACAGATTGTGATGGCAATGAAATTACGGTACGCACTAGTGGATTTGCTAATTTTGCCAGTGAAATTACACCTATAAAAAATGGAACTATTATCGGTGTATATAGCGTTTTTGGTGCTACCAAGCAGTTGATAATCAGAGATTATACAGATGTTGTTATGGAAGGAGACCGCTGTGATGGAAGTACCGGAGTAGTAACACCGATTGACATATCTTCAATAAGAGCTTTATATTCTGGTACAGATGTAGATGCACCTGTCGATAAAAAGATAACGGCTACTGTAATTTCGGATAAAACCTCCGGCAGTGTTGACACCAAAAACCTTATTATCCAAGATGCTACAGGAGGCATCATCGTTCGTTTTTCTGCGGCACATAGCTATAATGTTGGAGATGTTGTAGAAATAAATATTACTGGTGGAACAATTACAGAATTTGGTGGTGCCTTACAACTGGAAGGTATTGCAGCTTCAGCGATAACAGTAACAGGAAATACACCTGTTACGCCTAGAACGGCAACCATCGCAGAAATCAATGCAAATTTCGAAGCGTGGGAATCTACTTTAGTGAGCGTTGCCAGCGTAACTTTAAGCGGTAATAGCGGTAAATATAGTGGTTCGGTAACAGCTACAGATGCAACCGGCAACATCATTTTATACACCCGTTCAGCAGCATCTTTTTCCGGAGAGAATTATCCAACCGGAACAAGAACATTAACAGGTATCGTTACACCTTTTAACACCACAAAAGAATTGGTTATCAGAACGACCGCAGATATTGAATAAAAGAAATATTGCTTAATTATAAAAGGCGATCATTTTTGGTCGCCTTTTTATTTTACATTTGTACCATAATACGCAATACGAATATCGCTGTACCCCTTTCAAGGAATATCACAAAGTCCACTACACTAAGTAAGTATACGCAAAGTTGCTCAAAGATATACGCAATACGATTATCGCTGTACTAAAAACTTATGACCCACGACTAAAAACTTAATTTTTCTGGGTTAAGCCTATAAGAAGGTTTGCCTTATGGCAAGTAAGAATTCGGCTCTTTTATTTCTAGAAACCATAATTTCCATATCGTTTTTCATCAGCACACTTAGGTGATTGTCCGTTTTTGAAATGCTCTTGATTTTTTCTAAATTAATAATATTGGATTGGTGCACACGATAGAATTGTGGATGTGATGCCAAAATAAATGCCATTTCTTTCAATGTTTTGGCGACGACAATTTTCTTCCCGTTTTCTAAATATATGCTGGTATAATTGCTGTCTGCAATGCAACATATCAGCTCGTCATAATAAAGGAGGTGCAAATTTTCAGCGGTTGGAAGTAGAAAGCGTTTACGTATCGTGGTGAGTTGTTTTAGTTGTTCTTCCAAAATGTTGTATTGTAAAATCCGCAAGTTTCCATCTATCTTTTTATTTGCCTTTTGTAAGGCTTGGGCGACAACATCCTTGGTAATAGGTTTTAAAATATATGCCAATGCGCTACATTCGATGGCTTTCAATGCAAATTGATTATAAGCAGTACAGAAAATAATCTCCGGTTGATGTTGGTCTAATTGTTGAATCAAATCAAACCCCGTACCGTCAGGCATTTCAATATCTAGGAAGATTAAATCCGGCTGCGTTTGATGGATGATGGCAATGCCATTTTTTACATTGTCCGCTTCACCAACGATATTTATGCTATTATCAATGTGATGTATTAAATATTTTAATATATCTCTGTTGCTTTTTTCATCGTCAATGATACATATTTTCATAGATTATAATTTATGATATCGGCAAGTAAATATTTACGCGCGTTCCTAAGGGTTTTTGTTCGGCATCATATAAATCTTCAATTAGTAAATCAGCGGAAGGATTTGTGTTGTGCTGGTTGATTAACTGTATTCTATTTAGGATAATTTGTATTGCTAGAGATTTTTTATCTATGACTGTATTTTTGTTTTGGTTTTTCATTGCCTGCGCCCTACCTATTCCGTTGTCCGCAATTTGAAAATAAAGAAGCTGATCCTTGATAGAAATATGAATATCTAACTTCCCTTTGTAATTAATAGACTTAAAACCATGTATTAATGCATTTTCTAAAAAAGGTTGGATCATCATGGTCGGTATATTTAAAAAGTCGGTAGAGATATGCGCATCAATATATATGTTAAAGTCAAAACTGTGGTTGGTTCTTTCCTTTTCTAATGTTAAATATGTTTTTATAAGTTTAATTTCATCTTCAAGCAGAATCTCATCATGTGCGGAATTTTCTAAGACCATTCTAATTAAAGTTGCAAATTCATGCAACATTTGCGATGCTTTTTCGGTTTGATTGGTAACAATCAAGTGTTGTATGGAGTTCATACAATTGAAAATGAAGTGTGGATTCATTTGTAGAGAAAGCGCATGAAGTTGAATTTTTAGTTTTTCCTTTTCATAGCCTTGCATCAATGCCTGTCTTTTTTGTTCTTCAATGAGAATATTCTGCTGATGAATTTCGTTCGCACGATCCTGGACCCTTTTTTCTAATATCAGGTTTTCATTTTTAGAATATTCTTCATTTTGTTGGAGTTGAAGGATAAGCGCATCCTTTAGCCTCTCCGAAGTTAAAAAGGAATCTTTTATACGTATGATTAATGCTATCGAGAAAATAATCAACTCAAGCGCCACGCCTAGATAAAATATGTTTATGTCAACATATAAATCCTTGAAAGGATAAACTAAGCTTTGTACAATAGAAATGACCGTAAAAAACAGGTACACCAAGGTGCCAAAAAAAATAATATTTTGGAAGTAGCTCCTTTGTTTATAAAGATAGGTAAATACTAAGAATATTACGGAGAAGAAAAAAATGGGCACTCGAAACAAGTTGTAAGTCAATGGCTCCCTATAAAATGGTATATTGAAGATATCGCCAAAACAAATAAATAATACATATAGGATGGACAAGTATTTCAGCACATCTAAACTAAGTAATATTGCATAATCCTTTTTAGTAACGGCGAAAGCTTGCTTATAAAATAATGTATAGAAAAATATCATCAGCCCTTTTGTTGCTTCGTCAACAACATTATTGCCCACTATATTGAACATCATCAGATTCTTGCAAAGGATGTACTGCGCCATATAAAGCACCTGTACAAAGGTGATGATTAGATAAAAAGTATAGTATAGGTATATCTTATCTCTTAAATAAACGTAAGCAACTATGTAAAAAATGAGCATGATCAATATCATGCCCAACAGAAAGAGAAACTGCAAGGTAAACCCGAAGTTTCTTTTTTGGATTTTTGTCGGATATTTTGGGAAATCGTAAATGCTAGAGTAATTGTATAAAATATTTTTTTGCGTTGAATATTCTTTAAAAGAAATAGGCTTATATAATAAATATGCAGAGATGGTTTGCCTTGGTAGCAAACGAATGGAAATAAATTGTCGATTGCAATGTATGGCATCAGAGGCTTTGATTCGTATAAGGTTGTCGCCTAAGACCTCCATTTCACCAACCTGTTTGTAGTTGTATATGTTGGAATATAGTTTTTGAGAAACTACCGTATCCGTTGTATTGGTATATTGAACTGCCAATAGGATATACTTATCCAAACGATAATCTGTAGTATTGTATTCTTGGATAATGCGCACCGTATTATCCCTTTTATATGCAAAATATGTCCTAAAATCAATATAACTACTATCAATAAAGGTATGGAGTGTTCTAGGTTCGGAAATATATTGTTTGTTAATGATAAAATTAGCCTTACTGAACAAACAAGGTAAGATAGTAAATGAATACAATAAAAATATCCTAAAACAAAGTAACATTGAATTAAAAGTACTAATTTATTATTGTTTCACTATCTTATTTCTATAGACAGTTTTGTTACTATTTGGGATTTTTTTGGATACAATCCATGCAATGGCCACAAAAAAATACCTAATTTTAATATTAAGGAATATACATTGGGACAAAAGTGCTTCTGTCGGTATTCGTGCCATCGCCCAATTGACCATGTGAGTTGCCACCTGTAGACCAAATTGTGTTATCGGTTTTTAAGATTATTGTATGTCTATTGCCGGTTTTGACATCCTTTACATTTTCTGCAACTTTAGTGAAAATAGTAGCATCTGTAGTTGTGCCATTCCCAAATTGGCTATAACCATTATATCCTGTTGCCCAAAGGGTATTATCTTTCTTTATTATCATTGTAACATTATCTCCGGCTTTTACTATTTTAACATTATCTAAAACTTTTATAAATGTATTTCTATCATTCTCACTTCCGTCACCTAACTGTCCATAATCATTATATCCAGTTGACCATAGCGTATTATCTGTTTTAATTATGACAGAGTAATATACACCCGCATCCATGGAAATTACATTGTCCATTATTTTAATAAAACTACTTTTGTCTATTGAAGTTCCATCTCCAAATTCACCATCACCATTATAACCACTAGCCCACAATGTATTATCTGTTTTTAAGACTAAAGTATGGAATACACCAGCGGATACACTTTTTACGTTTTCCATTACTTTTACAAAACTGCTTCTATTTGTTATAGTACCGTCGCCTAATTTGCCGTTGTTATTATTTCCTGTTGCCCAAAGTGTGTTGTCTGTTTTAATAATCATTGTATGATTATTTCCTACAGATACATTTTTTACATTGTCCATAACTTTAATAATAGAATATGTTTCTGTTTCTGTAGTGCCATTTCCAAATTGGCCATCGTCATTATAACCAACTGTCCATAAACTATTATCTTTTTGCAAAATCATAGTATATCTACCTGAATATTTGGCAGTTGAAACCATTGAAACATTATCCATTATTTTTACGAGCGCATTTTGGGAAATATTTGTTCCATTACCCAACATCCCATAACTGTTATATCCAGTAGCCCAAAGGGTATGATCTGGTTTTATAATAAATGTAGATGAACGAGCCGTTTCTATTTGGTAATCTGCGGTGTTTGTATCGTCTGTTTTTTCTTTTTTGCAAGACAAACATCCAAATAATAATGTAAATAGTGCTAAAATTAAAATATTAGATTTCATAAGAAAATAATTTTGTAGTTAAGTTATATGTTAACAAATTCAACTATGTATTTTGTAGCTAATTGTAGGTTCTGAAATATTTGGATTCGATTTTTGAGAAATGAATTTATCTAACTTAAGCAGCAGATTTGATTTCTGTTGTGTCTGCCAGTTTAATGGGATATCAAATCTGTGCAATGCATTTGATTTAGTAATGATAGATGTATAACCGTGTGCGGCAAGCGTTGTTTTGTTATGGTTTTGTACTATTTTTCCTTCAAATTGATACGTTAGCAATTCAAATAAAGGTAATTGCCAGTAATTATTTTTATCGATAAAAATTGCAGCCAAACTCGATCCTAAAATAGGTATTAATTCTAACCAGCCAAATTTATACTTAAAGAAAATTAAGCGTTGATTTGTTAAATACAGTATTCCTTTTTTGTAGTTTCTTTCATTATTATTCTGAATGAGTTCAACATCGACTTCAACTTCCATAATTTCTTCATTAGGTTGTTTCTCAAATACAAACTTGTCTCTTATTTTATCAGAGAAGATGGCCAATAATATGCTGACAAGCGGCAAGACGATAAATAATATGATTATGTACATGCGTGATTTGTTTGTATTGATTTATAATTGTGTTTTATTTTTCACCAGCTTTAATAGGTGTATCCGCAGTTTGCCGAATGGCATATTCTTTAATACTAAGTTTTTCACCATTTTCTACATTTACCAGCATCCAACCGTAATGATAACCACCACCTGGATTTTTCTTTCTAAAAGCGATGTATTGGTCGCCAATATCATTCTCTTACCGATGGTACGCATTTTGCTTGATGTTTTTTGTTACCTGTAATTTATCCGCGAGATATTCTATATTTTTAAAATTACTGTATGCATAAGTGCTTCTTGCATTGCCACCGGCAAAATGAAAATCAATTAGGTAAACATGGTTGAGGTTATCGGTATTAAATTGACTTACTGTTGTATGGAAAGTTATACTTTTCAACGTTTCCCAATTGTATAATTTGCCACTGCTTACCAGTACACCTTCTTGATTTACTTCTTTAATTATTTTCTGATTGGTATTGTAAACTAATAATATTACGAAAGCCGGAAATGCAAAAAATACCAAACCACCGGCGTAGTATGCAGTTTGATTTTCTTCTGCTTTGAAACCAGACATAAAAATTCCAATACCTAAAAAGACGAAAAATGCCGCTAAAATGCCACCTGCAATTTTTCTGGTGGTAGCAGATGTTGCATTTTTCAATTGAAAAGGTTGTAGAATATAATGCTGTGCGGTTCGTTTTATTTCTGATGGATTGTTCATCATTTTATGATTATTTTTTTACTACATAAATGGCATTGGCTACGGAATAATACGCTTGTAAATTGTGTAAGTAAGAGAAACTCCCATTTAAAATATATATAGCATTGTATTTTCCCGTATTGCTTATACAAAAACCAGCAGTGTGTACGTCTGTTTCTAAAACAAAAATTCCAGTATTTCTGGAAAAACTTTCTATATGGTTTGTTTTCTTCTCACCATTTTTCCAATAGGTTGCTTGGTCATTAAGTACCCCTGCAAAATATTCATCCGTACCGTTTATAAATATATCATCTACAGCTCCTGTTCCATTGCCAAAAGTAGATAGCAACGTAAAAGAACCATTTTTAGCATAAATCGGATAGTTGCCATCTTCGCCAGCAATGTACACATCGTTATTATTTATCTTCACACTATTAAGCGTAGATGCTGAACTATCAGGGCCTCTATAATATCCAGTAGTGTTTATCCAATAATTATAATCGTCAAATGGATTTAAAAATTTCACTTCGTTTTGTATTACAGTATGTACATTATTGTTACTTACATCCATATCTTTTAAATCTGCCTGAACGTCTGATATGGTAGTCGGCACTCTATTTTTCCAGTAGGTTGCACGCTTTGTTGTACGTGCATTTTGCCTGTCTGTACCACCAATATATATATCGTTTCCTATAATTTTTATAGATGTTGCTGTGCTTGATTTTGTTGAATCATCTATGTAATTTGTTAAATAAGTTGGCACACCGTTTTTCCAGTATACTGCATTAGATGATAGTCCATTTAATTCGTAACCACAGATATAAATATCATTATCTACCACTTGTATATCTGTTGCAAACGCATCTTTTGTTCCATCAGATAAAAAATTAATGTTGCTGTTTTTCCAATATACTGCTCTAAAGTGAGCACCTGAATTATCGTACAATTCGGTGCCGGCTATATATACATCAGCTGGAGTATCAGGTATTTCTTTTTTACAAGAAAAGAATAATAATATGCTTGCAAGAAAGAATAATTTATAGATGTTTTGTATGGTATCTAGTTTTAATAATTTCTTTTTCATTTAGTTAATTTTGAAATTTAGACTGCAGGATTTTATATTGCCTTTTGCCTTATCGTATGTATAAAGTTGTCCGTCTTTTTTATCGTGAGTGGTAAAATTCCATTTAGCAATAAAATCATGAAACAGTACATCTATATCTTGTATTAGCACACCAACTTTATCTTTTTCTGAAATTGTGAACGTAATATTTTTACTGTTCGGACCGACAGCGAACATATAGGTGTCATTTACATTGGCTTTATATACGCTAGTATTACCTACCAATATTGTTACACTAACATCAGGCGCATCTGTTTTAAAGTAAGCATAATCCCA
Organism: Chitinophagales bacterium; assembly: GCA_019694955.1. GTDB lineage: Bacteria > Bacteroidota > Bacteroidia > Chitinophagales > JADIYW01 > JADIYW01. Next base: position 60,718 of record JAIBAX010000007.1, on the reverse strand, counting down.
AGCATTGCCATTTGTATTTTGCACATTTACTTCTATATAATCAATGTTCATCGTAAATAATTTTGTAGGAGGTTTATTAAAGGTAATGCCTAATTTCTCCTTAATATCTTGATATAAATATCCTGTAGCATCCTTGCCGCTCATTTCTGCCTGAATAGTGATATTGTTTTCACCCTCTTTTAAGTTCATGGCTGCATATGGTATGAACTGTGTTGTTTGTTGGTCAAACTTAGTGGCTTCAATATCTTTACCCGTTAAAGTTATGCTGTATTCCAAATCGCCGTTGTTGTTGGTATTCGCCATATAACCGATTGCCGGTTCTACGGGTTCATTATTAGAAAGCAATGTTGTTTTTAGTTGAAAAGTACAATTCTTTAAAATAGTATCATTGTGATCGTATTCTTCTAAGGATAAAAAGTTGTATTTATAAGAAATATTGATGCCTTTCGCACCATCTTTTTCATAGTCGGTTTCTACACTTATATAGCTGATGATTTTGACGTCGTCTGCATATGTTTTAAATGAAACAGCGAAAATCAAGATGGTGAGTATTCGTTTTATTTTATGCATAAAATGATGTTTGATATAGTAACTACTAAACTACTGAATTAATTCCAATGTGGGTTTTTCATTGAGTATTCAGTAGTTTTATTGAGTATTTGGTAATTTTTCATATAAAAAGGGTTTACTATGTATAAGCCATTTTAAAAACATGGGTTTTTTATTTGCAGTATTATTATAATAATTCTACAGAACTAAGTATAAGTGTTAGAAAAGATATTTCTATTTCTTTCGAAGTAGTTTCTGCCATGGAGCTTGCAGGAGTATTTGGTATAATATAAAAATATAAAATCCATAGGCCAAAAAATAATGCCATAATATTTTAGTCAGGTAAGGGATGAAGCAAAAATTAGATGAAGAAATAAAATAAAAATGGAGTCGCTAAATGCAACTCCTTTTTAACAATTTTAGTAGTTTGTGGTATCTACCAAGTCAAAGACTTCGTTTTTGTATTTCCATTCCATACTGCTTTATGATCAGTTTTGCCATTCCATACTAGCATGGGCAACGAAGCTCCTGAGCCGGTAGGACTAGTGCCAGATCCTGTTCCATTAGTGGTGATGCCAATTTGACCCGTTGTATTAAAGAAGATCTGAGATGCATTGTTGTCATTGCTCTTGGTTTTAGTGCCCGTAATATTTTGTGTGGCAGCTAAGAAACAAGGCTGTCCTCCATACATACAACTGGCAAAATTAACATTATACTTCACTTCAACCGTAGTAGAAGAAAGGGCATTCCAAATACAAATAAACCAAGCACATTCTTTCTTTTGTGTTTTCGTTTCAGCACCATTAGAAGCATATACTAACCAGTTGGTTTCCCAGAACTTAGATTTCATTCGCTTGGTGTTGTTGAAATTATCGGTAGCGTCAACGACTTTCTCACCGCTGTATTCGGAAGAAATTCTATTATATAAATCACAACTCCAAACCGTCTTATGGCAAAGAATTTTTTCTTTGTAGATGATATACTGCCCTTCTTTTAATGAAATTGTTCCCGTGGCAACTTCTCTGCGAAATTGGTCAATCAAAGGCTTGTCTGCCTCAAAGAAAAGGAAATTATAGTCATTTCCTGCCTGATAGATATAATTAGAAATCTGTACCTCGCGATCCTTGTTTAACGCATTGGCGAAATACATGTCATAAATTTCATTTGCTTCAGATAGTTGGGCTTCCGTATAACCTTCAGTTGGTGGAATGTTGTTCATCACATCATAGTGCGAAACAAATCTAGCGGAGGTGTTGAGTGCAAGAATTTCTTTGTTGCTCATTTTTTGAAGACCTCTAATATAACCAAGTAATGCATCATTGCTGGCAAAAACCAATCGTCCATTCTTTACCGAAGGAACAGCAACCTTGGCACTGCTTGAACCAACCTTTTCCGGAGAAGGGATTGACTCCTTTTTACACGAACTAATGATGAAGAGGCTTAAAAAGACATACAATAATACTCTTTTCATAAACTATTTTTTTTGTTGATAAATTAAGAATTACTAATATATGAAATATTATTTTATTCTGAGTGGTCATGATAATTTTAACAACTCATTAACTAAAAGTATGGAATTTTCTCATCAACGATTATGTTATATAGTTGTACCAAAAAGTATAGTATTAAATGAAGAAAAACATTTCTATGGTATTTGTCGGGTTGATTTCCCTATTATACCTATTAAATCCTACCGCAGGAATTTTCGAGTTCATTCCCGATAATATTCCGGTGTTAGGAAATTTTGACGAAGCCTTGGCAGTAACCATGCTATTGGCAGCGTTGAAACACTTCGGTATTGATTTGGTGGAGAAATTCAGCAAAAATAATGAACCGGAAACAACGAAAGAAGATGGTAAGACAGTCATCCAAATCAAATCTCAAAGCTAAGCTTATACAAAGTCGTTTCTTTGACGACACAAAATAAAACAAAGACCAAAGATAAACAGGTATATTTTTCCATCTCCATTTTTCCTGATATTGGTCAAAGGAGTTCAGTAGCAATGCTGAACTCCTTTTTTTGTAGGTTTATCATTGTAAAGTAATTGGAATCTTGATAGAAACCATCTGTAGTGTTCGTCTACTTATCTTTCAATACCAATCTAATCCCAACAACATAAGTAATACACGCAGAAACCAACAAGGCAATAAACCCTACAAACTGAGTGTCTGTAAGTGGGGCATCTAGCTTAAACATGATTGCAGAAATAACTGCCGTAGGCACTACCCATGAGATAAGTGGTAAAATATACTTGAACTTCATCTTGTTGTTTTGATATAAATGTAAACAAAAAGGCACCTTTTAAGTGCCTTTTTTATCAGTTAATCTTACAACTTTTCCATGTTTGTGTCTCCACAAACATAAAGTACATTTTAATTATATAATCATCCCAGCGGCTAAGGTTTCATTCGTACCTTCATCGATGAGGATAACGCTTCCGGTATTCCTATTTCTCTTGTATGAATCAAAGAAAAGCGGACTCGTGGTGCGTATGCTGATTCTGGCGATATCGTTCAGTCCTATTTCCAAATCTTCCTCATTCCTGTGTAGAGTATTGATATTCAACTTGTACTTAACGTCTTTAATCATGCATCTGGTGTCTTTAGTGGTATGCTTCAAAGCGTATTTTCCACCTTTCACCATTTTCTTCTCATTCATCCAACAAACCATGATGTCTAAATCTTGGCTATTGTGTGGCACATTGTTCTCACGAACAATCATATCGCCACGGCTGATATCTATTTCGTCATTCAACGTAATAGTTACCGACATAGGTGCGAATGCTTCCTCTACTTCACCATCAAAAGTGTTGATGGATTTAATTGTGGTGGCAAACCCGGATGGCAATGCCAATACCTTATCACCTTTTTTGAAAATACCACCCGCTATTCTTCCGGCAAAGCCTCTATAGTCGTGGAATTCTGTTTTTTGTGGGCGAACCACATACTGTACCGGAAAACGACAGTCGATATGGTTATGGTCGTTGCCAATATGTATAGTTTCTAAAAGATACAATAAGGTTTGACCATTATACCAACTCATTCTTTCTGAGCGATCCACCACATTATCACCCATCAATGCGCTGATAGGAATAAAATGAAGGTCTTTAATATCTAATTTAGAAGCAAAGGCCTTGAAATCGTGTTTTACTTTCTCAAACACTTCTTCTTTGTAATCCACCAAATCCATCTTATTGATACAAACACAAACGTGCGGAATTTGTAATAATGTGGCGATGAATGTATGGCGGAAAGTTTGCTCGACAACACCTTTTCGGGCATCTACCAAAATAATGGCAAGGTTAGCTGTAGAAGCACCCGTCACCATATTTCTGGTATATTGGATATGACCTGGGGTATCGGCAATGATGAATTTTCTTTTTGGCGTAGAAAAATATCTATATGCTACGTCAATGGTGATGCCTTGCTCTCTCTCCGCACGGAGACCGTCGGTTAAGAGTGCTAGGTTGACATATTCCTCACCTTTTTGTTCTGAAGTTTTCTTGATGGCTTCATACTGATCTTCAAAGATGGACTTTGAATCATACAGTAAGCGACCAATGAGTGTGCTTTTTCCATCATCAACGCTACCGGCGGTAGTAAAGCGCAATAATTCCATGTTTAAGTATCCGCCACTATCAAATTGTTCTTGATTCTCCATTGTTTTATTTATTTAACCGCAAAGTGCGCAAAGGACTACGCAAAGTGCGCAATGATTCATAATTTAAAAATAACCTGCTTTTTTTCTGTCTTCCATGGCTGCTTCTGAACGCTTATCATCGGCTCTTGTACCGCGTTCAGTCACCCTTGAGGTGGCCACTTCCTGAATAATATCTTCAATAGAAGTTGCTTCTGATAACACAGCACCAGTACAACTCATATCTCCAATGGTGCGGAAGCGAACGATGAGTTCTTCTTCCTTTTCTTCCGGCTTCATCGGTATATGTTCTGATACTGCCAGGTATGAACCATCGCGTTCGAATACATTTCTTTTATGAGAGAAATACAATGAAGGCAATTCAATTTTTTCTAATAAAATGTATTGCCAAACATCCATTTCTGTCCAGTTGGAAATTGGGAATACCCTAAAATGTTCTCCAAAGCTTTTCTTTCCATTGAATAAGTTCCATAACTCTGGGCGTTGATTTTTGGGATCCCATTGTCCAAATTCATCTCTATGGGAGAAAAATCTTTCTTTTGCTCTGGCTTTCTCCTCATCACGACGAGCACCACCGATAGCAGCATCAAATTTGTTCTTTTCAATAGCTTCCAATAAGGGTACGGTTTGCAAAGCATTTCTGCTGGCGTTAATGCCTTTTTCTTCCGTCACCAATCCTCTGTCTATTGCATCCTGAACAGAAGCAACGATTAGCCTTACGCCTAATGTCTCAACAGTCTTATGAATAAAATCTACTGTTTCCGGGAAATTATGCCCCGTGTCAATCATTAAAAGTGGAAAAGGTACATTAGCCGGATAAAAAGCTTTTCTGGCTAAGTGCAGACATACAATAGAGTCTTTGCCACCAGAAAATAATAACACCGGATTTTCAAATTGTGCAGCCACTTCTCTCAACACGAATATGGACTCTGCTTCCAATTCGCGCAAGTGTGTCAGGTTGTAATCCTTGATAGTTTCCATAAAATATTACTCGTTTTTTAACTTTTTAATGAAGAATTGATACATACTTTCAATAGATGCTTCGATAGTATGGTCGGCAGTTTTTATCTCCAATGCCGGATGTTCGGGTGCTTCGAATGGCGCGTCCAATCCCGTAAAGTTCTTCAACTCACCTGCTCTGGCTTTCTTATATAAACCCTTTACATCACGACGCTCACATTCTTCAAAGGAAGCATTGATATATACTTCGAAGAAATCGTCTTTGCCAATAATTTGTTCTGCCAGTATTCTGATATCTCTTGTTGGACTTACAAAACTATTGATGGTTATAATTCCACAATTGACAAATAGCTTAGTTACTTCAGCAATTCTACGAATGTTTTCGATGCGGTCATCTTCAGAAAAGCCTAAGTTCTTATTAATGCCGGTTCTCACATTGTCGCCATCGAGGATTTGTACTAGAAATCCTTCATCATGCAGTCTTTTTTCTAAACCTTTGGCAAGTGTGCTTTTTCCGGAACCACTTAATCCGGTCATCCATATGCACAATCCTTTTTGCCCAAGGAGCGCTTCTTTATCTGCCCTTTGGAGCATCCCTTCAAAAATGGGATGGATATTGGTAGCTTTATTTTCCATAAACAGGGTGCAAAGATATAATATTCTACTAAAATTGTAGAGAATAGAATTGTCGACAAAACATAATCGCAGCATATTTTTTTTCAACATGCTGATTTTCATATATTTATAAAGATTACGTTTAGATTAATTTGCATATGAAAGGATAAATTACTTACTTTTGGTGAAAATATCATTCATGGAATTTGTTGCAATGGATATACATTTAATGCTCAAAATTTTGATGCGCCTAGGTTTCGCAGTAGTGGTGGGTGCCATAATTGGTGGCGAAAGAGAGTATAAGAATAAAGCAGCAGGTTTTAGAACAATAATTATGATATGTATGGGGTCAACATTGCTGACTTCCATTGCCAGTGAATTGAATCATCCTGACCCCAGCAGGATAATGGCAAATATTGTTACGGGAATAGGTTTTCTCGGTGCCGGCGTGATTTTTAAAGAGGGGCGTTCCGTATCTGGAATTACTACCGCAGCAACCATATGGATGACAGCAGCAATAGGTATGGCAATAGGTTGTGGACTCTATGAAATGGCGATGATTTCTTCTGTGCTGGTGATGCTTATTTTAATACTTTTCTCAAGAATTGAAGCTTACATTGACAGTATTCAAGAGGAAAGAACCTATGAAATAGAATCTTCCTTGAAGCTTGAAAATGTCGAAAGAATTGAACAGTTGCTGAAAAAATGTAACCTGAAATATTCAGAAAAAAAGCAATCTAAAAAGGGAAATACTTTAATTACCATTTGGAATGCTTCGGGTAGACCTGAAAACCACGCAAAGTTTGTAAAAAAACTTTTTGAAAGTAGTGAGTTTGATGGTTATAGTTACTAAGAACCATTTGCAAAGCTGGCAGGCTTATCTTTTTTGATGTACTAAAATTAGATAATTTTCTTCTTAATTATAGTTTAACAATTAATTCAATTTTGATTAATTTTGAGCCACCAATCTGACCATACTTATACTATAGAAATTATGAAGAAGAATGAACTTTTAGCAGACATTGATAAGAAATATCAGGCAATTGGTCAGGATTCGGATACACACTTAGCAGGACTCTTGTATGCAGAACCGATTACTTATTGGGATTATATAAACATTGATGCCTTGTTGGGTATTCAGATTCAAAGAACCCAACTTCCTGATGAAATGGTTTTTATTATGTATCATCAAGTAAATGAATTGCTTTTTAAGATGATTCTTTGGGAAATCAAGCAAGTAGCAGAAACATCACCCATCACCGTACAAAAGTTCTCCTTGCATCTTGGAAGAATTAGTAGATACTTTGATATTCTTTCGACATCTTTTAATATAATGAAAGATGGGATGGAAATCGAACAGTATATGAAGTTCAGAAATACCCTTACTCCGGCAAGCGGTTTTCAAAGTGCGCAGTACCGTAAGATAGAATTTGCTTCCACCGAACTCATTAACTTAATCGATGACCGTTTCAGAGCAACCATCGATAGAAATACGCCTTTTGAACATGCTTTTGAACATTTATATTGGCAAGCAGCCGGAAAAGATTATACAACCGGAGGAAAAACAACTTTGCTAATAAATTTTGAAAAGAAGTACAAGAAGGAATTTATAACTTTCATGGAAACTTATAACACCTTAAACCTTTGGACAAAGTTTAAGTCTTTGCCGGAAGAAGATCAACAGAATGAAGAATTAAGACAAGCAATGAGGCATTATGACCATACGGTAAACATTAGATGGGTAATGTCGCACTTAAATGCAGCCAAAAAATATCTCGGTGACAGCGAAGCAACCGGAGGCAGTAATTGGCAAAAATATATGCATCCCAGATATCAAAGGCGGATATTCTTTCCAGCGTTATGGTCAGAAGCAGAATTAAAAGGTTGGGGCATCACGAATATTGATACATACTAACTCCATGCACCGATGACTGCCACCATTCAATACAATAATCAGGTCTTTCAAGTGGATTTTTCCAAACCACTAGATATCTCCTTGCCGGTAAAGCCGGGTGGTGTAAAAGCTTGGTATGTCAATGAACCTACATTTGAACCTGTGAGCATGGGCGATTGGATAGGAGAGGTTAGGCAAGGGGGATCCGTAGATTTTAAAAATATCTTCTTTAATCCCCATGGTCATGGCACACATACCGAATGTGTGGGTCATATAAGCAAAGAATTTTATTCTGTTAACGATAGCATGAAGCAGTTTATGTTCATGGCCAAACTTATAACAGTCATGCCACAAAATATTGGTCATGATAAAATCATCACATCAGAGCAAATTAAACGACTCGTAGATGTTCCTACAGAAGCCATTGTCATCCGCACCTTGGCGAATGATAAGCATAAAATGACCAAAAATTATTCGCAAACAAACCCACCATTCTTGGAAGATGCAGCTATATATTACCTGTCAGAACTTGGCGTCAGCCATTTACTCATCGATACCCCCAGCGTTGATAAAGAAGTGGATGGAGGCGCACTAAAATCACACCATGCATTTTGGAATTATCCCAATCAGCCAAATGTCCTGAAAACCATAACCGAACTAATTTATGTCGACGATAGTATTCATGATGGTTCATATCTTTTGGATCTGCAAGTGGCCGCCTTCGAAAACGATGCCGCTCCTTCTAGACCTATTTTATATAAAATATTTTAGTATGCATCTATCTTATTACTGGAATAAAAAGCACAATTAAAAAATGAACATAAACATACAGGGAAAATATGCGTTGGTTTGCGGCAGCACACAAGGAATTGGCAGAGCAATCGCAGAAGAACTGGCCATTTTAGGAGCGAACATTATCCTACTAGCCAGGAATGAAGCAAAACTACAAGAAGTTTTAGCAACATTGGAAAATAAGCAAGGGCAAGTCCACTCGTATATAGTTGCAGACTTTACAGAACCTGAATCCCTGAAAAAGTGCATTGAAGTCTTTCTCTCAACCCAACCCACCATTCATATTTTAATCAATAATACCGGAGGGCCTCCCGCTGGACCTATTCTAACGGCTAATTTGGAAGCCTTCACGCAAGCATTTTCTAACCATTTAATTTGTAATCATATCTTGACACAAGCCGTTGTCCCGGGGATGAAAAAGGCGTGTTATGGAAGAATCATTAATATTATTTCCACTTCCGTAAAACAACCCTTGCCCGGATTGGGCGTTTCAAATACCATCCGTGGTGCGGTAGCAAATTGGGCAAAGACGCTCGCAACAGAAGTAGCACCTCATGGAATTACGGTCAACAACGTACTTCCCGGAGCAACAAACACAGCTCGCTTACAGGCAATTTTTGAAAATAAATCTACAAAAACAGGAAAAACAACGGCTGAAGTGCAAGCAGAAATGTTAGCGGAAATTCCGGCAGCACGCTTTGCCGACCCATCTGAAATTGCTAGCGCAGTAGCCTTTCTTGCCACTCCCGCAGCAGCCTATATCAATGGTATCAATGTCCCGGTGGACGGCGGTAGAACCTTAAGCCTATAAATCATGCGCCAACAAGTAATACATAATTATATCAACGGCGATTTTGCAACACCTATTTCCGGTAAGTACTTGGATGTTTCTGAACCTGCAACAGGTCATACATATTGCTTATTGCCGGATGCTGAAGAAGAGGATGTGGAAAAGGCTTATCAAGCTGCTGAAAAGGCTTTTCCTTTATGGTCATCCACCACCAAGGAGGAGCGCTCAAATATCTTACTCAATATTGCTAATGGCATTGAACAACAATTAGAGAAACTGGCCTTAGCAGAAACAAAGGACAACGGAAAACCGCTATCGCTTTCAAAAACAGTAGATATTCCAAGAGCAGCCACAAATTTCCGTTTTTTTGCAACGGCTATCCTCCATTTTGCCAGCGAATCTCATGCAATGGAAGAAGGCATAATCAATTATACACTTCGTAAACCCATCGGCGTAGTGGGATGCATCTCACCGTGGAATCTACCATTATATTTGTTTACATGGAAAATAGCACCTGCATTAGCGGCAGGAAACTGTGTGGTAGCAAAACCCAGTGAGATAACACCCATGACGGCTTTTTTGCTGTCAGAAATATGCATGCAGGCGGGTCTGCCACCCGGAGTGCTCAATATTGTACATGGATTGGGTGCCAAAGTAGGTAATGCCATCGTTCAGCACCCAAAAATAGCTGCGATCTCTTTTACAGGAGGCACTGCTACCGGAGCACACATCGCCAAAGTTGCGGCACCTATGTTTAAAAAACTTTCTCTGGAGTTAGGTGGAAAAAATGCTACCATCATCTTTGATGATTGTGATTATGAAAATATGTTGAATACAGTAGTAAAATCTGCATTTTCTAATCAAGGGCAGATTTGTTTATGTGGTTCACGTATCTTTATAGAGCGACCCTTGTACGAAAAATTTAAGCATGACTTCATCCAAAAAGTAGCACAACTGAAAGTTGGAGACCCTTTGGAAGAAACCAGCCAAGTCGGCGCTTTGGTATCGGAGCAACACCTGAATAAGGTGATTTCCTATATAAATTTGGCCAAGGAAGAAGGCGGCAAGGTACTGACAGGCGGCAATCGAATACAACTCGATGGTCGTTGTATATCAGGTTGGTTTTTAGCACCTACGGTTATTGAAGGCCTCCCATACCATTGCCGTACCAATCAGGAAGAAATATTTGGTCCGGTTGTAACCATAGCTCCTTTTGATACAGAAGAAGAAGTGGTGCAATGGGCAAATAGCACACCTTACGGATTAGCTTGTAGCCTCTGGACAAATAACCTGAGCCGGGCGCATCAAATGAGCGATTGCATCCAAACGGGTATCGTCTGGGTCAATTGTTGGATGGTGCGGGACTTGAGAACACCATTTGGTGGTATGAAGCAATCCGGTGTAGGTCGCGAAGGCGGCTGGGAAGCACTGCGATTTTTTACAGAACCTAAAAATGTATGCATAAAATATGGATAAGAATATCATTCATTCGTCGCAAGCACCAGAACCCGTTGGCGCCTATCCACACGCCAGAAGAGTCGGCAATCTCTTGTTCCTCTCCGGCGTGGGTCCCAGAGAAAAAGGCACTAAAAAAATCCCGGGCGTAGAACTGGACGAAAATGGCAATATCCTTTCTTATGACATAGAGAAACAATGCCATGCCGTTTTCCAAAACATCCGCCATATCCTTGAAGACAGCGGCTCAGATTGGAGTAAAATAGTTGACGTAACAGTTTTTCTTACTAATATGAAGGATGACTTTAAAACATATAACAGCATCTATGCAGCATATTTTAAAGAAAATCAACCCTGTAGAACAACCGTTGAAATCCTCAGCCTGCCTACACCCATTGCAATAGAACTTAAAGTCATCGCTACTATTGATTAACCGAAATAATAAAAGAATATGGCCATTAGAAAAACAATCAACTTCAAACAATGGATTGATGAAAACAGGCATCTGCTGAAGCCACCTGTTGGCAATAAAGTCGTATGGGAAGATACCGATTTTATTATTATGGTAGTGGGCGGACCAAATTCAAGAAAAGACTATCACTATAATGAAACGGAGGAATTCTTTTACCAAATAGAAGGAGATATCCTTGTCAAAGTTCAAGACGAGGGTAAGATGGTAGAAGTACCCATTCGGGAAGGAGAAATATTCCTGTTGCCACCAAAGGTTCCACATAATCCCGTTAGAGGTGCCAACACCATCGGATTAGTCGTTGAATATAAGCGAAAGCATGGGCAACAAGACGGACTGCTATGGTTTTGCGAGCAATGTAACCACAAACTGTATGAGGCCTATTTCCCACTGACCAATATTATGACCCAGTTTCAGACCGTCTTCAAAACATTTTATGGAAGTGAGGATTTAAGAACATGCAAGCAGTGCGGACATTTAATGGAACCTCCTAAATAAGTAGAATGGAATTCCTGAAAATAGATATTCATACCCATATTCTTCCAAAAAATATCCCCAAGTGGAAGGACAAATTCGGTTATGGCGGATTTATTCAATTAGAACACCATCAACCTTGTTGCGCCAGAATGCTTCGCGATGATGGCAAATTTTTCAGAGAGATAGAAGAGAACTGTTGGTTGCCGGAAGCACGTTTACAGGATTGCAACCACCATCATGTTCATGTACAAGTGTTGTCTACCGTGCCCGTAATGTTCAGCTATTGGGCAAAACCCCTTGACGGCTTAGAAATTGCCAGATTCCTCAATGACCATATTGCCGAAATCGTCTTAAAATATCCGAAAAGATTCATTGGTTTAGGAACTGTCCCCATGCAATCTCCGGAATTTGCCATCCGAGAATTGGAAAGGTGTAAGGCTATCGGTCTGAAAGGAGTGCAAATAGGCTCCAATGTGAATCAAGAGAACCTTGGCGAACCCAAATTTTTTGATTTTTTCGCTGCCTGCGAGAAATTAGGGATGGCTGTATTTATTCATCCTTGGGAAATGATGGGCGAGCAACACCTACAAAAATACTGGTTGCCGTGGTTGGTAGGCATGCCTGCGGAAATGTCTCGTGCTATTTGCTCCTTAATTTTTTCCGGGGTTTTAGAAAAACTACCACACCTGAGGATTGCATGCGCACACGGTGGAGGTTCTTTCCCATCTACTATTGGCAGAATAGATCATGGCTTTCATGCACGCCCAGACTTGTGTGCCATCGATAACCCAGTTGCACCCAAAGAATACCTCAAGAGAATCTATTATGACTCTTTGGTACACGAACCTTTAATGCTTAAATTTTTATTGGAATTGGTCGGAGCGGAAAGAATTGCATTGGGGACAGACTATCCGTTTCCCTTAGGGGAACTGCAACCCGGAGCATTAATAGAATCTCTACAAACAGACCTGAAAACAACAGAAAGGCTTCTCTCCGGAACAGCTCTCGACTGGTTGAATTTGGAAAAATCATTTTACATATAAAAACGTTGGATGAATGGTAGCGTTCAGTAATAGTCATGATTTTGCGGTAAGCATGGATAAAAAAGACCCACTTGCCCATTTTAGAGAAAGATTTCATTTTCCTAAAGACCCTTCCGGCAACACACTCTTATATTTTTGTGGTAATTCTTTAGGATTACAACCTAAAACCGTTCGGGCATATATCGAACAAGAATTATCAGATTGGGAACATCTGGGCGTAGAAGGACATTTTCAGGCGAAAAATCCCTGGATGCCCTACCATGAATTCCTAACCGAAAAAATGGCAAATATTGTAGGGGCAAAACCGCTGGAAACAGTAGTAATGAATTCTCTGACTGTTAACCTGCACCTCATGATGGTTTCCTTCTATCGACCTACAAATGAAAAATACAAAATCGTCATAGAAAAAAATGCCTTCCCTTCTGACCAATATGCCGTCAAATCACAAATAGCCTTTCACGGATTCAATCCGGAAGAGGCATTGATAGAAGTTTCTCCACGCCAAGGAGAAGATATGTTGCGAAAAGAAGATATCGAACAATTATTGGAAGAAGAAGGACATGCCATCGCATTGGTTCTTTTGGGTGGCGTAAATTATTATACAGGACAAGCTTTTGATATTGAACGCATTACAATGGCAGCACACAAAAATAATTGTCTGGCAGGTTTTGATCTCGCACATGCGGCAGGCAATATTGAGTTGCAGTTGCATGACTGGCAAGTGGACTTTGCCGTTTGGTGTAGTTATAAATACCTGAACAGCGGTCCGGGAGGAATTTCCGGATGTTTTGTGCATGAAAAATACGCCGATGATACTTCGTTGCCGAGGTTTGCCGGATGGTGGGGACATGATAAAAAGACCAGATTTCTAATGGGATCGGAGTTTTATCCCATTTCCGGAGCGGAAGGGTGGCAACTGAGCAACCCACCCATTTTGCCGTTGGCAAGCTTACGCGCATCATTAGATATTTTTGAGGAAGCCGGGATGCAACAACTGGTACAAAAGAGCAAATTGCTGACAGGGTACCTTGAATTTTTACTGTTGGAGATGAAAAATGACCGCATACAAATCATCACGCCTAAAGACGAACGTGGCGCACAACTTTCGATAAGAATTAAGAATAGCAATAAAGCCCTTTTCAACCAACTTATCCAAACGGGCGTTATCTGCGACTGGCGGGAACCAGATGTTATCCGGTTGGCACCCGTTCCGTTATATAATTCCTTTGTGGATGTTTACACCTTTGTTCAACGACTAAAATCTGTGCTGTAATGAGTCAAAAAATAATCATCGTTGGAGCGGGACTTACAGGGTCTCTTTTGGCGATATATCTTGCACGAAGAGGTTTTCAGGTAGATATTTACGAACGCCGACCGGATATGCGGAAAGTTGCCATTAGTGCCGGAAAATCTATTAATCTAGCACTCTCCACCCGTGGAATTCACGCCCTAGAGCAGGTGGGACTAGCAGAAAAAATCCTGCAAGATGCCATTCCCATGAAAGGTCGACTCATTCATCCGATATCTGGCAACACTTCCTTCCAACCTTATAGCATTCAAGCGAATGAATATATTAACTCGATATCGCGAAGGACGCTAAATGTGAACCTCATGGATGAAGCAGAAAAATTCCCTTCGGTAAAGTTCTTTTTCAACCATCGTTGCACAGGCATGAATTTGGAAAATGGAGCAGCATATTTTATAGATGAAAGCACCGGAAACACCTTAACGGCAAGTGGAGATACGGTAATCGGTACAGATGGTTCCGCCTCTGCCATCCGTATGGAAATGTTAAAATCAGGATTTTTTAATTTCTCTCAGACGTATGAAAACTACGGCTATAAGGAACTCACCATTCCCGCTTCTTCGAATGGAGGGTTTAGGATAGAAAAAAATGCCTTGCACATATGGCCACGAGGTTCTTATATGATGATTGCCCTCCCCAATGCAGAAGGCGATTTTACCTGTACATTATTTATGCCGCATCATCAGTCGGAACGCAACTTGAGTCAGCTAAAGACAGAGCAGGATGTCGTCCGTTTCTTTCAGGAAGTAATGCCGGATGCATGCCAACATATGCCCACCCTCGTGGAGGACTTTTTCAATAACCCTACCGGAAACTTGTTGACTGTAAAATGTTTTCCTTGGCATGTAAAAGGGAAGGTGTTATTAATGGGTGATGCAGCACATGCCATAGTACCATTTTTTGGACAAGGGATGAACTGCTGCTTTGAAGATTGCTATTATTTCGACCAACTAATGGATGATTTCGGTGATGATTGGGCGCAGATTTTTGAAGCTTTTGGTAACCTCCGAAAAGAAAATACAGACGCAATCGCCGATTTGGCGGTAGAAAATTTTGTGGAAATGCGCGATTTAGTGGCGCAGAAAGATTTCATCCTAAAGAAGCAGGCAGAAGCCATTTTGGAAGAGCAATATGCGGGAGCGTTTATCTCCAAATACGCAATGGTAACATTCCACAGGCTTCCATACGCAACAGCCTTGAAGAGAGGACGCACTCAAGACAAGGTGTTGATGGAGATATGTGGCAAAATATCGACGATAGAAGATTTTAACCCGGCAGCAGCAATGGAAAAGATTCGAATGGAGTGGGAGAAGCTTGGTCAATAAATGTGAAAGATGATGGGAAGGAAGGATTTCTTTATTATTCTTTTTGCATTGGGCTTACTTTGTTCATCTTGTTCAAATAGGGAAAAAAGCGGTAAGGAAGTTTTTCCACGATATAGATTGGCAAATACGGCGTACCAACTGAGTGATGATTTCGATACCACTACCTGTAACAGTTCACCCATTGAAACAGACTTTTTCCCGATATTATTGTTTTTAGATGATACAACATTTATAAAAATTATTCACACATGTTGCTCAGGAGATAGTGGGTATTTTGCTTCAAAATATTATTATACAGGGAGATATGTTACCGACAATAAGCAATTAACATTAAGCTTTGATACCATCCTTACCATTCTATTGGAGTTAGAAGTTGAGAGCGATACATTGTCACCGACAAAAATTACTAAGCAAATAATACATGATGAAAGGGAAGAATTAGTGATTTTGGCATGTAAAAATGACATTTATTTCAAGATGAAGTCCGGTCCTTGGAAAGACGCCTATCTTTCGTCGACAAACCATTCGGTACAATCATTTTTAGATAAATGAGTTGTCCTAAGTTCAAATGAAAATGCAATACTTTAGCCATTTTGCTAATTTGGATATTTAATGGCTTATGGTTAATTTTGAGATTGGAAGCATGTTTTGCAGACATATATGACATACGGTTGGAGATATGTCTGTTTTTTGCAGACATATAAACGAGTTATCGGTTATTTTAAAACGACAAACAACTAACAATGAATGACAACATAAAACCAAGTGAAAACAGAACCCTATTTAATATAAATGTTTCTGACATTTCACCAAATCCATTTAACCCGAGATTAATTTTTGATCCGGAAGATTTGAACGAACTAAAAAAATCTATAAGCAAGGTTGGTATTCTTGTTCCTGTGACTGTATACAGAAACACAAAAAATCACCCTAAAACACCATACATTCTTTTAGATGGGGAAAGACGTTGGCGTTGTGCTCAAGAATTAAATTTGGACATAATTCCAGCCAACATTATAGACGAACCTTCGGATGACACTCAGAACATTTTATATATGTTCAATATTCATCATT
This sequence comes from Chitinophagales bacterium, assembly GCA_019694955.1. Lineage (GTDB taxonomy): Bacteria > Bacteroidota > Bacteroidia > Chitinophagales > JADIYW01 > JADIYW01. The sequence continues at coordinate 44,311 of JAIBAX010000007.1, read as the reverse complement.
TTAGAAAAGAATGGGCACTATTTCCAACTGCATTGAAATTGGAAACGGTTATAGACAAAATAGGAACAGATCAAGAAAGTATTCTATCAGATTTTACAGGCGTAAGTCGGTCTATGATTAGAAGGTGCAAAACTCTTTTGTGGTATCCTAAAAAGTATAGAGACATTTTAATGGAAAAAGGCGGTAAAATCTCAACTGATTTTTTTATTGAACTCTATCCTATTGTTCATAAATTAAGTAGTCTGCCAGAATTCTCATTTCCAGAAGGTACTGAACGATTAGTTGATAAGATGATAGATAAGTTTTTAGAGCAAAAAACTTTTTATGATGTAAAGGAATTTAGAGAGATCAGAAAGTCAATGGGCTACTTTGAGAAGAGTGGACAATTAACAGACTTTTCATCGAAAGTAAGTGAGTTTATTGAAAACAACAATAAAGGTCTCGAAGTTTTCGTAACTCCTGAAATTGAAGATGATCGAACAAGAAATAATGTTATAAAGTATGTTAGCTATTTAAACACAACTCTTAAAGATATTAATTCAGATTTAATTAGCGATTATTCATATGTAATTCAGTTACAACTATTACAAAAAACTATTAGTGAATTACTTGAAGATATCGACTAATATGAGAGAACTTATTGACAAAATTTATTTCCTCTGGAAGGACGGAAAGAGTTTAGAAGCAAAATTTGCTTCCTATCAAGGGTATAAGCACAATTCTATTATTCAATGGAAAAATCAGACTGGTTTGCCTTGGAGTTTGATATTCAAAATATTGTCAAATTTTGAGATCTACACAGCCCCAAAGATTAGATCAACAATAAGACAGATAGTATATGATAATGAAGATATTTTCTCAAAAGAAAACTGTTTTATAACAGGGTTTGGTAACGCAGGTAAAAGTGGAGATATAATTTTATATGACTTTTCTCACACAATTGAAGTAAATCAATCTAAGATAAAAAAGACTTGGGAGCTGAATTCATTACCAGAAGGCAGTACAATAATTTTTGTAGAAGATATTATTGGTACAGGTACGCAATCAGTTGATTTCATTCATAATAAAGTTAATCAAATCATTAAACCAAGCCATATCCCCTACTTATTAAGCCTTTGTGCCACTACAAAAGGGATTGAAAATGTGACTGAAAACACTCATTTTACTGTTCTGCCAGGTATTATTTTAGGGGAAGAACATCAACATTATACTGAACAATCAAAAGTTTTTTCTGCGAAAGAAAAAGAAAAAATAAAATCAGTAAACGATATGCTAAAAAATAGTGGTTCGTTTGATTTTGATCTCGGATTAATGTTAGCGTTTTATTTTACAATACCTAATAACAGTATGCCGATTTTTTGGAAAGATGGATACAGTTATTCCGACAATAAAGGGCAAAAGAAACAATGGAACGCATTACTTCCAAGACGATTTTGAAAAAAACAACCGATAACAGCCGCTTTGCAAAAGCGGGGGTTTTGTGCTTCTATGACAGTGAAGTGCTAAATTCAAGCTTTGTGCATCTAATGAAGTTTAGTGCTGAAAATCCCCGCCCGACCCAAAGCGGGAGTCTGCCGTTGGGTGTCAACTAAATGTAGACTATCTGTTGCATTTTTCAATTAATTTCTATATGTTTGATGCAAGAACAATTCTATTATGAGTATTGCAGAATTAAAATTAGACTTAATAAATAAGATTTCTCAAGTACGAGAAAATTACATAATTGAAGAATTACAAAACCTTATTGACTTTGAATTATCAGAATTGAATTATGTAACAAATGACGTACAAAAATTAAGAATTGAAGAATCAAGACTCGAATATAAAAATGGAAATATATTGTCTGAATTATCTGCAAACGCTGAAATTGAGGAATGGCTAAGAAAATAATCTGGACACAAAAAGCAAACTTAGAAAGAAAGGAAATCTTAGAATATTGGATAAATAGAAATAAATCTAGAAATTTTAGTATAAAACTAAATAAGTTAATAGTTGAAACTTTAAGAATATTTCCTTAAATCCAAATAGCGGTAGAAATTCTGATATAGAAAATGTCAAGATAAAAATTATTAGAGACTATCTATTATTTTATGAGGTACACGATTTATCCTATTTTTACCCAACAGATTGTGGGAGTTATTTTCACATCGCAAATCAGCCTTAACGTTAGCTACAATTTTAAACAAACAACATCAGAGAAATATGAGTTTTTTCAAGAAAATATTTGGTTCATCAAAAATTAATGACCAACCAAAACAAACGAACCAAGATGATATATTGGAAACATACAAAAGTATCCCTTGGATGACAGATTTAAGGCTTGACAATATTAAAATATGTCTAAATTCAGGTTTCAAACCAGCTACTTCCTTGCCAACTGAATTTGAAAGAAAAATTAGACCTAAGATCGAAATTGCCAAAAGATTAAATGCAATAAAGGCAATTGTCCTTTGGCTTATGGTACCTGAAAATGAATTATCTAGTGAAAGGATTTTAAACTTTGTTTCGACTAATGGATTAGATTTATTTTTAGCAGATAATGAAAAGGGAATTTTAAATTCATCAAGAAATGATGAGCAATTAAGAAACGCCATTGGTTGGAAATTTGAGAATGCTTGGTCTTTAGCTTGGTACTTTGGTTATAATACTCCTGACATAACTGGAGAAATGATGACAGGTGAGCAAATGCAAGAAATTTTAATCAATTTTACCTGTCCACTTGAAGGAAAAATAGGGGATTGGCTTGAAACAAAAGAAACAATATCAGAAGAGGAATTAATCAAGAAGGAAGACTTATTTTATTGCCTTCATAATGCAGTAAGAAGTGCACAATTGGGAAGACAAACTGTTCCACCTTCATTTGACCCAATTGGAAATGGTGGTGTCATACACGAAAGAAGACAATCCTTAACTTGGATGCTTTCTAATGGAATTGAATGGGATGAAACAGATTTAAGCACATAAAAACTGTAGCTAAAACAGCACCTACCCAAATGGCGGGTTTTCTTGTTCCAAAGACAGTTTTGTGGTTCAAGAAACATTAGTTTTTCAAATCAAGTTTTGTGGTTTAAGTCCCGCCCTTCGGCAATCCCGAAACCGTCAGCTTCTGAAAAAACCCAATTTTCACTAAAAAATCGGTACATAGCGGCGTGGTGGCGACTGGTATAAAACTTTAGTTTTTTGGATTCAAAATTTGCCTATGCAATTTTTAGGTGTTTGTCATAAAAATAGGAGTGATGAGATTCGGACTTGAGTATTTTGGAGGTAAAGCAAATAATAATGTTTAGGATAGAATTTGGAGGTATGGCAGTCATACTTGGTAATAAAATGCATGTCTCTTTTTCTTTTAAGATAGGAAAATATTAAGATGATTTATCCTATTTTTACTAAAGGATTGTAGGCAGTCTGACCTTAGTCTTGTTATGAAAACTAAATTTTATATATTAACGTATCTAATTTTATTCTTTGTTGGTTGCAAATCAAATAAAACTGACTTAGTGAAAGACAATAAATCCGACACCAAAACGAGCGCTAAAACCGTTTTAGAAAATGAAAAATGGACTCCTATTACTTTTTTTATAACAGATACATCAAAAAGTAAATATCCATTTGTGAAATTAACCACCATAGATAAAGAGGGGATCTATCAGATTGAATGGGGTAACAAAATTGCATCATGGTCGGAGAACTTGATGACACTAACGAATAATCAGGGTTATCGCATGCCACCTACAGTTTTATGGCATAATGATAATTTTATTTGTTTAATGACGAATTACACCGGATCATATTCCCAGCATTTATTTCTTCCTTTGAAAGAGCAGTTAAAACCGATATTCTTTGAGGACGACATAGAATATACAGACTCCACAGACAATTTTGTATGTTGCATAAAATTTCCTCCAAACTCAGCAGAAGGGAACGTAACTTGGATTATTCAAAATTTGTTAACGGGCAAATCAACAACATTCCAAATTAGAATAGGGAAGAATTCATTATGTTATCCATGGTATCACGAAATTTATAGGAAGGGCGATTTCTTGATAATTGAATATTCACAAAATAGCGTTAAGAAAATCAATATAAGAAATTACTGCAAGGCATAAGAAATATTGGAAGAGTTTATCCAAACCGAGTATTTTTTCATATTGGTGGAATGAAAAAGCTCGAAAAGAAAAGGCTTTGATAAATGTTCGTACAGCAAGAGGAAAGTATGCATCTATTGAACTACTTTTAAGACAATTCTTATAACGACAAATGGTAAAGCCAAACACCAACAGCTGAATCGTTCACAAATTCACCCTAAAAATGTAAGATGAATAAGCAACTTGCGCAGATCCCGCTATATTTGCCAAATAAATTAAATTAAACTAAATGACTACAACACTATACAGACCTGTTGGTCCTCAGGAGTTAGCACTTATTGAAGCATCTGGATGGACAAAATTTCCACCTCGTTTGCCGGAGCAACCTATTTTCTATCCGGTCACGAATGAAGCCTATGCTATTCAAATTGCCAAGGATTGGAATGTACCTGCTTCTGGTTCGGGTTTTGTTACAAAATTTGAGGTAGATGCAGATTATGTAGGTAAGTTTGAAATCCAAAATGTGGGCGGATTCATGCACAATGAGCTTTGGGTACCCGCTGAAGAATTGGAAGAATTTAATGCCCATATTGTAGGGGAAATATTAGTAACGCAGTCATTTTATCCTGAGAAGTGACTCGTATAAATGAATGATATATAGTATTATGGATAGAAGAGAACTTTTGATGAAATACAATGGTAATCTTTCTGAATTAAGAAATATTATGAAATCATTTCAACTGATACCAAATGCACCTATTGATGAATTTGATAAACTTAATCATAAAATATTGAGTCATTTAGATAATGGAGCAAACGAAAAAAAGATTGGTAATATCCTTCAAAGTGAGTTAATAGTAACCTACGGTTTGTATAGTACTGAATTTGATGAAACAATTATAGCTGATGCAATAGTCAAATGGTGGAATTCTAAATAGTAGTAACGCAGTCATTTTATCCTGAAAAATAATTGCATCGATAAAAAATTGCTATTTTTGATGATGTCCACAAAGTCATATACAATACAAATACCAACATCCTGTCAAGAAAAGTGGTACGAAATGCTTCCGGTAGAGCAAGGAAGATTTTGCCTGAGCTGTCAAAAGAAGGTTATTGATTTTACCCAACTAACAGATGGCGAAATCATTCAGATGATGGAACAAAAGGATCATCTTTGCGGAAGATTTAGAACCAGTCAGCTGAATCGCCCAATTGAGTTAATCAGCGGAAATAATAGACGGATTCAGCCATATCGTTTAGCGGCTGCTATGCTGTTATTGCCGATAGCCAATGAAATTCAGGCCAATGAAGTGCGGGAAAGGGAAATCGTTCAACCAACCGAAACTGCTTCTGAAGATAAACAGGTAGTGTCCGATACTACTCATACTAAGCATTATATTAAAGGAATTCTGTTGGATTCAACCACAAAAGAACCGTTAATAGGCGCCAGTATAATTTTAGTTGGTACAAGTATTAGCACTGTTGCGGATGAGGATGGAAGATTTTATTTGGAAATTCCCGAAGCGTATTGGAAAAATAATCAGCAAGTAGATTTTAGTTATCTTGGTTATGAAACGGCTACTTTGATAATTAGTGAGGATTATGATTTTGTAAATCAGAAGATTTATCTCACAGAGGAAGATCTAATCATATTTGGTGTAATGGTTAGAGAACCGAAAAACCGATGAATAAAAAATACTCATTTTAATAAAAGATGAGTCTTACAACCAATTAATTGCTCCTATCTATCATTTAACATCCATCATTCAACATCATCAAAAATCACCCACCATCAAGGATTCACCTTCCCGGCTTTTAACACTGCATTGTAAATTTCCTGTTGGATTTTGGGGCGTATATCTTTGTTGATCAATAATTTGTTGTCCTGTGTTGGATAGGTTCTGTTGCTGAGAAAAACATATAGAAGGTTGTATTCTGGGTCTACCCAAACGCCTGTTCCCGTAAAACCGGTATGACCAAAAGTAGCCGAACTGGCACTCTTACAAGTCGGGCCATTGTCTTTTTCCATTTCCGGTTTATCAAAACCAAGCCCTCGGCGAGAGTCAGCACTCTGCCTTTTTGTGAAGAGTGATATCGTTTGCGGTTTAAAATAACGTTGCCCGCCATAAGTTCCCTGATTTAACAACATCTGGAAATACTTCGCCAAGTCATTCGCATTCGCAAATAATCCTGCGTGACCCGCAACACCTCCTAACATCGCCGCCGCCATATCGTGCACATCTCCTTGTACTTTCGTATATCTATAATAATTGTCTATTTCTGTAGGTGGAATATTGGTAAGGCTATACCCTTTCAATCGCGGATTGAATAACGTATAATTCATTCCCAAAGACTTATAAAAATACCTTTGGTCAAGTTCTTCCAAAGGCTTCTTATATTGCTCTTCCACCATCTTTTGCATCAATAAGAACCCAAAATCGCTGTATCTATAAGTCTTAGATCCTAAAGCGGTATTATAAATGGTGTTCCAAACGGTATCTTCTAAAGCATAGCAACCATATAATCCATCACAGACCCGTAAGTCGAAATCGCTGTCCTTGGTGGTTTTATAATACGTCTTATCCGGTTTGTGGTTACCATCTAACGTATATTTATAGAAAGGTATCCATGCCGCCAGACCTGCCTGATGCAATAGGATGTCTTTGATGATAAGGTCCTTTTTATTAGATGTATCCGGCAAACGCACATATTGACCCAATTTTCCATTCAGGCTTACCACGGAATCTTCTACTAATTTCATAACCAAAGGCAATGTCGCCGTCACTTTTGTAAGAGAGGCAATGTCGTACATGTCAGAAGTTTGTACTTTTCGCGCATCTGCATCATAGGTGTGTTTTCCAAATCCTTTCTCATAAAGTACCAATCCATCCTTAGCTACCAAAATCTGACAACCCGGAGTAGCACCAATATTGATCGCATAATTGGCAATTGAGTCAACACCGCGAAGTAAATTGGGATCTATACCCACTTCCCAAGGGCTACCATAGCGCAGTCTTTGCAATAACTCTGACGTTTGTCCATCGCCATATGGATGAATACCGGCAGAAACTGGCAGTCTTCCTTTTGCTTGTCTGGCACCAAAAACCATCTGCGCCGCCATCCTTTGTGTAACGCTGTCCTGATTGTATGCAACGAGAATATTTCTGTTGAATTCAAATTTCTCTAGTGCATAAGGTGTTCCAAATAATACGAGTATTGTTTTCTTGGTATTTTGAAGTTTTCCTGCCAAAGCGATGGTAGGGTTAGTAAGTCCAAAGTTTTTGGAAGAAAAGGCACTCATGTCTTGAATATCCAAAACCACGTAGGTAGCATCCTTAACTTTCTGCAATAAGGCATCGAAATCTTTTTGGGGAGCATCTTTTGAGATAAAGTGGTGAATGACTAGCCCATATTTGTCCATCATCTGAGAAAATGGTGTAGCGGTGGTGCTGCCAACGGTAATGTTTACAATGCGTTCTTCCGCAAGGTTTTTTATAGGGAAGATATGGTCTTTGTCGTCTACTAAGGTGATGGCGTTGGCAATTATCTTCTCCTTAAGATAGCTGGACCAAGGGTTGTTAATATCGCTGTCGAGGTGATAACCGGAAATAGGTGCATATGTTTTCAGGTTCATCCACACTTTCGCTTGCAATATCTTTCTTACTTTTTCATTGATAATATCTACGCCAATGACACCGTTATTAACCGCCCTGCTGATAACATGTACGGCGGAGTCGACGTTTTCCGGAAATAGCAATATGTCGTTGCCCGCTTTCAAAGCCTCCAACTCTGCTTTCCCTGGTCCAAAATATTTTGTTGCACCTTTCATATTCATGGCATCCGTAAATATGAGTCCTTTAAATCCAAGTTCTTCACGCAATAAGCCTGTTACAATTTTTTTGGAAAGGGTAGAAGGAATATTCGGGGTAGAATCGAGCGAAGGAATGCTGAGATGTGCTACCATAACACTTCCTATGCCATGTGGGATAAGCGCCTTGAAAGGGTAAAGTTCTATAGTGTCTAAGCGTGCTTTGGTGTGGCGGATAATGGGCAGATCTAAATGAGAGTCGGCATCCGTGTCTCCATGTCCGGGGAAATGTTTGCCACAAGCCAAAATACCGGCATCTTGAAGACCTTGCATGTACAGCAAACCTTTTCTGGCGACATTATATTTATTTTCTCCAAATGATCGGTCGTTAATTACGGGATTATTTCTATTATTATTCACATCAATATCGGGAGCGAAATTAATGTTGATGCCCACACGTTTCATTTGTAAGCCAAATTCATAACCCATCTGATAAATAACGGAATCATCTTTTATAGCACCCAACATCAGTTGTCGTGGGAATGGTGTTGTGTTTTTCAACCGCATAGATAGCCCCCATTCGCCGTCAAAGCCTATCATCAGCGGAATCTGAGAAGCACCCTGATATCTATTTAATAGTTCGATTTGCTTGTCAGGTGTACCTTGCATAAAAATAAGTCCACCAATCTTGTATTTTTTTATGTATTTTTCAATTTGATTGTAATGTGCGTCATCCTTATTAGAATAAGCGGAAATCATGAACAGTTGTCCAATCTTTTCTTCTAAAGTCATCGATTGCATTAATGAGTCTATCCATGGGTCTTGTATAGATAAATAGGGTGGATCGATACGGTTACCAGTAGAAGTTGTTTCTAAAGGTCTATTCCCTTCCAATATTGGAATACTTAAAATCACCAGCCATATCCATAACCTCTTCATATAATACAATCTCCAAGTAATATGCCACAAAAAAATGTCGGCGTTAAAAGTATTGGTTTTTTCTGTAAAAAAATGTGAATTTTCCCCACAAGCCCAAAACAAAAGACGGAAGCTCAGAATTTTAAATTTTTAAATCGTAAATTTTAAATTTTATTCCTTGTACTTTTGCGTTCGATTATGAGGGCTTTCCTGGCATTTTCAATGATATTTTTTTTGGCATCCTCACTGATGGGGAAGCCAAAACCTCCTGTCAAAAAAACGGAGGTAGTAAAAATTTATAATCCGCATTTTATTGATTCTATCATAAAAGCTAAATCTACCCCTTCAGATTTGGATAGCTTGGCACAGATGATTGCAATTGATCGCTCAGGACATCGTTTCCGGAAAACTGACTTTCAGCCTATTCGTCTAGTAAAAGCTAGGTCTGCCAATGATATGGTGTTTCTGATATTTCTCTTCTTGGGATTTTTATTGGTATTAGTAAGATCCTTCTATCCTGAATTCTTTCTGTCCACAAGAGAAAGCCTATCCAACCCAAATCTCTTTAATCAAAGAATTCGCGATAGATCGCTCCTCCAACTTCCGGCATTATTAGGTATAGTATTGTTTCGGATAATTGTATTCTCTTTCGGCATGGCTGTTTTATTTAGCTTGTTGAAAAATCAAGGAACTACAGATATCATGGTCGTCTTTTTAGCAGTCTTTATTGCCTATACCGTATATGTAATAGGAAAGATAGGCGTAGAGATGATTCTTGCCATCATAACACGCCTCGATGGACCTTTTACTTATTATCAGATACAAAACCAAATGGTAATGGGATTGTTCTCCTTATTATTGCTGCCGATATTGTTGTTTTTTTACTTTACAGGGATACAACAACCGAATCTTTTTATCTATATTATATTAGGATTATACGCATTTTTTCAGATTTTCAACATAGGTCGCCTGTTATACACAGGAGTTTTGAGAGAAGTAGGCTTTAAATTCTATTTTTTTATTTATTTTTGCGCCTTGAAAATGTTACCGTTATTGATATTGGTAAAATTTTTGATGAATTATTATCAACATCTTTAATTAAACAGCCATCTATGAGTAATAAAACAGCTGTATTAAAGTCAGTAAAATCTATTTTGATTTCACAGCCAAGCCCTGAGAACGGTAAATCTCCGTATCTTGATTTAGGCAATGAGTTTGGCATAAAAGTAGATTATCGCCCTTTTACCCATGTGGAGGGTGTTAGCGCAAAAGACTTTAGAAAGGATAAGGTTTATTTGGAGCAATATTCTGCAGTCATAATGACCAGTAGAAATGCTATTGAGAATTATTTTCGCCTATCCGAAGAAATGCGCGTGAAAATCAGCCCAGAGACTAAGTACTTTTGTATAAGCGAAGCTATTGCGCTCTACTTGCAGAAATTTATACAATACCGGAAACGCAAAGTGTTCTTTGGAGATGGTAAAATTCCTAAACTTATCGAAGTTATCAATAAGCACAAAGAAAAAACAGATAATAATTTCCTGCTTCCTTGTAGCGATGTACACGACTCTACTTTAGATAATGCTTTGCAACAGCATAATATAAACTTTAGAGAAGCCGTTATGTTTAAAACCGTTGCCAGCGATTTGTCTGACCTGAGTGATGTCAAGTACGATATGATTGTATTCTTTAATCCTTCCGGTTTTCATTCTTTATATAAGAATTTCCCCGACTTCGTTCAAGAGGAAACACGTATAGCAGTATTTGGAAATTCTACGCTGGAAACAGCTAAAGAAATGGGACTTAGGATTGATGTTATGGCGCCAACCCCTGAATTTCCTTCCCTTGCAATGGCTATTAAAAAGTATGTACAGGAAGCCAATCAAAAATAAAGTTAAATAAATACCGTTAAAGTATTTGCCGTTCACATTTTTTGAGTATCTTGAACCATGTTTTCAAAAATAAAATATTGGAAATTAAAATGCATGCTTGCCCTGATATTTGTTCAGGTCTTTAATTTCTATAAACTCTCAGCACAAATATTTCCGATATCCAGCCATACATTTCGCAATACCTTGAGTTTTAACCCCGCTTTTGCTGGTTCATCGGATGGATTGAACCTAATAGCAGGATATAGAAACCAATGGACAGGTTTGGAAGGCGCTCCAAAAGGGTTTTATGTAAACGGCGACTTAACCCTCCCAAGATTTAGAAGCGGCATTGGCGTGAGTATGTGGAGTGAAAAAATTGGTGTACAAAATATCAATAGTGTTAATGCCAATTATGCTTATATACAACCTATTGGGAATTTAAAACTGTCAGTAGGTGTCGAATTGGGGGCGGTATTTAGTACACTAGATGGCGCCAAGCTGATTACCCCAAACGGTGTTTACGAGAATGGAGGCGTGAACCACGAAGACCCTATTTTACCGGCATCTAAAGTAAATTCCGTTAAGCCCTCTTTGAGTGTCGGTGTTTTGTTGCAACATGCGTATTTTGATGCAGCCATCGCTACCATGAACCTCGTTGATTTTTCTGATAAGTTTACTGGCTTGGAAAAAGAACTGAATGTTAATTATGAAAGACCACTACATATTTTTCTTAGAGGGAAAGTTAACTTAGGCACAAATTTTGATATACAACCTTCAGTCTCAGTTTTAACAGATTTTAAGAATTGGCAAACAGAGATTAGTGCGTTGGCTTCATGGCAAAAGACTGTTTACTTAGGTGTTTCAGCAAGAGGTTACAATAAAAACTCTTTTGAGTCGTTAATACCGATAGTTGGAGGGCGATTATGGAAGGATTTAACATTGTTTTATTCTTATGATGTAAACCTAAATGATCTGAAAGTTGCTAATAAAGGTTCTCACGAAGTGTCTTTGGGTTATTATATCCCATCGAAAAAGTTCTTTAAAGGAGAAAAAATAGTAAATAATCCAAGATTTTTGTAAAAAGCAATATGATTTTTAAGTCATTGTATTGTTTTTATAAAAAAAATATATAACTTTGGAAGCTTAATTAAACTTAAAATAGGTTTTTAGTATGAACAAATACAGACTGGGAGTTATCGCGGCCTTCTTGATGTTTTATCTGGCAGGTTGTAAAAGTGGTGGCGGAGATGGACAACTCGTTGGAGTTGAAGATCGTCCTGAATGGGATAATAACCTACTTCCCTACGGTATGGTGTACATCCCTTCTGGTACGTTTCACACGGGTCCGTCGGATGCAGACATTAATTACTCATTTAATGCAAAAAGTAAATCAATATCTATTGTTGGTTTTTATATGGATGAAACAGAAATTACCAATAATGAGTATCGCCAATTCGTTTACTGGGTGAGGGATTCCATCGCACATATGATGATTGGTGGTGACCACTTGCTAGAAGGCGAAGATGGAACACAGGCCATTAATTGGGAAATGCCAATCGATTGGTCAGCGGGAAGTGAAGATGCCGGCGCACTAGAGAGCATGTATTACTCAGAAGCGGATAGATTATATGGTGTAAAAGACGTAGACCCTAGAAAATTGGAATATGAATTCTCATGGTTCTTATGGAAAGATGCAGCATTATGGGAAAACAAAAACAAACCAAGGTCAACTTTTATCAAAAAGAAAAAAGTTCAAATTTATCCAGATACATTGTGTTGGATTCGTGATTTTACTTATTCCTACAATGAACCAATGACACGTTCATATTTCAGCCACCCGGCTTATGATGAGTATCCTGTAGTGGGTGTTACTTGGGATCAAGCGAATGCCTTCTGTGCTTGGAGAACCAGATTATGGAATGACTCACGTCACAACAATGGTGAAGCGCCAGTAGATGAGTTCAGATTGCCTATCGAACACGAATGGGAATATGCAGCACGTGGCGGTCGCAATGTTTCTCCATACCCTTGGGGTGGTCCTTATTTGAGAAATACAAAAGGTTGTCTCTTGGCAAACTTTAAACCCGGTCGTGGTAACTATCCTGAAGATGGTGGTTTCTATACAGTAAAAGCAACCGCTTACTGGCCAAATGACTATGGTTTATATAATATGGCTGGTAATGTCTCAGAATGGACATCAACAGCTTTCTACGAAAATGCTTATAACTTTATTCATGATAAGAACCCGGATGTTCGTTATGATGCAAAAGACGATGATCCGACCTCATTAAAGCGTAAAGTTATCAGAGGTGGTTCGTGGAAAGATATAGGATATTTCCTACAAACAAGTACAAGGTCATGGGAATATCAAGATTCTTGTAAATCTTATGTCGGTTTCCGTTGTATCTTACCATTCTTGGGAAGATCAATGAATGACTTTAATTAATATTGGCTTAAATATTTTTAAATAACAAACTAAACTAAACAAAAACTATTTGTCATGGCATCTTTTTTTAAATCAAAAGGCTTCAAAGCAGGTAAAAACTTTGTATTCGGCGTTGGAGCAGCTGTAGTAATTATCGGAGCATTATTGAAAATTTTGCACCACCCTTGGGCTAATTGGGCTTTAATTATTGGTATGTCAGTAGAGGCTATCATCTTTGCATTCTCAGGGATTATCCCACCAGAACCAGATTATTATTGGGAAAAAATCTATCCAGGATTGGATGAGTATGATGGTACAGTAAAAGCTGCTGCGCTAGGTGTTGCCGCTGGAGATAAAAAAAGTATGACAGATGAGTTAGACAAGATGTTAGAAAAGGCAAAAATCGACCAAGGTGCTATCAACAGGCTTGGTGAAAACTTAGGCGGTTTAAGTTCAAATATTAGTAAGTTAACATCTGTGGCAGATACAGCTTTATCAACAAATGAGTTTTCAAACAATGCTAAAGAAGCTGCTGCGGCTTTAAGCAAAGTAAAGACTTCTTACGAAGGTGCTGCAAATGCCATGGGATTGATGGCCAATGCTTCAGAAGCAACTGGAAAATATCACGAACAAGTACAGGCAGTTACTAAAAACTTGGCTGCTTTGAATGCTGTTTACGAATTAGAGTTACAAGATACCAACACACACTTGAAAGCAATGAACAAATTCATTGGCAACCTTTCTGCTGCTATGGGGCACTTAGAGGGTTCTATTGAAGATTCAGCAAAATACAAAGATAGTATGTCTAAGCTTGCTTCTAACCTAGATAAATTAAATGGTGTTTACGGTAACATGTTAGCAGCTATGCGTTCATAATATTAGGGATATTATTTTTTAACCACATTAAAAAGAAAAGTAATGGCAATTCCTAAGGAGAACCGACAACAGATGATTAATATGATGTACCTTGTCTTAACGGCAATGCTTGCATTAAACGTATCATCTGAAATATTAAATGCGTTTACAGTAGTAAATAAAAGTTTGAAAACATCCAATGTTGCACTTGACCAGAACAATAAAGGTCGCTTTGCAGCGTTTGATCAATTGATGAAGACAGATCCTGATAATATTTTATTAGCTGGTAATAAAAAGAAGGCTGAAGAGGCCATGCAAATTGCCGATAATATGTCAGCTGAAATTGATGCCTTATTAAGTGAGATTGAAAGCAAAGCAGGTGGCATTGACGAAGAAACAGGCGAGCTAAAAAAGAGAGATGATATAGAAATTGCCACAAGATTATTGGTACATGGCGATGATGCTAAAAAGACTAATCAAGGAAAAGGATATGCGTTAGTTAAAACGCTGACTGATGGTCGTAAGCAATTATTGTCATTCTTTACGAAAGAAGAAGCTGATGCACTAGACAAAGAGTTGCAGTTGAAATTTGATCCAATAAAACCCGGTGGAGATTGGGTTGTTGAGCAATTTTATCAAATGCCTGCCGTTGCCGCTAAAACATTGTTGTTGAAGTTGAAAAATGACGTTAAATCTACAACTGGTGAGGTAATTGCTAGGTTACAACAAAAGAGGGAAAACATCGTTATTAATGCACCTGTTAAATTGAATAAATTCGGTGCAAAAATCATCGGTCCAACTTATGTTATGCAAGGAGATCCATTTAAGGCTGAATTATTCCTTTCCGCAGCTTCTTCCGAAGCTGGAGCGGTTACCATAGTCGCTAATGGTAGTACTATTCCAACTAATGAGGACGGAGTGGGTGTTATCAACAATACAGCATCTGGTATTGGTGAAAAAACAATCTCAGGTAGCATCACCTTGAAAAACAAACAAACCGGCAAAAACGAAGTTTACGAGTTCGAACCGTTTAAGTATACAGTTGCAGCACCTTTTGGCAATGTTTCTGCTGATAAAATGAATGTTTTCTATATTGGTGTAGATAATCCGGTTACAGTTTCTGCCGCAGGTGTTAGTGCAAGTAAAGTTTCTGCAAGCATTTCTTCTGGTTCAATTACTGGTGGTGGCGGAAAGTATAATGTGAGGGTTTCTTCTCCTGGTGCAGCTAATGTTACCATCACTGCAAATGGTAAAACAATGGGAACATTTCCTTTCCGTGTGAAGAATATTCCTGATCCAAAGGCTAAAGTTGGTAACAAAGATGGTGGCGCAATGGGCGCAGGTGAAATGAAAGTGCAATTGGGCTTGGCTGCTGTATTAGAGAATTTTGACTTTGATGCTAAATTCTCAGTATTAAGCTATCAATTTGCACACTTCCCTAAGCGTGAAGATCCTGTTATTCTTCCAAATAATGGTGCCTTGTTTAGTGGTTCAGTGAAAAATGCTTTATCTAAAGTTAAGCCAGGTGATGTTGTATACTTTGAAGAAATTCGTGTGCAAGGTCCTGATGGAACTACTAGGAAGATTCCAAGTATTGTATTTAAAATCGTTTAATCATAGAATCATGATAAAGAAGATTCAAATTTTTGGTGGTCTGTTGCTCTTCAGTGGTTTGTCTGTATACGGACAAGATCCTGCCGGAACAACAAATGGCACGGTAGAATCTCAGGTTGAGACAACTACCAGTTCCAACAACGAAGAACCTGGTACCAATGTACTGCTAAACTTGTCAAATGCAAGTTCAGTAAATACTGAGGTGAATCCATTGCCTTGGAAGCAGGAGATAACTGGTCAGAGAACGCCATTGGAGTATGAAAGTATCCGTGAAGCAGATGTGTTTTGGACAAAAACCATTTGGAGAGTTATTGATTTACGAGAAAAAATGAATCTTCCTTTCTCTTATCCGCAAAAGCCATTCATTGATGTATTAATGGATGCTGCTCAAAGTGGAGAAGTAGCGGTGTATGCTGGTAATGACGATGCCTTCAAATCTCCAATTGACCCTAAGGACATCAACACCGTGCTTGGTGGTGGTGGAGTAGGAGATAGTTTAGATGTATTTGATCCCATTACTGAAACTTATGTTAAAGTACCTGTTCCTCCGAAGGAAATTAACTTTGAAGACGTTAAGCAATTCAGGTTAAAGGAAATTTGGTATTTCAATAAGCAAACATCCACCATGCAAGTACGTATCATGGGTTTATGTCCAATTATTGATAGCCGTGATGAATGGGGAAATGTTAGGGGAACGTTGCCTTTATTTTGGGTGTATTTCCCGGAAATGAGGGACATTTTCGTGAAAACGGAAGCTTTCAACCCTTTTCCTGATGGTATTCGTCTAACTTGGGATGATATGTTTTCTATGAGATTATTCTCTTCTTACATATACAAAGAAGACAATGTTAGAGATTATAGAATTCAAAATTATGCGCAAGGAATTGATGCATTATACGAATCTGAAAGAATTAAAGAGAATATATTTAATTTCGAACACGATTTGTGGTCATATTAAATTCTAACTCTTAAAAGCTATAATAGCCTGTCAGTTTTGACAGGCTATTTTTTTATATGTACCTATGCTTTTATCTGAAACGGAGCGTGATTTATAATGGCAGGATGATTTTTTAGCTGACCGCTTGTGTTCGCGTGTGGACACGATAATCTTGAATTTGGTTTTATTAATGAACTGTTTTAAAGTTACTTTTGCAAAAATTTCAATGTGATAATATTCTGGTAATATTTTCGTTAAGTAATTGATAGTCTATTATATATTTCCGGAAATAGTCAGAGGTGTTTTGAGTACGGCTAATGCTTAAAATGCCATCTGTACACTTTAGCTAAAGTAGAATTTTTAACATTATTACTTAATCAAACTAAATGTACAATGATGAAAACTATTTTCAGATCATCTGGATTTAAGCAGGTGAAAAATTTATTATTCGGTGTAGGTGCTTCTGTGGTTATTATTGGTGCGCTCGGCAAATTAACACATAGGAGTTGGGCGAATCAATTACTAACGATAGGTTTAATTACAGAAGCCGTTATCTTCGCCATTTCTGGTATCATCCCTCCTGAGCCGGATTACTATTGGGAAAAGTTATTTCCCGGTTTAGATAAATACAATGGACAGCTGGCTACAGGAGTCGTAAAATTTCCGGAAAAGAATGCTGCACAACAGGGTTTGCAAGAATTTATGAACGCTGATGAGTTTAACCCTGAACAACTAAAATTCTTTCGTGACAATTTTCAAAAACTAGGCCTTTCTATTGAGAAGTTGACCGACTTAACGGACAGTTTTCATGCCACTAATGCTTTTAATAGTAGTGCACTCTCTGCGGCGGAGGCTTTATCATCGGTTAAGTCTAACTACGAGGCGGCGGGAAGTTCCTTGGGTGCCTTACTTCAATCTACCGATGCTGTTCAACGGTATTCTCAGCAATTGGAGGCGGCGGAGAGCGGGTTGAAGCAATTATCTGTTATGTATTCTGAGCAGTTTCAAGCTTGTGCATCTCAAATCAAATCCATGAACACCTTTATGTCGTCCGTAAAGCATTCGTTTGATAAAATGTCTTCTTCTGTTGAAGATGTGGAGACGTACCAAACCAATATTAGAAAGTTGAGTCAGAATATGGTGAAGCTGAATGCTGTATATGACAATATGTTGGTGGCAATGCGTGCCTAATGCGTAAGGGATAGTAGCGGTAGCCCGCATCCCGACTTTAGTCGGGAGAGGACTACAAGCGGATAGCCCGACCCTGCCTTAGTGACGATAGTAACTAAGACAGGGGTACGCCCAAATAATTACAATATGATTTATAGAGTAGACCAATACTAAAAATACAATTCCATGTTCTCGTGTCTACACGAGAACACCGATGGATTGCTTTATAAATCATCTTGTTATAATTTTCTTTGAAAGAGACTGGACTTATTTTTTAATTCTTAAAACTAAAAATTATGTCTATACCAAAGGAAAACAGGCAGCAGATGATCAACATGATGTATCTTGTGTTGACAGCACTATTGGCATTGAATGTTTCTTCGGAGATTTTGAATGCGTTTACAGTAATCAACAAGAGTTTGGCAGAGTCCGGCGTTTCGTTGGATCAGAATAACAAAGGGAGATTTGAGGCATTTTTAATGCGGATAAAGGAGAATCCCGGTAATGCAAAGTTGCCGCTGGCAATGAAAAATGCGGAAAAGGTAAGTGCCATATCAAAGAAATTAGTAGGTTATATTGAAATGATCAATAGCTCTTTTATTGAGGAAGCGGGCGGATTGGATCAAGCGACGGGTGAGTTGAAACGAAGAGATGACATTGATGTTTCGACACGGTTTATGGTGGAAGGAAAGAAGGGTCAACGCAACGGAAAGGGCTATGAACTTCAAAAGCGCATCCATAAGGATTTGATGGCCATGCTGTCATTAGTAGAGCATGACACGGTGCGTGCGCAATTGCAGAAGATGTTGCCGTTGAAAACCGCGGCACATCAGCCGGGCGGTGATTGGGTGCGGGAGAATTTCTACCAGATGCCGGCGATTGCTACGCAAACATTGCTTACTAAACTGTTGGTAGATGTTAAGGCTACGGAAGCGCAGATCAATTCGGCATTGTTGGCAACTACGGATGTAATTGTTTATTCGACACCTATCATTCCTGATCAGTTTTCGGCAAAGGTGTTGGCGCCATCGTATGTTATGAAAGGGGAGCCTTTTGAAGCGGAGATCTTTCTGACGGCGAATAGTTCGAAGGCGGGTACGGTAAATATTACTGCAAATGGACGCAATTTAATGGCAGATGAAGAAGGAATTGCGCATTATACCGCTGGCACGCAGGAAGTAGGGGAACATGCTATTAATGGTCAGATTTCTTTCTTTAATAAGAAAGACAACAGGACGGAGGTGTATAAACTGCCACCCTTTAAATATACGGTAGCCGCACCATTTGCTGTTGCATCGGCAACGCAAATGAATGTGATATGGGCGGAGATCGATAATCCTGTGAGCGTATCTGCTGCCGGCGTGGGTGCCGGAGATTTGGATGTGGCTATTTCGAATGGTACTATCATCGGCAGTGGTGGCAATTATATTGTGCGGACAAATACTCCTGGAGAAACTTTCGTTACGATTTCTACGAATGGCAAAGAATTGAATAGGGTGCGTTTCAGGGTGAAATCTATACCAAACCCATTGGTGAAGGTTGCAAATTTGAATGGAGGCAGGATTCCTCTTCAGAACTTAATAGTACAAAAGGTTATGGTTCTAGATTCTAAGGATTTTGTGATGGAGGTAAATTTTCAAGTTATTAATTTTGTTTATACACGTGTCGATAAGCGGTCGGGAAATATAATACAGATTGCTTGCGATGGTGCTAAATTCAATCAAGCAATACTCGAAGATTTGCAAAAGGTGAGGAAGGGTGACCCTGTTTATTTTGAAAAGGTAAATGTACGTACGCCGGGTGGAAGTGTAAGGCAAGTTTCCAGTATTTTATTTGACCCGTTTTAACCTCGAGGGTTGCGGCATTTTTGAAATATATTTTTTGTAAAGTGCTGTAAATGAATGCTAATTTTTAGAATGTAGCATTGTAGGTTGACTTTGGCGACCGATGGATTTATTTTCGTCGGTCGTCTTTTTTAGAAAACCAAGCTTACTTCTCATTTTCAGAATAGCTTTTGCTGTTCCGGATGCAGCAGGTGAAAAATACCTGCTCCTCTTTTTGTTCCCATAATAGCCTGGATTTCCGATAGTTGGGCTTCTTTTAATTTTTTTACGGATTTAAAGTGCTTAAGCAGCTTTTCGGAGGTGGTTTTTCCGATGCCCGGGATTTCTGTTAGGGTAGTTTTAATGGTTCCTTTGGATCTTTGTTCACGGTGGAAAGTGATACCAAAGCGATGCGCCTCATTTCTGATGTGCTGTAGTACTTTTAATGTAGTAGATTTCTTGCTGATGAGCAATGGATGGGTATCTTCAGGGTAATAGATTTCCTCTAACTTTTTAGCAATAGATATCACTTGAACTTTCTCATAAATGCCCAGCGTTTTAAGGCTTTCAATAGCTGCACCTAGCTGACCTTTGCCACCATCAATGACGATAAGTTGCGGTAATGGTTTGTTTTCTTCTAACAGTCGCCGATATCTTCTGAAGATCACCTCTTTCATGGTGGCAAAATCATCCGGACCAACTACTGTTTCTACCTTATAATGCCGATAATCTTTAGTTGAAGGTTTTGCATTCTTAAAAACAGACATAGAAGATACGGGAAAGGCGCCTTGAAAATTAGAGTTGTCAAAACACTCTATATGATAGGGCAAGTCAATCAGACGAAGTTCTTCTTTCATCTTCTCCAAAATAACTAAATAAGGCTCTTTTTTGGTAGGTTTCCCTAAGTCTTTAACGTAGTACTGATGTGCATTTTGGATAGCCAAATCGAGTAATTTTTTCTTATCGCCGATGGAAGGGATGGTTTGTTTAATGCTTGACCCTTCCAGATGTATTTCTAAGGGCAATACAATTTCAATTTCTTCCATTCTATCACCGATGAGGCTGTAGATGGCTTGCGCTAGAAGTTCTTCCGTTGTCTCAGTTTCCAAATTCTTGCGAATAAATATTGTTTTCGTAGCAATAATAGTTCCTTCGGAAACGCTGAGGTGGTTAACATATACTTTTTCTTCTGTATCATATATACCAAAGACTTCCATGTCGCCAAGCTTATCATTTACAATGGTAGATTGCGATATATATTCTCTGAGGTGTAGTATTCGCTTGTGTAAGACATCTGCTCGCTCGAATGCCAGTTGTTCCACGGCCTCGTCTAGTTGTGATTTTAATATCGAATGTACCTCGCTAAGTTTACCTTTTAGCATTTTCCGTATTTGTTGGACATTGCTATCATAATCTTCTTTTGTCTGATGCGCTGCGCATGGTCCCAGACAGTTGCCAATATGGTATTCCAAACATACCTTAAATTTCTTCTTTTTGATATTTTCCTGACTTAAATGTAGATGGCAAGTACGAATTGGGTATATACGTTTGATGATATCGAAGACATAGCGGACATTATGCACAGAAGTATACGGACCAAAATATTCTGATCCGTCATTTTGTTTGTTTCGGGTGAAGAAGATTCTGGGGATAGGCTCATCGACAATCTTTATGTAGGGATATGTTTTGTCATCTTTGAGGGATACATTGAACTTGGGTTGGTGTTCTTTAATGAGGGCATTTTCTAATAGAAAGGCATCTTTTTCTGTGGCAACAACGGTAAATTCAATCCGATAGATGCTTCTTACTAACATCTTTAATCGAGCGCCCACCTGTTGTTTTTCTACAAAATAGGAGGATACTCGTTTTTTTAGGTTGATGGCCTTGCCAATATAAAGGAGTAGCCCATTCTTGTCATAATATCTATATACACCCGGCTGATTTGGGAGTTGGCTAATTTGTTCGCGAATAGCAGGCAATATCTCCATATCAACAAAAATAAGCGAAATCGTGATTATGGCAGGCTTTTTTGTCCATTTGGTGCTATTATTTTGTTTCTAGGATAAGGACGAAGTGCCATGAGGAAGCTGAAATGCTCTATAATGGTGCTTTTTTGCCCTTACAGAAGTCGTATGGTTTATTATTTGGAGGTGGGAAGTGTTCAATCGTACTCAAATGCAAGGATCGATCTGCATAACATTTGTTGAAGAAAATTGCCCATACAGGCAATGCCATAGCGGCTCCTTGTCCATATCCTGCTGAAAGGAAATGTATTGTCTCATTCTTTGTGCCGACCCAAACACCGCAGGTGTATTGAGGGGTAAATCCAATGAACCAACCATTTGCTTGATTTTGCGTAGAGCCGGTTTTTCCGGCTATTTCACCCGGCACTTGGTAAGTGCTTTTAATTCGATGCAAAGATATGGGCGCCTTTAGAACATTCGTCATAATATAGGCTATTGTATCATTGAGAACTTGTTGTTTCTCAGGTGAATATGCCCAAATGACCTTGCCATTTCTGTCTTCTATCTTTGTTATCAGTGTTGGCTCAATTAATGCACCATGGTTTGGGAAGATACTATATGCCTTCGTTAATTCCCAAAGTGAGATATCGCACGCACCGAGATTTATTGATGGAACATTTGGCAAAGAAGAAGATACACCCATTCTTCTTAGAAGAGCAATCATTTCTGTTGTTTTTATTTCGTTCAATATTGAAATACCTGAAGAGGAAGGACTACTTATTTGATTTATGATTGATCGACTACTGCCGCCTTGACTTGTCCAATATTGACCATTTCCCAAGTAAATTTTGTTTTGAAGTTTAATTTGTTCACAGGGTGAATAGCCTTTTTCTATCAGAATGGTGGCCGACATGGTTTTAATGATAGACCCAGCGGTTTTTTTGTTTTTTATACAGCAATTATCAAAGGAATCTTTTTGAAAATCTGTACCACCGACATATGCTACAATATTACCTGTTCCATTTTCAAGAACGATCATTCCTGCAGTGAGTTGCTGGTAAGCTATTTTGATGCTGTCGATAGTGCTGATAATGGTGTCGATTTCTCTGCCATTTACAAAGAGATGTGTGGCATGCTTTTGCGTTAGTATTTTAGTGATTTTACTTTCATGCATCCCACTTTTTTTTAATAAAAGATAGATAGGTGCTTCATGAATAATCTGATCGAGTGCCTTACGGCCATTTTTGGTTTGCCATGGATCAACGTTTATACTTTTATATTGTGCATCCAAAATTTTCTGGTGAGCAGACAAATGTTCTTTTACGGCTGATTCAGCATGTTCTTGTAGAATGGGGTGTATCGAGGTATATATATTTAAGCCGTCCTTTTGTAATTGGTAAGACTTATCCAATGTGTTTAATATCTCTTGTGCTTGATCTACAATCCTATTATTTACATGTTTTTTGGGAATTTTTGAGCAGAACTGTTGGAAATTTAGTAGAATTGGTTTTATACACAAACTATCGTGTGCTTCTTGGGTGATGAGGTTGTCATATAAGAGCTCATGATAAGTTGCATTTCTTTTTCTAATGGCATTTTCTGGGTGAAGCTTTGGATTAAAATATTCGGGGTTGTCCATCATGCTTACCAAAACAACCGCTTCTTCAAAGTTCAATTCAGAAGGTTTCTTTGAGAAATATGTTTGACTGGCATTATAAATGCCCTTTGCGTTAAATAAGAATTCAAAGTGGTTTAAATTATAAGTGATAATTTCTTCTTGCGAAAATTTACGGCTAACTTTTTTGACCAATAGGTGCTTTTTGATGGTATTTATAAATCGTTCAAAGATATTCCTAGATCTATTATATTCTAACTGATCAACAAAGTCAAAGGGCAGTTTAGAGGTGTAGAATATCTTAAAAGGAAAAAAAAACTTGCAAGCCTTCTTGTTGATAGACGGCGATAATAAAACTTTTACTAAAAATGGAGAAATTTCACTATAGGCAACATCCCTTCTACCGTCATTTAAAAAATGCGTTGTTTTGCCATCGGCATAAACTATGTTAGTATCATGTTCTAATGCTAAAAGATGGTGGTTTATGGTTGGTAATTTGCCAAAAACACCTATTTCAATAAAAAGTAATAATAGTAAAAAGAAGAGCAAACCAGCGACGCCTGCCTTTATAGCTAATTTCAGCATTCGCAGAAATAACGAATGTAAAACTTTTTTCAGACCTTCCATATTGGATGTTTACTTTCAATAGAAAACAAGCACCTAGAAATTGCAGTCTTAATTCTCAAACTGATTCTCCGGATTTACACCATCGTTAATATTGCTCACACCATGGTCGGTAATTACTTGTCCACCTTGCTGTTGCAGCAGTTTTATCTTATCGCGAAGTGGATCCCGACAGATGTTTTTTACCAAAGTAGAGTCGCTGGGAGGTGCAAATTTTGCCTGTGGATCAAAGTTTAACTTCTTGTCTGCAAAGCACTTATTGAAAAATTTTGCCCAAATCGGCAGTGCCATTGCAGCACCTTGACCGTTGCCAGTACTCAAGAAGTGAAGTATTGGATCGTCACAACCTACCCAGGCACCTGCAAGGTATTGAGGAGTGAAACCAATAAACCAACCATCGGCTTGTTTTTGTGTTGTACCTGTTTTTCCGGCTACTTCACCCGGAACTTTATATGCATTCTTTAATCTCGCTGCAGTACCACCCGTGCTCGTAGGGCCTTGTAACATTTTTGCCATGATATAGGCGGTATTATTGCTATATACCTCTTTTCTTTCTGTGAAAAATGCTTGAATGATATTTCCGTTCTTATCTTCAATTTTGGTCACTAAAACCGGACTTGTTCTTACACCTTCGTTTAAGAATACACTATACACTTCCATCATCTCTTCCAGAGAAATTTCACAGGCACCTAATGCTATGGAAGGTACCTTTGGGATATCGGAAGTGACGCCCATTTTTTTGGCCATTTGATAAACGGCTTCTGTGCCAAGTTGTTTTATAATATATGCAGCGCAAACATTGCTGGATACTTTTAAGCATCCCTGCAAAGAACCGCCGCCACCGCCTTTAGGACGCCAATATTTTCCATTCCCCAAATAAATTGATGTTCCACCAGGGATATTCAGACATGGCGACCATCCATTGTCAACGGCTAAGGAGTATAGTATGGGCTTAAATGTAGAGCCTACCTGACGCTTGGTGTGGCGATTGGCGTGGTCGTATTTAAAATATTCAAAATCAATACCACCCACCCACGCTTTGATATGTCCGGTTTCTTTTTCCATCACCATGAAACCCGATTGTAAGAATTGGCGGTGGTAAATGATGCTATCTATAGATGTCATGACCGTATCTTTTGGCCCCTTGTGTGTGAAGACAATCATCTTATGTGGTACGGACATCGCTTTTTTTATGGCGTCAAAAGATTTTCCATCTTCTTTCAGTATTCGATAAGGTTCGGAGCTTTTGATGGCCGTCTCTAAGGTTTTCTTTCCTTCTTTGGTTTCCCAAGGTTTCCATGATGTTACATACTTAAATTGCCCATCAAACACTTTCTGGTAAGCTGCTAAATGTTCATGTACCGCTTCTTCAGCATACTTTTGCATCCTTGAATCTATGGTGGTATAGATTTTTAATCCATCCTTATAAATGTCGTAATTGGAACCGTCTAATTTTTTTGTTTGTTTGCCCCATTTTTTGAGTTCTTCTGCTAATACCATACGGAAATAAGGTGCCATTCCTTCAACATGGTCGATACGAGAAAATTGAAGCGGGATATCTTTTTTACATAATTGGTCATATTTTGCTTGGTCTATTACACCTTGTTCGAGCAATTCTCTGTAAACAATATTCCTCTTTTCTTTGGAATCGTTGGGATTCATCCTTGGATTAAATGCAGCAGGGTTTTGTAGCATACCTACTAAGACAGCAGATTCTTCAATAGTGAGCTCTTTCGGGCTTTTGTTGAAATAGGTATATGATGCAGAGTGAATACCCTTCGCGTTGTAAAGGAAGTCGAAGGTGTTCAGGTACAAGGTTAAAATTTCTTCTTTTGTAAACTTGCGCTCCATTATAACGGCAATAACCCATTCTTTAGCTTTTTGTACAATCCTCAATACAATGTTTCTCGACCTAGGTTCAATAAAGAGGTTATGCGCTGCCTGTTGTGTAATGGTACTTCCACCGCCACGTTTTCCCATGAATGCGACGGCACGAATAATTGCTTTTATATCTATCCCACTGTGTTGGTAGAAACGTGCATCTTCTGAGGCAATCAATACTTTTATCAAATCGGGAGAGATGTCTTTGTATTCTACCGGGGTTCTGTTTTCAAAATAGTACTTTCCAATCAACACGCTGTCGGCGGAATAGATTTCGGTAGCAAGTTTGTTTTGCGGATTCTCAATTTCTTCTATATCCGGTAGTTTTCCAAAGATGCCTATTCTTACTAAGAGAAAAAAGACAAACAATGATAGAAAGCCTAGAAAGAAAAGTTGCCATAAAAACTTCACTTTAGAGGTTTTGTATGCTTGTTTAAGATTAAAGATGCCCATTTTTCTTATGACTATTTGTAATTTTTTTGATAAAACGCTTTATATCCGTCGAAGTCTTTATTGTTAAAAAGTGTCTTGTAGTTTTCTTGCGAGATAATTACTACATCTAACTTTGTAGCCTCATTTTCTCCCGCCAGTTGTGGTAATTTGCTCTGAAGTTTGTCAACATATTTCTTTGCAGCATCAACATTGTCAAATTTCTTGATAAGGTAAGCTGGAAGATTGTCTTGGAGGAAGGTAATATTCGTCCTTAATTTCTGTTCGTTAAAGCTATTGTCGTTGAAAGATGAAATTTTTTCCTTTATACCACTAAGGTTAATGCTTTTGTCTCTCACTAAAATAAAGATAAACTGACTTTGCGCTTCATCATAAACAAACCCGTTCATGCTTTTGTCTTCAGCGGCTGGATTTTGATCAGGAACTTGTGGTGTTTCGGTTGGTTTTTCAGGCGCAACTACCACAGGATTTCCTTCCATCCGGGCTATGGTATTTAGGTATTCGGTTGCTTTTTGTTGAACTTCTGTACCTGGGTACTTTTGTATTACTTCGTTGAGTTTATTTTTCAATTCCTGAATATTATTTAATTTTCCATAGGAGAGTGCCTCCATAAAATCGGCCTTTGATCTTACAGGAATGGAAGATAGTTTGCCTTCTATTTGTTTCTTGCGTTCAATATATTGGCTAAACTTGTCTGTATTGAATAAGTCATAAATAGAGGCATATAATAAATCCTCTTCAGTGGAAGCAATTTTATTTGTTACTTCATACTGTACGGGATTTAAGATGTTTTTAGCATATTCTGTATCCGGATATTTAGAGAGGATAATACTTTTTATCTCATTGGCTTTTGCTAAGTTGCCTTCGTCTGAATAAATAAGGTATAGATAATATAAGCTTTGTCCTTCATATTTATTGTTAGGGTATAACTTTAAGAGGGTTTCGAAATTATACTTTGCCTTGTCATTTTTGGAGAGTTTGTTTTTATAAATCACCCCCATATTATAATAGGCAGTTTGGATTTTTTGATACGCTACTTCAAAATCTTCAGGCGTGGAAGGAATAGTTAAGACAGGTTTATTATTGCCATTATTGGTAGTATTATTGTTTGTATTTTGCTGTGTCTCTTCGGTAATTACTTCTTCTATTTCTCCTTTCTTTTTTTGGCTTCTTCTCCAGTTGTCGGTATTTTGAATATCTCCTCCCCATATGTTTTTGAAGTCATTATACCCAACAGATTTCAATTCGGGATTGTAGAAATACCAAAGACCATTTGAAGTAGTGGGTGTGTTGTTATTCAAAAGGGCTGCAGCATCGCTAGTGCCACCTGAATTTCTGCTTTTGCGTTTTTCCTGCTTTTCTAGTGCATTTTGTTGTTGCTCAAGTTCAGCAAGGAAATTTTCTAATTCTACCTTCGTCATCTTGCCCAAACGAATCATGCTATCTTGTTCGTAGATGGTCGTGTAGTGTGTATTGAGTTCCGCGATGATTTGTTGTAATTCCTTGAGTTCATTATAGTTTTTATGATCCGCAGGAAGATATGCTACGGTACTGTCATAAGCGATTTTAGCCTGTGGGATATTATTCTCTTGTAGGTTTAACGCTCCTAACATCTGCCAACTCAGCGATTTTTGTTCGTTATTATTGATAGATTTCTCTATTGATTTTTCTAAGTCAATTTTAGCAGTAGCGATATCGCCGCGATTTTCTTCAATTTTCGCCATTGCATAATACACCTGATCGGCATACTCTTTATTCTTACCACCTTTTATCAGCTTTGCCAACATTTTTTTTACCTCGTCCTGTGATTCAGGGTTGGTAGATGCTGCTAACCTGGCAATATTCATTTGCGTATAGAATTCTAAGTCAAAATCTTTAGACTTTTTTAGCGCCAGCTGATAAGTATTGATGGCCTGTTGCGGATCCTTTATCGCTTCTTGTAATTGTCCCAAAAGGAAGTTGAGTTCAGATTTTCTTTTTTTGCTTTTTTCTAACTTAATTGCTACTTCAATGTCATCAATAGCAGTTGCATAGTTTTCTCTGCGAATATTGTACCATGCCTCACCGAGGTATATTTCCTTTCTTTGCGATTTAGATAATTTCCTCAGTGATTTTGAATAAGTGAGAATGCTTTTGGCGTCAGCATATCTTCCTAACTCCACCAAAGATTTTGACATCCACACCAATGCTTCTGGTCGACTGCTTTGGTGTTTTATTTTTTCCCAGAAAGAACGCTCATCGTATTCTTTCTCCAGTTTCGCTTTTTCCTTATCTGTTAATAGTTCATCGATAGGTTTGTCATTGTTTCTGTCTAAAGCACTTAGTTTTTCTTCTTTCTTTTTCAAAGAGAATTCATAGTTGAAATCCTTAGCATAATCGATTATAGTGTCACCATCTTCTAGTGCCTGAACTTCGGCTTTTTCTTTCTTTGCTTCTTCTTCTTTTTTCTTTTCCTGAACAGACTCTTGACCCAAAGATTTTAGTTTTTCTTCTAATTTGGTAACGTCCTTTCCTTTTGATTTGAGTTCAATGATTTTTTTCTTCAGTGCTATTTTTTCTTCAATAATTTTCTGCTTATTTTTTTGACTGGTTTCTAATTTGTCTTTAGCAGCATCGTTTTTATCCTCCAGTTCTTTTTCTTTGGCTTTGGCAGCATCTTGGATTTGCTTTTTTTTGTCGGCAATTTTTTTCTTTGCCTCCTTTTCCTTTTGTTTTAGGATTTTCATTTTCTCCTTTTGGGAAATCTCCGGGGCTTCTCTACCGATATTGCCTTTCATTGTTGTGGAGATGTATTGAAAGATGGCCAGTGCTTGTGCATATTCTCCTTTCATGAAATGCGCCTTTCCTAACAGTAGATAGGTATTGTCTTTCCATCGACCATTGTCATGCAACTGTAAGACGATACCCGTTTTTTTAATCACCTCATCCAACTGCCCACTATAAGCAGAAAAATCTTGGTTCTGGTCGTGAAAGAAAATGGGATAAAACTGTTTATAATCTATCTTTCTGGTTTCACCATGTGTGCGAAGGACTTCTTTATATATCTCATTGGCATTAAAATAGAAATTATTTCTTGTGGTGATATCGTAATAGGCACGCTTTACGATATTTACTTTCTCTCCATTTCCTTTATTTTTCTTTTTCTGGGCAAACAAAGAATTTTGCATTCCCAGTAAAAAAAATACGGAAATTAGAAGTACCTTAGTGAAGTGTTTTGTTGTCATTTTTTTGTAGATACATAAAACAACGCAATTTCTGAAAATTATTTCACTTTTCAGCGTATTTTTCGCAATTAGAAGTTAAAAATGAGTAAAAAGAAGTTAAGATTTGATGAATGGTGGGAAAAGGTCAAGAGCAGATACCGTTTTCAAGTAGTGGACGAAGAAGACCACCATGTAAAGTTGGTATTTATCCTGAGCAGATTGAATGTGTTTGCGTTAATAAGCACCATTTTTGTCATACTATTTATTTTTATGTTCTGTCTGATTGCTTATACTCCTATTAAGCAATACCTTCCCGGATTTGGCAAAGCTGGCGAAAGACGTGAGATGATAAAGCTGAAAGTCAAAGCAGAAGAATTGGCAGAAGAAATGGAGAAGCAAGATAAGTATATCGCCAATCTGCTCAATATCAGCAAAGGAGGAAATGGGTTGTCCGGAAAAAAACGAAAACCGATACAGGCGAATGAGGTGGATACCAATACCTTGGAGAAGAATTCAAAAAGCATCCTCAAGCTACGAAGTGATGTAGAAAACAGACAGCAATATGCGTTACAGGAGTCTAATGCAAACCAACAAAAGCAAGGTTTAGAGAGTGTTTATTTTTTTCCTCCTGTAAAAGGGTTGATTAGCTTAGGGTATAAACCCAAAGAAGGTCGCTACGGCATTGATGTGATTACTGAAAAAGATATGCCCATCAAATCCGTACTAGACGGCACCGTGATTTTTACAGGATTTACCCTAAATGCCGGGTATACCATCTCCATACAACATGAGAATCACCTGATTTCCTTTTATAAAATGGCTGCACAATGCTTCAAGAAAGAGGGAGATCCCGTGAAAGCCGGAGAGGTAATTGGTGTAGTTGGGAGTTCTCCAACATTGAGCAACGCACCTACTTTGCATTTTGAAATTTGGTATAAGGGAAAGGCATCAAATCCAACAGAATATATTAACTTTGAATAAATTTTTTTTATGAGTATGTTCTCCAGCCAAAAAAATGAAATACCCAAAACGATAGCAGATACCGCTGTTGCCAACCGCTTGAATCGTGGTACAATTCTTACCGGAGATATTAGAACTGAGACTGATCTAAGAATTGAAGGCGTTGTCAAAGGGGAAATTCATGCCAATGGTAAAGTAGTTGTCGGACAGACAGGTGAAATTGTCGGCAATATTTATGCCGGCGAGTGTACCGTAGAAGGAAAATTGCAAGGCAATGTTTATGCTAAAACACTCTTGATAATCAAAGGTTCTGCCAAAATAGAAGGCGACTTGATTTATAAAAAATTAGTAGTGGAGGAAGGCGCCCTCATTAAAGGATCGCTCATTGTTGATGAGAATATTTCCAAAGAGAAAGAACCAATCAAACTCGATGTTGCCAAATAAGAAAGAAGATATTCCTAAAGAGGTTAACAAACAAACGACATCCTATTTGCAATACAGTGGTTTGGCTTTTGAGATGTTGGCAGTTATCGGTTTGGGCGTCTTTATTGGTGTTAAGCTAGATAAATGGCTGAACCTGAAATTTCCTGCATGTACAATTATTTTAGGGTTGTTGTTTTTAGCGCTTTCCATGTTTCGGATTGTTAAAAGTCTACAAACCAAATGAATTTTTATAAGGGCATCTTAGCACCATTTCTTATTAGTTGGGGCGTTTTGTTCATACTTTCATTTTTATCTACCTACTTAGGTGACCATGATTTGAAAGCGAGTACCCTTTTTTTTACAATAAGTTATGGGTTTTTAGGGCTAATCTATTTTCAGATAATCAAGGTGAGCCTTCATGTGCCGCCAGTACAAGCATTTGCGATGACCATGGGCGCAATGTGGGTGAAGTTCTTTTTGCGTGTACTCTTCGCAATATTATATCTGCATAAACATAAAGAAATCTCTACCTTGGCAGCAATGCCTTCCATCGTTTGGTTCATCGCTTTTTTGACAGTAGAAGTATGGCTTACAATGTTGTTAGGCAAAGTAAAGGTAAATTAAAGTCTGTATTTGAAACTAAGACGCCAATTAAGATTCTTCTACCATTAATGAGAAGTCGAAGTCTTCGAGAAACTTGGTGGTAAAATTGCCATTTTTAAAATTTTCATCTTTCATGAGCACTTTATGAAAGGGTATCGTTGTTTTTACGCCTTCGATATAGAATTCATCTAAGGCTCGACGCATTTTGTTGATGGCTTCTTCCCTGGTTTGTGCCCTACAAATGACTTTGGCAATCATAGAATCATAGTAAGGAGGTATTGTGTAACCGGCGGTAACATGTGTATCTACACGGACGCCATGCCCTTTGGGAATATGTAGGAAAGTAATCTTGCCGGGGCAGGGCATGAAATTCTTAAAGGGATCTTCCGCATTGATTCTACATTCAATAGCATGTAAATTCGGGTAGTAGTTTTTGCCGGACAGTTTTTCTCCTGCGGCAATTTTTATTTGCTCCTTGACTAAATCCCAGTCCATTACTTCTTCAGTTACAGGATGTTCCACTTGAATACGGGTGTTCATCTCCATGAAGTAGAAATTCTTGTGTTTGTCAACCAGAAATTCTACTGTTCCTAGTCCTTCATAATTGATGGCTTTTGCAGCATTCATAGCCGCCTCGCCTAGTCTGTCCCTGAGTTCAGGGTCTACAAAAGGAGAAGGACATTCTTCCACCAGTTTTTGATGTCTTCTTTGTATGGAGCAATCTCTCTCTGAAAGATGGCAGACATTGCCATATTGGTCGCCAGCAATTTGTATTTCTATATGTCTGGGTTCTTCGATAAATTTTTCTAAATACATGCCACCATTGCCGAATGCTGCCATGGCTTCTGTGGAAGCTGTTTCATAAGCACCTACAAAATCTTCTTCTTTCCATACGATGCGCATTCCTTTTCCACCGCCACCAGCGGTAGCTTTGAGGATGACAGGAAAACCAATTTCTTTGGCTAATGCAACAGCATCTAAAGGATCTGAAATAAGTCCTTCGCTACCTGGAACAACGGGGACATTTGCTTTTATGACGGTTTCTTTGGCGGTAATCTTGTCGCCCATAGAACGTATCATGTCAGGCGTAGGGCCGATGAATTTTATGCCATATTCTCCACAGATTTCTGCAAATGCGGCATTCTCAGCAAGAAAACCATATCCGGGATGGATAGCATCTGCATTGGTAATTTCCGCTGCAGCCATGATATTGGGGATATTGAGATACGATTCTTTTCCAGGAGGAGGTCCGATACACACGGCCTCATCAGCAAAGCGCACATGCATGGATTCTCTGTCAGCAGTAGAATATACGGCTACCGTTGCAATATTCATTTCTTTACACGTGCGTATAATACGCATGGCAATTTCTCCACGATTCGCAATCAGTATCTTCTTAAACATAATAACTATTGTGGGTCGATCAAGAATAATGGTTGGTCGTATTCAACAGGAGAGTGGTTATCCACTAATACTTTGATGATGGTACCTGAAATCTCAGATTCTATTTCATTGAAGAGCTTCATGGCCTCAACAATGCATAGCACTTGACCTTTTTCAATCGTATCGCCGACTTTTACAAATGGTTCTTTTTCAGGACCCGGAGAACGATAGAAGGTGCCAATCATAGGAGATTTCATGGTGTAATAATCCTTACCGGATGGTGGGGCAGTTTCTTCTTTTGGCTTTTCCTCAGATTTTTCTTGTTGTGTGACTGCACTAGTCACTACTGATGCTACAGTTGGTGTAGGCATGTATCCGGAAGAAACAGGTGCTATTACACTTTTCTTTGCATAATCTTTTCTGCGAATGGTGATTTTGAAATCACCTTTTTCAATCTTTACCTCACCAATTTCAGTTTGATTGATGAGTTTAATCAACTCTTTGATTTGATTTTGATCCATGATACGCTATTTTGCACGCTCAATATACGAATTATCTACGGTATTTATTTTGATTTTGTCGCCAGTATTTACAAACAATGGCACGCGAATCGTCGCACCGGTTTCAACGGTTGCCGGTTTCATGGCATTTGTTGCCGTATCTCCTTTAAGACCTGGTTCGGTGTAAGTAACTTCTAAAACTACTGTTGCAGGAATATCACAAGTAAGCGCCAATTCCTTTTCTGCATGAAAGAGGATTTCACAGATATCTCCTTCCTTAAGCAAATCTGGATTATTGATAAGCGGCTTAGGAATGATTACTTGGTCATAAGTTTCATTGTTCATGAAGTTGTAGTTGTCGCCTTCATTGTACAAGAATTGATATTGTCTTCTTTCTACGCGAACATCTGTTACTTTCGCACCAGATGGGAAGTTGTTTTCTAATACCCTTCCGGAGGTAAGACTTTTGATTTTTGTTCTTACGAAGGCGGCACCTTTTCCGGGTTTCACGTGTAAGAATTCAACGATGGTGTAAATATCGTTATTGTATTCGAAACAAAAGCCGTTTCTAAAGTCTGAAGTTGAAGCCATTTTTAGTTGATTATAAGTTATTTCAAAAACAAATACCCGGCGCAATATTTAGAACCGGGTACATATAGTGTATTCTTTCGGATTAACCTTTAAAATCCTGAATAAAAAGCTTTCCTTTATAGTATAGGTCTCCTTCAATTTGGAAGGCACGGTGGAACAGATGGTATTCACCTGTAGTTTTATCCGTTACAACATTCGGCAAAGCAGCCTTATCATGTGTCCTTCTTTTGTCTCTCCTTTGTTTGGAGTGTTTGCGCTTCGGATTTGGCATGACTTATAATTTTTTATTCTTTAAATCAAATAATTGCGACCATCTTGGGTCAATTTCTTCTTTCTTTTCTTTCGTTTCGTTCAGATTTTCCAGTTTCTGGGCTATGCTCATATCGCAATAGGCCGTTTTAAAAGGCTCTTTGCAGATTTTATGCATAGGAATGGATAAATGAGCAAATTCATACAGATACTTGGTGAGATCTATGTCAGGTTGGTCGCGGTGCATGTATAAAATCTCCGGATCATCACTGCCAATTAACTCAGGATTTTCTGTGAATTTTACAAATATCTCGAAACTACCTTCCATCTCAACAGGAACTGTTGCTGCACATTTGTCACATTCTGTTTCAAATGTTCCTTGAACATCAAATTCAATTAAATAGGGCTCATGTGACTTGTCTAAGGTGACATAAACCTTGATATCTGATTGTTGAATCAGGGAAGATTCAAAATTGGAAAAGAACGTTTCGTTTAAGTCAAAAGAGAATCGGTGAACTTCTCTTTTTAGCCCAATATGCGATATTTTGTATGCTTTGAACTTATCCACCTTTTCCTACTTTTGCTAAACGGACTGCAAAGATACGTTTATTTTTCTTTTCAACAATAGAAAATTGAAGGGTATGATTAAGAAAATGCTATAAAATGGATATATAACCCCTGAGGTGTGGCTTAATGCTCGCATTGTCCATGATGTCAAATAGAATTTGCTTATCCGTTGTACGCTCGGAGCGCAACCTTACTGTGGAAGGAAGCGAGATAGGAACTTTGAAGGATGCACCTATTTCGATAGCCTCGTGCGGATTTGTTTCTAAAAAGTAACGAAGGGCTCTGGCCTTAGAATACATCCCGTGTATAATATGACGGTTCATACCCATGACTTTTGCCGTTATAATATTGAGGTGAATGGGGTTGAAATCTCCCGAAACCCGCGCATATTGCATGCCCAAACTGCTATTCAACTGCCATAGCTCTTCAAAGGTGGGATGCGTTGCTTCCGGAATGATATCCATGGCTGTGCCAATACCGGGTTTCCCTTTATGCAAGAAGGTGGAAACTTCTTCCCATATTTTTTCTTCTCCAACATGAATTTTAGTGATGACTTCATACGCTTGACCCTTATCGTGGGCTTTTTGTGCACCAAAGGCAACGATGATGTTAAAAGGTTCTTCTGCATGAAGGCTTCTATATTGTTTAATTTGGTTGTTGAGGTGTATCGCTCCCATTAATGGATAGGGACAATCTTTATTTGTGAGCAAGGCGAGATGTGCCGGCATGGCAAGAATGTGCAGATAGGTAGGGCTGATATAATCTTCTTGAAACCCAATCAGGTCATTATAAGCCTTTAAATGGCTTTTGTCAATCATCATTTTTTCCTGACATACTTTTGTATCCGGGAGAACGCCTTCTCCTTTTTTGCCAAAGGTGCTGATAATCTTTGGGTATTGATGGTACCATTTCGTTTCTTTGTTGATAAGGATATTCATGATGTTATTTTAGTTTTTCCAATTGTTCTAAAAACCAGTTCTTCTCACCAATGGGTTTTGTTTTTTCCAGTTCTTTGGTTAAGGAGTCAATGGCTTTATGATCTTTAGGCATAATTTTTATTAGTTTTTTTGCCATATGGATAATGTTGGCAAAAACCCCTTTGTGGTATCCCAGTCTTTTCTTTCTTCTCAAGAACATGGCAAAGCTTTCTAAAAAAGATTCTAAAGCTTCTATTTCATTGGTTTCATAATAAATCTTTAGCAACATCACCTTAGCATCAATGGTGTGAAGGACATCGTGAAACTCTACTGTTAAGATGAGGTGCATTGTTTTTTCAAAATCCTTCATAGCAAAATAGTATTTTGCCAGATTGATTCGATGTACATCATCTCTTATCTCAAAATTCAAGAATTGGCTATAGTATTCGATAAAACTATACACCCATTGATGATCTTTTAAAATTAATCCAACTGTTACAATGTTTTTATAGGTAAAGCGAGATATTTCATTGTTCTCAAATAAGAATCCTTTGGCTAATGCCGTTTTATAAAGGTTGTATAGCCTGGCATAATCGCCATCGATAGAATTTGCTCTTTTTATACAATAGTTTATTGCAGCAATATATACATCCTTCCATTCGCGAGGTGTAAATAGCTTTTCATCCCGATTCATTATCTCGTTAAGGCTGTCGAATGGCGCTAGCTCTGCTGGATTTTTTAGGCACTTATAGATGTAGAAATACACCATAACTGCGACATGGTTTTTGAATTTTCCGGATGCTACTTCTTTTAGGATTTCATCAATCAGTGGAATTTCGTAATGCTTATTGCTGACGGCTTCGTGTGCAATAATGGTGCAGGAATGCTTAAGTATTTCTGCCATAAAGAAGGCATGTAAGGAAAAGGATAATTCATTGTAATTGAACTCCATATCTCTATTCTGATAGCCTAGCTGTTCTAAATACTCCAGTTCATATTGGAATTCTTGAAATAAATAATCACTGTCTCTTAATGGATGATTCTCAAGTTCTTTCTTGAAACTTTCTAGCGCATCGTTGGCAAAATAGGATAGTTTTCTATCTCTATATTCTTTAGCTAAATAAAGGTTGAATTGTGTTCTATTTTTATGGAATGCCTGATAGGCGACGAATTCTTCTAAAACATCTAAGCTATACGACATGATATGCCTGAGTTTTGCGTCATCAACAGCCTCATTCGGAAACATATAATTATACGCTCTCTCCCTATTAGTGGTTACAGGGGTTATGTCTGAACGAGACATAAGAAAATCATATAATTTTTCTACATCTTTGTGTTGATTGGAGAAAGGAGAATGTACCCATTTTTTGAATAATCGCAACTCTGCCTTACTGAGCGTCTTATATAATTGTATTAACTTACTTCTATACATGCGAAAGATTAAACTGGTTGAAATTTTCCGACAAATTAAAAAAAATGTCTGAGACTTTCCATTTTTTTTGATTTATTTTTGTAAAAGATTTAATTTAGGTAAATTATGAGGTTAAATATTGGGGTTTGGAGGCTGTTGCTGTTGGGTGCAATCTTTTTCGGATGTGCGCAACTATCCTATGGGCAGAAGTTTGAACGCAATTATGGCGGTGACAGTCTTGAATTTTCGAATTTTATACGTCAAACACATGATGGTGGATTTGTCATGTCTGGAGTTACCAATAGTTTTGGGAATTCTAGGCAGATTTATCTGTTGAGGATAGATCAGTATGGAAAGAAGCTTTGGGAAAATAATTACGGTGGGGCATCTGAAGATATTGGGCATGCTGTTTATGAAATCAATGATGGCGGCTTTCTAGTACTCGGCTCAAGAGATACCGGAATATTTAAGAAGGCTATTTTAATTAAGGTAGACGCTTTCGGAGGGTTTGTTTGGGAAAAAAGCCTTGATTTCATTGGTCCAGAGCGAGATTTCCTCAATATGACCAAAATGGAAGATGGGTTGGTGATTATTGGCACCAACTTAATTGATACAACGGATTCCCAGATCATTCTTGTAAAGGTAGATTTTGAAGGAAATAAAATCTGGGAGAAGCAATACGGAGGCCCGAATAGTTATAATTTTGGTTCTGATGTAGAAGCATTGCCGGATAAGAGCCTTATCATTACCGGTATCAGCAGGGTGGATAGCTCTAATAATGTAAGCCTGTTTTTAAGTAAAATAGATCCAAATGGAGATTATGTTTGGTCTAGGTTTTACAATTCTTTTGATGTTGGTATCGTTCGAGATGTTAAGATGACACCGGATGGTGGATTTCTGATCGCAGGGCAATCTAGACCGGGTCAGAATGTTAAAGCATTTATTTTAAAGACAGAGTCTTCAGGGATAGAGTTGTGGCATAAATTATACGCCGGAATAGGAAAGGCGAGCGGTTATTATGCAGAAGCACTCTCTGATGGTGGCTATATGGTTGGGGGAAGGACGTATAACCCGGATGATGAGAGCCAAATATTCATGATAAAAACAGATCCTGCCGGAAATCAGGTTTGGGAAAAAGAATATGGCGGCGATTTATTAGATGAAGGACTTTCTTTTATATCACTTCCTGATGATGGATTCATTATTTCAGGCTCTACGAATACTTTTAGTAGAGGCGTCAAAGATGTGTACGTTCTAAGGATGGATGCCAATGGAGTAACATATACCAATAAGATTTTTGGGAAGGTATTTGTGGACAATGATGGTAACTGTTCACATACGCCTGGCGTAGAAAGAAACCTAAAAGGGTGGATAGTTGAGGCGAAAGGTGCTAACGGCACTTTCTATGCTGAAACAAATGACGTGGGATTTTACCAGATGTTAGTAGATTCCGGCACCTATCAAGTGCGCGTACTCATGGACAAACACCCCAGTTGGAATATTAATTGTGATAATAATAGAACGATAAATTTTCCTGGTAAATATGCAGACACCTCTTTCATATTTGGTATTACGCCTTTGAATGCATGTAATGAAATGTGGGTAGATGTAGGTGTCCCTAAGTTAAAGAGATGTTTTCCTGCAAACTATACCGTTAACTATTGCAACAACAGCTCCCATAGTACCTCGAATGTTCGAGTAGAGGTGGCATTGGATGCTTATTTAGAGTACTTGGGGAGCAGCATTCCCTTTTCAAGCCAGAATGGCAACTTGTATTCTTTTGATATAGGTGATGTTGCCTCATTGGCATGTAGTTCTTTTAATATTCAAGTTTTGGTGAAATGTGACTCCACACTTACTGGTCAGTCGCATTGTGTCAGCGCACATATTTTTCCTGATGATGTTTGCTTACCATCATTTTATGATGGGCCAAATCTAGAAGTAAATGCCACCTGTGATGGCGACTCCGTTTATTTCAAAGTGAAAAATATTGGGCAACGGAGACTGAACACACCAAAGCCTGCTATTATTATTGAAGATGAAGTTATTGGAAGGTCGTTTAATATTCAGCTTGAAGCCAATGAAGAAATAATCATTCCGGTAAAGGCGAATACCGGAAAAACATATCGGTTGGAGGTAACTGAAGATGGAGAACTTCCAAGCTTATTAGGCGATTCTGTAGCTTCTTTTGTGTATGAAGGGTGTGTGGAGGATAGAACACAAGGATTTAATACGGGATATGTAACCATATTTTCTCAAGATGATGAAGTAGATTTTATATCTATCGATTGCAGGGAGAGTGTTTCGGCATTGGATCCCAATGAAAAAATAGCGCTCCCTGAAGGATACGATGAGCAACACCTGATTGCTAAAGGAACTTATATCGATTATACCATACATTTCCAAAATATCGGTACAGATACAGCTTACCATGTTGAAGTAATTGACTCATTGTCAGATAAACTGGATATTAAATCCTTTGTTATGGGTACCAGTAGTGATGACTTGGTGTTTGAGTTGCATGACGATGGCGTGTTAAAAGTTATCTTTGACAGTATTTTCTTGCCGGACAGTACCACTAATGAAT
This sequence comes from Chitinophagales bacterium, assembly GCA_019694955.1. GTDB lineage: Bacteria > Bacteroidota > Bacteroidia > Chitinophagales > JADIYW01 > JADIYW01. The sequence continues at coordinate 4,877 of JAIBAX010000007.1, read as the reverse complement.
TGGCGTCAAATGGATTCTTTAAATTTAGGATAAAGGTTAAAGAGGAGGTTGCAATTGGAGAGGTGGTTTACAATCAAGCCGATGTATATTTTGATTACGAATATCCGGTGAGAACGAATCAAACCTTCCATACCATCGGTGAGAATTTTATACGTATTGGAAGTTTTGTGCCAAGAAATAATATCTCTGCAAAAGTTTTGGTATTCCCGAATCCTACGCTTGATAGATCTTGGGTTAAGATTGAAGATTATTCCGGTCAAATAACGGCAGCACATTTATATGACTTGTCTGGGAAAGCTATTCGCACCTATCCAATTTCCGGAAATAGTTTTGTAATTGAAAAATCTGACTTAGCCGTTGGAACTTATGTCTTGCAATTATTGGAAGGCGATGATATCGTTGGTACTGCAAAGTTGATCATACAATAGTTCTGATTCTGGGTTTTTAATGCCATGTAGGCATTATCCTTGATTCAGAAGTTGCTGATATTTTTCTCTAAACCATTTGTCTCTGTAGTTCTCTATCAGGTAAGTGATATTATTTTTCTTTAGTTCATTATCGATATCTTGCTTTTTTCCACGAAACAGGATTTTTATAAAAAGTATGATGTCAAAAATATTCTTCACATAATTTACATTCAGAGATTTGTCTTTCTGTAGGTATTTCTTATGTGTTTTTGACAGGTATTGAAATCCGAAGGAATCGTTAAGTTCAAAATATACTTTTAGCAGGATGAGTTTGTAATCTAAAAGGAAGTAATTGTCTGAAAGGGTGACTTTGATGAGTGATTTGAGGCATTCTTCATAGTTCTTCTCTTGAAAGTTTATAAGACCATTTGCATAACGCTTAAATTCGGTTCTAATTGCAACTGGGAAATAAGATAAGTATTCATCAGCAAATTGCTTTACCCAAGGAATATCATTATTGATGATGCCGATTTTTATATTTAGAATAAACCTTTTGCTAAATTGGTCGTCTGCCTCTCCTTTAAAATAGAGTTTTCGCTCAAGGAGGAATTTGGTGATATCAAATACTTCTTTGTATAAACCCTGATGTTCATAAGCTTTCAGAATACAGGCATTCTTTGCTAAGAGCAGAATATGTCTATGGTTTAAGTTTAATTGATGGACGGGCAAGCGCCCAATCTCTTCTTGTAGGGATGATAGATGAAATTTAAAGGTAACTTCATCATCCATGCTTTTAAACAGCTTCAATAACTGAACATAATTATTGGTAAGCGAAAGTGTATCTTGTTGATTCTTAGCATATAAGGATAGAACATCTGATAAATGTCCTTCCATATGTTGGATATCAATGTTTTTAGCTTCGCTTAGGGAGTATATATTATTGTAAATTTCTAAGTACTTCCCAATAAATGTTTCTGTAAGCAAGGATAGATATTTATGAGATAATTCGTAAATCATGTTAGATTTATCGCTGAGGTGATTCTCTGAAAAATTAATTAAGAGATATGTCTCCTTTGTGCTTAGTTCTAATAATTCAAAATTGGTATGAACTTCTTTAGATTTGGATATCAGTTTGTCGTAATATTTGCTGTCTTCCAATGTTTCAAGATAAAATTCTGTCTTGGCATATTGGCGATATGTTTCTTTCGACCATAACCGTTCGATTACTTGGAATTCTTCGAACAATTGATTTAGTTGACTTAAGACAACGGCAAAGTAGTTGACATTATCTTTAAAGAGCATATCTTTTATCTTGTTTTCATCTTGTTTAGTCAATGCAAAGTCAGGTTGATACTTTTCTATGCGTTCAAAAAGTGCAATTACCTTCGTATTCTGATTGAAATAGGGAGATGCCAAAAAAAATCCAAACTTTTTGAGGGTAGTTGCGTCAAGTTTGCTGAGGTTTTTATAAATTAATCTATCGGAATTCATGCGTATTATCTTTTGATAATCATACAAATATACAAAATGGATTTAGAAAATCAATTAATTTTAACATATTTTTTTCTCAGCAGGATTGTATTATATAGCTTAACTTTGTAAGGTAAATTCAAGGATGAATGGAAGAGGATGCTTCGATCAAATTCAACTGTAAATCTTGAATGTATAAACGTTCTTCTCCAAGATGACTAAATTCCAAAACTTGTATAATATAGAAACATATAACCATGAATTCAAAAACGTAGAATGATAATGGTAGGTTTCCTGAATAATGAATATTTTCAGGAAATACCATTATTAGACATTATTCAAACCTTAAAACAAAGCCTATGAAAACAACCTACCTCATTCATTTCTAAGACAATAAAGCTATTTATTAATCCCCTGAACGTGATGCCGACTACGGTAAATGGAGGCTTATTTTTTAAATTTTTTTGTATGAAAAAGATTTTTTTATCCTTATTTATGCTGGTTCTTATGAATTTATCTGCGCAAATAACCGGAGGTTTTGATCAAAATAATGCAGTAAGTGTTTTTAAATCAGACTTAATTGGATTTAATGCAGGTCAAGGGTATTTAGAAAAGCCTTTTGATGTCACCACTGCGCAGGTAAATCAACTATATCAGCAACAAATTGTACCAAATATTGGTAACAAGATTATGTATCGAATGCCTGCTGGTGAGGCCGGAATGTACTACAATTTCTGGTATGCAGGTTGGGGGTCTGTAGGTGGCGTGTTTCGCAATAATATGTCTGGGTATCCAACTTCCAATGCTACACGTGATGGAATCTATAGTCAATATTATAATTATTCTAATTTAAACCCTACTACTACTTATCAGGTGAGTTCTGGCTCTACTAACTATAAAGGAAATATCTTATTTCCTTATATAAATATTGCGACAAACAATAATAATAGTGTTGCATATGCAAACTTTGTTGTAAATATCTTAGAGCATTATAGAGATTTTAGAAGCACGGTTGCTAACTGTAGTGGACCAATTGGTGGGTCAATAAATTCATTGGCAGCATTGAATGGGGTCATAAACCCTTCCGGATATTTTCCTCGAAAAGATGTCTTTGATAATGTATCTATTATTGCTGGTATCCAAACATACCAAGGACTTTTAGCAGCTCCTTTATCTGATCATTTCAAAGATATTGTAAAACAGAATTTGGATGCATTTACAACTATTGTGAGAAACAATGTTAAAGTTTACCATGTGGAGATGGGTAATGAATTAGCTAATCAACCTGGTAATATTACGAAAGGAACTAGACTTACGGATAACTATTCATGTACAGGATCTACACCCAATCCTTTATATACGCAGTTTACTGATAAAGAATATGTATTTAATATATTCAATTGGAAAATTTCTTCTGATCAACAATTGTGGTATAGAGTTTATAACGGTGCATGTGCCAATCAAAATCATACTTATACCCAAAACTCTATTACAGCATATCTTACACTTTGTCAGCTGTATGTAAAACTAATAAAGGAGCGTTTACAAGAATCCTATGACCAAACACAAAACCCCATTTATTTAGATATGAAGAATAATATTAAGTTTGGTGTGCCATTTGGATTCAATGCTTTGGGAAATAGCGGAACAAATGCATGGAGCCAATACTTGTATAATAATATGGCCAACTATGGAATTAATGCAGTTGTAATACACCCATATTCCACATACTCTGGAACAGCCTTAAGCACGGGATGTACTTCAACAGATCTGGATAATAATTTTAATCTATTAAAGACATCTTATGTAAACAGGTTTAATACACTTTTCAAAACTAGCCTCCCCAATGAACTGGCAACAACTAGGGCAAATGTAAATAATATATGGGTAACGGAATGGGAAATTGGTGATGGAGTAGAAGGCACAATGAAGAATACATTATTACATGGTATGGTTTATATGGATGAGATTGTCAATTACATAGATTTAAATGCAAATCTCAACCTTACTGTACCTTCTTTTACAAAAAAGGATATTATCAAGTTGGCAAACCATCAGATTCTATGGTCAGGAGATCAGGTAAATACGAGTCTATTTACTTTAAATTATAATACAACTACTAATGGACTTAACTATCGTACACTTTATTATGCCAATAAGTTATTGTTGCCAATAATGAAAGAAAATGTGCAAGTCATCAATTTAAATAATGGCGGAATTAACGAGAATATTAATGATCTTTATTTTAGAAGTTTTTATGAATATACATCAGCGGTTAGTGGACAGCATTGTGGTATTAAAACGTTCTATGTATACTTTAATAATAAATCAGGAAGTGATTATACTTTAGATGCTACAGGGTTTATTGCAGTTCCTTCAAACCATACATTGTCAATAACTAGATCACAGATTTATGCCAATAAATTGTCGGCATCTCGTGGTAGGACAGATTTTAATAGAAATGGGACGATAGATTGCATGGATAATACAGATGTAATCTATGATGGAACCAACGGCAATGCTATAGATTTGAATAAGACGGTTCAAGTAGAAGATGCAGTGCCTGTAGATAATCAAAATATGAATTCCTTAATGGTAAGAAAGTATTCAGCAGGATATTACAAATTTGTCATCATAGATCATGGTCCATCGGGTAATGGTTGTGGTGGCGGAGGTTCAACAGGAAGGTTTGTGAAAGATCCCACATTATTTGCCGTTTATCCTAATCCAACAAATACCACTGTGAATTTTGATATAAAACTCCCCACTAGCCAGAATCCGGTTGTATTAAATATATCTGATAATTTGGGAAGAATTGTTAAGACCATTGTTTACAAACCTGAGTCGGGAATTATTTCAACGAACATATCAGACTGTAATACTCCCTAATTCATAGACCAAAATAATAATAACTTTAGTTATAATAGTTATTATTATAAGATTTTTTCTTTTTTGCTACTTTTTTCTTTTTTGTTAATAAGTGTTTTTAATTGTGAATAA
>JAIBAX010000074.1 GCA_019694955.1 Chitinophagales bacterium | reverse complement strand
TTATTCACAATTAAAAACACTTATTAACAAAAAAGAAAAAAGTAGCAAAAAAGAAAAAATCTTATAATAATAACTATTATAACTAAAGTTATTATTATTTTGGTCTATGAATTAGGGAGTATTACAGCGAACCCATCATTTAAACTCGCTAAAACTACACTCCCTAAGCAGTATGACTTTATACTTTCCCCAATCCCATTAAATACTACCAAGCTCCACCACAATATCCAAATGAAATATTCAGCGCCTATTTTTTTGTACTTCTTTAGGGTTCTGAGAAATCCTATTAAAAGTACTAGCGTACTTAACAAACCTAAGTAATCCAACATACAATGTTGAAAACCGAATACTACATTGGATAAGAATTTAGCCATTTGTATCGAGAAGAATACAACAAATACAGTTTTACTTCTTCTTTCTTCCATACTATTTCAATGTAAAATAATCTCCTCTTTCATCTTGATGATGCAGCAGATAGCCTTTATTTGTCAAGTCAAACATCATCCTGCGTGCTCTTCTAAAGGAAATATTGATATGCCTTGCGTATTCGCCGATACCGATTTCATTTCTTTTTCTTAGGAGTTGGAGCAATGCTCTTTCCTTCGAGTCGAGTTTGCTTTCATCTGTCGGTTCATCGTCATCTGATAACGACTTTAGCGATGTTTTGGTTAGTATTCGGCATTGGTCGTTGCTGCGGATATACATTGTCCAAGTACCATCCATTTCTTGTGCGGCGTGTGGCTTTCTAAGGCTATTGGGGATATTTACTTCTACCACTTCTATGCCTTCGTGTTCGTGAATAACAAAACGTACATCCACAGGTGGATCGCAATAATGCTCGGCAGCTTCTTCTACCATAAACACCTCTTCTTCTACGTCCACACCCACGATATCGCCAAAATCGTCCACGCCTATGATAATGCGTCCACCTTTGTTGTTCGCAAAAGCAACAATGGTCTTAGCAATTTTTCTGGCATTGGTGATTTGTTGCTTAAAATCTTGCATTACATGCTCACCTTCCAAAATATACTTTTCTATTAATTCATGGTTGTCGATGGTTTCCAACGCTTTTTTATGCTAAAGTTACTATATAAATGTTGAATTTTAGATAATGAATGTTGAATGTGAACAATTCAAAATGTTGGATTTTAGATGAAAGATGTTGAATGTTAAATAATTTAAAATTCAACATTCAAAATTGATTCCATACCATCTATTCTTCTCTTATTTCTAACAAACCATTTCTATTGGTATCGGTATAGAAGAACTTCCGTCCACCTTCGAAAACTTGATAACCTTGTGATAACCAGAGTTCGCTTTGACTATATTTTAAACTCGCAACTAACTGACCATTTACGGAATATGTTAACACTTCATCTTCCAAGCCATCTTCATTTGAATCTATTGAAACGCTAAACACAAGATTATTTGAGAATTCTTCTATACGTTCATAATTCTTATCATGGTTCTTGTCAAAATATCGACTGCCTATATCTTGGTCTTTATGTTTAAAGGTGAGGATTGTATTGTCAGAAGACCATTCATATGTGTAATTTTTGTTGGAATTTTCTGATATTCTCCAATAAGCAAAATAATATTTTGCGAATAATAACGTCGCAATGATAGCATATGCCATAAGCACAATCTTATACGGCATCTTCATACCAGAACTCTTTGACTCACTAATTATTTCCGAAGCATACTTATCCCCTACCAACCTCACGAAACTTGCATAATATCTTTCTAATAAAATAATCTCATTACGATATTCGTCTTCAACAATATTATAAGGTATATTGTGCAGCTCTAATTTATCAATAACGCTCTCCCATTCTATCTTGCTATCAATGATTATCCTTCTTCTCATCTCAATAAAACTTATAATTCATTTATACTCCAAGTTAATCCATTTAATAATACTTCTTCATCAATCAACCACTCGATTCCATCATTGCTTACAAAGAACCCCGTTTGATTATATAGCACGTCCTGATATAAATTTGACTTTGAATTAGAATGACCATTCAAATTTGTGGTAAATACATAAGCTAACTTAAACCCTCTTCTATTCTTATTTAATAACAAACCTCCCATGCATTCATCACTTAAAGCAAAAGGCAAAAACACCTGCTGATGCTTATTTACCATCTTTAAAAGTGACCTCCAAAGCTTCAGCAACTCCATAATTTCTTTTTTTAAGATATCCTCATTTGAAAGATTTAGAAAATCTTGATTTTGAAGTTCCAAAAAACTCTGGAGGTAAAATGAGTCTGCAACATACACCCTTTTTGGTATCATATCAACAATAAGGAATATATCCTGATGTCCATCTCCTAATTTGTCAATAATAATTCTAACCATTTGAGCAGGTATTGAACAAACTTACACAAAAATCTTATTTTTGTAAAAAAAAGATGATACCGGATATCACTAAGGCGCATAAGATTTTAGATGCTGCGCGTGCCGACCAAAAATTGGATAGAATTGCCTATCAAATTTTGGAGAATCACCACCTTGAGGCGGAACTTTTTTTGATTGGCATACAACCGGGTGGAACTCAGATGGCAGCAATGTTGGCAACCAAAATAATGTCTGTCAGTAATAAACAGGTACATCTTTATGATCTTTTTATTGACAAGCCCCAACCTTCTACTGCCACTACTGTATTATCTGGTTCGGATATTTCGTTAACCGGTAAGCCTGTTATCATCGTTGATGATGTTGGCAACACTGGTCGCACCCTGTTTTATGCGCTTTACCCACTTTATGAACAGATGCCCAAAAGCATACATATTGCTGTATTAGTGGATAGGATGCACAAGGCCTATCCCATAAAGGCTGATTTTGTAGGCTTCCCTTTGGCAACGACTATCAATGAACATGTTATTGTACAATTTGAGCATGGAAAAGTGGAAGGGGCGTACCTTTTTTAAAATTAGAAGTTGGTGTATAAGTTTTTCATTAGGCGGTTTTTATTTTTGTTCTCTTCGGAGCGGGCGCACTATTTGGCGATGTTTTTTTTGAAGGTAGCTTTTAGGTTACCCTTCTTTCCATTTTTGTTGAGAAAGCTATACTGCTATGAACACCCTTCTTTGGAACGCAATTTTTGTGGCATCCGGTTTCCCAATCCAGTTGGATTGGCTGCCGGATTCGATAAGGATGGGCGTTGGATAGACGAATTAGCGTGTTTAGGATTTGGATTTATTGAAGTGGGAACGGTAACGCCTAAACCTCAGCCCGGCAATGATGCCCCTCGTTTATTTAGGTTAATTCAGGACAATGCTTTGATTAACAGGATGGGATTTAATAACCAAGGCGTCGATGCATTGGTGGAGCGATTGAAGAAACGCACATCTACTATCATCATCGGTGGCAATATTGGAAAAAACAAAATTACCGCTAATGAAGATGCTATTGGAGATTATGCATATTGCTTTGAAAAATTATTTGATTATGTCGATTATTTTGTAGTAAACGTCAGTTCTCCAAATACACCCGGCTTACGGGCTTTACAAGAAAAGGAACCTTTAACAAAGCTATTGGCCCACTTACAAGCATTAAACTTGCAGAAGGTGGCACCTAAGCCTATATTCCTGAAAATTGCTCCAGATCTCACTACTTCACAACTAGATGATATCATTGAAATCGTTCTTGGCGTCGGATTAGCAGGCGTTATTGCTACCAATACTACGTTAGATCGAAAAAATCTTACCGTTTCTCCAGATGCATTGGAAAAAATCGGCAATGGCGGTTTGAGTGGGCTTCCATTAGCTTCAGCATCAGCTGATATTATTCAGTATTTGTCCACAACATCTCAGGGAAAATTAAATATTATTGGTGTTGGTGGTATACATTCAACAGAGCAGGCAAAAGAAAAGATGATGGCAGGTGCTGCGTTGATTCAAGTTTATACCGGATTTATTTATGAAGGTCCGGGGTTGGTAAAAAGTATTTTAAAAGATATGGTGATTCACCAATAAAAAAGTCACCGAACTTACTTTCAAAAAAACCAATCTAAAAAGAAAGCAAGTCCGGTGACCCTAAAACGAAAACCCCAAAATGAAAAAAAATGAAACAATAATAGGTATTATTGCTTCAACACAAATATATGACTAAGTATATATTAAAACATTAAACTATATTAATTTTTATAGGAATTTTTATTTTTTTATGGTACTATACACACAATCTCTTATCCCAAATTTAGTATAATAAAAGGATGATTTATAAAGTTATCCATTCGTGTTCTCGTGGAGACACGAGAACATGGAATTGTATTATTATTGGACTATTCTATAAATCATTTAGCGATAATAACAGATGATTTATAAAATGGTCTATTCATGCTCTTGTATCACAAAGTTTCTCAAAGAAGGCACTGATCACTCAAAGGAGTTGATATGTGAATAGGGAATTGGGTTTTATTAATGGACTATTTTTTGTGATAAAAACCACCGGATCTGCTCCCAAAAAAATCAAATAAAAAAGGTCGCAAATCCGGTGACTCTAAAACGAAAACCCAAAATGAAAAAAATCGATTCATTCAATGAATCATATTCAAATATAATTACATTAATGTTTAAAAATCATTAAACTACATTAATAAAATTGTTTTTATATGTTTTTTTGACTCCTTATCTTGCTCAGAAATTCTTTTGTTATACCCAGATAGGAGGCAATATGATGCTGTGGCACTTTACTCAGTATCTCAGGGCGTCTTGCAATTAATTGCTTATATCGTTGAGCTGCACTTTTTGTTTGATCATCTATATATCTTTCCAATAGGGTGGCAAAGGTACGTTGGTTTAAAATCCTGAAGAATCGCTCAAACTTTGGCAATCGTTCAAACAAGTCTTCCAAGCCTTCCCTATATAGGATAAGGGTTCTGGTATCTTCCATGGCTTGCGTGTTTAGCTTTGAAGGTTCTCTTCTCACAAAACTCCCAATATCGCCGAACCACCAGTCCTCAAAATGAAAGGTGAGGTTTACCTCATTACCCTTGTCATCCACAAAATAGGTTCTCAGGAATCCATCCAGAATAAATCCGTGAAGGTTACAGACCTCCCCTTCTTTGATAATGAATTCTTTTTTAGGGATTATTTTTTCTTCTGTAAGACTAAAAAAATAGTCCCACTCAGCATTTGTAACAGCAATATGCTTTGAAATATTGGTTTTTATTAACTCGTACATCAGATTGGTTTTGAAAGTATCGAAAGTTTCTAATTGTTGAATGCGTATTGTATGAGGTTAGCACCCATTCGCAGTGCCTTCTGTCGCACTTCTTCAGGGTCCTTGTGTACTTTTTGGTCTTCCCAACCGTCGCCTAAATCGCATTGATAATCGTAGAAGCATACTAATCTCCCCTCATAAATAATGCCAAACCCTTGCGCTGACTTGTTGTCATGCTCATGAATTTTCGGAAGCCCATTGGGGAATTCAAATTTTTGATGATAAATAGGGTGCGAGAAAGGGAGTTCTACAAAATCAAGCTCCGGGAATACTTTCTTCATCTCTCGTCTAATAAATTGATCCATGCCATAATTATCCGATATATGCAAAAATCCGCCGGAAATCAGGTAATCACGAAGATTCTTTGCTTCTGAAGAAGAAAATACCACATTGCCATGTCCTGTCATATGTACAAATGGGAAGTTGAATATCTCCCCACTTCCAGGCTCTACCTCTTGGATGTCACGACTGATTTGTAACCCTAAATTTTTATTACAAAAATCTGCTAAATTCGGTAATGATGTAGGATTGGCATACCAGTCTCCGCCTCCACTGTATTTCAGCAGACCAATTTTTATGGTTGTATTTTGTGCTGAAGCGTTCAACACCACACATAATAGCGCTAGCAATAAGATTCTCATTTCAACATATTATTTAATAAATTCAACTGAACTAGAGCAGTGATTCCGGCGGTTTCAACGCGCAATCTGGAAGATGCCAAATTAACCGACTTACATCCATTTTCCAACGACAAAGTTATTTCTTTTTCCGTAAAATCTCCTTCCGGACCTATTAAAATTAGCATTTTTTTGCCTTTCTCAAAACACATATGGATATCCTCTTTCGGAAAAACCTCATTACAATGGGCTATCAACCTGATTTCCTCCCCCATCGTTGACTTAAAGAGGTCTTTTAAATTAATAGGTTGCGACAACTCCGGAATATATAATTGTCCGGATTGTTTGGTGGCAGCAAGTAGTATCTTTTGAAGCCGCTCGCTATTTACTTTTGCCCGCTCTGTTCTCTCAGTTTGAATAATATATATATTTTTCACACCTATTTCTGTGGCTTTCTCCAAAAAAAACTCCAGCCTGTCCATATGTTTTGTGGGTGCAATGGCGATGCTAAATAAATGCGGATTTCCCATCCGTGGATATAACTGTATAATTCTCGCTGTGACAAGCTTTCCACACGTATGTATTTCTGCTTGTGCCAACCTTCCTCTCCCATCGAATACTTCTATCCTGTCTCCAGGTTTTAGCCTTAATACTTTTGAAGCATGTATACTTTCCTCTTCTCCAAGAATGGCGATGGTATCTGTAAGTTCTTTCGCTAAAAATCGCATCATTATTCTTTATTCAGAAAATTAAATGATTCAAATATCCACAAATTTTTAGTCTGTAAAATAAATATTACGAAATAAACTTTTGGTTTCCCAAGTACTTTTACATTTTTAACCCAAAAAAAAGATTAGAAATTTAGTGCTAGAAAGTTCTAAGATATATCTATTTCTGTATTCATAAATATGTCCTCAACATAGATCATACTATGTTTGCAAGAGAAAAATTCCATACGCCTATGCAATTTTGTCAAATCTCTTCTCGCACAAAGTCTGATAGTTATTACATGATTAAAATTGCTATTATTTAAACACATTTCCAATTACAATCATTTGCCTAATATTAAGAATGGTTATAAAAAAAATTTAATTGGACTATGGTGGTAGCAATATAATCTCATTACTATATTTATTAATAACAACGTATTTCAGACCATAATAGTTTTTGTTATAAATATCTTAAGACATCTATATATTTATACCTATTGCAGCATCGGCATTGAGCGCATAATATGTTTCGACACTCCAATCTCCTACTTTACTTCGTAAATAGGCATCCAATACTTCTATACTATCCGCTTCCCATAGGCAGCTTGCTTGACGCATATCGTTACTTGGCAATACCTGAATTACTCTTGTCACGCCTCCTTCTGGAAGATTAGGAAGACTTTCTTGTGCGGACACCCAAAACTTGTCAGGTGTATTAATTAGATGATTAACTACAATTATCATAAAAATAAAATTATAAATTATCCACGCTAAATATTTATTGGTTAAGATTTACTCTTGATAGCAATAAACGCTCTCCTTTTTCAGTTTCAGAGAGTAAAATCAGGTATTTATCCAATTGCGTAAAATAATTCGAA
>JAIBAX010000006.1 GCA_019694955.1 Chitinophagales bacterium | reverse complement strand
ATTAAATATTATATATGTATTAATTTTATAAATCACTAAAAATTAATAGGTAAAATATCGATTTTTTTGACTTAAATTTGCAATTAAGTCCTTTTAGTATGAAAATGAAATTTTTTACAACTATTTTATTTTCTCTTTTATTGCAATTTTCCAGCTTTGGAACTGAAGTAGATAGCACTAAGTTTCCCTATAACTGCTATATCGGTCCTTTTGTTGGAGGTTGTGATTTTCCGGAGAGATACGATTGCCCGATTTTTTTAGGCAAAGTAGAAGCTACGCCTAATATTCCATATGCCAAATTTAAAAGTCACCAATTTTGGGGAAGTTTACTTACACTTCCATACTGTTTTTTCAACAGAGTTGGTGCATTTGATACCCTTTCAGCCACAGATTATCGATTGTTAGTCGATTTATATAAGCCTAGGAATAATTTTGATACATGTAAAAACAGAGCCTGTATCATCCTGCTACATGGTGGCGGATACGACCCATATTCTTTTGAAAACAGAAGAACAGAAGCTCAATTGTATTTAGCCAATTACTTTGCAGAGCGTGGGTTTGTCGTATTTAGTATGGCGTACCGCACCGGGTGGGATGTCGGCAGTTCTAACCTAATACCTCCTGGAGATACACTGTACGATAAATGTATAGCAGGATTTCCCTTTACTACTCAAGGCAATGACTTCTCCTTTGTAGAGGCTACTTATAGAAATGTTCAGGATTTAAGGGCATTACACCGATTTATTCTTGCTCAAAATGAAGAAAATATCGACTCCCTAAATCTCAATATAGATCCTAACAAAATATTCTATGTAGGTATGAGTACAGGCGGCATCATTGCGATAACTACTGCTTTTGGGCGCAATGATATGGCCAACATGAGAAACCCGGAAACAAATTTCAAAATAAAAGACCAATTTGGATTCGGTGATGTTGATGAATTTGGTCAATATCAAGCGTATAAAAACAAAATAAAAGTTGCCGGCGTGATGGCATCTGCAGGTGCTATTTATAAAACCAATTGGATGGATTATGACGGAGATGATGAATATATACCCATTCTACTGTCTCATGGAAGTCTTGACACTCTAGTTTTTTATGACTTTGGACCAATAGGGAGAATTACTAAATACAACAATAACAACGACCCTAAGTACTTCAAATTATACGGAGGAAGAGGTATTTATGATTATGCTAAAAGCAATTATGATGGAAACGAAAACGGTCCTCCTGTACATTTGTATACTTATCAGTGCACTGGGCATGGTGTAGGGCTCTTACCCTTTTTTGACAAGGATACCAATTTTATTTTTCCGCCTTCCTTAGGAACAAAGTTCGTTCGGGAAGTTTTATCCGGAGAAACCTTACAAAATAAACATACTTATGTCTTAAATTCCTTCTACTATAAAGAATCATATACTAAAGATGCGGATACAGATGGAGATGATTGGGCTTGCGAAGAAGGGATATACATCCTTCCTGCCGATACATCCATCAAACCTGCTGACACCATCCTTGTAAATGACACTTCGTATACGGTTATTGACTCTGTTTTCATGAACAACGTGTGGATATACACCTTCGATACTATCTATGGCATAGATACATTCTTCGTTGCTGCAGATACTTTTATTAAGCCTGCCGATACATTCAACATCTTATATACGCCCAAACCTATAACCGCTACAAATGAACACTTTAAAACAGATGCCCTAAAACTTTTTCCTAATCCAAATAAAGGTGGTTTTCAAATAGAACTGAAAGAGGCACTTGAAGAAAAAGCAGAAATCTACGTTTACGACATAATAGGCAACCTAATATACCGCAACGAAATGAGTCCCGGTGAAAGATTTCGGCAAATCAATATGGATCATCTCTCGAAGGGCGTTTATATATTACAGCTTCGCATGGTCTCCGGAAAAAGTGTCGCCTTGAAATTTTTGGTACAGTAGCACATTTTTCTTGAATTTGACCGTATTCTGTTATTTTTGCAGAAAAAAATGTTATTCTATCCCGTCAATCTAACGGAAAAAGTTGAATTTGAGCAGATAAAAAACTGGGTCGCAGCAAAATGTGGAGCGTTAGGTCGTGAAAAGTGTCAGCAACAAGCATTTAGTACAGATATAGACAAAATTCAGTACGAACTGGATTATATCACAGATATTGTCAAACTAATACAAGCAGAAACCGCCATCCCTTATCAGGGTTTTCATAATATTTCTTCCCCACTTCATAAATGCAGTATTGAAAACATGTTGGTGGAAGAAGAAGACTTTATCCATATTTACGAATTATATAAAGCCTTTGAAGTATTATATAAAATAAGTATCAGTAAAGGTATGGAGGAAATATGCCCTCATTTTGCGCAGTCCTTTAAGATTTTAACACCTGAAGAAACCATCCCTAAAGCCATCAAAAAAGTTATCGATATTGATGTAAAGAAAGTAAGAGAAGATGCTTCTCCCGAACTTTCCCGCATTCGAAAGCTTATCGGCGAAAAGGAAAAAGAAAGTTATCACGTATTTCAAAAAATTATTCGTGAATTGAATACCAAGGATGTCCTTGCAGAAACGAAAGAAACGATACGCAATGGAAGGCGTGTGTTGGCCATCCGTTCAGAACATAAAAGGCAAATTCAGGGTATATTACATGATGAATCCTCCAATGGCAAAATCACCTATATTGAGCCACAATCCACCGTATTTATCAATAACGAAATAATAGAACTTCAAATTCAGGAAAGACGGGAAATAGAAAAAATATTGAAAGAATTGGCGAAGGTTGTACACTTATTTGATGAAACCTTAAAAGAGTATCAGACAACATTGGCATTCTTTGATTTTTCTAGGGCAAAAGCGCTGGCAGCACAATATTTTAATTGCAGCAAGCCATTTTTAAATCCCAATCAAATAATATTAGACCATGTGATAAATCCTGTATTGTTTTACCACCACCAGAAAAGCAAAAAACCGACCATCCCGTTAAGTTTTCGGTTCTCTGAACAAAATAGAATATTAATCATCAGTGGACCCAATGCCGGAGGAAAATCCATAGCCCTAAAGACCGTTATACTTTGCCAACTCATGTTACAATGGGGAATGCACATCCCAGCCTTAGAAGGAGCACAAATGATGGTTTTTGATAAAATATTCATAGACATTGGCGACCAACAATCTGTAGAAAATGATTTAAGCACTTATAGTTCTCACTTAAAAAACATGCACTATATGCTGGAGCATGGAAATGCGAGAACGCTGCTAGGTATTGATGAAATGGGTGCCGGTACAGATCCCGCTTTTGGCGGTGCCGTGGCAGAAGCCATCGTAGAAGAACTCAATAACAAAGGTTGCTATGGTATCATCACTACGCATTATTCCAACCTGAAAGTTTTTGCGACAAATACTTCAGGCGTCTTTAATGGTTCTATGCAGTACGACCAGCAACACCTGAAACCCTTGTACCAATTGAACTTAGGAACGGCAGGGAGTTCCTTTACTTTTGAGGTAGCACAAAAAAGCGGACTTCCTTATAAGGTCATTGCACTCGCTAAGTCAAAAGTGTCTGAACAAAAGAAGGAACTGGACATCACACTATCACAAATCCAAAATGAAAAACAATATATCAAGGGCATCCGAAAGAACGTTCAAGCCAAAGAACAACAGTTGGAAGATGTCAAAAAGCATTATGAAAACCTCCGCAAAGAAATAGACAGAGAAAAAAAGAAGATTATCAAGGAGTTTAGGGACAAAAACCTTGATACATATAATGAGCTCAGTAAAGACCTAGAACGCATGATGCGGGAATGGCGGGAATCACAAAATAAAAAAGAGAAATTTCAGGAAATCAGAGAAAAAATAGATTCCAATCGACAAGCACTTGTTGAAGAAATCATCCGGGAAGATGAAGCCTTGCCACAAATCACGACAATAGATGAAGCCATCCAAATAGGTGATGAAGTCATCATGGAGGGAAGTACCGAAATTGGAAAAGTTGTTGAAATGCGCAAAAATATTGCCATCGTCAATTTTGGCCCCCTCAATACACAGGTTAAATTAAATCTGTTAAAAAAAGTAGCAGCGCCCAAAACCACCAAAAAAAACAAAAACATCCTACACAATACCGAATCCATTGAAGAAAAGGCCAAGTTTGAATACGAATTGGATATCAGAGGATTATACAAAGATACCGCCTTGCAAGCCATAGAAAATTATATGGACAAAGCCTATATGTACGGATTTGTTAAGGTAAGGATAGTACATGGGAGAGGTAGTGGCGTTTTAAAACAAGCTGTTTATAATTATTTGAAAAATTATCCATATATCAAAGCTTTCCACGCCGAAGACGAACGATTCGGTGGTGATGGTGTTACCGTTGTTGAGTTTTCTGGAGAATAAATTTGCACTATATGTAGAAATAATACTAAATTAGTAACAAATTTATGTAATGAGGTATCTTTCCACGCTATTCATTTCCCTCTCATTTCTTTTTTCTGCTTTTGCACAAGATAAACCTGTGTTCGTTCCTATACAAAACGACTTAAAGATGGCATCATCCTTGAAGTGGTCTGAAAAGTATTATTTCGCAATAAAATGTTTAGATGCAGAAGCGACGCTGACCAACCAATCTAAGGTAGTTTATTTGGGTGATGGACTTTATTTGTTGGAAGGCGATGAAAGTGCTTTCAATGCTTTTCAAAAAAACACCCACTATCAACTTGGTCTCTTAGACCCCGAATCAAAAATCTCCTATATACTGCGCAAGGATAACGAGCGCAACCTCTTTCAAATGAAAGCATTATCTAAAATAGAGGTATATGTTTCATTTTTCGGAAGTATTGATGAACAACAACTTTTGAATAGCTTAACTGGTGAAGGTATACAAATAAAGAATTTCCTCCCTGAACAACAAAGATTTGAAACCT
Source organism: Chitinophagales bacterium (assembly GCA_019694955.1). GTDB lineage: Bacteria > Bacteroidota > Bacteroidia > Chitinophagales > JADIYW01 > JADIYW01. Next base: position 119,945 of record JAIBAX010000006.1, on the reverse strand, counting down.
CACTCACAGAAGCACAAATAGGTAAAGTGGCTGCCCTGCCTTTTATCAGGTATATCTCACCGAAGCTAAATAAGCCCATTCCGCTCTTAGGCAGTGCAATTGGACAACAAACCGTTAATATCGTTCAATCTACATTGCCTTCCGGGTTTGGACTTTCCGGAAAAGGTATAAAAACAGGAGAATGGGATGAGTCAACAGTAGGGCCACATCTAGACTTCGAGCAGCGCATTTGCAACGTAGATAAAGCAGACCTTGATTTGGTGAATAATCAACATGCTACCGGTGTTGCCGGAATGATTGCCGGAGGTGGACTTTTTTCAGAGTACGTAAAAGGTATGGCACCCAAAGCATCTATTTATCTGTATGATTTTTATGGCGACCTACTGTCAGAATATCGGACAGGTATTCAGCAGTACAGCCTCAATAATACGAATCACTCTTATTATCTGGATATATTTCCTTCTCCCTATGAATGTGATCCACCTTCAGGTTGGTATGTTACAGAATCGTCAGAATTTGATAAACTAGCTTTAGATTTTCCGAATGTAGTGCACGTTTTAGCCGTAGGAAACTCCTTCACAGGATGTGGTCCCGGAGGGTCAGTAGTACCGGGATTGCAAGGTTGTAAAAACGTTATCGATGTAGGCGTTGTTGACATTAATGACAACCATATTACCAGCTCTGTTGGTCCTACTTTTGATGGAAGAATCAAGCCTGAATTGGTGGCAAGAGGAGATAATGTCTTCGGATTAACGCGAAACAATGGCTTCGGAAAATTCTTTGCCTCCTCCTTTGCAGCGCCACAAGTAACAGGCATTGTTTCACTCATGCAAGAGCAATACAAGAAAACAACAGGCACATTTCCACGAGCAGATATCGTCAAAGCGCTCCTCTGCAATACCGCCTTCGATTTGGGTACAGCAGGCCCGGATTATAAGTTTGGATTTGGTAGGGTAAATGCCTATAAAGCCATTACGGCTTTAAAAAACAATGAATTTACAGTAGATCAGGTAACGCAAGGGCAAACAAAATCTACTAATTTAGTGATTCCGGCTAATGCGAAGTCCGTACGGGTAACATTAACATGGATGGATAAAGAAGCGCAACTGCCCGCATCAAAGATTCTGGTTAATGACTTAGATCTTGAGTTGGTAGATCCCTCCAATAATATCACGCTACCTTGGACTTTAGGCGCAGAGTACATTTCTACCGCAGTCCGTGGGCGCGATTCGCTTAACAATATTGAGCAAATTACCCTTAACAATCCGACTGCCGGAACGTATCAGGTGCGTGTCAAAGGTTACAGCGTTCCTTTTGGACCGCAATCTTATGCACTTGCCTTTCATGTAGACCAAGCAAATATACAAATCACCAACCCCATCGCAAATGAAGCTGTCGCCAATAATGCACTAGGTTCTTCCTATTACATTCGTTTTGAAGCAGTTGGCACAGGCAACCTCACCATTGATTATTCAGAAAACAATGGTGGCAGTTGGATCAATATCGCTTCAAATATCAGTCCTACACAATCCTACTATCCATGGTTGGTAGCTTCCAACCTCACCGATCAGGCGTTAATACGAATTACTGATGGCACCACCACCACCACACAACCTTTTCGTGTAGTGAAGCTGCCTTCGGGATTAGTTGCCACACCTTGTGATAGAACCTTAGTACTCAGTTGGACAGCCGAAGCGGGTGCTACATACAAAATTTTACAATACAAAGACACCGCCTTCCAAGTAATTGCGACAACCTCCAATAATTTTTACAGGGTCGCCAACTTAGAGAATGGCGTCAATTATATGTTTTCGATTATCTCCGTTATAGGTGGAAAAGAAAGCCCACGGTCAGATGCCGTTTTAAGTAGCCCAAGAAGCGGAAACTGCAATACTACGGATGATGTCGGTATTTATGAATGCACCCCATTAGGTGGTAGAAGAAACACATCCTCCGAACTCTCCACCACACAAACCATCACCATAAAAGTAAAAAATTTCGGTAGCACGACAGTTTCTAATATTCCATTGACTTGTAAAGTAAATGGTACAACCTTGACAGGAACTTTAACGGGAACATTGGCACCTGATAGTATAAAATCATTTACATTTTCAGGCACGGTTAATCTTTCTGCTATTGGCAACTACCCATGCATCGCTTACACCGGAGTAGGCACCGATGGAAATATCTATAATGATACATTAAAGACCATCATCGAGCATATCCTACCTGCACCGGCAACTTTACCCTATTATCAATCATTTGAAACTGTTTACCCCAATGGAGCAAGTTCCGGACAGTTTAGCTTACTTAATATGAGTGAATACGACTGGTCATGCGATAATAAGGGAAGCCGATTGCGCGCAGGCGTGAGTGATTTTTTTGCCAATACTGGTAAAATAGCCCTCACTATTGACAATTATACCTCGTCAACACCATCACAAAATGACCTGATTCTACACCTAAATTTAGCTAACTATGTAGACTCTCTCATTTATCTGGATTTTTCGTCCATGAACCATCGGGAATCAGATGGGAATGACGTTATTTATGTAAGAGGTAAAGATACTGATGGCTGGATAAGTGTGTACGATTTATACGCCAACAGAGGAAAGGAAGGAAAATATATCCAGCATAAAGGCATCAATTTATCTAAATATATCATCTTAGGTGTAGGTTCCAATTTGAGCAATTCTGCACAGATAAGGTTTTCTTTGAATTCCCTCAAACCCGCGGTTATCTCATACGGCTCGGGAGGTTATTCTTTAGACGATATTAAAGTATATAGTGCCGGAAAAGATATTGGAATATATGAAAAAACATACGATAAGATCATCTGTGGCAGTGCAGCGGCTAACTATAATGTGAAGGCACTGTTGAAAAACAATGATGTCACCAGCAATGGAAACATTACGGTACATTATCAGGTGAATAATAATCCGGTGGTAAGTGAAACTTTTACAGGCAGTCTGGATCCACAACAAGAGACAGATTTCATTTTTACTACCAAGGCAAATGTCGAAAATCCCGGCATTTATACTATAAAAGTATGGATAGACTATTCCGGTGATCATGCCAGTTTTAATGATACGGTTACCTACCAATTTAATGTACTCAGAAATGTGACAACTTTTCCCTTTGTAGAAAATTTTGAGACAGGAGATGGGAACCTAGTAGTTTCTGGCAACCGCACACGATGGGAATGGGGGACACCCAATAAAGACTTCATTCAATGGAGTGGACAGGGTGATAATGCCTGGACGACGAATTTAGAAGATAATTATGAAAATACGGACACAACATGGTTATACTTGGGATGTTTCAATTTTTCATCATTCATCAAACCACCACTTATCAACATTAATACAGCACAGAATATTGAAACTGGTGAAGTAGGGCAGGGGCTTTATGATTTTGCGCTAGCAGAATTCTCAGCAGACGGCACTACATGGAAAAGAATCGGCACAAATAACGGTGGGTATAATTGGTACAACAACATTCAGGATAGTGCCGTTTGGGATTTCAACGACTTAGATTGGCAAGTTGCCAGCTCTAAAATTAACTTAACGGGAATTACCGATAAATCAAAGATTGCTGTAAGACTTAAATTCCAAAGCGACGGATTTGTCAATTATGACGGAATGTCTTTTGACGACCTCCATGTTTTAGAGTATAAAGACTCCATTGCCGGTAAAGACAGCACTTATGTTACTACAAATGCCGCCACTCCGGGTTGGGTAGACATCAAAAAAGGTTCAAAACTCATCGCATCCGTTTTTACTGACGGACAAAGCCTTGGAGAAATCAACGCTGGCTTACTGGCAAAAAGCAATAATACCATAGAAGTATTAAAAAGTAGGAATATCCTCTGTCGCAGAGTATCACTATCTACCAATAATAACACCACCGGAAATTATAAAGTTAGAATCTACTTTACCAATGATGAGTATTTCGGCTTAAAGAGTGCAGATGATTCCATTAAACGGATTGGTGACCTATGCGTATTGCAATATTTCGGACCGAGCAGAGATCTATCTTATGATAATAACAGCTATTCTGATTATGCATTCTATAACACAGATCAGGTGGAAATAGTACCATACTTAGATGGCTATTATATTGAATGTCCAGTAACGACGTTAGGTGAGTTTTATATCACCGGAAAATCTATCCATCCGGATAACATTCCCGAAACGAATATTACCACCTTTACGGCAACCAGAAACGGTGCTAACCAATCTCAGTTATCATGGACATCTTTAAAAGAAGTTTCCATGGATAAATATGTAGTTTATTACGCGGATGATAATATCAACTTCACAGCCTTTGATAGCACCTTGGCGACAAATGCTACTTCCGTTCCTACACAATATGGTGCTATAGATTCGGTGAGCGATAGAGCCAATAAAATTATGTATTATCAACTTTGGTACAGAAATAATGATGGTTCTTTAACCTATGTTGGGTATGATACAGTAAGTTATATCCTAACTACTGTAATTCAACCCGGTATAACAGGTGTGCACTTAAATAATTGGATATTGACATCCCAACTAAATCATTCCTTTAAAGCAATGTTGGATATCTATACCATAGATGGCAAGCTTCTTTTCAGCAAACCTTTAACGATAGAGCCCGGTACACAAAACCTGCAAAATCAGGTGAGGAAGTTGGAGAATGACACCTATATAGTACATATTAGGGATATTGAAAAGAATAACTTCCTTGCTGACAAAGCCGTTTGGATAAAATAATGGAATCTTTTTGTCAGATAAGGGTCAATTTATTTTAAATAATTATCCGCAATCATTGAAATTTATATTTTTGCATCATTATTTTCTATCTATGAAAAGTTTTTTGAGAATATTAGTAGTTATTGTGATAACTCACCTTGTGGCGGTAGCTTGTGTAAAGCGCAAACCTCAAGTAACCCGAGTGGAGATATCAGATGAGTACAGGAAAGCGGTAATTGACTCATTCAGAAGAGTAGATTCCATCAGAAAAGTAAAAGAGGAAGCCTTCAAAAAAGCACCTAAAACTACGGTAAAATTCTTAGAAGAAACGTTTGATTTTGGTAAAATAAAAAGTGGCGACGTTGTTAGCCATAAATTTCAATTTGTCAATACCGGAACTAATCCATTGCTGATTAATTCTGCACATGGTTCCTGTGGATGTACCGTTCCAAGTTATCCGGAAGAACCCGTATTACCGGGAGATACTGCCGTTATGAATGTAGAATTCAATTCACAAGGGAAAAGTGGCACCGTTACCAAATCCGTGACCATCATCGCCAATACAGAACCGTCAATTTTGGAGTTGAATATTAGTGCAAACATAAAGTAGAAAAGGTTCATTTATCCACAAATGAAAGCACCGATTCTTGAAGAAAACTGGTGTTCAGTTCTTATTGCGGAGTTTGCAACAGGTATCGTCTTTAAAAAGGATTTAACTTTATATCAAAAAGAAGACAGCAAGGCTGAAGTATTTCAATTGTTTGAAAATTTTTATGCTGCAGAGTCTTTTGTCAGGAATTTTATAAATAACAAACCCGAATTTGAATGTGTGATTTTTAATCATAAAGGAGAATATTTAAGCGCTTTTGACATTACAGGAGAACGAATATTTGTTTAAAATGATTAGATTTCCACCATAACAATATTTCATAGTTTGTGCCTGACTAATTTCTAGCAACTTTCTTGGGATTAATCACTAAATTTCCTATTTTTGACACAAAGAGTTACTATGCCAGAAAAACTGATAGAAGTAAAAAATCTCGTCACTGAATTCAACACAGAAAATGGATTAGTGCGTGCCGTTGACAATATATCTTTCGATATAAACAAAGGCGAAATTGTTGGTATTGTTGGAGAATCAGGTTCGGGAAAATCTGTTACCTCGCTTTCCATTATGCGGTTAATTCCGAATCCTCCGGGAAAAATATCAGGTGGACAAATACTATATAATCACACCCAAAAAGGTACAATAGACATCACTAATCTTCCTGAAGAAGAAATGAGGAGCATCAGGGGTAATGAGATATCCATGATATTTCAAGAACCGATGACATCCCTCAATCCAGTGTTTACCTGCGGTGACCAGGTGGCAGAGGCCATCATGCTCCACCAAAAAGTAAGTAAAAAGGAAGCAGAACAAAGAACTTTGGCATTATTTGAAAAGGTAAAACTCCCCAATCCACCGCGCATACTGAAAGCCTACCCGCACCAACTTTCAGGCGGACAAAAACAACGTGTCATGATTGCTATGGCCATGAGTTGCAACCCTCATGTACTCATTGCTGATGAGCCTACAACAGCCCTAGATGTTACCGTACAAAAAACTATTCTCGAACTAATACTTGGATTGAGCAAGGAAACAGGCATGTCTACCATATTCATAACGCATGACTTAGGTGTTATCGGAGAAATCGCCGACCGCGTCATCGTTATGTACAAAGGTAAAATTGTGGAACAAGGCTCCGTTGTAGATATTTTTGCCAACCCACAACATCCTTATACCAAAGGGTTATTGGCCTGTCGTCCTCCTCTGGATAAAAGATTAAGCAAACTTCCCATCATTTCCGATTTCATGAAAGAAAAAGAAGATGGTACATTGGAAGAACTGGCGTCAGATATGCAACAACTCGTAGATGCGTATGTGGTAACACCGGAAGCAACCATAGCAAGAATGGCCAAGCTAGAAGCCGGAAAGAAAATTCTGGAAGTAAAAAACATGCAAACTTGGTTTCCCAGTAAGACGAATATTTTTGGCAAACCTTTGGAATATGTAAAAGCAGTAGATGATGTTTCTTTCGACGTGTATGAAGGAGAAACCTTAGGTTTGGTCGGCGAATCTGGTTGCGGAAAAACTACCTTAGGTAGAAGTATCCTGCGCTTGATAGAACCCACAGGAGGACAAGCACTTTTTGAGGGTAGAGATATCTTGAAACTTGCTCCTAAAGAACTTAAAGACTTGCGTGAACACATGCAAATCATCTTTCAAGATCCCTATTCATCCCTAAATCCACGCCTCACCATCGGCAGCGCTATCATGGAGCCCATGCAAGTACATGGCAAATACAACAGCGACAAGGAACGCAAAGATATGGTAGTAGAACTACTCCAAAAAGTAAACATGAAACCGGAGCACTTCAATAGATACCCACACGAATTCTCCGGCGGACAGCGCCAAAGAATCTGTATTGCACGTGCCTTGGCCTTGAATCCACGCTTTATCATTTGTGATGAGTCCGTTTCAGCACTAGACGTTTCTGTGCAGGCACAAGTATTGAATCTCCTCATAAAACTTAGAGAGGAATTTAAGTTTACCTATATTTTTATCTCACATGACCTTTCAGTAGTGAAGTTCATGAGCGACAGAATGGTGGTGATGAACAAAGGAAGAATTGAAGAAATGGGCTTGGCAGATGAAATATACCACCATCCCCAAAAAGAATACACCCAAAAACTCATAGATGCCATTCCTAAAGGGCGCTTAGAAGATATAAAGAATAGGTTTGCCGTCGACATCTAATCACCATATTTCATTAATGTTAATTCTATGAAAAGAACATATTAGTTGGATTTTTTATGTTTAATTTTAAATAAAAAAAATGCAAACCACACTAATTCGCAATGGTCTATATTTTGATGGTACAGGCGCAAAAGCCGTTCAAAAAGATATCATCATCAGAAACAATAAAATTGATGCTGTTGTAGATAATGCTCCTGACATAGAAGGGGCACACGTAATAGACGCAACCGGACATTGGGTTTGCCCCGGTTTTATCGATATTCATGCGCATTACGATGCTGAAATAGAAGTATTGCCTGCATTAGAAGAATCTGTAAGACATGGGGTCACGACCGTTGTTATTGGCAATTGCTCCCTATCAGCCGCGCTTGGCAAAGACAAAGATATCGTGGATTTGTTCTGTAGAGTAGAGAATATCCCGGCTAAGGTCTTGTCAAATTGGATTATTGGCAATATCAGTTGGAAAAATGTCAGAGAATACTATGAACACTTAGACAGCTTACCACTGGGTCCAAATGTTGCCAGTTTTATCGGTCACTCTAACATCCGTATGGAGGCGATGGGTTTGGATGCTGCCTTCATGCGACCGAAAGCAACCCAAGCAGAATTGAGTACCATGGAAGGCTTAGTAAAAGAAGCCATGGAAGCCGGATACTTAGGTATGTCCGTTGATATGTTACCTTTTCACCGTTGGGCGGGGGTGTATGAACCTAAATATCTCGGCATTTCCGTACCCTCACAACGCGCTGCAAAAAGCGAATACAAACAACTCGCACACGTATTAAGACAGTATGGTCGGGTATTACAGATTACACCCAATGCCGTCGATAAAAAATCAATCTTCACCATATTGGCATTATCACATGGCGGATTTTTTAAAGATAGCTTAAAAACAACCATCGTTGCCGCACTCGACCTCAAATCGAATGAGCAAATCTATAAGCTGTTGAAGCTGTTCAGTTATTTAGGAAATGATGTGCTACAGGCAAAGATGCGTTTTCAAACATTGGCAGAGCCATTCCTGAATTTTGGCGATGGTCCCGTCACACCGCTCTTTGAAGAATTTCCTTCCATGATAAAAGCTATCTCCGGAACAGAGGCGGAAAGAAAAGCTATGTTTAAAGACCCTGTGTTCAGGAACATATTCGTAAAAGAATGGAATGCCAAAGCCACTTCCGTATTTCCAAGAGCCTTGAAAGAAATGTGGGTAGTGAATGCGCCCGACAAATCGTTGATAGGAAAAAACTTTGAAGAGATTGCAAAAGAGAAAAATGTCGATCCGGTGGATAATTTCATGGATTTGATGGCAGCCTACGACACCAACCTTCGTTGGAAGTGCGAAACCTCTAATCACCGAGAACTGGTACGATTGGATTTACTGAATAGCAAGCACTGTATGCCCGGTTTTAACGATAGCGGTGCCCATAACCATAACATGGCCTTTCATGATGGAAGCCTGCAATTGCTAAAAACAGTACTAAAACATCCCGAAGTAATGAGCATCGAGAAAGCTATTTATCGCCTCACAAAAGAACCTGCCGATTTCTTGGGTTTGGACGCCGGAGATATTTCCGTTGGAAAAAGAGCAGATCTCATCATTATAGACCCTTCACGCATTCCTACAGATGTCAATTCAGAACCTGTTGAAGACTTTCATCCAAAATTTGGTGGCACTTATCGCTTGGTAAAAAGAAGCGGTAAGGTAGTAAAACATGTCTTCATCAACGGTATTGAAGCATATTCTAACAATGGCATTGTTGGATTTCATGAAGATTTGGGTACGAAAAAACAATTCGGAAGATTGCTTAAGAGCATAGGATAACATCCATTCTCTCTAATATATTGTTTAATAATAAGGTAGTTTGAACTTTTTTCAGCAAAAAAACATTTATTTCCTATACAAACATTAAATTTGTCAAATGTTGAAAAAAAGCAAACATGGCTATAGATTTTAATAAGATAAAAGGTCTCTTTATCGTAACTGAAGAAAAGACTGCGGAAAATACCGTAAAGCAGGAAAACACTGTAAAACAGGAAGTAAAAAAAGACGTTATCGCTCCACAAGTACCTTCAGGAAGTGTGGATGAAAAAATCACAGATGCACTTTTTAAAGCCTTGGCAGATAATAATATGCAAGGTTTTGATTATTTCGAATTCAGGCAGTCGTTACAGACGTTGAGTAAAATGCCTTTAGATGAGGCCACACAATATAAATCTGCTTTTGCTACCGCCAGTACCATGGGTGTAACAAAAGAAAAACTACTGGAATCAGCGGACTATTACCAGAAAGTTCTGTTGAAGGAAAAGGATAAATTTGATAATGCTGTAAAAGGGCAGAGCGACTCGAACATCATTAAGCGCAAGCAAGAAATGGAAACCCTGCAAAAGACAATTTTAGAAAAATCTGCCACTATTAAGCGCCTTACCGAAGAAATTGATTCACACAATAAGCTAATCGAAGATATTCAAAAAACGATTGCGGAAGCAGAAGGAAAAATTGGCGATACCGTAAGAAATTTTGAAACCTCCTTTCAGACAGTATCTGGTGCCATCGTTCAGGATATTGAAAAAATGAAAATTCATCTTTAACATAATTTGTTACCCGTTTGTAAGCGGATCAAACTAAAACTATAGAATATGTCAGTAACACCAATGGATTCAAATGGTTTAAAACCAAAAGGTTTTTGGGAAAAACCGGAAGGGAAAACCGGTCTTTTATTTCTTGCAGGTATTGCAGGTGCAGTAGGATACGGTCTATACAAATTATTGCCGATTTTAATCACCTTAGTTTCTAATACCTTATATCTGGCAGGACTGCTGATTGCACTCGGTGCCATTATATACTTGCTCATGGATCCAAAGTTTCGCAACCTGATTTTTTATATGTATAAGTCAGTCATGCGCTTTATCACAGGTCTTTTTGTACAAATCGACCCCATTGGCATATTGGAAACATATATCGATGATTTAAGGAGCAATCTCAAAAAAATGGACGTGCAAATCAGCAATTTGCGGGGACAAATGAGAAAACTCAAAGATATTATCGACCAAAATGCCAGAGATATCCAAAGCAACCTTGCTATGGCTTCACAAGCCAAGAAAACTGAAAAGGATGCTATCATGATCCTCAAAACAAGAAAAGCAGGTCGCCTGCAAGAATCCAATATGAGATTAGAGGACTTGTATAAAAAAATGGAAATCCTATACCGTGTTTTAACAAAAATGTATGACAACAGTGAAATCCTCATGGAAGACGTCATTGACCAAGTTGCCGTAAAGAAACAAGAAAGAGCCGCCATCAGGGCTTCACATAGTGCTATGAAGTCCGCATGGAATATCCTTAGCGGCAATAGCGATAAAAGATATATGTTTGACCAAGCCATGGAAGCCGTAGCAGACGATGTGAGCCTAAAAATTGGAGAGATGGAGCGCTTCATGGATGTTTCTTCTAATTTTATGGACTCCATAGACCTACAAAATGGAATCTTTGAGGAAGAAGGTGTGAAAATGTTGGAAAAATGGGAAAACGAAGGCGTAAGCTTACTATTGGGTACTGATAAAGATTTGCTGGTGAAAGATTCTCCTGCAAATACGGTAGATTTAGATGCTCCCATGACAAAATCAAAAGCTGACGATCATCAAAATCAATACAATAATCTCTTTAATTTTTAGATATAATCACAAAAGCTATTATAAAGTAGTCCATTGATGCAATTCCGTGTTCTCGTGTCGACATTATTGAGTACTTAGCGCCTTCATTGAGAAACTTTGAGATACAATAATCATCTGTAACAATAAGAAGGGTTCAGAACCCTTCGAGCGTTTTCTTATGTAAGCCTTCTCTAAAAATTTCTATTGACAACGCTTAAAGAAGCAGGAGAATTGCCCGGTTGTTGGTTGTTTTGAGAAGTATTCCAGGAGATGCTTCCGGTTTGTGTTATGGGTTCAATTTTGCCTTCACTGTCATTCCATTGTAACATCGTCAATCCGGCTTTGAAAGCTACTGAACCGCCACCACCATAAGAAACAGGCGGCATAGTAGCATCCCAATTTTTAAAGAATAAATCTGCGACAATATCCATTTCTCCAGTTTCTTCATCATAAACAGCCTTATTTATGGCGATATCTGTTTCAAGCATATGTTGGTACTCCAAGGTATTTCCAAATAACCCCCCTAAACCCTTTTCCAATCTGTAAGAAATAGAATTAAACCCTAAGATTGCCTGATCATATCCCTCACTTCCCACCATTTTCTTTGCTATCATGTGGGCATCCCTAAATATCTCTTTATCATCCGGATTCGGCCTTCCGGCAGATGGTTTCTCCCAAGAGTAGGTATTATACAAGGTGTCTGAAACTAGGTTTCCATCGAAAGCAACGATTTGATAATAACAAGTAACTTGATAATCAAACCAATCCTGTTCCGGACCCGTTAAGCATTCAGGAGAGGAACAATCGCCGGCAAGTCTGGCTTGAATATCAAAAGAGAAGTCACCATTGTCCATCACGGTTATCGGCAATAATTTAAGTTCAAAATCATAAATCTTATCAGCCTTCCCGTCACCACGAACGCCATTTGTTCTCGAGTACTTATCCAAGCCTGCTATTAGCATAGCATATTTCATATTCCTGTCAAAATAATCAGGTAAATGTCCGCTTACTTCATGTGCCGCTTCAACAGTTTCTCCTTCCTTTCCATACATTCGGAAGGAAAATTTATTTTGAAAAGTATGTATTTTTTCTGAGGTCACTAACGTGTAGAAAGAAGAATAATTTAATTTATCTGCGCCACTTCCGGAAGCCGCAGCATGTACCAAATCTACTTTAAGACCATCCTTACTATCTGTTATTTCATACCAATCACCTAGTCGATTGATGCGATGGTTATAATCCCATATATGATGAAATCCATGCCAAATAAGATGCTTATCAGTTGAGTTAGTGGTGGTTTCCTTCTTACATGCCATTAAGAGGATGATACATACAATTACAAATAGAAACTTCTTCATAGTGTATATTTTGTTAACCATTCAAACGAAATCAATATCCTGCTTTATTGAGTGCTGCCTGATAACGTTGTGCATTGGCATTATGCTCGGCAAGTGTTGTAGCAAAACTATGATATCCGGAAAAATCTTCCTTAGCACAGAAATAAAAATAATTATGTTGCTCAGCGTTTAAAACTGCGTCTATGACATTCATCTCCGGCAAGCAAATTGGCCCGGGAGGAAGTCCAACGTTCCTATATGTATTAAAAGGCGAGTCATATTGTGTATGGACATTCAAAATTCTTTTTAAGTCAAACTGTTTAAGGGCAAATTTTACGGTTGGATCAGCCTGTAAAGGCCAATTATCCCTTAGTCTGTTCAAATATACGCCTGCAATCCTTGGTTGTTCATCCGCTTTATTTGACTCTTTTTGAACAATTGAGGCTAATGTAACCACTTGCTCTATCGAGAGTGGGAGAGTGGCGGCCTTTTTACGGCGCTCGGGCGTCCAAAACTTATCATGCTCCGCAGACATCTTAGCCATGAATTTTTCTGCGGATGTATTCCACCACACTTCATAGGTATTAGAAATAAATAAGGTCAAGACATTGTCTTTTGTCAGACCGTTTTTTTTCAGAAATGTATCAGATAGGACTATGTTCTCAAGGTCTTCATTTGAAAACTCCAACTTATCGGCAACCTTTTTCGTCAAATCGCTTAGTTGGGTAATATTATTGATGGTGAGCCTTACGGCATCCTGATCTCCAGATCTAAGCTTCCGCACCAAAGTCCAGTTATTCATATTCTTTTCAATAATATATCGACCGGGTTTGATTAGATTCGGATAACCTAATCTTTCGGATACCATATTAAAGGAGCTGTAATTGTTTAAAACGTCGTAATGGTGTAGCGAGTCGAGTACATTATCATAGTTACCACCTGTTGGAATAAAAAGAACGATTTTTTTTCCTTCCGTATCATGAATATTATCTGACCATATGAAATTATATGAGACAATACCTAAAACCATGATTATCAATGCAAAAATTAGCAAAACTACCGCAATCTTTTTCAACATGTAACTTATTTATATGCGGTAAAATTAAGTTTTTTTATTTTTTTTCAAAAAAAAACATAAAACTATTGCACAATTAAAAACAATTGTCCATCTTTGTGACGGGTTTTTATGTTTCTAGACTTTACAAGTCGGGCTTACACGCAAGTGTAAGCCTTTTTTTTGACTTTCATTCGCTTAATACAAAATTTGGGTTTTATGTTTAAAGCTTAAGTCTAAATTTTAATGTTTCTTATAATACAATTCTCGTTTCCTAATTTTACTACTACAAATATCATCTAATACGTCTAACAACATCGAAACAACTCATTTTTTCTTGTGACATGCTATTTCGCACCAAAATGATAATTAATTATTTAAATAAAATAAATAATATATTGATTATCAAATTAAATAACACTTAATAAGTTTGCAAAGAATAAATAAATTTAGCATGTTTATGACTTTTTTATTTACGATAAACTAACTAAATAATTTTTTTTCTTAAAAAAAACAAAGAACTATTGCACAATCAAAAACAATTGTTCATCTTTGTGACGGGTTTTTATGTTTCTAGACTTTACAAGTCGGGCTTACACGCAAGTGTAAGCCTTTTTTTTTGCTTTCACTCTGTTCTAAACTTTAACACATAGGTTTTTATGTCGAAGTTCAAAAAACATTTAAATATTTCCTTTTAATACTCGTTTCCTAATTTCAATAACAAATATCTATATAAAGCCTAAAACAGTTTGAAACATATTTTTCATATTCGTGACATACTATTTCTTTAATATATCAATAATAATACCCCATAATCTATCATAAGGAATGACTTCCCATTCGCCAGAATTAAACCTATTAGTTGTTGATTGTAAAGTAGTTAGTTCTTCAGATTGAAATTTAATGAGTTGAGCATGGCTAAAATCATATTTTTCAAGTTTAATAAGTAGCTTTATAAATGCATGACTTCTTAAAGTCTGTTTATTCTTAAGCAAATACCTGTTTTTATAAACGCGCAGCGAGTCACCTTTCTGAATAATATCGCCAAAATTCTTTTTTGCAAGCAAGTAGAGTATTTCCAGTACACGTAGTGCGAAATTAAACCCTGACTTATCCTGACTGTAAATGGGTACTTCGTTATTTAATTTGGCAAAATTAAACTTATAAGGTTTGTTGTTCAGGTATTCATCAAAGAACATTAGGTATCCTTCATAAATTTTCCATTTTTCCTGAAAAGGTGCAGAAGCATTTTTAAATTTCGAGTGTTCTGTCACTTCATCCATAATGCTTCTGGCTGTAGATATGTCCTCATTTTGGAGGGCGGCAATAAAAGAGAACTCTTTAATAACCATCCAATTATAGTTGCCTTTAGGTTGAAAAAGGTGTTCAACGTTTGTTGATAGGGCGATCGCTTCTTCGAATTGTCTTTCCGCAATAAGTAGTTTGATTTTGTACAAAGAGTTTGTACCTATTTGCATAGACTTAACCTGCGTGGAGAAACGCAAAAACAACTGTTCGTTTGCATCGCAATAATACCTCAATTTTTCAACATCTACCTCATTTTCATAATAGAACAGAAAAGCTTTATTCAAAGAATATAGTGTTTGAAATGAATCATCTTCATCTATTGATGCTTGTAGTTGTTCTAATTCTTGCTTGAGATGAAGAATATTATCACTACTGTACTTTTTTTGAAAGATTATGACGGATTTATAATAAAGTATCTTTGCTTTGTACTCTTTGATGGAAGCTTTATGAAATCGCTCAAAACGCTGAAGCTCCGTAAAGAAATCCTTCGCTTCCAAGTTAACAGCATGGTCTACTAACAGTTTAAAGGAGAATTCCTTCAATATTTCTAGATCGCCTAATTTTAGTGCTTTGTCAAAATTATCCGTGATAAGTTTATTCGGGAGGAAGGAGTTGCCTAGTTTCATTAGTACATTTGTAGCACCGCGGATATGGCTCAGTTCAAAGAACATTCTACTTTGCGTATCGGGTTGATACTCATTCAAATCTATAAAATACAAGGTGTTTATGAGCCGCTTTTTAAACCTTGATTTGAGCTTTCTATACCGTAAGTCTTTTGCATCAGAACCATACAAATACATGGAAGCTTCTTCATCAGATTCAAACACTCCATTGGCAACACCGTCATAAAATTTTGCAAATAAGGAATCCTTCTCACTTAAAAACGAGCGATCTAATATTTCTATCTTTGACAATCTTTTTTTATTGATAATCGAAATAAGCTGCTTCAGTGCTTCCATAATTCACAAAAATACAATGTCACAAAAATAAGATATTTGTTCTAATTTTTACAATTAGCACACCCTAAATTTGTGACTATTAAATAATTTAAAAAATCAAATGTTATGAATATCTTAATTGCACTCTTGTTACTTTTGGCTAATTACAATAATCAAAATAACACTAATTCTCCTAGTACTGCTAATTGCACCATTATCACTAATGATGAACTAGGTACAAATCCCTAACTTACCTTAAATCTTTTGTTATAAAGCCTTATGTCCAGTAAGGCTTTTTTTGTTTTTACACTTTCTAAAATCTCAAATGCTACCATCTTTATTTTGTAAATATAATCTATTTAATTAATATCTCTTATGATGCAAATATGAATCAATATTGCGTGAAATATATGAACAAAAAAAAACCGTTTGTGACATGATTCCTTAAACATATATGTAAAAATTTAAACAATTAGGAATTAGCCTATTAAAATAAGCTACTTCATTAATAACTAAAGGTAAAATGGATTTTATTTTTGCTTTTTTTCTAATTCTTCTAAACGTTGTTTGAGCATTTGTAGTTCTTCCTGAATCTTCAACTGATCTGATAAATCTAATGGTACATTTATCTCTTGCCCATTTTCTAATTGGAGGTTCAATTTTGGTAACATATTAAAATTAAAGGAATTAGGACTTTGGGTATCGTCCCAATTTTCCTCAAATTGATTCAAGTATGCAACTGTTTCTTTTTTCTTACCGTAACGCAAGTATTTGATGGTGACATCAGAACCCATCTTTTTACAACAAATGGCCTCTTTTACATCTTTTGGTTGAAGAACAGGGTTGCCATCCACCTCAATAATCACATCATTTACTTTTAAACCTGCAATTTCAGCATTGGAATTTTTTACGACTTGTGTCACTAAAACACCATTTTGCTTTTTAACATGTAAATCTTTTTTCATTTCAGCATCCAGCGTAACGATGGTTACGCCCAATCGTGGACCTGGGCGTTGTATTTGAACAGGAGGGAGTCCCATCTCAAATGGTGGCAATATACCTTGCATAGAACGACTGTTGTTCCCATTTAATATTAAAGCCTGAGGCATGGAATTTTGTTCATTTCTTGCTTTTAAAATTGGTGTGAGCACAATCTCTTCTCCATTGCGGCTAATCTTCACATTCAAAGTATCTCCCACAGCATGTTCCTGAACCATCTGAACGATTTGTGACAATTCATTTATTGTAACTTCGTTAATACTTTTAATTTCATCGCCTACTTGTATCCCCGCTTCGGCAGCAGCGCTATTTTCCATTACCTTCGTAACTTCAATGGTAGAACTTACTTCGGTGGCTTCCGGATTTTTTAAGTCTTGGAAAACAATACCCAAATAAGGCTTGGGTTGTGACATCTCTTCAAAAAAAACATTGACATCCGATAGTGGCAACATCGTCATCACGCCTGAATCCCAATTAAACGACGGCAATAATGAATCCAAAAACAACTGCATTTCCGGGTTAAGGTTTTGGTCAAAGCTATACACCTGCGTGTTTACCTTTGGCTCTTTATCACCATCCAGCTCATACGATTTGATAATAATCTTTCCTTTGGGGTTTTGAGCATACAAATGAGAAACTGCGTTTACGGCAAAAAAAGCACATAAAATGCCCACCTTATAATTTCTAAGCATACTTGTCATGTTTATTGTTTAGATAATGCTATACAGTTCGACATACGAGTTCAAAAGTATGAAAGGTTTTTCTTAATACGCTGTTAAAGATTGTTAATCAAGGTGAATTAAATATATTTGCGCATGCTTTTATCTCTTGTATCACATACCAAACTGAATTTCCCTTCCGGGTCATCAATAGAAAAATATGGAGACACTTTTTTTCTTTTTGGAGATGACTGTCCTTATTTTGCCATTCTAGATGCTGCATATAGGGTTCAAGAAAAGGTTATAATCACACATTCATTTAAGGAAAGAATTCCAAAGCCTATAAAACCCGACTGGGAGGCTTGCACCATTATTGATGATTATATTTGGGTATTTGGATCGGGCTCTTTATTAGAAAAAAGGGATGATATTTTAATCATTCATCCCGCATCTTCCAACTTTGTAGTACATAAAAATCATTCATTTTATAATGAATTACGCAAACGTGAATTTACAAAGGAAATGAATATCGAAGCAGCAACAATGGTAAAAGAGGAGCTATGGCTATTTAACCGTGCCAATCTTTCACAACCCAATCACCTCATAAGATGCAGCATTCACAATACACATATCAATATTATTGACATCAAAGAAATTCCAGACATTACTTTTCAAGAGCATGTATTAGGCATTTCAGGAGCTGCATACGATTCTGAACACGATTTTTTATGGATAACCGCCTCAGCAGAAGCCACAGAAAACAGTTACGATGATGGTGCAATATTAGGTAGTGTACTGTATCGCTTGGACCATCCTGCAACAGATTTCAATATGCGACGAGCTCAAAAAATAGATCTGCCCGAATTGGATACCAGATTGGAAAAACAAAAAATAGAATCTGTATGCATCGCACATGCGCTTAAGGAAAATTATCAATTGCTGTTAGTCGCTGATAATGATATCGGTGACACAGAATTATTTCATATAAACGTACAGTTATAACGAATTTATACCAAAATTCAGCATTAGAAGGATATAATATTATTATAAGGTTGTTTTTGTCCACAGACCACGGTCAACTGTCTATAACGGTTCACCATGACTTGGAAAACCATTGTAATCACAAAAGTAAGTCCATTAGTAAAATCCAATTCCTGTTTACGTGTCTCCCCATGAAAACGAGTGGACTACTTTATAAATCATCTTGTTATAATTTATCCTGGCACAAAGATTAATGAAACAGAGTTAATGCAATAACGTTTGCCTTCCGGAGCAGGACCATCGTCAAAAACATGTCCTAAGTGTGCACCACATCTTGCACATTCAATTTCCATACGCTTCATTCCGTAACTATTGTCCGCATGGTAGGTGATATTTCGCTTTTCTATTGGTTCAAAAAAGCTGGGCCATCCTGTACCGGAATCAAATTTTTCCCCGGACGAAAACAAAGGAAGCTGGCAGCACACACATAAATAGGTACCTTTTTCGTGATTGTTCCAAAAAGCACCACTACAAGCACGTTCTGTGCCCTTCTTTCTCGTCACCTCAAACTGTTCAGGAGTAAGTATCTTCTTCCATTCCTCTTCCGTTTTGAAAACCTTTAATGAATCGGGAAATACTTCATCATTACCTGAAATAGCTACTTTTTCAGCATGTTTTGTTTTACTCATTCCGCACATGGAAAAAACACCTATAATAAGTGGTAATACCCAAAATGGTATGGTTTTAAAAGTTCCAAATACGTATTTTTTCATATACATTTTCTTAGTTGGTAGTAATATTTCCTTCTACCTTACAAACAAAAAATTATATTTGTGGTTCAATGTCAGAGACTGAAAAAAATATCATTCCATCCATTATTGGAATCGGTGCGTACTTACCGGAAAAGAGACTTACCAATGAAGATTTGGAAAAGTTGATGGATACAAATGCACAGTGGATTATTGAAAGAACGGGTATCTTAGAAAGAAGAATACTTACTGAAGGAAAGGGAGCCTCTTTTTTAGGGATCAAAGCAATTGAGCATCTTTATTCGAAAACTGGATTTAATGCAGCAGAAATTGATGGCATTATCTGCTGTTCCTCTAATCCTGATTATAAATTTCCGGCTACTGCGTGTATTATTGCTCGAGAAACCGGTATCAATAGCGGTTTTGCCTTTGATATTACCGCCGCTTGCGGTGGATTTTTATTTGCCCTCGACATTGTATCTGCTTACATGAAAAGCGGAAAGTATAAACAAATAATCGTCGTGTGTGCAGAGAACCTTAGCGCCATTACTGATTTTTCTGACAGAGGTACGGGCATTTTGTTCGGTGATGCAGGAACTGCCGTGTTATTAAAAGCTATGGACAACAATTATGGCGTTGTGGATGTAAAAATCAAATCTGATCCTGCTCAGGCAGAAAATATTATTGTCAAAGGGGGTGGTTCTGCATTTCCCATTTCACCGGAAACTGTATCAAATGAGTATACAAAAATACGGCAAGATGGGCGTGCTGTTTTTAAAAGTGCCGTAAATGCCATGGCTGATGTTACCAACATCATCTTATCAAGAAATGGACTGTCAAAAGAAGAAGTGAAATTTGTCATACCACATCAGGCCAATTTAAGAATCATCGAAGCGGTAGCAAAACTATTAGATTTTCCTATGGAAAAAGTACCTGTAAATATTCATAAATACGGCAATACCTCTTCTGCGACCATACCATTGGTTTTATCTGAGTTGGAACAGCATTTAGTTCCCGGTGATAAGGTGGTTATAACGGCTTTTGGTTCCGGATATTCCTATGGCGCCGCTTATATCCAATGGGCTTACTAATGAAGAAAGTAGATTTTCTTATCATTGGGCAAGGATTGGCCGGAACATGTATGGCGATTGAACTCCTAAGAAACAACCTATCTTTTCAGATAATAGATAATGGCAAAAAAAATGCTTCAACAACTGCAAATGGTATCATCAACCCGGTAACGGGTCAGCGCTTTGTGAAATCATGGAATTATGATCTTTTTTTACCTTTCGCCAAAGCATTATATAATTATTGGGAAGAACATATAAAAAGCAAGTTCTTCTTCGAAAGAACCATTCTTAAATTGCTTCCAACAGCATTGGAAGCCAACCTCTATGATGTAAAAGTGGGAATGGAAGGATATGAAATATTACTTCCCGTCACGAAAAATGAACATCCTCTACTAAAAGCTGAATATACCGGCATGATGAAGGGAGGTTTTTACCTCAATTGTAAGGAATTTACTCACAGCTCTCGGGAGTACTTTCTTTCATCCGATAGCTTAACAGAAAAAACATTTGATATCGATGATGTTATTGTCCAAGAAAATGGGTTCGCTTATGAGGATCTTTTTGCTGAACATATTGTCTTCTGCCAAGGTTATACAGCAGACGAAAACCCATTTTTTCCCCATCTTCCCTTTGTACCAACTAAGGGACAAATCATTCAGGTAAAAATGGATAATTTTACTTCTGACACTATCACGCAGAAGAATGGCATTTTATCGCCCTTGGAAGATGGTAGTTTCCTTATGGGGGCAACGTATGAATGGGCATTTACGGATGACGAACCCAATGAGGAAGGAAAAACAGCACTTCTAGAAAAACTCAAGCAAATGATTGACGATGATTTTACCATCCTCCAACATACTGCGGCCATACGCCCAACAACAAAGGACAGAAAACCTTTAATTGGCAGGTCTGAACGACATCCCAATGCTTATATTTTAAATGGATTAGGAACAAAAGGTGTGCTGATGGCACCCTATTTGGCACAACAGGTACGGCAAATGGCTCAGGGAAGTATTGTACCCGATGACATTATTAAATGGAATAGATCATAAACACTAAAATATATATATATGATTGTAGAAAGCAAGGTCTTGATTAATAGAAATATAGAAGAAGTTTGGGATTTCTTTGATCATCCCGATAACTTAAAACTGTGGTTGACCTCTTTTGAAAAATTGGAACATATCGAAGGAATTCCAGGAGAAGTTGGTTCGAAAGCGAAACACTTCTACAGAAACAATGGTAAGCTATTCGAATTAACTGAAACGATAACAAAAAAAGAAAAATATAAGCAAATGGATGGCATACTGGAAAATCCGGTTATGACATCTAAGATAGTGAATCGTTTTAACAAAATAGGCGATGCTACTGAATTGGTTTCCATTACAGAAACAACATTCAAGTCGCTGATGTTAAAAATGTTATCACGCTTCATGAAAAAATCGTTTCAAAAACGTCAGGACGGCGATTTATGGAAGCTGAAAGAAGTTATAGAAGGAATGCCAAGATAGTGGCAATACCAAACAAAAACCCCGTGAGTGACTTAATAGATATGCGCAGTTACTTACAATCTTCCTTTTACAATTTCATCGACAATACCAGGATCCAATAGGGTAGTGGTATCTCCTAAATGTTGTATTTCGTTTTCTGCAATTTTTCTTAAAATACGCCTCATGATCTTTCCACTACGTGTTTTTGGAAGACCTGATACAAATTGTATCTTATCGGGTTTGGCAATGGCACCTATTAACCTCGTTACCGTTTGTAAAATATCTTGCCTTGTCAAATCCTGATTCTCGGAAGTTTGTTGCAAAATGACAAAAGCATAGATTCCCTGACCTTTTATGTCGTGTGGGTAGCCTACTACTGCGCTTTCTACTACGTCTGTGTACATATTGATGGCATTTTCCACTTCTGCTGTTCCTATTCTATGACCACTTACATTTAAGACGTCGTCCACTCTTCCCGTGATTCTATAATTGCCATCTTTATCTCTAAAACAACCATCGCCTGTAAAATACATCTCCTGATAAGTAGAAAAATAGTTCAACCGACAACGCTCGTGATCACCAAAGGTTGTCCTCAACATTCCCGGCCATGGAAATTTTACGCACAAATTTCCGTTGACTACCTCTTTCGGCCATTCACCTGTGGAAGCGTCTGTTCCGGCAATCACATGACCATTTTCATCTACGAGGATGGGTTGAATACCAGGTAATGGATAAGTGGCGTGGGCAGGCTTGTGTGGTGTAACACCTGCCAAGTTGGATATCATGATGCCACCGGTTTCTGTTTGCCACCAAGTATCTACGATTGGACATTTCCCTTTTCCTATTTTTTCATGATACCAGTGCCACGCTTCTTCGTTAATAGGTTCACCGACAGTTCCCAATACACGTAGAGAAGTCAACTCTTTCCCTTGCAGCGGGCCGTTTCCGAAGGCCATAAGGCTCCTTAGTGCCGTCGGCGCTGTGTAGAGGATATTAACACGGTATTTATCGACAATATCCCAAAACCTGCCCGCATCCGGCCAAGTAGGAATTCCTTCGAACATCAGCGAAGTAGCCCCCGCACTCAGTGGACCATATACAATATAGCTATGTCCAGTAATCCAACCAATATCTGCTGTACAGAAATGTATCTCGCCTTTCTGATATTGAAAAACGTTTACAAATGTATAATTCGTGTAAACCATATAACCTCCGCAGGTATGAACAACTCCTTTGGGTTTTCCGGTGCTGCCGCTCGTATAAAGGATAAACAAGGGGTCTTCTGCATCCATTTCTTCTGCCGGAAAATCAGGATTGCCCTGTGTTTCGACTTTTTTTATCTCATTCTCCCACCAAACATCTCTGCCTTTTATCATGCTAACAGGCATTCTGTTATGCGTAAGTACAATTACCCTTTTAACAAAAGAGCATTGAAGGAGGGCATCATCGATGACACTTTTCAATGGTATTTCCTTATTTCCACGGTATGCACCATCTTGGGTGATGATAAACTCCGCCTGCGCATCTATGAGTCTATCGGCGATACTTTGCGCACTAAACCCACCGAATACGACGCTGTGAATGGCGCCAATTCTCGCTGATGCCAGCACTGCAATGGCTAATTCAGGTACCATACCCATATATATACATATGCGATCGCCTTTTTTTACGCCATTATTCTTCAGAACGTGTGCAAATTGACATACTTTAAAGTGCAGTTCTTTGTATGTAAGTATGCGTTGATGTTCCTCCGGATCGTTGGGTTCCCATATTAATGCAGGAGTATTTGCGTCGTGTTCTAGGTGTCTATCGATACAATTTTCTGTAATATTTAGCTTGCACCCTTTAAACCATTCTATTAAAGGTTGCTCAAAATTCCATGTTAACACTTCGGAGGTTGTTTCGGGTTGCTTTCTCCATTTGAAGTGGCGTGCAATATCTAACCAAAATTTAGAGGGGTTTTCAATACTCTCTCTATACACTTGATGGTACTGCGCTAAGGTTTTAATTTGATATGGATAAGACATTTTTAGAAAATTTACGTGAAAAATAGCATTTTTTATATAAAGTTATGTTGGTACAAAATAAAAAATTGCATTGCAAGGAATTTTACTTATTATTGATATGTAAATTGTAATTGCATCCTACTTATGAAGTGGCTGATAATGTTAATAATGATTGGAATATCCTCTGGTGGTAATTGTTTTGGCAAGCCATTTCGGATCAAAAACAATACTACTTTCGTTTATGTCGTTAACAAGTATGAAGAGCGTTATCAATTAAATATTGTTATCGACCATTATAATAGGAGGGAACTAAAGTTCCACTTTTCAAAAACAGATCCGGAATATAGTAAAGGATATTATAGCGTTTCTTCTTCGGCGTTGGACAGTGCAGCAGCGATGACTGTATTGTTTAAACCCGGTGAAAAGGTTTTAAACAATGCAACTGCGTGCTTGTTTAGTAGAAAGGCCTTTAATGAAATAAAGGAAAAGGGGTTTACAAAACTTCTGATAGATGGTCCTTTGCTCGTTGATTTCATTTTATTAGAACCACCCTATCAATTAAACTTTTTTGATGCAGCTAGAGACAATCAAATACAAATCGGTAAGAAAAAGAAATCACTTAACTTACTATTCTTACGTTCAGCAGATTTGAAGAATCCTATTGAAATGGCTGTTTTAAACAATCGGAGACACCCATGGGTGTTTTATGTAAGTATTGGTGAAAAGATGTGGCTGCAAGAAATCAGGTATTAACAAGTGTCAATAGAGGACATTCAGTGGTCAAGGGTCATTGGTCAATAGACTACGGTCAACAGACGACAGTCAACAGGTCAATGGACACTTGTCAGTAGTCAGTGGACTATGGTCAGTGGTCAAATTTCTTCAATAGGCTCATGAACAGTACAATCTACCCTGAGGTCTTTGACGTTTAGTTTGAGCTCAAGAAAATGGCAATAAGCACCTTTGCTCTTTTCTTTGGAAAAATGGGTGCAAGTTAAACACATCCTTACAGGAGAAAGCACTTCTTGTTGATTGAATTTTTGTATCAACTGTATTAACTGCAAGTATAGCGCCTCTTTTTCTTTAGGGTCTATATCCATCAGTACTTCCATAAATGATTCTGCATAGTTCTCGACATTTTCGACTAAGGCAAAGCCGGAGCTGGTTAAGCTGAAAACAAAACTCCTATAATCGTGTTTTTCAGGAGTTCTTGAAATCAAATTTTTATTCTCTAAGGTTCTCAATGCATCGCTGATAGTAGCCTTTGTCATATTAAATTCAATTGCCAAAGATGTCACCTTCCTGAGGTTTGGATGGTGGTTCTTGATATGTATCAACAATTGAATTTGTATAGGACTTATACCATATTCCTTGGCCTTATCCCATAGCATCACCCGAAAAGCTTGTGATATTTTTTCAAAAGCAATAATCACTTTACTATCTAAGCTTTCTATTTGTATATTCAGATCAAATGGATTTTCATGCCTAGTAACAACCTTCTTCATAACGATACTGGCATTTAGTTGATGCAAATATAATGTTTTTATTGTAAATGCAAGTAAAGATTTAATAAATATTCAAAAACAATTGTAAATCAGTTGTTTATATTAATAAGTAAAAAAATATTAAAGACAAAAAAAACCATATAATGAATTGATAATCATTATATTATAATGATAAATATATCATCTATTAGATATACTAACAGATAATATATAAGAAATAAATTATTAAAATAACTGCTACGCAAGTACTTTTCTTGCTATAATTTCCTTCATTATTTCATTGGTACCAGCATATATACGTTGTACTCTTGAGTCTGCCCAAGCTCTGGCGATATCATATTCCCAAATATAACCATAACCACCATGAAGTTGGAGGCATTCTTCGGCTACTTTATATTGAAGGTCGGTTGTAAGCATTTTTGCGGCAGATGCAGCGGCTGCTTCCAGTTGATGATCGCAATGAAGTTCTACGCATTTATCAAGAAATACTCTTGCCATCATCACCTCAGCGCTTAGTTCGGCGAGTTTAAAACGGGTATTTTGAAATTCGGCAACTTGTTTTCCGAATGCTTTTCTTTCTTTCACATATTGTATGGTTTTTTCTAGGGCATTTTCTGCTTGTGCTAAAGCGCCAATGGCAACAACCAAGCGCTCCTGAGCGAGTTCTGTCATTAAGTACTTAAAGCCTTCTCCCGCCTTTCCCAATAAATTTTCTTTTGGAATCTTAACATTATCAAAAAACAACTCACAAGTATCTTGCGCATGGAGGCCTATTTTATGGAATGGATTTCCTTTGCTGAAGCCATCCATTGTAACATCAGCAATCAGCAAGCTGATTCCCTTTGCACCGGCAGAAGCATCTGTTTTTGCAGCCACAACCACTACATCAGCCAAATAGCCATTCGTAATAAAGGTTTTAGAACCATTTAATAAGTAATAGTCACCACAATCTTCTGCCGTTGCCTTCATTCCTTGCAAGTCACTACCAGCTGCAGGTTCTGTCATAGCAATCGCCAGTATATATTCTCCTGTAATGGACTTGGGTATGTATTTTTGCTTTGCGGCTTCCGTCGCATAATGTGCAATATAAGGCAATACGATGTCATTGTGTAGGGGATAGCCAACGGCAGGTCCGGCGCATCCCGACCGACCTAAGGCTTCCGTAAAAATGGCATTGTACCTAAAATCCTGGATATCTAAACCTCCATATGCCTCGCCTGCTTGCATACAAAGAAAACCTGCTTCTCCTAATTTCAACCAAGACTCTCGAGAGACCATGTGATTTTGTTCCCATTCTGCGTTATAAGGAACTATTTCCTTTGCAATAAAATCTTCTACCGTGGATTTAAAAAGCAGGTGTTCTTCGTTGTAAATAGATCTTGGCAATTGCATCTTTTCTTTTTTTTGCGAAGATACAAATCAATCCATTTCTTATTTCAAAAATTCTCGTATTTATAAAAAGTTGCTATATTATTAACGGGTTTCTGTTGTGTAGGCATTGCAATGGTTTCCCTAGTCCAACTCATGGTTCTTTTGGTTGGATAACCTTGCTCATCATATTCGTAACCAATCGTATAATCTTCTTTTTTCAATAATTCATCGTTCAAAAGAATTTTAACCGACACCGATTTAATATTATTCTTTGATAAATTCCAAGAATAATCGAAAAAATTAAATGCCGGATTGGTATTGATAAGAAAATAAGAAGATGCTGAAAGCACCTCATACAAAGGGTTCTTTTTATCATCATACAAAATAACTTCATTATTAATGTAACTATCCGTATAGGAGCCGTATTTGGAGATTTTCTTTTTAATATTGCCTTTATCATCATAAAAGACATCTGTAAACTGCATGATTTCTTTCTTAGCGTTCATATCCCATATACCGGATAATTTACCATCCGAGCCGTACTTATACTCGATATAACCCATTAATTTTCTATTCTGTGCGCTGTCCAAAAGATATAATTCCTTCCTTATAAAGCGTCCCTTGTCGTCGTAAAAATAGTCTTGTACCGTCCTGACAACTCTTTTGGTTTTTCCAAAACTATATGAACAGATGGTATCTTTTATAATCTTGTCATTCTCATAGAAAATGGTTGTATATGCTTCATTCAGTGGGTTTTTGTATATTAGACCTGAAAGTCGGTTTTTATCATCATAACGAAAAGTATAAGTTTCGCGATTGAAGGTATCAGATATCTCTGTCAACAATTTCTGACCAAACCCTTGTTGCGCATAAATGATCATAATTATCACTAAAAAAAACCTTATCATCTTCTTAATTTTACTTAACACTGCATACTTACAAAAGTAAATGAAACGCCACTTACCAGCAAATATCTTCAAAATCTATTCCAAATAAAAATTAATCGTACTATTTTAACCAATTATTAGGAAATTAAGCTACTTTACATTCTAATTAATAATAATATGTCATGGCCAGTAGAACGTATACTTCTAATAATAATACCCATCGTGTAACCATCAATACCATTCTAACCCATTTAGTCGTGTTTCATGAAGCCGGATTTGAGATCATTCGGGAGAGAAAAAGAACCATTCCTGTGGTTTGGTGGAATCCATCAACATGGTCGGGATATGTGTGGGAGAGAAGCAACGACCCTGCTGAGCCAACGAACTTTGTGGGTGTATTTATCCAAGGCAGGGATATAGAAAGGGACGGCGCTTTCTTCAATGCGGCAGTAACCAGACAAACCGGCTATTTCAAAGTGAATTTTATATTCGCAGGCTCCGGACCTTCTGACTTGGGCAACGATGCCAGAAGTGTGAATGACGTAAAATTAACCTATAGGATAAATGGCAATAACGTCACGTTGAGACATAGCAATTGATATTTTGAATTATAAATTAATAATTTTAAATTAATGATTATTAGTGTTTTATGTTAATTTAAATAAAATCATTGTTTTAAATAAGTTAATTATATTAACACTATGAATAAATACAAATAAAATATTAAAAATCAATTAATTATAATATTATATTAAATTTAAACAATTGTAAGACATATTCTGAAAGGTATATCAATAACGTCACGTTGAGACATAGTAATTGATAATTTTGAATTATAAATTACTAATTTTAAATTAATGATTATTAGTGTTCTATGTTAATTTAAATAAACTTATGATTTATTTAAATATAATTTATCAATTGTATTTTATATAATTAAATTTAATTATATCAAGTCAACTAATATTGAAAATAAATACAAATAAAACACTATAAATTAATTAGTTAAGCGACTATATTAAAACTTCTTTTGGAACAAATTTACTTACATCTCCTTTTCCTAAAATAATTTCTCTTACTATCGTTGAGGAAATGGAAGACATGTCTGCTTTTGATAAAATCAGTATGGTTTCAATATCCGGATTCATGGCATTGTTTAAATGGGCGATTGTTTTCTCGTACTCAAAATCTGATGAATTTCGGATGCCGCGAATAATGTAGTTTGCACCTCTTTCTTTACAGTAATTAATGGTCAATCCTGTGTACGTTTCCACTTTTATCTTTGGCTCTTTAGCAAACACAGCCTTTATCCACGCTTCTCTTTGTTCTAAATCAAACAAATATTTCTTCTGTGTGTTCACACCAATAGCGATGATCACTTCATCAAATAAAGGCATGGCTCTTGTAACGATGTCCACATGTCCAACGGTAATTGGATCGAAGGAACCCGGAAAAATGGCTATCTTTTTATTCATCTTCAAAAATTTCATGTGAAAAAAACCAAAAATGGGTTTGTCCATAATTATTAACCCGCAACAAATGAGGATGATTCAAGAAATTATGTTTAGGTGATGTTTCCAGTATAAACCATCCTTCCGGTTTTAACAAGTTGGAATGCAGTATCCGATCCGGAATTTCGTTGATCTGCTCCAAAGCATAGGGCGGTCCGGCAAAAATAAGGTCGTAACTCTTGTAATCATTTTCAATATGGGCCAAAGCATCGCCCTTGATAATTCGGGCATGTGCATCCATCTTTAAAGATTCTGCCATCTTCTTTATAAAACCAATACTGATAGGAGATAAGTCAACTAAAGTCATATCCATGCAACCTCTGGAGAACATCTCAAATGAGATATTTCCTGTTCCGGCAAACAAATCAAGAAAACTCACTTCCTCGAAGTCAAAATGATTGTTCAAAATATTGAATAATGCTTCTTTCGCAAAATCCGTGGTAGGTCTTGCAGGTATGTTGGAAGGTGGATAAAATCGCTTCCCCCTAAATTTTCCGGCGTTTATCCTCATTTTCTCAGATTCAACAGTGCATTCAAAAAATGTGGGGGCGTCTCTTTCAGCAACTCAGATGCTTTATACTCAGGCGTTCCCGGCGCTAACCGGATATTTCTAACATATCCAAACAAAGTTTGATACAATGGGCTCTCCATTTCTATCAATCCATATAAAAGCAAGGGAATGAAATTCCTATCTAATTTCAACTCTTCATATGCCAGGGCGACATAGTACAGCAAATCTTCTTTGGTTTGAAACTCAAATTGATTATAATATGCCACATGCGCCCGCTCAGAATAAACAAGGGAGAGGTGGTGTCCATTGATTTCTGCCAATAAAAAATTCTGATCTTTGGGAAGAAATTTTACTTCTTTCAAAATGCCATAATCTCCAAATAAAAATTTTTTCCCTTCAAAATGATGGTTAAACATTTCCCAAACAGACTTCGCCATACTGAAATGAATATTAAAATCATCTTCTACAACAGTAGTAGCAATGATTTCCCGAGAAGGATGGTAGGTATTTAGTACTTGAAAAGCTGGCAATATATCTATACCGGTATTGGGAAGTACAATAAACTTAGGACTATCTATTCCAATAAAAATCTGATCGAACTTTTGATTGAATTTCTGTTGATGCCGGGACAACCAGTTTTTCAACTTGTCTTCCAATACCTGTGGCAATAAAGGTTCATCCCATAACTCAAGATTCAAAAACGAAAATTCTCCTAACGCCAAATCAAAAATAGCACCACTAATACTGGACTGCTGTACCAAAATACATAATTCCTTTGCATGCTGGCTATTGTGTAAACGATTATCTAATTCGAGATGATACAAACTTTTATATTGTAGTACGCAAAACTATAAAAAAGTTTGGAGTGTAAAACTATTTTAAAGGAATATTACTGTCAACTCTTTTACGCTTTTATCATTGTACACTTATGTAGTGGTGTTGTTTAGCCTATAAATTATTAACACATCCCTTAAATCAATAAATTTTAATCAGGAATTTTCAATTTTATTTACCTTTGCACACAAATGATATAATATGAATCTTCACGAGTACCAAGGAAAGATAATTTTAAAAAATTTTGGTGTAAGAATACAAGAAGGTATCCCTGCTGATACACCTGAAGGAGCGGTAGCTGCCGCCAGAGAACTCAAAGAATTAACGAACACAGGTATTTGGGTAGTAAAAGCACAAGTTCATGCCGGTGGACGTGGTAAAGGTGGTGGCGTAAAAGTGGCAAAAACCTTAGCAGAAGTGCAAGAAAAAGCTGAAGCCATTCTTGGTATGACTTTGGTAACGCCGCAAACAGGCCCAAAAGGTAAAGTCGTTCATAAAGTACTCATCGCAGCAGACGCCTATTATCCGGGTGCTTCAGAAACAAAAGAATTTTACCTAAGTGTGCTATTAGATAGAAAAAAGGAATGTAATGTCATCATCTATTCTACTGAAGGCGGTATGGATATCGAAGAAGTAGCAGAACATCACCCTGATAAAATTCAAAAAGAATGGGTAGATAAAAATTTGGGCTTACAAGGTTTTCAAGCTAGAAGAATTGCCTTTAACCTAGGATTATCAGGAACAGCATTCAAAGAAATGGTACAAGCAGTAACAAATATCTATAGTGCATATATAGCCTCCGATGCGTCGATGCTGGAAATCAATCCACTCTTAAAGACTACTGACGACAAAATTGTTGCCGTTGACTGTAAAGTAAACTTAGATGAAAATGGATTATACCGCCATGCAGATTTAGCAGCTATGCGCGATATCATGGAAGAAGACCCCACAGAAGTAGAAGCAGGTCAGTCTAATTTGAATTATGTTAAATTAGATGGAAATGTGGGTTGCATGGTAAATGGCGCTGGTTTAGCAATGGCTACCATGGATATTATCAAATTGAGTGGGGGAGAACCTGCCAATTTCTTAGATGTGGGTGGTACTGCAGATGCAAAAAGAGTAGAAACCGCTTTTAGAATCATTTTGAAAGACCCTAATGTAAAAGCAATACTCATCAATATCTTTGGTGGTATTGTCCGTTGTGATCGCGTAGCGCAAGGGGTTGTCGATGCCTATAAAAATATTGGAGAAATCAATGTTCCCATTATTGTTAGACTTCAAGGCACCAATGCTGTTGAAGCCAAACAAATCATCGACCAATCCGGACTTAAAGTTCGTTCTGCCATACTCTTGAAAGAAGCCGCAGAACTGGTCAGCGAAGTGCTTGCATAATTGCCGTAAGGCGCAAAATATATGTTACTGGAAATACATCCGTCAAATCCGGATGAAAGAAAAATAAAACAGGTAGTAGAATGCCTGAAGAATGGAGGATTAATCATCTATCCTACAGATACAGTTTATGGTTTAGGTTGTGATGTCTTCAACCAAAAAGCATTCGAAAAACTTGCCCGCTTAAAAGGTATTAAACCTGAAAAGGCTAACTTCTCGATTGTGTGCTTCGACCTCAGCCATATCAGCGACTTCACCTTAAATCTCGATACGGCTACTTTTAAATTAATGAAAAAGGCACTTCCCGGACCGTTCACCTTTATTCTTAAAGCCAATAATGCCATTCCTAAAATGTTCAAAAACAATAAGAAAACGATTGGCATTCGTATTCCTGACAACCTAATTGCCCGCACGATTGTTAAAGAATTAGGAAATCCCATTGTGTCCACCTCTATCCACAGCGGAGATGAGATTTTAGACTATCTTACCGACCCTTATGAAATCCATGAAGCGTTTGAAAAATTAGTAGACATCGTCATTGATGGAGGTTCCGGTGGAATTATCCCTTCAACAATCGTCAATTGTACAGGAGATGAACCTGAATTGCTTCGTGAAGGAAAAGGCGATATAAATGAGTTTATATAAATAATCATAAAAATATAAATATCAATTATTTATATAAATTTATTTCAATTTTTAATTTATAATTTTAAATTAAAAATTACAGATTATTTCTATAATAAGTTGATATAATTATAAATAAATCGCTTATAATCATATTTTTATACTAGTTTATATAATAATAGCCTTTAAATATTTTAATTCTTTTTAAGTGTGCTTATCCACACATTGGGTATTTTTTGGCGTTTGCTTTGCAATAGTTTTATCTATCATTACATCGTCTCTTAAAGTTAACCTATGATAAACAAAAAAATACTGGCAGGCATCTGTTTTTGGGGAGCAACTATTATGGTACATGCCCAAGAATCAAAAATACATAATGACCCCGCCAAAGACCTAAAAGACGGAATAGAACTTGCTAATTCGGGCAAGTACAATATCGCCTCAGAAAAATTTGAAGATTTCATAGAATCGTACGCCGACAAACCTGATGCCTATAAAATGTTGTTGGGAGATGCGTATTACTATCGGGCCAAATGTGCTAAGGAAACGTTCAATTCTCAGGCAGAAGCGTTGTATAAAGAGTACCTCGCTGAATTCAAAGGACATGCTAACAATAATATCGCCTATTTCGACTTAGGAGATATTTATTATTACGACAAAAATTATCAGGATGCTTTGAATTATTTCAAAGATGTTGACACCAAAGAAATCAAAGGAGATCTACTCAATGAGTACACCTTTAAAAAATCATTCTCACATTTTGCTCTGAAAGAATTCAATAATGCCATACCGGGATTCAAGCAATTATCGATGAAAGAAGGAGCATACTATGAACAGTCCAATTACTATTTAGGGCTTTCACAGTACTATACTTCCAAGTATAAAGATGCTTTGGAGACATTCAAAAAAATAGAAACCACCAAAGCCTATGACGATGTGGTTCCATATTATATTACCCAAATTAAGTTTATCTTAAAAGACTATCAAGGAACGATTGATTATGCCGAACCGAAACTCTCGAAAACGCAGCTAAAAAACCTCAGCGACATGAACCACTTGGTGGGCATGTCCTATTTCCAGTTAAAAGATTATGCAAAATCGCAAATTTATCTGGAAAACTATATTCAGGCAGCCGCAACGGTTTCTCAGGAAGATTATTATCAGTTAGGATACATATATTATAAGCAGAAAAATTATGCCAAAGCAGTAGAGAATTTCTCCAAACTATCCCACCTAGACAACGCACTTGCCCAAAATGCCATGTTCACCATGGGTGAGTGTTATGTAAAACTCAATGATAAGGTAAATGCCCGAAATGCCTATTTGAGCGCTTCCAAAATGAAATTTGACGCCACCATTCCGGAAGAAGCCTATTTTCAATATGCCAAACTCACCTATGATTTAGGCAATAACACGGAAGCACTTTCTGCGCTCCAAAATTTCAAATCTACTTATCCCGGTTCTAAATATACCACTGAAGCGGATGAATTGCTGGCGCAAGTCTTGCTAGGTACTGCCAACTACGATGAAGCCTTGACCACGATCGATGGCATGAAAGAAAAAACGCCCAAAATTCAAGAAATTTATCAAAAAATGGCCTATTACAGAGCCGTGGAATTGTTCAATGACGGAAATTTCACCAAATCAGAAGAATATATCAACCGCTCCATGAAATACCTGAAAGACAAGTCTATCGAAGCATTATGCTACTACCTCAAAGCAGATATATACCACCAGCAAAGTCAATTAGATAAAAGTACAGAAGCCGCACAGAAATTCCTCACCTATAGCGATTTCCTCAATAGCAATTATTCTGCAAAAGCTTCACCCGGTATGGCTAACTATATCATTGGTTACAATTACTATAAGAAAAACGACTTTTCTAAAGCCAAAGACTTTTTCGAAAAAGCTGACGACCAACTCGCCGCCTCCAAAGATAAGAACATCGCTCAGGTCATCTATCCTGATGCCGTCCTTCGTGCCGCAGATTGCTACTTTATGAGCAAAAACTACCCCAAAGCTATCCAATACTACAACAAAGTGGTCACCAACGGATTTACAGGTTCTGATTATGCATTCTTTCAAAAATCCATTCTGGAAGGATTGAGTGGCAACTATGACGAAAAAATTATCGGATTGAAAGTCATGTCGCAAAAATTCCCCAATTCATTATATGCAGATAACGCCCTTTACGAGTTAGGCAACACCTACATGTTATTGAGCAAAAACGGCGATGCAATATCCTCTTATAATAGTGTCATCAATGGCTATCCTAAAAGCGACCTAGTTCCGGAAGCTTACCTGAAACTGGGATTGATTGCCTATAATGAGGATAGACTAGACGATGCCCTAAAATACTATAAAACGGCTATTGACAAATACCCCAAAACGAATGCTGCAAATGAAGCACTCATGATAGTGAAAGATGTTTATATCGCAAAAGGCGACCCGGATGGTTATATCAATTTCCTCAAGCAATACCCCGGCGCCAGCGTATCCGTATCCACACAAGATTCTGTAGCTTACCTCTCGGCAGAAACACAATTTGCCAAAGGCAACTACGAAGCCGCCCTTAAAAGCTTCAATAATTATCTAATCGCTTATCCTAACGGCTATTTCGCCCTTCAAGCACACTTTTATAGAGGCGAATGCTATTTCAAGAACTTAGATTACGACAAGGCCGCCATCGACTACGACTATGTTACCCAAAGCTCTGGTAGCCTGTTCACCGAAAAAGCAGTCGCTAAACAAGCCGCCATCACCTATAAACAAGCCAATTACACAAAATCCTTCGATTTGTATAAAAAATATAAAGAACTCGCCAGTACCGACGATGCAAAAAGAGAAGCCTTGCTCGGACTGATGCGCAGTTCCTATAAAGCAAAAAGCTTCAACGATTGCGTTACTTATGCAACGGAAGTGCTAAGTACCACCGGACTTTCCGATTATACCATGACAGAAGCCAAATATTTCAGGGGACTCTCATACTACGAAACACAGAGTTTTGATAAATCCAAGGCAGACCTGAAAGAAGTAATTAGCAAAGTCTCCAATGAACAAGCGGCAGAGTCGAAGTTCAAAATTGCTAAAATGCAATACTTACAAAAACAATACACAGAATGTGAGGCAACCTGCTTTGAGTTCATCGATACCTATCCTTCCTATCAGTATTGGCTGGTCAACGTTTATTTGTTGTTGGCAGATGTTTACATTACACAGGAAGAGTATTTCCAAGCAAAAGCCACGCTGCAAAGCATCCTCGACAATTATGACAAAGAAGACGACCTCCGCAAGCAAGCGCAAAACAAATACAACCAAGTGGTAGAATTGGAAACAAAAAAATCGAAAATCCAGGCACCCAATAATTCTGGCACCATGGAATTTAATAACGACTAAAAGCAAAGGATATGATACAGCATAATATAAATAATTTATCCGGAAATAAGGCTTATGGCGTACCCACTGTATCCGTTATCACTACTACAGTGGGCGGGCTTTCGTCACATCCCTCCTTATCAGTCGGGGATTGTTCCTCTATCCCTTACGCAACACAAAAAAATCACCTATTTACATCCATTTTTTCCGCAACTATCCGCAAATGTTTGGTATGTATCGCCCTTTGGGGATTTGCAACAAATATGCACGCCCAAACAAACGGCTCCATCGATAACGAACAAATCGATGTCGTCAAAGAATATCAGCCGGTATTGATTAAATCCGACAAAATAAATGTCTCCATGGATTTGCCAAAAGTGAAAGAACAAACACCACAGGCGCAGCAATATACGGCTACCGAAAAAGCCATCAACGTAGAATACAAACCTGCGGAAATCAAGCCCCTGCGCGTAAAAGACGAAAAGCCTGAGCCGCTGCCATTTGTCTACCTAAAAGCAGGATTTGGCAACTACCTGACACCATTGGTAGATTTCTCTATCACCAACAAAAACACGGAAAAATTTAAAGTCGGACTGAAAGGAGATTTCATCTCTTCCAACAAGAAAAAGTACGATTACCAAAAATACATGGAAACAGGTGCCAAAGCTTTCGGGCAGTATAATTTTGAGAAAGTACTCGTCGGCGCAGATATCGACTTCGGCTACGATAAATATAACTATTATGGCTACGACCACGATGACACACTCATTTTCTTCGACCCCGATACCATAGATATTTCTTATCAAACCATTGGTTTTAAAACATATTTCACCAATTATGCAGACAATTCCAAAGACCTAAAATACAAAGGACATTTTGGATTTGATAGGGTTAAAACCAATCAAGGGCAGACAGAAAACATTATACATTTCAGCGTATTGGCATCCAAGCAGTTTAAAGATATCTTCACCGCAGGTGGCGAAATTACCGGAAACAGCACCACCTTAAAAACGGTCGGAAACGATAATAGGTTTGTAGTAGGCTTTAAACCCTTCGCAGGTATCGAAATGGGTATATGGAAAATCGAAGGCGGTGCAAAAATTGCCATCGATGAAGGAGATGTTTTCGCCTTCCCATACCTTAAAAATCAATTGCAAATTGCCGATAATCACTTGGTGATGTACAACGAATGGATTGGAGATGTTACCGTTAATAATATTTATAACCTCTATCCGCAGGTACCCTTCTTAAGCAATCAAATCCGTTGGGATAATTATCGCACAGAAGACAGGCGCTTTATAGGTTTACGGGGTGCCGTCAGCGGGTTTTCTTACGACCTCAGCTTCGGGCAGATGGTGTACAAAAACCTGCCATTGGTCGTCAATGATAGCACCGACTACCGCAAATTTGTATTGCAATACGATGAAAAAATGAGTGCTTGGAATCCAAAAATTTCCTTTGGGTACAATTATGGCAAAACTTTCAACGCTCGGGCAACCTTGGATTATAACATATATAAATCAAAAAACAACACCACCCCATACCACCTTCCAGCCCTCAAGGCAAATGTAACAGTTGGATATACGTGGAACGAAAAACTCAACGTAAAAGTGGATATCTTTGGGGAAAGTGGTTCAAAAGTGTTGAAAGAAAATGGAAATGTGGATAAACTAAAAGGAATTGCAGATATTAACTTATCCGCAAGCTATCATTTAAATAAATATGTCGGATTTTTCGTAAATTTGAACAATCTTGCTTCAACGAAGTACCAAAGATACTATAGGTATCCAAGTTACGGCCTACAAGCCATCGGTGGAGTGATGTTGACTTTTTAGCGAAAATGAACGAGTATTTAACGAGATTACTATTTGAACAGGAATGTGTTGTGTTGCCAGGTTTTGGCGGGTTCATCACCCAATATAAACCTGCAGAGATGGATTTCAGTACCAAAAAACTACAACCACCCACCAAAAAAA
Source organism: Chitinophagales bacterium (assembly GCA_019694955.1). GTDB lineage: Bacteria > Bacteroidota > Bacteroidia > Chitinophagales > JADIYW01 > JADIYW01. The sequence continues at coordinate 82,190 of JAIBAX010000006.1, read as the reverse complement.
TAGCTTTTAACAGATCCTTGAATACGAATGATGGTTTATTGATTTCCCTCATTGCCAAGGATGAACACATCAGCTACAAGCAAGCCGAATTGAAAATTAATGATTTTGTAATGCAGTGTGAAAAGAACCTGCAAATCAACGGCAGCACTCTATTTGAAGGTATCGGCAAAGTGTATATCGACGACTCAAAAAACCTTCAATTCAATCCTTCTACCACATTTACAAGTTTCACTTCCTATGGCTTAGGAGAAATCCCTATTACGCCTGTAAACAGAATAAAAGAAATGCTCATAGAGTCCATTGGCGACAAACCTGCCGAAACCTATGAAGATGAAATTGCTGCACTTCGACAAAAACGCAAGTTCCGCATTTGGCCATTTCGCATTTCAGCTATATTAGCAGCAGCATTTGTCTTCTCATCCCTACTGATGAACATCCGCTCAGGTGGAAATCACTACGACAAAGCATCTTTATTTCCTGTACAACCATCAGTAAAATATAGCAACACGCCCAAACCGACTCCTGCTGATGTAAGTATCAACACCCCGGAAGTAACCACTGCGGTAAATATTGAACCTACGACACCGGTATTATCCACCCCAACAACACCTATAATTGCACCGCAGCCTGCGCCTGTCAAACAGGAAATTGCTAAACAAGCTGTATCGCCAATGGTTGAAACCACAGTTTCAATACCTTCTACTACGATAGATAAAGCCGCTGTATCCTTAACAAAGCCATCCTCGACTGTAGAAACAGTTAAAGAAAATACGTCCATAACACCACAGCCATCAAAACCGGAAGTCAATACCATGTCAACGGTCGTCGTCGGTTCTTTTTCTAATAAAGCCAATGCCGAAAACTATCAAATGCAACTGCTGACAACCGGATACAAGCCATATGTTGCTGGTGCAAACAATAACTACAGAGTATGTATTGCCGTAAATGATACAGATTTAGACGCCAAATTAGCTAAAATCCGTAGTGATATTAATGCCAATGCTTGGGTAATAGAAAAAAAATAAGCTATGATTATTGCGAAAAACATCTCCAAGCGTTATGGCAGTTTGGCAGTATTAAAAGATGTAGATATCCAAATCAATAAAGGAGAAGTAGTATGTATAGTTGGTCCCTCGGGAGCCGGAAAATCTACCTTATTGCATATAATCGGTACATTAGATAAAGCAGACAAAGGAACACTCAGCATTGATGGTGTTCAGATGGATACCCTTACCGATAAAAAACTTTCGGCATTCAGAAATAAACATATTGGGTTCGTATTTCAATTCCATCACTTATTACCGGAGTTTACCGCCTTAGAGAATGTTTGTATTCCGGGATTTATTGCAGGAACCAATGATGCCAAGGTAAAAGAACGCGCCAAAGAACTGCTGGATTTCATGGGTCTTTCACATCGGTTCAACCACAAACCATCAGAACTATCAGGAGGGGAGCAGCAGCGTGTTTCTGTCGCAAGGGCATTGCTCAACCAACCGGCAGTTATACTTGCCGATGAACCTACGGGAAACCTAGATTCTACCAATGCCAGCGACTTGCATCACCTATTTTTTAAACTCAGAGATGAGTTAAACCAAACTTTCGTTATTGTTACACATAATGAACAGTTTGCAGATACTGCCGACAGGAAGCTGGTGATGCGCGACGGAAAATTTTTATAAAAAAGAAACAAATCCTTCTTTTTTTTCGTTATTATTTATACTTTTGCATCCTCAAAACACGGACATTGTAGCTCAGTTGGTTAGAGCATCGGATTGTGGTTCCGAGGGTCGTGGGTTCGAGCCCCATCATTGTCCCTAAAAAGTCATTCGAAAGAATGGCTTTTTTTATTTAATCTCGCTGAAAACGCTTGAAGGATTTTGAACCCTTCAAGCGTTCAAGTAACGAAGTCAATAAATCTGACAGGTTTTCAAAACCTGTTAGATTTATTTAATATATCATATAGTTTTCGTGATCTGATGCCATTCTATTTCGCTAAAATAACGCCTTGGAAGCACATGAAGCCTATCATTCTGATAGAAAGCAACCACCTTGTTCGCAATTTTACTCTGTAGAGGATATTTTATGATGGATTGTCGGTTATCATACTCAATAATTAGGCTGTCTTCTCCAAAACTGTACTTACATTCACTTTGATAGAACAAAATTTGTTTAAAATCTAAATAGGGTTGCAGCAAGATTTTATAGGTATAATAGTAAAAGACAAGTATAAATGGCAAAAGCATCAGCCAAAGCTGCACAAAACTTAGGGATGTTTGAATAACAAAAAAAACAAAAATTATGACGAAGGCTATAAAAAAAATAAGTGGTGTTCTTATTTTCTGTCCCACCGATTTGGAAGGATGAAAAAGTTGAACACCACTTGTATATTCCTGAAAGGTAATATCCTTGAGGATGATTTCCACGACAATTATAATATCAACATAGAATCACCATAGCTAAAGAAGTTATAACCTTCTTTGATAGCTGTTTCATATGCCTCAATAGCCAAATCAAATCCTGCGAAGGCAGCAATCATGATGATTAAACTGGATTTTGGCAAGTGAAAATTAGTAATAAGGGCATCCGCAATGGAAAAATCATAGGGTGGGTGTATAAAAATATTGGTCCATCCTTCCATTGGCTTCAACCTATGGTTAGCAGAAACAGAAGTTTCAATAGCACGCATAGAAGTGGTTCCAACGGCGCATACCTTTTTACCCTTATCTTTTGCTTTGTTCACAATGGCTGCTGCTTTCTCATCAATTTTGAAGTATTCGGCATCCATTTTATGCTTGGAAAGGTCTTCCACTTCAATGGAGCGGAAAGTTCCTAAACCGATATGCAACGTAAGTTCTGCGAAATCAACGCCTTTAATCTCCAAGCGCTTCATCAGTTCTCTACTGAAATGAAGTCCGGCAGTAGGAGCGGCTACAGCACCTTCTTCTTTAGCATAGATGGTTTGATAGCGTTCCTTATCCAATTCTTCTGGTTCACGCTTGATGTATTTTGGAAGTGGTGTATGCCCCAGTTTCTCCAAAATAGCCCTGAATTCACTTTCGTCGCCCTCAAAAAGAAAACGGATCGTTCTTCCACGGGAAGTGGTATTGTCAACAACTTCTGCTACTAAATCATCATCGCCGAAGTACAATTTATTACCTACTCTTATCTTTCTTGCAGGATCTACCAATACATCCCAAAGACGCAGTTGGTGGTTGAGTTCACGGAGTAAAAATACTTCAATCTTTGCACCCGTTTTCTCCTTAGTACCATACAGGCGAGCAGGAAAAACTTTGGTATTATTGAGGATCATCACATCGCCATCATCGAAATAATTTAAGACGTCTTTGAACATCTTATGTTCAATAAGACCTGTTTTGCGGTGTAGAACCATCAATCGGCTTTCATCCCTGTTTTCACTGGGATAGAGAGCGATTTTCTCTTTTGGCAGTTCGAAATCAAATTGTGATAACTTCATACTTACGGGTATTGTTAAAGGTTAAAAAAATAATGCCACAAAAGTACAGATTTTCTCGGACTAAAAAATGGCTAAACGATTTATACGAAAATAAAAGTTTTCAACTCGCTTTATATGTCAAGAGAAATTGCCCTACTATTCGCAGTTGGTAACTTCGAGTTAAACATCACGCCATTATAAAATTAACGGACTATTTATTAGCTATTATTAATAACCACTTCCGCTTCTATTGCTCTAATAGTCAACAAGACCTTGTCGATTCTCACTTTATCCATATCCATGATTTCGAAGACTAGGTTTTCTACTTCCACTTTGTCGCCAATGGCAGGGATGCGTTTCAGGTGTTCGATCATAAATCCTGAAATAGTGGTGTATTTTGCCTGATTGTCTTCAATGATTTCTTTCTGGAAGAATTGGTTGATCTCATGAATCAGCGTTTTTCCATCGATGAGGTAGGTATTATCATCTCTTTTAAAGATAAACAACTCATCACGTTCATCCTCATCCGGTAAATCGCCAATGATGGCTTCAAATAAATCGTGCAGTGTGACAATGCCTTTCACTGAACCGAATTCATCCACGACGACTGCCATGTATTGCTTATTGTTCTTGAAAGTGTTAATGAGGTGGAAGGCAGGTGTATTTTGTGTAACAAAGATGGGTGTCTTCAGGAGTTTATTCATATCAAAATCAGCCCTATCCATTTGCTCTAAAAAATCTTTTATATACACAACGCCTTTGATATTATCTAATACACCTTCGCTGACAATAAATTTTGAGTGCGCACTTTCTTTAAGTTGTAGATAAATAGTCTCTTTATCTTCTGCGATATCAATCCACTCTACATCTGAACTATGCGTCATCAAAGACTTTGCCGTCTGATCCGTGAAGGAAAAAAGGTTCTGATGTACTTGACTTTCCTGCGTTTCCAAAACACCTTGTTTGCCTGCCGTTTTTATCATAAAGCGCAGTTCTTCTTCACTAACCTGATCCGCATCATTGATTTTTACCCCAAAAATGCGCATGATGAGTTGGGTGGAAAAGGAAAGCAACTTTACAAAAGGATAGGTAGCCATTGTAAAGTACTTGATGATTTTGGCACAGTTTAATGCGATGCTTTCCGCATTATTCATGGCGATGGTTTTAGGCACTAACTCACCTATAACTATCGTAAAATAGGTAATGCATCCAATGACAAAAATCATGGCAACATTGTGTGCATAAGGTGCAATAGCAGGGTAGTGGAGCAGATAATGCTCTAAGTCATCTGTCAGTTTAGCCCCACCATAGGCACCCGCAACAATTCCAATCAAGGTTATACCTACCTGTACTGAAGAGAGAAAACCTTCCGGGTTTTCAAGCAACGCTAAAATCGTTTTCGCCCTAGAACTCCCCTGTGCCGCTAAGTGCTCAATCCTGGATTTTTTTACCGAAACCAAAGCAATTTCGGAGAGCGCAAAGAAACCATTCAACAACGTCAATACAAACAGAATCAAAATTTCCATATCGCAAAAATAGTCAGAATTAACCAAAAAATTAAAAAATACTGGGTTTGGGAACAGAATTTAGCCGTTAGGTAAAATCCGAATGCTAACGAAGCCCTCAGATTCAATGACGGTTATCAATCACCCTAAAATCGATTGAAAGTATTTTAAAATATACATAAAATAAGTAGTTGAAATTCAATATATTATTTTATATTTTAAAACTTTTAGTTTAAATAAAAATCTTAGGAGTTATCCGAACGAAATTTCATTAGGCAATTCATTTACATCGTCCGGTTGATAGGGGAAGGGCGCTGAAAGTTGTTCTCCCAAACCCAATAATACTTCTTTTATACCTGCTAATAATTGTTTATCACTTATTTTTTCTGATAATGCTTTACCGATTTCTTCAAGCGATGTATATGCAGAACTTTCTAATATTCCTTGGTCAAAATGAAAGTAAGCATCCATCGGGAACAGGCTAATGTACAACAAAATTCCATTTCGGAGGCGTGTTTGTTGCATTTCCAAAAAATCAAAAATTTCTTTCGCTCGTTCTGCTATGGGAATATCGGTTTTCTCTTCTATATGCAGCCGAATTTCACACGATGTTTTTAACTCTAAAGATTTTATGGCGGCGACAATTTCCTCCTGTTCAAATTCGTTAAATATATTCCTTGCGTTCATGATGATATGCTAATGGTGATTTGTATTACTAAATTCTTTTTGAACGTTGACATTGCCCATGGTAAACGTTTCACCTGAGTTAAAACGAAATAATTTGGCAATCAACTGATTGGGTAAAAAATGAATGAACTTGTTATAAGCATCCACTTCCGCATTATATGTTTTTTTAGCGGTTAAAATAGCTTTTTCATTTTCTTTGATATTGTTTTTTACTTCTGCAAAATTTGGATTTGAGGTAATTTCCGGGAGTTTTTGCACGTCTACCAACAGACGCTTGTATTTATTGTACAACTCATCTTGAATTCTATTGAATCTATCAAAAATCTCTGGAGTAGTAAAACTTGAGTGCTTTAGTTCCTCCGACGCCAACAACTCTGCTTCAATTACTTTTGCGAGCGATTCCTGTTCAAAATTGGAATATCCTTTCACAAAACTCACCAAGTTTTCTATTATATTCAACCTTAATTCATAAGCTACTTTTACTTGTTCAAAAGCCTGACTGACTTTAGCTTCCTTATTTGCCGCCACATTCCTGACAACAAGTCCCCACACTACAATTATTACAGTAATGCCCAATAATATCCATAATTTTTTTATCTGCTTCATGTCTAATAAGCCATTCTTTTCAAGGTTGCGGTAGGAACTTCAAATATTTTAAACGCTCAAAGTTAAACAAATAGTTCCCTAACCATTCATTTGCTAAAGATAATTTAATCTCTTTTAAATTGTGAATATCAATAAGGTAAATAAATTTACATGGATAATGTGGTACCAACAGGAAATACAAAAAATCAGGGAGCGTTTGATAAATTATATTAGTAGCCAACGCAGTGTGTTTGCTACGTCTTCTTTTCAAACGCATAGCATACCCATGTTGCACATTATCTCGAAAATTGATAAGAATATTCCCATTTTCTTCTTAAATACGGGATACCTTTTCCCACAAACCATTGCTTATAAGGATTTATTGGGAGAATTGTACGGTTTGAATATTCAAGAAGTGAGTTCTCATGTGCCACGCAGTATGCAAAAAGATATGAATGGCAAATTGCTATTTGCCTCTGACCCTGACCATTGCTGCGATATCAATAAGGTGCAACCGATGGAGCCACTATTGATTAAGTACGATGTTTGGATAAATGGTGTTCGTGCCGACCAAAATGAGAATAGGAAACGTATGGGTGAGGAGATGTCGACCCCGCAAGGTGCCATGCGTTACCATCCCATGTTGCATTGGACCAATAAAATGATTTGGGATTACATTTATGAAATGGATATTCCTCGCCATCCTTTAGATGCTGAAGGCTATCTAAGTATTGGTTGTGAGCCTTGTACGAGAAAATTTGACCCCGAAGAATTGGGCGATGAACGCATGGCTCGGTGGTTCGGGATGGCAAAAACGGAATGCGGTCTTCATACTGAACTGATAAAATAATCTTTAATATTTAACTATACCATGAGAATACTAGTAACAGGCGGCGCAGGATATATTGGTACGGAATTGGTGCGAAAATTGGCACAAAGAACTGATATTGAAGAAATTGTCATATTGGATAACCTTTCCAGAGGTTTGTATAATATGTTCTTATGCCATCATTTCGGCAAGAATAATATTCGATTTGTACAGGGCGATATTTTAGATACCCGAACAATACGAAAGTTGGTAAAAAAAATGGATGTTGTTTACCACCTGGCGGCCATGATTCCCAGCCCCTATACTGAAGTAGATCCGCACCTGATTGAACAAACCAACCTTTGGGGTACTGCAGAACTTACTTACGCCGTTGAGGATAGTGACGTCAAAAAATTTGTTCACATTAGCAGCATTTCCGTATATGGTAGTAGCGGGAGCGGAGCGATTACGGAAAATACCGCTTTAAATCCGCGTACAAACTACGGAATCTCTAAAATGAGGGGCGAGTCTTTTGTTGCCCAACTGATTCCCAAATTAGATACCTATATTGTACGATGTGGCAATATTTACGGTTATAGCCCTTCCATGCGCTTCGATGCTGTTATCAACCGCTTTGCCTTCGAAGCCAATTTCCACAAGCGCATCTCTATTCATGGTACGGGTAAGCAAATACGCTCATTTATACATGTTGACAGACTTTCACAAGTATTGAGCGAGTTGCCCTTCCATCCGGCAATCCCGGGAGGTATTTATAATCTGGTGGATCATAACCGCTCAGTTATGGACATTGCACTCACTATGAAAGAGATTTACCCGGCAATGGAAATGATATTCATCAATCAACAACTGAGGATGCGCAACCTAAAAGTAGAACCACATAGTGCCCTTCGCCATTTCTTTTCTTTAGAACAGACAGATTTTAAACAAGAGTTGGAAGACTTAATACAACAGTTTTCTTTCCATCCGTAATGTATACCGTATCCCTTGAAGGGTTTAAAGCCTATAAATGAAGATGTGCCAGCGATAGGAGCCAATACCGTGTATGGCGGATAGCGCGGTGCGTAGCAGGCACCCTAATAATCTTTTATACTACAAAGATAGATGATACCAAACTTTATTGGTATTATAAATTGGGTAGCTTCATTTTCTCCCTTTCTTCCCGTTTTGCTTTAGAAACTTGAATGCTATTGTTGAGTTCAAAGCCAAAGAGAATATTGATGGAGTTAAAATATACCCATAACATGACGACAATAATTAACCCCAAGGAGCCATACAACCTATTAAAATTATGAAAATAATTGATGTATGCCGAGAAAACATATGACAAGATTAAAGCCATACAAGTCGCAAATGTTGCACCTGCAGAAAAATATCGATATTTTTTCTTCACTGCCGGCGCCAAATAATACATGGTTGCAATAGTATTAAACAAGCAAAATGCGATTAAAAAGAGTTTTATACTTTTGAACAGATACACAGTAAATTCACTGCGAATATTTAGATAGGAGAGTATCCAGTTGATAGAGTTTTCGCCTATAACGAATAGAAAAATTGCCAATATCAGTTGTGTACTTACTAAGGCAACTATTTGAATGGCCACCATCCGTTTTTGTAGCCAGTTCCGTTTTTTGAAGGTATGGTTGACTTTATCAAATGCCACCATGATGGAGTTGACCCCATTTGTGGCAAAGAGCATCCCCAAGAAGAAGTTCAAAGACAATAAACCACCTCTTTGTATTTGAACGATGTCTGTAATGGTGGATTGTAGTACCAAATAAACGCCTTCAGGAAGTATTTCCTGCAAAAAATCCATTAATATCTTATCAAAATTCGGTATAGGGAGATAGGGGATTAACGTAAAGAAGAAGGTAATGGAAGGAAACATGGCCAGTATAAAAAAATAGGAAATAAAAGCTGCCCGCACATTAATGGCATCATTCTTTATTTCCGCTCTAAACATCCTTATGACATCATACAACGGTACTTTTTCTAATCCGGGAAATGTAAAAGTTCTTACCCAATTTACTACACTGGGGAATTTAGGATGATCCTTGTATCTCTTATGTAAAAATTTTAGCAACATATGTATGTTTGCTTAGGCAAACATCAAAAATACAAAATTCTTTGCGAATTATCGCAAGTCTGCATTAATACTTTCCAACACTTCTAACCCCGGACAGAGGACGTCTTGGGTTAATTTATTGAGTGGAACATCTGTGGTATTCATTAAATCATGTAATTCCTTATTGTCTGTATCCAAGTAGATGAGTCCGGTGAGTATCTCATGATGTTTCCTGGCATTTTGTAAGGCATTGATGGCAGAAATCTTATCTTCGGGATTCCAACCTTGCGCTAATTTATGCAGTTCTAACCAAGAACCATCGTGGAGTTGGATGGATTTTGTTTCACCTTCCTCATATTGTGTGGTGATTTCTTCGGCATAAGGAACAAAATCTACCGAAGCGGTTGCCTCCAAATGCTCCCGTACGTAGTCATAAGATTTTGTAGATCCTGTATTGTTGTTAAATGTAACACATGGCGACAATACATTGACTAATGCAAAACCTTCGTGCGACATGGCGGCTTGTAACAAAGGTACCAATTGCGCTTTATCACCGGAAAAACTCTGCGCTACAAAGGTAGCACCCAATTCTATTGCCAGTCCACACAAGTCGATTCCTTCAAATTGATTGATATTGCCAGATTTATTTTTCGAACCAACATCTGCCGTAGCTGAATCCTGCCCTTTGGTAAGTCCATAACAACCATTGTTCATGACGATATATACCATGTTGAGGTTTCTTCTTATCACATGAACAAACTGCCCCATACCGATGGATGCGGAATCACCATCACCGGAAACGCCAAGGTATAACAAGTCCCTGTTGGCGAGATTGGCGCCTGTTGCTACGGAAGGCATTCTACCATGCACTGAATTAAAGCCATGCGAATTGCTGAGGAAATATGCCGGAGTTTTCGAGGAACACCCAATCCCGGACATTTTAGCAACTTTATGTGGTTCTATATTTAATTCGAAACACGCTTCTACGATGGCGGCACTAATAGAATCATGACCACAACCGGCACACAACGTTGATAATGAGCCTTCGTAATATTTTCTAGTATAGCCCAACTTGTTCTTGGGTAAATCCGGGTGGTGGAATTTTGGCTTTAAATATGTCATAATGATACCGATTCTTTGGATAAATAGAGATGTGCTTTTAAATCAACAGAGATTTCTTTAGCAATAAAATTCGCAGTGATGGGCATCCCATCATAGTTTAATACTTTGATGAGCTTCTTAGGATTAACATCTAACTCATTGATTAACAATGTTCTCATTTGTGCATCTCTATTTTGCTCAATAACAAATATGGTTTCATGCCTTTCAATAAACGCTTCTACTTCCTTAGAGAAGGGGAATGCTTTAATGCGTATGGCATTAACAAAAATATTGTGCTCTGCAAGAAAGTCTTTCGCTTCTTGGGATGCATAGGCAGACGTGCCGAAATACAAAAAGCCCAATTTCGTTTCTTGCGGACTTTTAATTATTTCAGGTTTTGGCACCATTTTTTTTGCAGTATCGAATTTTTTCAATAACCTATTAACGATTCTGACATAAGTAGGAGAGTCCTCAGTATAGGCGGCATACTCATCATGTGATGACCCACGGGTCACATAAGCGCCCTTTGTGGGGTGAGTGCCGGGTATTGTACGATACGGAATACCATCATCATCAACATCTAAATATCTACCATACTTAGGTAAAGCATCTAATTCCTTTTCGGTCATTACTTTACCAAGTTTATACTTTCTATCCGAATTCCATTTGAGTGGTGCCGACATGTGATCATTCATTCCCAAATCTAAATCTGACATCACTAGTACAGGACTTTGCAAGGAATCTGATAAGTCAAAAGCATCTGCTACCATCTCAAAACATTCGGCAGGTGTTGAAGGAAATAGCAGTATATTTTTTGTATCTCCATGACCGCAATATGCTGCATTAAGGATGTCGGACTGTTGTGTTCTTGTTGGCATTCCCGTCGAAGGTCCTGCTCTTTGTACATCTACTAATACAACTGGAATCTCAGAAAAATAGGCTATTCCAAGAAATTCGTTCATTAAAGACAAACCGGGTCCGCTGGTGGCTGTAAAAGAGCGTGCGCCATTCCAATTGGCACCAATGGCCATTCCGATAGCTGCTAATTCATCTTCTGCCTGTACAATGGCGTAGTTCTTTTTGCCAGTTTCTTTATCTATTCTAAACTGCTTACAGTAGTCTTCAAAAGCCTCTATCAGCGAAGTGGAAGGTGTGATTGGATACCAGGAAGCTACTGTTGCGCCTGCATATACAGCACCTAAGCCAGCAGCAGTATTTCCATCCATTAAGATGGCATCACCCACCAAGTTTCGCCTTTCTAACCTAAAATTGATCTGTTCTGGGAAATGCTCTTTTACATATTGTATGCCTAATTGCAAGGCATTCAGGTTTGGAGCAATGAGTTTTTCTTTTCCTGAAAATTGTTCTCTTATCAATTCTTCTAAAACAGAAAACTCTATTTTAAGTAGCTCTGATAATGCTCCAACATAGATGATATTTTTAAATAAGAGTCTTTGGCGCGGGTCTGTATATTCACGGATACAAATTTCCATCAGTGGAATTCCTATAAAATGAATATCGTCCCGAATTAAATCTGAATGCAGGCGTTTGGTGCTATCATATAAAAAATAACCGCCTGAAGAAACGCTAGCGATATCTTTAGCAAAACTCTGCGGATTTACGGACACCATTACATCTATGCCGTCTCTTCTTCCTAAATATCCCTTTTCGCTGATGCGTACTTCATACCATGTTGGTAATCCCTGAATATTGGAAGGAAAAATATTCTTTGGCGATACAGGAATACCCATCCTGAATACTGCTTTGGCAAACAAATAGTTCGCGCTGGCAGAGCCTGTTCCATTTACATTTGCAAATCTTACTACTAAGTCGTTGACTTTGCTTTTATTTTTAGCCATTATTGGTATGCTTTCGTCACGTTATAAAAAAATTGTTGCATGTCCCAAGCGGCAGTTGGACATCTTTCTGCGCAAAGACCGCAATGAAGACAAACGTCTTCGTCTTTTACCATTACCTTGCCGGTTGCAAGGGTAGGAGAGACCAGTAAATCCTGTGATAAGTTTTTTGCCGGAACAAATAAACGCGTTCGCAATTCGGATTCTTCGCCATTATGGGTAAAGGTGATGCAGTTGGTAGGACAAATATCCATACAAGCATCACATTCTATACATTTACTGGCAGTAAAAACGGTTTGGACATCACAATTAAGGCATCTTTGTGCTTCTTTAAAGGCTGTTTTTACATCAAAGCCCAATTCTACTTCCTTTTTTCTGTCTTTGAGTGTCAATGCTTTATCTGCTTGTGGAACGATGTACCGGATATCTGTAGCGACATCATTTTCATAACTCCACTCATGAATACCCATTTTTGTACTCACCAAATTCGTTCCCGGTGCGGGTCTCTCTGTTAAAGGTTTTCCCTGACAAAACAAATGGATAGATATTGCCGCCTGATGTCCTTGTGCAACAGCAGTAATAACATTCTTGGGCCCGAGAGAAGCATCTCCACCAAAAAATACTTTTTCATTTGACGATTGGAAGATCGGTTCTTTAAGTTCGGGAACGCCCCATTTGTTAAAATTTATTCCGCAGGAAGCTTCTATCCATGGGAAACTATTTTCCTGACCAATGGCAACCAATACATCATCGGCTTCATAGAATACGTCTGCCTCTCCGGTAGATACCAACGTTCTCTTTCCTTGGTCGTCATAAACTGCTTTTACTTTTTCAAACAGCATCCCTGCCAATTTACCATCTTTAATGACAAATTGCTTCGGTACATGATTGTCCAAAATAGGAATATCTTCATGTAAGGCATCTTCTATTTCCCAAGGGGAGGCTTTCATTTCTGAAAAAGGACTTCTGACGATTACTTTCACATCTTCACCGCCTAAGCGTCTGGAGGTACGACAACAGTCCATTGCCGTATTTCCGCCACCTAGAACGATTACCTTTTTGCCAATTTTATGCGTATGCTCGAAGGCAACACTCGCCAACCATTCTATACCTATATGTATGTTGGCAGCTCCTTCTTGCCTGCCGGGTAAATCTTTAAGGTCTTTGCCTCTCGGAGCACCGGTGCCAACAAAAACGGCGTCATATGATTTATCTAAAATCTGCTGCAAGCTGGATACATATGTATTGAAATGTGCATCTATACCCATATCCAAGATATAATTCACTTCTTCATCCAATACTTCTGCCGGAAGGCGGAAGGATGGAATCTGTGAGCGCATCATACCACCACCTTTGCTCTGCTCATCGTACAAATGTATTTCGTATCCCAGTGGTGCTAAGTCTCTACAAACTGTCAACGCCGCTGGGCCGCCACCGATAACGGCAATTTTTTGACCGTTTTTTTGTTGTGGTGCTTTTGGCATGAGTGCTTTTACTTCGCCTTTAAAATCTGCGGCTACGCGTTTTAGCCTACATATGGCTACTGGTTCTTCTTCTACACGTCCCCTTCTGCAAGCAGGTTCGCAAGGTCTGTCGCAGGTTCTACCCAATACACCGGGGAAAACATTCGATTCCCAATTGATCATATATGCTTCCGTGTACTTTTCGGCAGCTATTAATCGGATGTATTCAGGAACGGGTGTGTGTGCGGGACACGCATGTTGACAGTCAACTACTTTGTGATAATATTCCGGATCATTTACATTTGTCGGTTCCAAAGCTATATTTTAATTTTAGTAAATATTTAAAAAATGAATCATTAAAGCCTCATTTTTGCGGGGATAAATATAAGAAACAATTCCATAATAATAGCTTAATACTTATTCACGTTCGTTTATAAAGTAAACTTATTTTGTTGAATTAGTATGATAATATGGCGTTCAACATGCGAAATACGGACAAGCTATCGAAACAAACGATAAGTGGTCTTTTTGTTACTCTAAGGAAAAGGTTCTAAAGTATGTATTGTTCCATCCGAACTGTGTTTATTTCTTTTAACATAGATTATTTTCCTCATTAAAAAAATCTTGTTTGAGAAGGGTAAAATCTATTCGCAAACCGGGCATTTTTTTGGCTTTTGTTCAAAAACGTAATTTAGGGTTGTTTTAATCAATAGATATTTAGTGGTTTAATACTACCTTCACAGTTCAATAATAACATTCTATTATGAAAATTAGGTTTGCGTTTGTGCTATTTATTTGTTTATATGGCGGTTTGGGCTTCGCACAAAGCCCTAAGGTATTGATTGTCATTGCGCACCCTGATGACGAAACTTCAATGGCAGCAACGGTATATAAAATTACCCATGAACAGCAAGGCGTTGTGGATTTATGTTTGATTACCAATGGGGAAGGAGGTTACAAGTATTCAACCTTAGCAGAAGATTATTATCATCTGGAACTGACTGACGAAAATGTTGGGCGGGAGTATCTCCCCAGAATCAGAAAGGAAGAACTGATGAATGCCGGAAAAATCATTGGCATTCGCAACTATTTTTTTTTAGACCAAAAAGACACCAAATACGGTTTAAATGAACTAGACCCATTGGATACTGCTTGGAATATTGCTCTTGTAAAGCAAAGAATTGCTGATGAAATTAATAGAAATCGATATGATTACGTGTTTGCCGTCATTCCGGATCCTGCGACCCATGCCCACCATAAGGCAGCTACAATTTTAGCACTGCAAACCGTTCAATCGTTGCCGGATAGTATTAAACCAGTCATTTTAGGCGTTTCCTTAGGAGAAATGGGCGATACCATTCAACATGAATATGTTCAACTAAAAGATTATAGCGAAACAAGAATTGATACTAGTATCAACCCATTTTACACAAATAGAACGGTAAAGTTTGGCTTCAAGGAAAAATTGGACTATAAAATTATTGTCAACTGGGAAATTGCTGAACATAAATCGCAAGGCACGATGCAGCTAGCAATGAATCAGGGTGATTTGGAGTTGTTTTACTATTTTAGCATTAATTCGCCTACAAAAATGGAGAAAACCAAGGCGTTTTTCCAAATGTTAAATGCTTATAAGCCACCTATAAAAACCTATTAAATATGTCACAACCACAGGAACAACAAGGATTGGTTCGCGGATTAGGTCTGCGGCAAGCTACGGCACTTAACATGATAGATATGGTGGGAATCGGTCCTTTTATTACTATTTCGTTTGTTGTTGGTGCGATGCATGGACCGCATTGTATTGTTGCCTGGTTATTGGGCGCTTTTTTGTCGATGATGGATGGCTGTGTTTGGGCTGAACTAGGCGCAAAATGGCCACAGGCAGGCGGAAGCTATGTTTTCTTACAACACCTTTATGGCAAAAAATGGGGAAAGTACTTCGCGTTTTTATACATATGGCAAACCACCATTCAAGCGCCTTTAGTAATTGCCAGTGGTGCCATAGGCTTCTCTGAATATTTGGGATATTTAGTGCCGTTATCAAAAATAGGTGCGAAGGCCGTATCCGGAAGTTTAGTATTACTATTGACGTTTGTCCTGTACAGAAATATTAAAGATTTGGGTAAGATTTCCGTTTTAATGTGGCTGGTCGTTGGCGGCACAATCTTATGGATTATCATCACAGGAATACTTCATTTTGATGCGCATCTGGCTTTCACATATCCCGAAAATGCTTTCAGTTGGAGCAGTATATTTTTCTTTGGATTGGGTCAGGCTTCTATCAAAACGATTTATTCCTTCCTCGGCTATTATAACGTCTGCCACTTAGGAGGTGAAATTGAACATCCTGAACGCAATATTCCAAGGAGTATGTTTATTTCAATTATTAGCATTTCTTTATTGTACTTAGGTATGCAATTGGCTGTTTTAGGAGTAGTTCCCTGGCAACAGGCAGCAGCATCTAAGTTCGTCATCAGCGAGTTTTTTGAAATGACTTTAGGTGCAGGATATGCTAAACTGGCAACGGGGTTAATTTTATTTATTGCCTTTTCATCGCTATTTGCGGTGATGTTGGGATATTCGCGTATTCCATATGCGGCGGCTTTGGATGGCAACTATTTCAGCATTTTTGGTAAAATACATCCTAAAGGCAAGTTTCCATATGTTTCTTTGCTGATTTTAGGCGGCATTGCATTTATTTTCAGCCTGACTTTGCGGTTGAAAGAGGTTATAACCGCCATCATTACCATGCGTATTTTAATACAGTTTATTAGTCAGGCTGTTGGCGTGATTTTGTTGCATTATCGAAAACCTAAGGTAGAAATGCCCTTTAAGATGCCTTTATTTCCGATACCCGCTATTTTAGGGATTTGTGTATGGTTATTCGTATTCTTTTCTTCTGAAATGAAATATATGGTTGGTGCTTTGTTGGTGATACTTAGTGGAACGATTTTATATTTTGCGAAACGCTATGTCTACAGTTAATGTTCTTCAGTCCACAGACGACAGACGACAGACGACAGTCAATGGTTTTCAGTGGTTAGTGTTATTTTCTTTTATTTTCTTCTGCTAAAATATTGTCTATCAACTGCTTTTCAGCGGTGGTTAAAAGAGGAGAGGGGTCTTTCAGATTGGGATCCGGAATATACCAGCTAAATCGGTTGAATAATGCCTGTAAATCAGGTGCATTGAACATATAACCTTTTCTCGCATAAATAAAATTTCTTATAAACCTCAATTCTTCGCTTGTTAGTGTTTCTAAATCTTTGGGGTCATAGTTATTAAAATCGTAATAACGTAGTACATCGGGAATACCTTCAAATGTTCCTTTTTCGTCCATTAAATCTAGCCATACATAAGGATGATATATGCCAAAATACAAATCCGTTTCCGGTACAAAATTCGAGGCTTTTAAGGTTATATATCCATTTTTGATATACACCATTCGGATGTCTTGATCGAACACATTTTGGGCTTGTTGTGCTATTCGTCCCGTGCCAACAATTGTCCATGAAGCCATTTGCTTTTTGGACGAAAAAGAGTTAGGCACATGGAAATAAACTTCTTCGCCCATATCGATGTTTAATTCAAAATCATTAATTTTCTTGTTTGCCCAAGTAGCTCCGGTAGTAAGTCGATAAAAAAATGAATTTGCTTCATCCACAGAATTGCCACCACGATATAAATAAGTGTGGCGGACAATATTTATTCCTTTCTTGAAGGGAACAGTAAAGTGATAAATAAAATCATTCTTATAAAAATCATGTTCAGATAATTTGAAACCGGATGTTTCCAACTTTGATATTTTATAAGGCAATAGTGAGTCATGCACCTGAACCTGAAAATCAAAAATCTGAGGATGTTTCATGGAATCATCCGAAATATCGCCACCCGGCGGCGGTGTTACAAAACCCACCGTTTCAACAATTGGGTCTCCAGGATTATAGAATTCGAAATAAATATAGACACGCATATAATTCCCGATTTTTTTCATGGTAAGAATTTCTTTCCTTAATTCGATGCGCGTTTCAGTTTTTGGTACCAAAGTCATACCGGAAGCATAAAAAACACCATCATTGGAAAAGAGATATGCGTGCATACAACAGCATACTGTCAGTAAGATCATTCTGTACATTAGATTACATTTCATTTTTATCATACATCAAATGTAATCGATTTCTTTTGTCAAACCACACTCCTGCAATATTATTTTGTCCTATAATTTATATTATGTTAAATAGAATTGCTGAAAATAAAAAGAGGAGACTATCTAACATAATCTCCTCTTTTATATTGTTGACGAATAAAAAACGCTATTTTGGTAGTTTTTCGTACTTATCTAATAGATTCATTCTAGCATAAATTTCTTTCAATGCTGTCAGGGTGTTGCGATCGTTGGGTTCTAGCTCATAAGATTTTTCAAAGTATGGCAAGGCTTCATTATACAATGCATCGCGTTTAACCTTTAGTTCGTTGTATTCTTTCATGGGAATATTTTCGTTCATTTTTTTGTTTAACTCAATCGCTTCATTATAAATTATTGCGCCAAGGTTAAAGCAAGGATCATTGTAAGATGCGTTTAAACTGATGGCTTTTTTATATGCGTCTTTTGCATTTTCATTGTCCTTCATTGCCTCGTAAGCTGTGCCCAATACGAAATAGAAAGTTTCGTTATTTGGCTCCACCTTTATAGCATCTTTAATTTTATTGATGATTTTTTCGCTTTCTCCTTTTGAAAGAAAATAATTGATTTCCGAAATCATGATATTCTTATCTTCCGGAAACTTAGCACGTGCAATGGTCAATAGCTCTTCCGTCTTAGGGTTTTTCTCCAAGATGTAAGCGTCTAGTAATTGGCTATA
Organism: Chitinophagales bacterium; assembly: GCA_019694955.1. Classification (GTDB taxonomy): domain Bacteria; phylum Bacteroidota; class Bacteroidia; order Chitinophagales; family JADIYW01; genus JADIYW01. Next base: position 63,783 of record JAIBAX010000006.1, on the reverse strand, counting down.
AGGTTCCATCATAGGTACTTTATATTTGTATACCAATTCTTCATAAATTGCATTTGCCGCAACATTATTTCCATAGTTTCCGGCAGCATATGCTGTATATAAGGACGCAATTGTATCAAACGTTTTATCAAGACCTTGCTGCATCATCCATAAGTTCAATTCTCGGCTGGCATTCAGGTACTTATAAGCTTGTTCAAACTTATCTTTGTCAAAAAGATTGGCACCTTCTGTGACCATAAAATTTTTGACATCGGTAAATTTAGGTGTATAATCTCCTTTCTTTTTTAATTCCAACTCATACCCTTTTTTATAAGCGCTTTCTGCTTCGAATAAAGCGTTAGGATTGTCTTTGAATAGATTCACCGGTTGCTGCATCGTGTAGATTGCTGTGTAAACATCTCCTTTCACCATCCATGTCTTGGCTTGCGCCGCACTCTCCGGATTATTAGCGGCTTCATCGATATTCTTTTTTGCATCCGCTACATTGCCTGTTTCCAAGGCATAGCTGGCAGAATTGACCTTCATTTTTTGAGCATGCAATGTTATTGAAGCAAAACTCAATAAACAAATAAATAATTTTCTCATTACCAATGTTTTATATAGTTTAAAGTTAATTTTAAATTTAAATATTTATTATTCTAAAAAACAGTTATTAAATATTAAAAATCAATTACTTATAATCATTTAATTAAATAATAAATATTACTCGTTATTCACATCTTCAACGTTATCAGTAGATTCTGATTGATTATTTACATCTCCTTCTAAAGAATTTTCATCCGTAATTACTTCTTCTTCTTCCTCTTCTCTAGGCACTTTGGTAATGGCAGCAATCGCATCTTCTCCTTTTAACTTAATGAGGCTCACTCCTTGCGTTGCTCTTCCTTTAACCCCTACTCCATCTAATGATATCCTAATAGCTAATCCTGAGCGACTTATGATCATTAAATCATCGGTGTCATTTACACTCATGATGGCAATTAGGTTGCCGGTGCGTTCAGTAACGTTAATGGTTTTAACACCTTTTCCGCCTCTGGAGGTCACTCTATACACCGCCTCACCTGTATCCGGTTCATCTAACCAAGTGCGTTTCCCGAAACCTGTTTCAGATACTACAAGAACTTGTTGGTTTTTTGTTTCACTACTATCTACACAAACCATGCCAACCACTTCATCGCTCTCACTTCGCAAGGTCATGCCTTTCACGCCTGAACCTGTTCTACCAATAGAACGTGCATCTGCTTCATGGAACCTAACTGCATATCCTGCTTTACTGCCCAATAAGATTTCGCTATTGCCATTTGTCAAAGCAGCAGTAAGCAACTCGTCCCCTTCTCTGATCGTGATGGCATTGATACCATTGGTTCTCGGGCGACTATATTCTGCTACGGAAGTTTTCTTGACTACGCCTTTTTTTGTCGCCATAATAATATAATGGCTTTCTAAAAATTCTTTGTCTTTTAAATCTTTAATACAAATGTAGGCACGTATTTTATCGTCGTTTGGTATGCTGATGACATTTTGGATGGGTCTTCCTTTAGATGTTTTAGAACCTTCCGGAATTTCATATACACGTAACCAAAAACACCTACCCTGCTCTGTAAACAAAAGGATATAATTATGTGCCGTTGCTGAAAACAGGTGTTCAATAAAATCTTCATCGCGGGTTTTGCCACCGATAGAACCTCTCCCACCTCTGTTCTGCACTTTATACTCTGCTAGTGACGTCCTTTTTATATATCCTAAATGACTGATTGTCACCACCATATCATCATCAGATATGAAGTCTTCCATGTTCATATCGTCTCCTTGCATGATGATTTCGGTACGGCGGGCATCACCAAACTTCTTTTGCACTTCCAACAACTCGTCCTTAATAATTTGCATCCTTAGGTCTTCACGGTCAAGGATTTCCTTGAGTTTCGCAATCAACTCCATGATTTCCTTGTACTCTTGTTTGATTTTATCGCGTTCCAAACCTGTCAGGCGCTGTAAACGCATTTCCAGAATGGCTTTAGATTGAATTTCGGAGAGTTGGAAGGTACTCATCAATCCAGCCTTGGCGATTTCGGCATCTGCGGAAGCACGTATCAATGCAATTACTTCATCCAAATGATCCAGCGCTATCAATAACCCTTCTAATATATGCGCTCTCTTTTCTGCTTGATCTAATTCGTATTTTGTCCTCCTGATAACGACTTCATGTCTGAACTCAACAAAGTACTTTATCAGGTCTTTAAGATTCAAGACCATAGGTCTACCGTTCACCAAGGCGATATTATTGATACCGTAAGATGTCTGAAGATCGGTATGCGCGTAGAGGTTATTCAGTACCACATTTGGATTGGCATCTCTACGCAAATCATATACTACTCTATAACCATTTCTGTCTGATTCGTCACGAATTTCTACGATGCCGTCAATTTTCTTCTCATTGACGAGATCTGCGGTACGCTTAATCATGAGGGCTTTATTGACCTGGTAGGGAATTTCAGTAACGATGATTTGCATCCTGCCACTCTTATCTTCCTCAATGGTGGCCTTTGCTCTCAACTTTACCTTTCCTCTTCCTGTATGATATGCTTCTTTTATGCCTGAGATGCCATAAATGGTACCTCCCGTAGGGAAATCCGGAGCTTTAATGAACTGGGATAACTCATCAATGGAGATATCTTTATTATCGATATATGCTATTGTACCATCGATTACTTCGGTGAGGTTGTGTGGCAACATATTTGTGGCCATACCTACTGCAATACCGGTTGCTCCGTTAACCAATAGCTGTGGTATCCGGGTAGGCATAACAGTTGGCTCTTCCAGTGTATCGTCAAAGTTAAGTTGAAAATCAACTGTATCTTTGTCGAGGTCTTCCATGATTTCCTCGGCTATTTTTTTGAATCTTGCTTCGGTGTAACGCATGGCTGCCGGGCTATCTCCATCGACAGAGCCAAAGTTACCTTGTCCATCTACAAGTGGGTAGCGTAAAGTCCAATCTTGTGCCATACGTACCATCGTGTCATAAACGGATGAATCACCATGTGGGTGATACTTACCGAGTACCTCCCCTACGATTCTTGCCGATTTTTTATAAGGTTTATTAGAAGCTAAACCCAACTCGCGCATACCGAATAATACCCTTCTATGTACGGGTTTTAGCCCATCTCTCACATCAGGTAAAGCACGCGCCACAATGACCGACATCGAGTAATCGATGTAGGCGGTTTTCATTTCATCTTCAATATTTATGAGGATAATATTCCCTCTCCTTTCCTCTTCTTGTTCCATGTAGTAGTTTTGTTTTAAACGTGTGCAAAAATACGGAATTTAAAGAAGAAAACCATTATACAATGGCATTAAAGTATCCACAATTATAGTATTTTGTTTTAGGTTTTTGGTTATGAGTGATTGGGGTATAAATTTCAGGAGGTGTATGCCATAATGGCGCCAATTATAGTATCTAGTATGGGTTTTTAGTTATTAGAATTTATATTACTTAGTTAAACTCAAAAGGAATTTCGTAATCTTTTTTCACGTTTCCGGGTGTCCAATTTGGAAGGAGGTATAATGCTTGAAGGACGACTTCTTCTAATTCGGGGTTATTGGATCTGTGGATGATGAAATTTCCGGGTTTCCCATTGGCATCTACGGTGAATGTGGCGACTACTTTCCCTTTCATTTTACTATAAGGTGGTCTTGCATCTAATATGCTATCGGTTTTCGTCCAGACAAATTGATAAAACGCATCCATACCTCCCGGATATTCCGGCTCATATACTGGATTTCCTTGAGAAAAGACTGACAAACAACCACAACAAATAATTACAAGGATACTCCATTTAAAGATAAATGTTCTCTTAAGGTTTAATATTCTAACAAGTAAACGACTCACTCCTATTGACGCTGTTTATCCAAAGATAGATAAAAGAAGTGATAATAGGCATTATGTCTTAAAAATAATTGTGGATTATCGCACGTAAGGTGCTAGCGTTGCATCAATATTGATTTCTATATTTTTATTGATTTTTGTAACATTATCTGCCGGAATCTTCACACCGTATTGGGTTACATCTACCGTAAACTTGGCTTTCATAATAATTTTGCCTGCTTTTACTTCTATTGTTCCTTTCTGGGTAATCGTTTTAGCAACGCCTTTCATCGTTAACTTTCCGGTGACGGTTACGTTATAAGTACCATCTTTACCAAAATTGACGTCTGCTAAATTGGTGATTTTTCCTTCAAATGTTGAATTAGGGTATGTTTGCGTGTCCAGCCAATTCTTTTCATTGAAATGTTTTTGCATTTCTGCCTTGTCAAACAGATAATTTTTCATGACCACTTTAAAAGCCATATCTCCGGTAGATTTATCAAGAATTACTTGAACTTGTTTGTTGTGCGCTGTGATATCTTCCAAGGGAGCATCAGAAAAAAACCATATATGTCCTGAATTGGTCGTGTACTTATTGGTTTGTGCTTGTACACTAAAACTTGTTATAAGTGCGAATAGAAAAAATACGAATCTCATTTATTTACTTTTATATGTTAATTATTTTTCATGCCGTCCAATACCCAAAATTCAACCTTCCTCACATTGCAAGCATCTAATTTCTTTTCTCCCTTAGGCATGGCTGCAACGCCACTTTCATGTTTCAAACTTCGTACCAAAAGACCCGGATACTTATTCTCGAAGGCAACAATTTTTTCATAACCATCCAAATTGATATTATCTCCGTTGATGGGTGCATTGGCTTCTGAATGACAACGATCGCATTTTGAGATAAAAATAAGGCTAACTTCATCTTTGAAGGAAGCAGATTCTACGGTACAATTTGCCAAGTACTCATCGTACAAATCTTCTTCGTTGTCATTATAACAGGCTGTAAAACAGATAATAACTGCAAAAAAGAAAACTATTGAAAAACTTAACTTTCTCATATATCCTTTGATAAACGAAATACTTTAAAAATTGTTTAATCAGGAAAATAACAACGACTTAATTGAATGGTCCCCGGCATCATAAATGTTTTGTCGGGTTCCAAATATCCATTATATTGTCCTATCAAGGTGATATCACCTTTTTCTTTGACTAATTTTGCCTTTTCTATTGAATTCTTGACAACACTGGCGGCAATTATATACTCTTCTCCTTTATCTAAAATAATGGTAAAAGAAGAATCTGTCTGCTCAATTTTGTGAACATTGCCAATGAGTTGAATCACTCGCTCGCCATACTTCAAATTGGCATCTTGCGGATCTTTTGTAAACTCCCCAACCAATGCCGACTCATCAATTTTCACATCTACTTTTAAGCTTTCTATGGCTTCAACCGGGCGATACATTTTTTTATAAACCAAAAAGGCAGCTCCTGCCAATAATATCAATGCAATTAAAATTATCCAAACTTTCTTCATGATTAGAAATTATTCAACAAAAAAAAGCAAAAAAAATGGGAATACCATGCTTTTTCTGTTTTTCTACCTTTTGCAGTGCTGTCCGAAATTTTATTTATTTTTACATACTATGAGCAATGGAATTTTGTTGATTTATACGGGCGGTACTATCGGTATGGTTCAAGATTATGAAACAGGGACGCTAAAACCTTTTAATTTTAAAAATTTGAGAAAACATATCCCTGAATTAAGTAGGTTTAATTTTCCTATTGATAGCATTTCGCTGGAAAACCCTATTGACTCGAGCAATATGCAGCCATCCATATGGGTAGAAATTGCTACCATCATAGAAGAGAAATATGATGAATACAATGGGTTTGTAATACTTCACGGCTCAGATACCATGGCATATACTGCGTCTGCCTTGAGTTTCATACTGGAAAATCTAGACAAACCTGTCGTTCTGACGGGTTCGCAGCTACCGATGGGGATTATTCGTACGGACGGACGGGAAAACTTGATTACTGCTATAGAAATTGCCCATGCCCACAAAAAAGGGAAACCCATCATTCAAGAAGTTGTCATCTATTTTGAGTATTACCTGTATCGCGGTAATAGAGCAGTTAAATCCAATGCCACCTTATTCGAAGCCTTCTCCTCTCCTAACTATCCTGTTTTAGCTGAAGCCGGTGTTAATATCCAATATTATGGTGTTTCTACACCTGCTAAAAACAAAGGCAAACTAACAGTAAATAAACAAATTTGTCATGACGTGTTGAGTTTGCGCTTATTTCCGGGTATTTCCAATCATACCATAGAACACCTTCTTCTTACGCCCGGATTGCGCGGTTTAGTCCTTGAAACCTTTGGCTCAGGGAATGCGCCTACTAATAAGGAATTTATTGCCTTATTGAAAGAAGCCATTCAAAAAGGAATCGTCGTCGTAAATGTTAGCCAGTGCCTTAAAGGTGGCGTTGTTCAAGGTACGTATGAAACCTCTAAGATGTTGGAAGAAATTGGCGTAATCAGCGCCAAAGACTTGACTTTTGAAGCAGCCATCACAAAGTTAATGTATCTGCTAGGCATATATTCTACACCTTCGAAAGTAAAAACCTTCTTTCAAAAGAATTTACGGGGTGAAATGATGGTGGATTGATTCCGGATTTAGTATTTGAAGACCTGAGTGCTTTTGTTTACATGAAAACAAAATTACAAGGTAGAGATAATGCTTTGAAACAGGTCTTGTCCCTGCTGGTGGATTTCTTTTATGCGAAAATGAATATTCGATTTCAGGTATTGCTCAACAGAGAAATGTGGGGTTTCAAAATGGCGATATGTATGAACGACCTCATCCACATGTGTTAACCCAACGGAAAAGGCTTCATTCAATTGCTCTACAACTTCCGACGCTAACGGGCGATTGCTTGTCCATCTGGCAAAGACAAAACCCTTATGGGTATGTTCGTGCCAATGTTCCGAGAGATCATATTCATAGGGATATTTGCCAAACATGGATATAGTACGGTCACCGATAACAACGGCAGCAGTTTTTCCATTTATCTGATTTTCAAAACCCATTTCTGCCGGGATAAATGTTGGGGTTATCTGCCATTTCTTTTTCGCCAACACTTGCACTAAAAGAACGGAAGTCTTCGACTGATAATCTAACAAAACTGTTTCAATCTCTTCAATGGGACATGCAGAAAACAATATGACTGTTTTAACAGCACCTAAGGCCGCTATGCCGTAGTCTGTGACGGGTATAAGGTGGGAATACTTGAAGATTTGCGTTACCGGAACCAACGCAATATCTACCTCACCACCGAGTAGTTTTCTAGCACTTTCTGCCGGATAATCTAGTGATAAAGAGTAGTTCTCAACAATTTTAGTATCGATAAGCCCTCGCAAAAAAGGCTTGGTATTCAAGTAATTAACTGCAGATATTCTAATTTTTTCCATTCAGGTGTTGAATATCATTGGCTAATACTAACTTAAAGTCTCCATTGATGTACTCCAGCTTATACAAACAGGTATTGGTGTGTTCAAAATTATCCATTTCATGTAAGGGAACTTGGAGGAAGCCACACAAGAGGGAGCGGATGGCTCTTCCATGAGAACATATCAGCACCTTATTATAGTCCATACTGCGCATCATTTCTATGAATGGCTGTTGGCGGATGTATAGATCTAAAGCACTTTCACCTCCATGAATTTTAGTATCTAATGCCCCGGAACGCCATTGGGCGATGATTCCGGTATAGTTTTTCAGCATCTCCGGTGTTGGGAGTTGCCCCTCATAAATCCCCCAATCGATTTCGTCTAAATAAGGGCTGATTTCATAAGAATGCCCATGGTCAATAAATGGCAATACCGTTTGATGGGTTCTTTTAAGGCTGGAAATAAATATATGTTCAAAGCCTTCTTCACGGTAAAAGTCAAAGAAATGTCTTGCCTGTTGTACGCCTCTTTCATTCAATGACGAGTCTACACCCTTACCTTGCACGATGCCTTTTACGTTATAATCGGTTTGTCCGTGTCTGATTAAGTATATCTCCTTTTTCAAGCATGTAATTTAGTTACAAAAATAATTGCTTATTTTGATTCCATTATTAATGAGGTATTAATTTAAATAGCCATTATCGAAATCAACCTCGGAGGTTGATGTATTTTATAGTAAAATAATGAATGTAAAATTCAATAAACATTTGATTTACAATATACTTTGTAGAAAATATAACCTCGAGGGTTGTTTTGATCAACCCTCGAGGTTAGTCCATTATATCTTTTTCTCACATTTCTCACAAAACCATTCCTGCGCACCATCAACAGTAGAAATACGCTCTACAGCATCCGTCATCACACATGTTTTATCAGAACAATGTGGGTTACCATAATTATGCCCTAATTCATGCATCGACACTTTTCTCAATCGCTGATAAAACAGCTTTTTATCTTCACTTTGTAAGCGGAAGCAGGATACAATGCAAACGCCTCCTCCCCTGTACGCCAATCCCATAATACCCCAATCCGCATATTTATATGTAGGGGATTTTATTTTTCCCTTTTCGCCGTACTTTGTAACAGAAATATCTTGCTCAGTTAGTGCAATTAATTTTGTTGCTGACTTATCTTTCCGGGTCGTTAAATAGCGCAATAATTTATCTGCTCTATATCGCTTTGTTTTGATGGTAGTAATACATGAGTCCGGCAATGGTGCATGTGTTAACAAGATAGTATCCGGATGAAATTGTGTTGCAATCATATCTTTCACCTCCCATACTGCCTTATCTTCAACATTGCCCAATAATAGTATTTGAATGCTGTTCTTTTTGTAAAACCATCCTTTCTTTTCAGGTTTTGTTCCACAGCTGAAATAGATTATCATGCATCCTACAAATATCAAGAGAAAGTTCCTATTGCGCATATCTGTCATTATTTATTATTTTTATCAAAATTATTATTATGAAACGCTATAAAATATTTCATATTGTTGCCATTATAGGAATTATACTGGCATTTATTGGTCATACCATAGGTCATATTATCAGTTTCACGCAACCACCTAAACCAGAAGAACAGCAATTATTTGATATGCTCTCAAAGACGATGGTGCAAACATCTCCTGTTGCGGTGAATATGGAGGATATTTTAGATTGTTTTAGTTGGACATTCTCTTTGTTTGCATTGTTTTGGGCTTGTATCAATATTTTTTTCTTCCGACTATCCTTTCAGCAAAAGAAGGGCTTCCTCTTGTTGAATATGGTATTTGCGCTTATAAATATGGTCATAGAAATCAAATATGCATTCTTACCGCCACAAATATGTTTCGGCATTTCTACCATTGGATTTGTGGGTGCTTGGTTGTTTTTCAAAGAGGACTAATCTTCCGCTAAAACGATGACTTTATCCTCTGAGGTTAGCGTAAATGTCTTCGATTTCTGCGGATTAATTACAACACCATAAACATGTTCCGCATCGCTGCTTTGGCTGGCAATACGATAACCGATGGCAATCTCTCCTTTTTGCGCCGCACTTTCTAGCAAGGTATAGAAGTTTACTTCTTTGCCAGGAAGAATATAGTTTGATGCTGGCTTAAGGTACATCTCAGAGCCTTCAGCAGTAAATAGGATATCATAAACCTTTTTAAGCTCTTTATTTTCTGACAATTGGCTCATCATCAAGCTGATAAGGTTATCGCTGACGATGAAATCATCTGCTTTTGCAACTTCTGCCAACTCACGATTCCTAATATCCAACATTTCTGATACTATGCTGAAATCTTTCTCATGCTTCTCTGCAAGGTTGCGTAAGTGTAGTAAACAGATTAATGTCTTCGCATCTGATTCTTGGATATCAATGTTTTCGGTATAACTTAGGATGATGATATGGTCAAATATTTCTATCTGTAGTTTTTCTAAAGTGGCTTTATCTGTAATATTACCACGTTGCAATACCACTTTATTGTTGGATAAGGTATTTTGTAAATCGTTAATTTGATCCGCTAATCCTTCTAAATCTGCTAAGATTACCACTTCAGATCCTTCTTTTACGTAGTTGTCTAACTCCCGTATAATATTCTCACCGCGATTGTTCCAACCTAAAATCAATGTTTTCTCTACATTGGTATGTGGTACATTTCCCGAAGTTATGGATCTTTCATCAATGTTAAAATTTGATTTACCTGAAATAACAACCGTATCATCGTCTTCAGATATGGCTATAATTTCATCTCCTGATGCTATCAGTGTGTCCATGCTTGGGTTAATCAACACCTCTCCACTATGCTTAAAAAGTCCAATTATTGATGAGTCTTCATAAGCGAAAATGGCATCTTTAAATGTTTTGCCTACTAGAGCTGGTTCCTTTTGGAAATATATTTCGTCTCCTTCAAACATCAATAATTCTGAATAAACAATACTTAAGCCCGATTGGCGGCAGGTTTGCGCCGTTACTCTCGAAATAACATCATCAGACAATACGAATACAGCTTCATCTCCACCTACTAATTCTGCGGCTTCCATATTGGCCACATCTTGAATTTCTGCCACGATGTGATACTTTTCTGCCTTTCTTTTCTTACCATTTGTAATAGCTAATACGGATTTAATAACGGCAGTGTCAGCATTGCCTTCTTCTGGTGCTAAAACAATAATTGAGCGCGCTTCATTTGGGTTAACTACCTGTATATCAGTAGGCTCTAAAGGGCTACCACTTCTAACAACAATCTTTGTTTTGCCGAGATTAGTACATTTTGAACGGATTTCATCTTCCATTTCCACTTTATCCTGATTGGCGAGAATAACAATTCGCGGATTCTTTTGGTTAGCATTCGCTTCTGCAATTTGGTTGATGATAGAAAATATCTTGCCTGACCAACCCAATATTAGTGTGTGATTGGTCTCCAAAACATTCGAGCGTCCTTTTTTGAGTTCATCAATTTTTTCATCTATTCCTGAAGAAATGGTACCTATTAATATAGAAATGATGAATATACCGCCCAGTGTTGCAAGAAAACGCACGATCCGAAATGGCCAACCGGCATCGCCACCCATGGTTCCGGAATCGAGGGTTGCCATCAAACTCTGCCAGGAGCCTTCGAAAAACCCCAACGGCTGTTCGGCATCCGGTGCGTCCTTGATGCCAAAAATGAAAATTAATAGTCCACAGATGGCTACCAAAACTAATGACACAATGGCTAACCATTTAATCACAGCACCCGGTCCTGAGGACATGGTGTTTTCAAAATTATAACGGAATCTTTCTTTAAAGGATACTTGTTTTTTCTGCATGTTTTTTAAATTTGGTGGTTATTGGTGGTCAAAAATAATAAAATACACAAAAATATATTCATATATTTAAAATAATCTTTCCCATTTCGATAAATTTTAGGATATATTTTAATATTACCTTACTTTTAACTTAAAAGGCATTTTATGGCTAGGGATACGATAGAATTTAGGAATCATTACCGCAAAACTGAAATCGGTAAACATTATTCCGGTATAGGTCACTTTTTATTTACATCTATATCTTGCCTAACGGTAATTATTGTATGCATACTGTTCACTCATAATATCCGACCGCTGGAATGGTTGGTGATTCCTTTTTCTTTTTTATTCGGGAATTTTGCGGAGTACTTTGGTCATAAAGGACCGATGCATCACAAGAGAAAATATTTGGAGAAGGTCTTTACACGACATACATTACAACATCATCGCTTTTTTTCTAATGAGGTAATGCAATGCGATAATAATAAAGACTTTAAGATGATTCTTTTTCCTCCAGTACTATTTATATTCTTTTTTGCAATGTTTGCGTTGCCGGTTGGGCTATTACTTTTTTGGGTTTGGTCGAAGAATGCGGCTTTATTGTTTGTGGCAACGGTGATTGGATATTTTTTGAATTACGAATGGTTTCATCTCTCCTATCATCTGCCAGAAGAACATTGGATATCTAAACTTCCAATATTGCGTACGCTTCGTCGTTTACACCTCAATCATCACCACCCACAACTCATGCAAAAATTCAATTTCAATATCTCTTATCCAATATTTGATTGGATAATGGGAACATACTATCGAAATAAGAAACTATAAGGTTCGAGTAAATACATTTGATATGAAAAAATATATTTTGTGGTTATTTTTTGCAGTCAGCAGTAGTTTAACATGCTTTTGTGATTCGCCTATTACTTCTACCTATTTTTGTCAAGCATACTTTGATATCGACATCATAAGGGAAGCAGAAAAAGGCGGTATTATGACGAATAATTTTGCTGAATTTCTATCAGGAGATTATCCCATTGAACAAAAAGTTGCGTTGATTAATGCATTGGGTTGGGATATCAATGGTAAGAAAAATGCCGACTTCTATGAAAACTTCCTAAAAAAGAAATATGGTAAAAGAAGGTTCAGTCTTTCAAAATGTAGTGCTGATGAGTTACTATGTTTTGGTTATCTAAAAGAAATGGACGATTATTTTTCTACGGAAGCAGCCATAAAAATTTTAGATTTGGCTGTTAAGAAGCAGCCGAATAGTTATACATTTCAAATGATTCGTGGATTAGTTATAGCACAACGTGAATTGGATTTAGATTGGTGTGCTGCATTCGAAGCATGTAATCAAGTTGAACAGAATGCCGAATTGAAAAGAGATATGAAACAAGAAGCGGTAGATATTATTTGGGAGTATATGAGTTTATATGAGGACTCCTGTCAATAAACCTCAGAATTTGGAGATTTGGAAATGTGAGAATGTGAGAATGTGGAAATGTGAGAATTTGGGAATGACTTGTTCTACTGTACTTATAACTTAATTCGTGCATTCGTGGCAGAAAGTCACACAGCCCACAGTAGATTTGGAAATTTTAAGATGTCGCTGTACGCAAATGATAATCACATCTATTCAAAATAGTAAAAGATACAGCATTACGATAACCCCAACGGCTTATCCAAGATTATCTTGGCGATGATGAGGTCTTTGGGGGAGATTTCTTTGCCATTTAAAAATATTGGCTTCTTGCTGTAATCAGGTTCAACTAGGGATGAAACAAGTACTTTCTTATGCATGGGTTCGTCTATCCAATCTTTATCATTGAAAATCGAACCTCCTTCCTCGGTGGGTATGTTGTCTAATTTAAGCTGCTGAAATCGCTCATCCAAATTCTCATAAACCGGGGCTTCAAATTCGTTTTCTTTGACCTCCTCACTGGGTAGTTTTTCTTCAACATATGTTTCTTTCAGCTCGCGAATCATCTTTTCAAAAGGGTCTTCAACCGCTACCGGTGGCAATGGTTGACTGGGTAAAACAGGTTTGCTCTTATAAGGTTGCATGGTAGGCACTGTATTGACCTGACGCTTTTTTCTTTGCTCTTCTTCTTTTTTCTTAGCATCCGAATACATCTTAAAGACATAAAAAGCGATGGCAATGATTATGTATATCAAATTCATATTCTAAAATACTATTTTTTTTTGAAATGCCATCATGACAAATATTTTTTATACGTTTCTATTGCTCTTTTTCGGGCAAACTCGTGTTCAACAATGGGTATTGGATAATCTGGAGTGCCAAATTCCGGTATCCATGTCTTTATGTAATGCATAGACTTGTCAAATTTCTCTTGTTGCAAGACGGGATTAAATACCCTGAAATAGGGCGCTGCATCGCAACCTGAACCTGCTGCCCATTGCCATCCACCATTATTAGAGGATAACTCAAAATCTAGGAGATGTTTGGCAAACCAGGCCTCTCCTATTCTCCAATCCGCCAATAAGTGCTTAGTGAAAAAGCTGGCCACCACCATTCTTACACGATTGTGCATATATCCGGTTTCCAGCAATTCCCGCATACCGGCATCCACCAATGGATATCCGGTATTTCCTTCCTTCCAGGCTTGTGTGTGGTACGCATCATTTATCCATTGAATCTGATCATAGGCAGGTTTGAAGGATTTCCCAACCACATGCGGGAAATTGGACAATATCATCATGTAAAAATCCCGCCAGATAAGTTCATTGAGAAAGGTAGCATTGAGGGGTTCAACGTGATAGATCAACTTACGGATGCTAATCGTACCAAAGCGAAGGTGTACACCGAGTCTGGACGTACCCATCCGTTCAGGGTAGTCTCTGGTATCGCCATAGTTTTTGAACAATGCCGTATCAACTTTCTTGGACGGAAAACTAACCACTGCATCCAAAAACCCTAGCTTGTCAAGGGCAATAGATGATTGTGGGACGGGGTAAAGATTATTTAGCAAATGTTCACTGGGGAAATTTTCTTTTGGTTGCAATGTAAACCGTTCTAACCATGCATTTTTATAGGGCGTGTAGACGGTATAAGGGTTCCCATCTTTTTTGCAAACCTCTAGTTTTTCAAAATAGCATTGGTCTTTGAAAGAAAAACTCGAAATTCCCTTGCCGGTCAAGAAATCCTTCATGGTGCGATCCCGTTGAATGGCATAAGGTTCATAATCATGGTTATAATAGACGGCTTTCACCTGATATAACGCAACTATTGTCTTTCATGCTTCTATGGGTGTATGGTGGAATTCTTGTACCGAGGACCCATATTTGCTGAGTTGTTCGTTGATATCATCCAAAGCGCTTCGGATGAAAATCATTCTCCTATCATATTGCTTGACAGATTTATTTTCTTTTAAATCAGATAAAATGTGTTCATCAAAAATAAATATGCACACTACTTTCAGCCCTGATGACAATGCCCGATATAATGCATGATTGTCATGTAAGCGCAAATCTCTCCTAAACCAATGAATAACAACTTCTTCCATGAAGCGATAACAAATTTAGCAAAATTAGGTTCGGTAAGCGGGAAACTGCTCAGCAAATGCCGACTTGAGTTGTAAGGTTTGCTCCTGTTCGTAAACATGGTTGCCGATAGCATGTACAGGAATTATTCCACGGATGGCATTCGTTAAGAACACCTCTTTGTATTCGCTTAAACTGTCAAGGTAAATAGATGTTTCACTAAAATTATAATTGTAGGTCTGTAAGAATCTTAGGAGGTTTTTTCTAAGGATCCCATCCAAAGGTGTATCAGATAAAGGGGGTGTAAAAATGGTATTATTCTTTATTAGAAAAACATTGAAACGACTTGTATCACTAATATTTTTTTCAGGAGTAACAAGGATACTATCAAAGCAGCCTTCCATTTCGGCATGTTTTTGAGCCGAGTTATAAACTGTTCTGTCTTTGTTTTTAAATAATTGGTATCTATTTTCATCTGCTCCTGAATGGTTTGCTTTGTAAAATAAAGCTAATTTAATGCCATTGTCAAGTATTAAGTAATCTTTTTTTACAAAACAATAATATTTAACATTTTGTTCCGTATCTATAAAAAATTCTATTCTAAATCTGTTGAAGACCAAGTTCTCTTGTTGGAGCGCAAAAATATTTTTGCAGATGATATCGGTTAAAGTATTTTCGTCATAATGAAAACCTAAAAATGCCAATCCTTTTTGCAATCGCTGCACATGGTCTCCCAGAAATTGCGGCTGTTTATTAAAGACTAGTATTGTTTCGAAAACGCCTTTATCGTTTCCATTTGATGGAATTTCTTGTACAAATCTATGCTCAAACCAGATACGTCCTTCCAATTATAGATGCATTTCCGGAATGTCTCCCTCGACAATTAATTTTCCGGCAGTTTTTGCCTGAATTTCTTCAACGGTAACGCCGGGTGCTCTTTCTAACAGGTAGAATGCCCCATTTTTGACATCAAAAACACCGAGGTCTGAAACGATTTTCTTCACACATCCTACCCCGGTAAGTGGCAAAGAACATTTTGGCAAGAGTTTAGATTCGCCTTTGGGATTGGTATGTTGCATGGCTACTATGATGTTCTTTGCACTGGCAACAAGATCCATGGCACCACCCATTCCTTTTACCATTTTTCCGGGAATCTTCCAGTTAGCAATATCGCCATTCTCTGCTACTTCCATAGCACCTAAAACAGTAAGATCAACTTTTCCCGCTCTAATCATGCCGAAACTCTCTGCTGAATCGAAGAACACTCCTCCCGGCAATACCGTTACGGTTTCTTTACCAGCATTGATTAAATCGGCATCAATTGCCGATTCATGTGGATAAGGACCCATTCCTAACATGCCATTTTCTGATTGGAACATTACAGAAATGCCTTCCGGAATATAATTGGCCACCAGTGTAGGTATGCCAATTCCTAAGTTAACATAAAAGCCATCCTGTAGTTCCTGAGCGATTCTTTTTGCTATCCCATATTTATCTAAAGCCATCGTAAATTATTTATAATGATACCGTTTTTCTTTCTATTCTTTTTTCATAATCTATACCCTTGAAGATGCGATGTACATAAATTCCGGGAACATGTATATCATCAGGATCTAATTGTCCCGGTTCTACTAGTTCTTCTACTTCCACAATGGTAATATTTCCGGCCTTTGCCATGGGTACGCTGAAATTGCGGGTTGTTTTTCTAAATACCAAATTGCCCAGTGTATCGCCTTTCCATGCCTTTACTAAAGAAAAGTCGGCATGAAGTGCCAGTTCCATCAAGTACATTTTGTCGTTAAAGGCCCTGATTTCTTTGCCTTCAGCGATTTCTGTTCCGTATCCGGCAGGCGTAAAAAACGCAGGAATGCCCATGCCTGCCATCGCTATGCGGGTAGCTAAGGTGCCTTGAGGAATTAAATCTACTTCCAATTCTCCAGAAAGGAGTTGGCGTTCGAATTCGGCATTTTCGCCCACATAAGAAGATATCATTTTCTTTACCTGTCTTGTTTTTAGCATCAATCCAATACCAAAATCATCTACGCCGGCATTATTAGAAATACAGGTAAGGTTTTTTACACCTTTTTCTATCAGAGCAGAGATGCAATTTTCTGGGATTCCACATAAGCCAAAGCCGCCTAACATCAGTGTTGCATCATCCTGAATATCAAAGATAGCCTCACTTGCATTACGATATACTTTTTTCATTCGAGCATACTATTTTGTTGAATTATACTAATATATTTTTGTTCAAAATAAAAATAATGATGAAATAGGCGATTAGATAGCCATCGTAAATTAGCATGATAGCCCATTTGGGTGCACTTCTGGAATAAAACAAACCTATAAAAAGTGCAAATATGTTTAATACTACTGTAAGTGTGGCACCTCTCCAATCTAATAAAAACCAAAAATTCTTTTGCATTAAAAAGATAGAAAAGGTCATTATCGCATTGACAAAGGATAAGATACATAACAACACGAGGCTTTTTCTGTACCCCAATTTTAATGGGATAGTCTTTAATCCTTCCTTATGATCTATCTGCATATCATTGATGTCGAAGGGAAGGGTAATATACAATATCAACATAAATTGCCGTAAAAAGAGGTAGCATACACCCATGGTATTGGTGATAATAATAGATGTTTGCGTGGCAGGGATAATTACCGAAATGAAAGACCATACAAAGGCAATGATAAATATTTTAGTGTATGGAATACTCCTTATGGTGAAAGGCTTGCCTGATGTCTGCTTAAAGAGTGGCAGTGGATAAAGTAATGCCAGTAAACCTATACAGGCAAACAGAATCTTTGTTTTATTGGTAATTGTAATGTAAAAGAGCAAGGTCAATATTCCTGAAACAACGATACTAACTTTAGTAAATACTTGATGTTTCTCCAACCAATAGTATAATACATCTTTATTGAAGTGTTCTGAACGTGTTTTGAAATAGGTTTGTCGGCTCAATTGGTAAACAAACCAAGTAGAGAAGAAAATTAATCCGGATAGTGTAGCTACTTTATGGAAATGTATACCGAGAATAACACAATTGGCCCAAAAAAAAGATGTAGCCGCTATTGCGATCCATAGGTTTGTCAATATAAGCCACTGAAAAGCCTTCTTAATTAACTGCATACCATCAATGAATGTATTTGAAATTTGTACACGGTGTAATCGTTTTTAAGGATTCAAAAATCAATAGAATGACATGCTCAACATCTTCTTTGGCTACTGTCTCTACTGTAGTGTGCATATATTTTAATGCTAAGGAAATCAATGCAGATGGTATTCCTCCGGTTGCGTAGGCGAAGGCATCGGTATCTGTACCTGTAACCCTTGATGCAGCATCTCTTTGGAATGGTATTTCCAATTCCTCCGCTTTATCAATGATGATATCTCTTAAGATATTGTGTACCGCCGGAGCATAGGTAATGACAGGGCCTTTTCCACACTTGAACTCCCCATTTTCCTTTTTATCTATCAAGGGCGTAGTAGTATCGTGACAAACATCGGTAACGATGGCAACATTTGGGCGGATGGTTTCAACAATCATTTGTGCACCTCTTAAGCCTACTTCTTCTTGTACAGAATTGACTATATACAAGCCAAAGGGAAGTTGTATGTTTTCTTTCTTAATAAGTCTGGCTACTTCTGCAATCATAAAACCGCCTATTCTGTTGTCCAATGCCCTTCCGACATAAAATTTATCATTGAGTTTGATGAATTCATCTTCGTAAGTGCAAATGGTGCCGACGTGAATGCCCATGTCTTCCACTTCTTTTTTGGTAGCTGCGCCAACATCAATGGTAATGTTTTTTATGGAAGGTGTAATGTCTTTGTCGCCATTGCGAAGATGTATGGCAGGCCAACCAAAAATTCCTTTAACGATTCCATTTTTGCGGGTATGGAAATTTACTCGTTTACTTGGTGCAATCATGTGATCTGAACCACCATTGCGAATGACACTGATATAGCCATCATCGCTGATGTAGTTTACAAACCAAGATATTTCATCGGCATGTGCTTCTATTACTACCTTGAATGGAGCGTCAGGATTAATTACACCGACAACAGTACCATAATGGTCAACAAAATGCGTATCAACGGCTGGTTTAATATAGTCTAACCAAAGCTTTTGCCCCTGCACTTCCATTCCTGTAGGTGCAGGATTGTTGAGGTACGATTCGAGGAATTTTTCTGCCTCGTCAGAAATCTGATATACTTTTTCTACACTCATATATTTGCTTTATAATGGGATGTTTCCATGTTTCTTTTTGGGAAGTTTAACGACTTTATTTTCAAGCATTTTGAAAGATTTCAGCAATTTGATTCGGGTTTGTTCCGGAATTATTACTTCATCAATAAATCCTCTTGCTGCCGCTCTGTAGGGATTTGCAAATGTTTGCGTATAATCGTCTACTTTTTCTTGCAATTTTTCTTCAGGGTTTTCTGCGTTTTTTATTTCTTCTTTAAAGATAATTTCGGCTGCACCTTTTGGCCCCATGACGGCAATTTCAGCAGATGGCCATGCAAAGTTCATGTCTGCACCGATGTGTTTGGAGTTCATGACATCATATGCGCCACCATAGGCTTTTCTGGTGATAACGGTTACTTTAGGTACGGTGGCTTCACTCAGTGCATATAATAGTTTGGAACCATGCCTGATGATGCCATTCCATTCCTGATCAGTGCCTGGCAAGAATCCGGGAACATCTACCAGAACCAATAATGGCACATTAAAGGCATCACAAAATCTTGTAAAACGTGCCGCCTTTACCGAGGAATTAATATCTAAAACACCGGCTAAAAATGCAGGTTGGTTGGCAACAATACCAATACTGCGACCACCTAAAAGCGCAAATCCAACAACGATATTTTCTGCATATTCTTTATGTACCTCAAAGAATGTTTCCTTATCTACGATATGGCCTATTACATCGCGCATGTCGTAAGGCTGATTAGGATTGGTAGGTAGAAGCGTGTTGAGTGCTGGTCTAAGTTCAGTATCTTCACTTTTGTATGGATAAACAGGTGCTTGTTCTTCGCAATTTTGTGGAATGTAAGAGAGCAATTGTTTAACCATCTCTATGCATTCCAGTTCATTTCTGGCAGTAAAATGTGTTACTCCTGACTTGGAGGCATGTGTATGTGCGCCACCAAGTTCTTCTGCGGTCACTTCTTCATGTGTGACAGTCTTCACAACATTGGGACCGGTAACAAACATATAGGAAGTATGTTCTACCATAAAGGTGAAGTCTGTCATGGCTGGAGAGTAAACGGCGCCGCCTGCACATGGTCCCATGATGGCAGATATTTGCGGTATTACGCCTGATGATTGTACGTTTCTGTAGAAAATATCTGCATAACCACCTAATGAAACGACACCTTCTTGAATTCTAGCACCGCCTGAATCATTTAAACCAATGACAGGAGAACCTGTTTTCATGGCCATATCCATGATTTTGCATATTTTTTCTGCGTGCGTCTCTGAGAGTGAACCGCCAAAAACAGTAAAATCCTGAGAGAAAACATAGACATGTCTGCCATGGATGGTGCCGAAACCTGTTACAACGCCATCACCGAGGTATTTTTCGTTTTCTAATCCAAAATCTGATGAGCGATGGGTAACGAACATTCCTGTTTCTTCAAAGGAACCTTTGTCCAGAAGCAATTCTATTCGTTCTCTTGCGGTGAGTTTGCCTTTGGAATGTTGGCTTTGAATTCTTTTGACTCCTCCTCCCAGAGCAGCTTCCTGAATCTTCTCACTGAGTAACTTAAATTTCTCCTCTTGAGTCATGTTGGCAAAGGTAAGTATTTTATGGTTTTAACAAAAAAAATGTCCAAATAAGAATCTTTATTTGGACATTTTTTCAGGAATATAATTTTTGTTATTACCAGACCAATGCTCTCTCTGCTTCTGGGGTACACATTTTTCCGGAGGTACATCCCCAGGCGTCATGAAATTCTTTGAGGTTAGAAAGGGTGGCATTTATCCTTGCTTTTGCTGGTGCGTGTGGGTTGGTTGCCACTAAGCTTTTTAAAGATTCATCTGTTGATAAATCTCTCCATACTTGCGCCCATCCCAAGAAGAAACGTTGTTTATAGGTATAGCCATCAATAGGTTTTGGTTCGGGTTTTCCTTCTAATGATTTTAGCAATGCATAATACGCCAAAATTACACCGCCTTGGTCGGCAATGTTCTCGCCTTGCGTAAATTCACCATTACAGAATAAACCGGGGAGTACCTCAAATTTATTATAGTGCGCTACAAGTTTATTGGTTTTTTCGGCAAATTTAGCCTTATCTTCAGCCGTCCACCAATCATTTAACGTTCCGTCAGGAGCAAATTGACTGCCTTGATCATCAAAACCGTGGGTAAATTCATGTCCAATGACAGCCATAATACCACCGTAGTTGATGGCGTCATCAGCATCCGGATTATAAAATGGCGGTTGAAGAATACCAGCGGGAAATACTACCTCGTTATTGGTTGGATTGTAATAAGCATTTACCAATTGTGGTGTCATCAACCAGTCGTCTTTATCCACCGGTTTCCCTAGTTTGTCTAACATGAGCTTGGTTTCATAGCGATTGATAGCTATTACGTTATCGAATAATTTATCTGCCGAAATTTCTAATTTGGAATAGTCTTTCCATTTATTGGGATAGCCGATTTTATAGGTGAAGGCATCCAATTTCTTTACGGCGGCCATTTTTGTAGAATCGGTCATCCAGTCGAGTTGTTGAACGCGTTCCTTGTAAACTGAACGAAGGTTTTCTATCATTTCTCCAATTTTCTTTTTCGAAGTTTCAGAGAAATATTTTTCTACAAATAATTTTCCGAATGGTTCACCGAGTGATCTATTTACATTTCTCAAGCCTCTTTCATCTCTTGGTTTTTGTTCGGCAATGCCATTCATGACTGTACCGAAGAAAGCAAAACGCTCTTTTTCCAACGACTTATTTAAGTAGGGCGCCATGTTGGTTAACAGTTGCCATTTGAGATATGCTTTCCAATCTGCCAACGGAACAGTTTTTATAAGAGCATTTGTTTTTGTAATAATCTCAACATTATCAATAGACACTTCTGTTGGTTTTTTGCCTAAGCCTTCAAAGAATTTGTCGAAATTGATATTGGTTGCCAATGCTTTTAGTTCTGCATATGATTTTTTATTGTATGTTTTTACAGGGTCACGCATTTCTTCTTTGGCAAGATGTATTTCTGCAATTTTCTTTTCCAAGGCAAAAATGGTGTTGGCAGAAACGGTGGACTGCTCTGGCGTTTGACCAATTAAGACATGCATGTTTTTTAAGAAGTTCATATATTTTGTACGAATACTCACCATATCAGACGCATTTGAAAGATAGTACTCCCTATCTCCCATTACCAGACCACTTTGTACAATATAGAATTGGTTAACTTTAGTATCTTTTAAATCGGCTTCAACATAATAATTAAAGAAGTTATCCATATTGGGTAGAGTTCCATTGATATAGAGCAGGTCATCGAAGTTCGTCGCTTTGTCAATTTTGTCAAAATAAGGTTGTATGGAGGATGTACCCAATTTTTCAATGGTTACTGTGTCCATATAAGATTTATAGAAATCACTGATAAGTTGTCCATTAGAGCCTTTTTTATGGCTTCCATTCAGCACTTCTTGTATAATGCCTTTTTGCTTGCTTTCATTTTCTTTATTCAAGATTTCAAAAGCACCCCAAGAAGCTTCCGTGGAAGGGATTTTGGTGTTTTTCTTCCAGCCACCATTGGCAAACTGATCAAAATCATCACACGGAGAAACGGTAGTGTCCATCGTGGAAACATCAAATCCAACGGTCTTTCCAGTGCCTTTTTGTTTACAGGAACTCATGATTCCCAGTAGGCATAAAATGCCAATTCCAAATTTTCTAATGTTTAAATGCATGATATATCAAATATTTGTGTAAAGTTACGGTAAAAAATAATATCGTGTATTTCGTACAGCGATATTCGTATTGCGTACTGCGACCATTGGTTAAGTTTTTTAGTCATTAGTAGCAAGAGCTACATCTTCAAATTTTCAAATCCTCCCATTTCCAAATTAGTACAGCGATATTCGTATTGCGTACTGCGACCATTGGTTAAGTTTTTTAGTCATTAGTAGCGGGAGCCTACATCTTCAAATTTTCAAATCCTCACATTCCCAAATGTCTGTGAACTGACCACTGTGAACCTAGTTAGTACAGCGATATTCGTATTGTGTACTGCGACAACTTTGGGAAACTTGTGTATGCATAGAGGACTTTGTGATATTCCTTAACCACAAAGTACGCCAAGATTTTTCACAAAGTACACCAAGATTCCCACGTCTCCACATTCCCAAATGTCTGTGAACTATGAACTGACCACTGTGAACTTTTTTAGTACAGCGATATTCGTATTGCGTATTGCGACAACTTTGTGATATTCCTTAACCACAAATGTCTGTGAACTGTGAACTTTTTTAGTACAGCGATATTCGTATTGCGTAGTGCGACATTGGTTAAGTTTTTTAGTCATTAGTAGCAAGAGCTACATCTTCAAATTTTCAAATCCTCACATTCCCAAATGTCTGTGAACTGTGAACTGACCAATGTGAACTTTTTAGTACAGCGATATTCGTATTGTGTACTGCGACAACTTTGGGAAACTTGTGTATGCTTAGAGGACTTTGTGATATTCCTTAACCACAAATGTCTGTGAACTGTGAACTGACCACTGTGAACTTTTTAGTACAGAGATCTTCGTATTGCGTACTGCGACATTGGTTAAGTTTTATTGTCACTTGTAGCAAGAGCTACATCTTCAATTTTCAAATCCTCACATTTCCAAATTAGTACAGTGATATTCGTATTGCGTACTGCGACAACTTTGGGAAACTTTGTGTATGCTTAGAGGACTTTGTGATATTCCTTAACCACAAAGTACGCCAAGATTTTTCACAAAGTACACCAAGGAGACCTCACACGGTGAACTATGAACCGATGACAGTGAACCATCCCCACATCTTGCAATTAATAAATTAATGACAATTAAATATGTAGCTTTAGAGAAATATATAATGTTTTCTCTTACCTTTGTATTCCATAACTGTTATTTCTGTTATGGCAAAATTCATCTTTGTAACCGGTGGTGTTACGTCTTCTCTGGGTAAAGGCATCCTTGCTGCGTCTCTGGCAAAACTATTGCAGGCGCGAGGATTAAAAGTCACCATTCAAAAATTTGACCCTTATATCAACATTGATCCGGGTACCATGAATCCTTATGAGCATGGCGAATGCTATGTAACTGAAGATGGTGCAGAGACAGATTTAGACTTAGGGCATTATGAGCGATTTCTAAATACCCCTACTTCGCAAGCCAACAACGTTACTACCGGGAAAGTATATCAGGAGGTTATCAGAAAAGAGAGAAAAGGCGATTACTTAGGGAAAACCGTTCAGGTGATACCCCATATTACAGATGAAATTAAAAGAAGGATGCTTTTGTTGGGCGAAAACAATAAATTCGACATCATCCTTACAGAGATTGGCGGTACCGTTGGCGATATCGAATCGCTTCCGTTTGTAGAGGCCATCCGTCAATTGAGGTGGCAATTAGATCCCAAGGATTATCTAGTACTGCATTTAACGCTGGTTCCTTATCTTTCTGCAGCAAAAGAACTAAAAACGAAACCCACGCAACACTCAGTAAAGGAATTGCAATCGTATGGTGTGCAACCTCATATTCTAATTTGTAGAACAGAGTATCCACTAGGGGAAGAACGCCGAAAGAAAATCGCTGAATTCTGTAATGTAGACCACCGTTCAGTGATTGAGGCACTCGATGCCGACAGTATTTATGATGTCCCCTTGAACCTGAAAAATGAACATTTAGATGATATCGTTTTGGACAAATTGGGATATACAAATCTGCCTGAACCGAATATGGACGATTGGATGGATTTTTTAGAACACCACAAGCATCCCAAGGAAGAAGTGCATATCGGACTGGTCGGTAAATATGTAGAACTCAAAGATGCATATATATCTATTTATGAATCATTTATTCATGCGGCATCTAAAAATGATTGTAAAGTGAAAATCCATCGCATACAGTCTGAAAAGTTGACGGACAAGAATGTTGAGAAACATCTCCATATACTGGATGGCATCTTTGTTGCCCCCGGATTTGGCAATAGAGGTATTGAAGGCAAAATCAGCGCCATACGTTATGCACGTGAGAAGAAAGTTCCCTTTTTTGGTGTTTGTTTGGGCATGCAATGTGCTACCATTGAGTTTGCCAGAAATGTTTTGGGCATTCAGGATGCTACTTCAAGGGAGTTTAATGAACACACGGAAAATGCTGTTATCGACCTTATGTCTGAGCAACAGAAGGTTAAAAACAAAGGTGGTACCATGCGTTTAGGTGCCTATCCCTGCCACCTAAAAAAGGACACATTAGCAGAAAAAGCATACAAAGCAGCTGACATTACCGAGCGACACCGCCACAGATATGAATTCAATAATGCGTATTTAGAAAAATTTGCCGCTGCAGGAATGATGGCCACCGGCATTCATCCGGATAAAAATTTGGTGGAGATTATAGAACTTCAAGATCATCCTTGGTTTGTTGGCGTACAGTTTCATCCAGAGTATAAAAGTACCATACTCCGCCCCCACCCTTTGTTTGTAGATTTTGTGGCGGCAACATTGGCATATAAAAATAGGATGGGGAAATAATGGTGAATGCTTCGTGAAAATAGCATAAATGCGTATCAGTACAATTTTAATTGCTAACTTTAAGTCAATAATTAAAAAGGTTGTTATGGATCAGATGACAAAAGAGGTTTTATTGGAAAGATTAAACCGTTTACAATATGATACGCCCAGAAAATGGGGTAAAATGGATGCCGCACAAATGTTGGCACACCTACAGGTCTCCTTGGAGCAGGCATTGGGTAAGCGCAATCTAAAGCAAAGTGTTTTAGGAAAACTTTTTGGCACATGGATTAAAAATTTTATGATTCATTCCAATAGACCGTTTCAGAAGAACCTTCCTACAGATAAATCATTTATTGTTGCAGACCCAAAAAATTTTGAATTAGAAAAATCAAAACTCGTGGGATTATTGAATGAATTTTATGCGATAGATGCTTCAAAGTATTCGCCAACCGCACACCCCATTTTTGGCGACCTCACCTTTGAGGAGTGGGATGTTTTGTTCAGAAAACATATGAACCATCACTTGACGCAGTTTAATGTATAAACATGGCTTTTGATGAACACCTAGCAACGAGAATGCGGGAAATAATCGCACGAGCATCTCCCGATGCTATCGAAAAGAGCATGTTTGGCGGGCTAGCTTTTATGTTGCAAGGAAAGATGTTTGCAGGTATTGTGAAAGATGAACTGATGGTTAGGTGTATCGCTGAACGATATGATGAACTTTTACAAAATTCGCATTGTAAGGAAATGAAGTTCACGGGAAAACCGATGAAAGGTTTTTTGTTCGTTGAACCAGAAGGATTGGCAAACGAAGAAGACATAACGTATTGGTTGATGGTAGGTTACGAGTTTGTGGAGAAAACCCCCGAGAAAAAGAAAAAGTGATGGGCAGTTCTTGTGATATTCTAATCAAATGAATATCCGGCAAAGAAAATTTCATCAGGGAGATTGTCCTTATAAACGATAATACAAACGCCATGTCCTCTTTCGATATCATCAAAAAAGTCAAAATTATCTTCGATTTCCTTTCTTGATGGTTTTTTTGTATTAAAATATTGCATTAGTTCTTGCTCAGTAAGTATTCGACTGAACTTTTTAACTTGGAAACATCACTCCAAATGTATATATTCGTAAATTCAAAGAAGCAGGACATTATCCATACAGTGATTTGGATAGAAAACCAGTTGTTTAAATCAAAATAATACAGAAATTGAAATAAAATATTAAGGGTGATTTTGCAACACATTCTAGACAAGGCATTTAGTATCGGTTTTACAATTCAGAACTCGGAGAAGTCTCAGTTAATTACACTACCCTGTAAAATGACACTAAAAAATGGTCAATCATTTGAAATGGCTGAACTGATTTTTTTAGAAAACTTGTTTAGTACAGAATCATTTACAATTTATAGCATTGATGATGTTGATTATATCAACGAATCTAAATTTGCGTTAAGTTATAAATACCGATGTGAAGCTATAAATACACCCGAGTTTAGAAATGATTGGCCATTTTTCATACGCAAAAGAGATAGAAAAATATTAGGATTTAATGCTTATTCTCCAGTTAATTTCACTTATGAGGAGAAAACTTTAGGGAAGGACATTATTGAAATTGTCTCATTCAGTGTTGCGCAGAAAGAAAATTTTGACTTTATAAAAAATCATGTTCAGATTCCTGTCAAAGTGCTTTGTGGTTATGATACTGAACTAATTGATAAAATAATTAATCAGAATAGCGTGTACAGACAAACTTGACCTTTGTTATGGTTTCAAATAAGAAAGAGAATTTAAATTTTAGCAAATCCGATTGCCGTTAACAAAAAAACTATTTACGCAGATCATGGACTTAAAAGAAGCTATATTACAATGTAATCAATATGAAGACACCGATGAGTTTATGCATTTGGTTTTTGCAAAGAGGCTAAATGATAGATTTGAAATATATTCTGAAGCAACGGTTTTGAAATTAACATTAGACGAAATGGAAATGAACATTGCTGATATACAAAATTTCAAATGTCCCGGATTTGATTATTTTTTAGAAATGAGCATTATTAAGGATTGTTATGCAGACATACAAAAATCGGTCGAATACAAGTCAGACGATGAGAAAGTGAAAAGGATAATTTACTATGCAGAATTTGACGCTTGATTTGAACATAAAAGCTACTTCCCACTGCTCTTCAACATGTTAAGCGCAAGCGCATGTCGAAGATAAGACGTTGGGGATTTGGAATCCCCGTGAACAATGTCGTTCAAAGCAATTGAAGAATTTGTCAACGAAGGGAAGTAATGGAAGTGGATTGTAAATCCTCGCTGTACTGTGTTATGACATGCCTTTCAGAACAAATCGAACAGTAGCAAGTTTGGTAAGGCAGGAAAGTTGATGGCCTTAGTTTAATATTCCTAAAAAAATACTTCTTTTTATTAGAACATAAAAATGTAAGGATAAATTGTTAAGATTTTAACAATATTAGGCGTTTTTTCTTCCTGTTTAAACTAATAACTTTGCAAAATTAATTTCAGACTACATGATTGTTGGGATATTAAAGGAGAAAAATGGCGATCAACGGGTGGCAATGTTGCCCGAAAGCGTGCAGACATTGATAGGCATGAAAGCCGAAGTATGGGTGGAATCCGGTGCCGGAGACGGTGCCTTTGCCAGCGATACCGCTTATGCAGATATACAAGCATCCATCAAATCAAGGACAGAAATCCTCGCCAATGCCGACCTCATTATCGGTATCGAAGGCTTGAGAGAAGACGACAGTGCCAAAAATGGAGCTGTTTTGTTGGCACAACTGCAACCCCTTTTTAATAAAGAAAAGATGGCGACATTCGCTTCTAAGGGATTGAGTGTTTTTAGTTTAGATGCCATACCACGCACTACCCGTGCACAGGCGATGGACGTTCTTTCTTCACAGGCAAACTTAGCCGGATATAAAGCCGTGATACTGGCGGCACACCACTACCCTCGCCTATTTCCGATGCTGATGACGGCAGCCGGAACGGTAACACCTGCAAAAGTGTTAATTTTAGGTGCCGGAGTGGCTGGTCTTCAAGCTATTGCCACCGCTAAGCGTTTAGGTGCGGTCGTAGAAGTTTTTGACACCAGACCCGCCGTAAAAGAAGAAGTGATGAGCTTAGGAGCGAAATTCGTAGAAGTAGAAGGTGCCGCAGATGCCTCCAAAGCAGGTGGCTATGCCGTAGAGCAATCCGAAGAATATAAACAGAAGCAGGCGGCAAAAATATTTGAACATGTTATCAAGTCAGATATTGTCATTACAACGGCACAAATTCCAGGGAGAAAAGCACCTATTTTGGTAACGAAAGCTATGCTCGAAAAAATGAAACAAGGTTCTGTTATCATCGATTTGGCGGCTTCAACTGGTGGTAACTGCGAGTTGACGGAAAATGCCAAAATTGTCGATTTCAACGGCGTAAAAATAGTTGGAAACTCTACCCTTCCTTCCGATACTTCTTCAGATGCCAGTAAATTATATGGTAAGAATATCATCAACTTCCTAAAATTAATCATCGACAAAGAAGGTAATCTCCACCTGAACTTTGAGGACGATTTAGTGAAAGGTTGTTGTATCAGCCATAATGGCGAGATTGTTCACGATGGTGTAAAAACAAACTAATATAGCTATGGAAATTTTACAGTTTTTTTCAGATAATATGAACATGGTTTATATTGTCATCCTTTCCATTTTCTTGGGAATTGAAGTGATAGAAAAAGTGCCTTCCGTATTGCACACCCCGCTCATGTCAGGTGCCAATGCCATACATGGTGTCGTCATCATCGGTTCCATCATCGTTATGGGTCAGGCAGATAACTTATTAGCTATCATTCTTGGATTTTTAGCAGTAATTCTAGGTACGTTAAATGTCGTAGGTGGATTTGTTGTTACCGATAGAATGCTGGAAATGTTCAAAAAGAAGAAAAAATAATCAATCAAACATCAATACGTTAGATTATGTTAGAAAATCATTTACTCCAAATAGCATACCTGATAGGATCTGTAACCTTTATCATAGGTTTAAAGATGCTCAGTAAACCGGAAAGTGCACGTAAAGGTAATATGGTCGCCGCTGTGGGTATGTTCATTGCTATTTTTGCCACCATATTCCTATATCAAACGGAAGATGGTAGTCATTTGAAGAATTACCTTTGGATTTTTGGCGGTATTGCCATTGGTACCGTTTTGGGAACGTTCTCTGCCAAAAAAGTAAAAATGACAGATATGCCGCAGATGGTATCGCTGTTCAATGGTATGGGAGGTGCGTGCGCAGCTATCATATCCATCATAGAAATGCAACATTATTTGCACAATCATTCAGGAGAAAGCCTCCTAAATTTGCAAGTGATTACCATTATACTTGGCATGCTCATCGGTAGTGTGTCATTTATGGGTAGTATGATTGCCTATGGCAAGCTGGACGGTAAAATTAAAGATAGAAGCCTTCCGGGACAAAAATTCATTACGGTAGGTTTATTATTAGGGTTACTTGCATTTACGGTTGTATTTTTATTGCAAGATCCTGCGCAAGCCCCTACATTCATGTATATCCTTTTGGCATGTGCTGCACTGTATGGTGTCGTATTTGTAATGCCCATTGGTGGAGCAGATATGCCGGTAGTGATATCTTTGTTGAATTCTTTTACGGGTGTTGCTGCCGCATGTGGCGGATTTCTTTATAATAATTCTGTAATGTTAACAGGAGGTATTCTCGTAGGTGCCGCCGGAACATTATTGACCATTTTAATGTGTAATGCCATGAATCGTTCATTGGCAAATGTGGTGTTTGGTGCTTTTGGTGGCGGCAATGCTGCAGCTATCAGTGGCGGAGCTGAGGGCGGTACCATCAAAGAAATTACCGTTTCAGATTCAGCTATCAATATGAGCTATTCCAAGAAAGTAATCATCGTTCCCGGTTATGGTCTAGCCGTAGCGCAGGCGCAACATACTTGCCATGAACTGGAAAAACAATTAGAAGAAAAAGGTGTAGAAGTAAAATATGCCATTCATCCTGTTGCTGGACGTATGCCGGGACATATGAATGTGTTGCTGGCAGAAGCTGATGTTTCTTATGATAAATTACTCGAAATGGATGCTGCCAACGATGAGTTCGATACAACTGATATTGTACTAATTTTAGGAGCAAACGACGTTGTTAATCCGGCTGCAAAAAACAACCCCGCCTCTCCTATCTATGGTATGCCGATTTTGGAAGTAGAGCGCGCAAAAAATATCATCGTCAACAAAAGAAGTATGAACAAGGGTTATGCAGGTATTGAAAACGAGTTGTTCTTCTCAAATAAAACAAGGATGCTATTCGGCGATGCTAAAAGTGTGCTGCAACAATTAGTGACAGAAGTAAAGGCTAATTAGCAAATATAAAAATATATTAAAGAGGCGTTTCTAAAGTGAAATGCCTCTTTTGTTTTGATTTAATGCTATATTCAGACAAATTTTGTTATGAGCAACACAGAGCGCTTTTCTGATAGGGTGCAAGATTATATACAGTATCGCCCTGACTATCCTGATACAATCATTCAAGCATTGGGAAAAGGTGTTCAATTAGACAAACATACAATTGTTGCTGACATAGGATCCGGAACGGGTATATCCTCGATACCTTTTCTAAAAAGACAATTAAAAGTTTTTGGTATCGAACCTAATAAAGAAATGCGTCACGCAGCCGAGCGTTTGTTACAGAAATATCCAAATTTTATAAGTATTGACGGTACTGCTGAAGAGACACATCTCACTGATAAAAGTGTGCACCTTATTTTTTGCGGACAAGCATTTCATTGGTTTGACAAAGATAAATGTAAGGTGGAGTTTGAAAGAATTTTAAAACCTAATGGACATATAGCATTGGTTTGGAATATGAGAAATACCAATAGCCCATTTCAAAAGGATTATGAACGAATTCTATATGAAAGTATTGAATCGTATAAATTTGTTAACCATAGGAATATCCTTGAAGAAGATATAATAACATTTTTCTCTCCCCGAAAAATGTTTAAAACAACTGCTGAAAATAAACAGATATTAGATTTAAATAGCCTGAAACGCAGATTGCTATCGTCTTCATACTGCCCGAAAGAAGGAGCTGATAATGAGCATTTGATGCAAGAAATAACCATCCTTTTTAATAAATATCAAAGACAAGGCGTTATAGAATTCTTATATGAAACGCAAATGTTTTGGTGTTAGCAAACCTATGATATCCAATACATACTATGATTTAGAATTTAGATATTATGTAAAACATCCACAATAGAACCATACATATTTGGAAAATAATCGTTGATTTTTTCTTTATGCACCCAAATAGCCTGTTCGATATCTTCCTCAGTCTGCGGCAGAAGGGTTTGCTTGTTTGTTTTCATATAAAACCAATAGCTTTCCTTTAAGATCCATGTGTTTCTTTCAAAATAAGTGTGTAGCGTGCATTTATTTGTTAAGTCATTGAAAGATAGCTGTTTGCCAAGTGTAATGTTGTCGATGCCGGTTTCTTCCATGACCTCCCTGATGGCTGCTTCATCCAGTTGCTCCCCTTGTTCTATTTTTCCTTTCGGCAAATCCCAAAATCCACGCCTGAAAATCAATAATATTTCACCGAATTCATTCTCAACAACGCCGCCGGCAGCGCGAATAATTTTAAATTTAGAACATATTTCTTCATAAATTTCTTGGGCATTACTGCCAAAAATCACCCAATTACTATTGTTTTGATCGCTTTTTAAGATATCGAGGTAGTTATCTAATTTCCCCTTTTGATAAGGTTTAATGATGAAAATATCTTCTTGCAATAGAATTTCACTTACTACAGCCGGATTTTCCACTATGAACAACTGCTTACTATTGATAAAAAATTTATACTTTTGAGCCATATATGGAATTTAGTGGTTATTCAAAACAGTTAATAGAAAATTTGTTGCAAATTAAAGCAATTCAACTCAACCCGCAAAATCCATTTAATTGGGCCAGCGGTTGGAAATCTCCGGTATATTGCGACAACAGAAAAATTCTTTCCTTCCCTACCGTACGGAATTATGTCAAAACAGGCTTATTAGAAATTGCTAAAGCTGATTTTACAGACTATAACTGCATCGCCGGTGTTGCCACAGCGGGGATTCCTTGGGGTGCTATATTGGCAGATGTGTTGGAATTGCCGTTTGTATATGTCCGCAATAAACCCAAAGGGCACGGTATGAAGAATACTATCGAAGGTGTATTGCCGGAGCATGCCCGAGTTTTAGTGGTGGAAGACGTCATTTCTACGGGTATGAGTAGCTTGCAAGCGGTGGATGATTTACGTGAGCAAGGTGCTCAAATTTGTGGAATGGTGGCCATCTATACCTACGAATTTCCACAGGCAGTTTCCCGTTTTTTGGAAGCAAATGTCCTATTAAAAACATTGACCACTTATGAAGTTTTGGTTAATGTATGCTTAGAAAAAGGATTTATTGGAGAAGATATGTTGGAAACCTTAACTTTGTGGCGTCAAAATCCCGGAGACTGGCAAAAATGAGTATTATGTTTTTAGCAATAGACGTCGCTACAATTAAATTTTGGCTGATACCCATCATCGGTGCTTTCATTGGATGGATAACCAACTGGTTAGCAATAAAAATGTTGTTTCACCCAAGAAAACCCATCGACCTCAAAGTATTTACCCTGCATGGTGTATTTCCTAAGAATAAGAAAAATATCGCCACCAATCTGGGTAAAATTGTGCAAAAGGACTTGATTTCTTTTGATGACATAAAAAACAGGCTACAAGAACCGGAGTCAATGGCTAATTTCAAAGATGAGATTTCTGTGCATGTGGAAAGAATTATCCGGGAGAAAGTCGAAAGTATGACGATAGCAAAGGTATTTATTTCAGAAAATTTTATTCAAAACCTCCATCAAATGGCGGTGGAAGAAATTGAAATGGCCTTGCCGGGCGTTATTGAAAAATACATCAACAAGATTGAAGAAAAAGTAGATATTCAAGAAATGGTTTTTGAGAAAGTCAATAATTTTTCAGATGAAAAGCTAGAAAACCTGCTTTTAGCGATTACCAACAAAGAATTTAAGTTTATCGAAATCGTAGGAGCCGTTCTCGGCTTCCTCATAGGAATTATACAAATGTTATTATCAGGCGTAAATATTTAACATGACTAATGAACAATTTAAAACCTTGTCAGACAAGGTAACGTCTTTGGGGAGGTATCTTTGACGTCGCTCATCGGATAGAATTAATTAAAAACGAAGAAGCACGTACACTTGCACCCAATTTCTGGGACAACCAACTAGAAGCACAAGCCTTGATGAAAGAAATCAAGCAACATAAGCATTGGGTGGAAGTTTACCAAAATGTGGCTACCAAATTTGACGACTTGATAGTCCTCAAGGAATTCATGGAGTTGGGGGAAGCGACAGAAGAAGAAGTCGACCAACAGTACACGCTCGTTATGGCAGAATTAGCGGAAACAGAGTTTAAGGCCACACTCCGCAATGAGGAGGATGCCTTTAATGCCATCTTAGAAATCAATGCCGGTGCCGGTGGGACGGAAAGTTGTGATTGGGGTGCCATGCTCATGCGAATGTATATCATGTGGGCACAGAAAAACGGGTATAAAGTAAGGGAACTGGATTATCAGGAAGGCGATGTTGCAGGAATAAAATCTGTGTCCTTAGAAATTGAAGGCGATTATGCATATGGTATGCTAAAAGGTGAAAACGGTGTCCATCGATTGGTACGGGTATCCCCTTTTAATGCACAAGGAAAGCGCATGACTTCTTTTTGTTCTGTTTTTGTACATCCATTGGTAGATGACTCAATAGAAATTGTTATCAATCCTGCTGATTTGGAATGGGACACCTTCCGTGCTTCCGGTGCTGGTGGTCAGCATGTTAACCGAACAGAATCTGCTGTTCGTGTGCGCCATATCCCTTCCGGAGTAGTATGCGAATGTCAACAAGAGCGTTCTCAAATACAAAATAGAGAAACTGCCATGAAAATGTTGCGCTCACGGTTGTATGAGTTGGAGTTACAGAAAAAACTTGAAGCACGTGATGCCATTGAAGCGCAAAAGATGAAAAATGAATGGGGTTCACAAATAAGAAGCTATGTTTTAGATGATAGATGGGTAAAAGATTTGCGCAGCAACTATAAGTCTACTAACCCGGATGCAGTTTTAGACGGCGACCTGAATCCTTTTATTAAAGCCTATTTAATACATAAATCAGTATAGCGAATGATTACAATTTTTCATAATAACAGATGTGGTAAAAGTCGATGTGCCTTAGAATTGTTGGAAAAACAAACAGAACCTTTTCAGGTTTTTGAATACTTGAAACAACCGCTCTCTAAAGAAATCATCGAAAACTTACTGAAGCTATTGGGCAAAGAACCAGAAGAAATCATTCGCAAAAAAGAAAAAGTCTTCCTTGAAAAATATAATGGGAAGACTTATTCACACACGGAATGGGTGGATATACTCATTGAAAACCCTATACTCATCGAGCGCCCCATCATTATTAAAGGAAAAAAGGCCATCATCGCCCGACCTCCTGAATTGGTGGAGGCATTTTTAAAGTAGTTGCCGTTTAGCAATGTTTGTTCACTTATCGTACCTTTATACTGCTAAGTATTATAGTACGGTATTGCTGATGATGGGTTTATATTCCAACAAAATTATTACATTAGCTTTCCATGAGTTTTTCCAAAATAAAATATTACATCGTATGGATAATATTTGGATATTTATCCTCTTGTCGTTCGGTATCGCCATTGAATGATGTCATTCGGCACGATAAATTTCTGGCAAAAATCGCTGCTGATAGTTCTTATAAGGTTCAGATTATTTATACTTCTGTTAATTTACAAGATACCACTTTTGTTACTTACCAATTT
Organism: Chitinophagales bacterium; assembly: GCA_019694955.1. Lineage (GTDB taxonomy): Bacteria > Bacteroidota > Bacteroidia > Chitinophagales > JADIYW01 > JADIYW01. Next base: position 28,481 of record JAIBAX010000006.1, on the reverse strand, counting down.
CATGTAGATGAACAGGCATATTTTTACCCTGCCAGTACCGTTAAATTACCGATAACCATCCTAGCATTACAGAAATTAAATGAACTAAAGTCGCAATATCCGGAAATTAATAAAGATTGTATTTTCTTAAGCGATAGCAGCCGACCTTCACAAAGCGCAGCACTTATAGACACTACGCACGCTCTTGGGCAACCCACCGTTGGCAGATACATCGAAAAGATATTTCTGGTGAGTGATAACGATGCTTATAATAGGTTATATGAATTTCTGGGACAAGAATATATCAACAATGAATTAAAAAAGCGGTTTCCGAAAGATAATTTTGCCATCAATCATCGTGTCGGCGTTAGTGGCTTTAGTTTTGAGGAAAACAGATATACCAATCCCGTCAGAATTATTTGCAATGGTAGTGCCACTTACCAACAAACTGAACAAAAGTCGCTAATCCCTTTTAAGCATTCCGCTAAAAATGCTACACTGGGTAGCGGATTTCATAATGCTTCCGATAGTTTGGTACGGCAACCGTTTGATTTTAGTGAGAAAAATTTCATTCCGTTACCCATGTTGCATGGTTTACTTCAACGGATTATGTTTCCAGAATTATTTTCAGCACAACAACAGTTTAATCTTACAAAATCAGATTATTCTTTTCTAAAGAGTACCATGTCTTCACTGCCCAAAAATGACCCTTTTTATCACCAAGATACGAGCTTATACGATAGCTACGTAAAATTCATTATGTTTGGCGACAGCAAAGAATGCATCCCGGACGATATTCGGATTTATAACAAAGTAGGAGACGCTTATGGGTTTTTAACCGATATAGCCTATATTGAAAATAAATCGAAAGGAATTGGCTTCTTTCTTTCTGTAAATATGCTTTGTAATCGTGACGGAATTTTTAATGACGGCATATACGAATACGATAGTATTGGATTGCCATTTTTTGCCAAATTAGGTCGAAAAATATACTCATTAGAAGAAAAAAGAGTTGGAAAACAAATTAAGCGCTAAATGGTCATTCCAGAAAATGCACGTTTTTTGACTTAGTAAGCATGTGTTCGTGCATGCTGGAAAGAAACTACATAGTATTTGGAAATAAGTGTAATTTCGCCCCAACAACAGACATGTTTTGCAAATAAAAGGCACATATAAAGAAATTTTTGATATTGCATTGCCCATCATTTTGGGTTCTGTAGCACAAAGCATCAACCAGGTGATAGACATGTCCTTTATGGGGCATGTTGGTGAAGCCGAAATGGGTGGCGTAAACCTCGGTGGAATGTTGTATATCCTTATTGTGATGATATGTTTTGGGTTTACCAAAGGAGGACAGATTTTGGTGGCAAGGAAATCAGGAGAAAATGATATTCGCAGCATTGGCAATGTTTTTTGGCATGTGGTTGGTATTGCGGCCATAATGTGGGTATTGATGACCCTTTTAGCATGGGCAGGAAGCGATTATCTGTTGGATTTAATCGTCAAACACCCGCTTACACTGGAGAAAGCGAATACCTATTTCAATATCCGATTATACGGACTCTTGTTCAGCATGATGAATGCCGTTTTGATTGCTTTCTATTCTGGCATCGGACGTACTTTTATTTTATCCATTTCCATCATTGTACTGACGCTTGTCAATTTTTTATTGAATTGCATTTTAGTGAAAGGGATGTTCGGTTTTTCGCCCATGGGTATCGCCGGAACAGCCACGGCGACAGCCATTGCCGAAGCGTTCGAGCTATTGGTGATGATTGGTTATCTGTTCTACAAAGGATTTATTAGAGAATATTACCTATACCTAAAACCGATATTTAGCAAAATCCTTACCAAAGAACTCCTAGTGATGGGCGCTCCTTTATGTTTTCAGTATGCATTTGGATTGGGAAGTTGGTTTATCTTCTTTTTATCAGTAGAAAAAATGGGTTCCGAAGCATTGGCGGCATCTTCCATGCTGAAAGTGATTTATGTATTTATCGGCATTCCATCTTGGTCATTGGCATCAGCAGCAAATACCGTTGCAAGTAATATCTATGGGCAACGCAATTATCACGACATCCTTCCTGCCATCTGGCGGGTAGTTACAGTAAGCTTTGGATTGTCATTGTTCTTCTCCCTGCCCCTATTATTGGCACCAAAATTATCATTTCAACTGCTGACTGACCAACAACACCTCATAGATATTGCCCGCCCCATTGTTTACGTCATTTTTATTGCATTAATGATCATGAGCATAGCCGTAATTTTATTGAACGGCATCATGGGTATTGGTAAAACTACCTTTTCGTTTGTTGTCGAAATAATAGGCGCTCTGTTATATATTACTCAAATCATTGTGTTTATATACTATCTAAAAACGTCCCTTCTTTTGGCATGGACAGCAGAAATCACCTATTGGGTAGTATCAATTACATTTAGTTTGGCATTTTTCTATGGCGGCTTCTGGAAGAAAACTTGGGCGAAGCATGAGAATGAGTTGGATAGCTAATAAAGAGATTAAAAAAAAACAGTCTGTTCTGGTTTTCGTTCTGTAGGAATTATGCGCCGAAGTATCGCTTCGTCAATTCTTCTTGTATGAATGCCTTTGAGATACGATGTTTTCATATATTGATAGATGATTATTGTAACAAAGTTTCGTAAAGAAGGCACTAAGAACACAAAGGTATCGAAATCAGAATAAGGAGATTGGATTTTATATAATCCCAGAATCAGCATTAGAAATTTACTGCAAGAAAATTCTACTTCATATCTATTTCTGTACTCATTTTTCAGTCCTCAACGTAGTTATTACTATGTCTGCGGGAGAAAAATTCCTTGCCTCATAGCTATTTTGTATAATTTCCTTTCGCTACAAAGTCTAACACTAAACCGGGGATAATTTGAAATAAGACACCATTATTTCCTCCTTGCCATTGCCATTTCCTTCCACTTTGCTCTAGCTTCTTCTGCCGGAATACCAAAATATGTCTTCCCCGGTTCTAGGTTTTTTGATACGCCAGATTTTGCAAGAACAACACATCCTCTACCCAAGACCAAATTCTTCGATACACCTACCTGCCCCCAAAGGATAACATCATCTTCCAAGGTGGTTTTTCCGGCTATTCCTACCTGCGCTGCCAGTAAACAGTTTTTGCCTATATGTACGCCATGCCCCACCATTACTTGATTGTCCAACTTGGTGCCGGCACCAATAATGGTGGAAGCAGTAACTCCCCTATCAATAGAGCATGAACTCCCAATTTCAACGTCCTCTTTAATGACTACATTTCCATAGCTCTTAAACTTCTCATATTTTGGAATTGGCTGCGTCCATTTTTTATAATAAAAAGCATCCCCACCTACCACCGTTCCGGAGTGTATGATTACACGATCACCAATAGTTGCACACTGAATGGTTACATTGGGATAAATAATACATTGCTCGCCAATCACTACGTCAGCACCGATATAACACCCCGGGTGTATAATGGTTGACTCGCCTACTTTGGCACTTTTATCTATAAAACTGCCATTCACTGCCACCACTTCCGGTTTTGTCTTTTGTCCAAATTTTTCCAAAAGAAAGCAAAACGCAGAAAAAGGATTATCAACGATAATCTGCGGTTTTTCTGTAGTGATTTTTTCATTGGTAATGATTGCAGAACAATCACTTGCAACACAAATGCGGTGGAATTTTTTATGGTCAACAAAAGTTATATCTCCTGTATTCGTACGATGCACTTCATTCATACCGGTTATCACGACATGCCCATCTCCTTCAACTTTTCCATTGATAAGTGTGCTGATAGTGGCTACCGTGGTGGGATTGGGAAGTTGCATATTGTTGAAATTTAAAACGGGTTAATTTACTAATAATTCCTACTTTTGGTGAATAATTATACAAAAATCTAATTTTTTATGAAATTAACACCATTTACTTCCATTCACGAAGCCTTGGGTGCAAAGATGGCGGCATTTGCCGGGTACAATATGCCCATTTCATACAGTGGCATTATTGATGAACACCATACCGTTAGGCGTGCTGTAGGTGTTTTCGACGTCTCGCACATGGGAGAATTTATATTGAAAGGAAGTGGTGCTTTGGAATTATTACAAAACATCGTTTCAAATGATGTCTCTAAACTAGCTTTAGGTCAGGCGATGTATGCCTATTTCCCAAATGAACAAGGCGGAATTGTCGATGATTTGCTGGTTTACCACTTAGATGATGGAAATTATATGTTGGTAGTCAACGCTTCGAATATTGAGAAAGACTGGAACTGGATTGCACAACACAACACAGAAAATGTTGAAATACACGATATCAGCGATGAAACAGCCTTGCTAGCCATACAGGGTCCTAAAGCCATCGATGCACTTCAACCGCTAACAGATATTGATTTAGCCGCAATTAAATACTACTCTTTTGTTCGTGGCAAGCTTGCAGGAATCGACAATGTCATCATCTCCGCCACCGGATACACAGGGGCAGGCGGTTTTGAGTTATACTTCAAAAAAGAGCATGCAGAACAAGTATGGCATGCCATATTTAATGCCGGCAAACCCTTCGGTATAAAACCGGTAGGATTAGGTTGTAGAGACACCCTTCGACTTGAAATGGGATTTTGTTTATATGGCAATGATATCAACGACACCACCTCTCCTTTAGAAGCCGGACTGGGTTGGGTTACTAAGTTTACCAAAGATTTTGTGGGAAAAGAGCTATTATTAGAACAAAAAAACAACGGATTAAAAAATAAATTGGTGGGGCTTGAAATGATAGATAAAGGTATTCCAAGGCACGATTATGAAATCTGTGCTGAAGATGGTACCGTCATTGGAAAGGTAACCTCCGGTACGCAATCTCCTTCACTCGAAAAAGCTATCGCACTGGGTTATGTCCCTGTAGAAAAGGCCGCTATTGGTGAGGTCGTTTATATTAAAGTTAGAGACAAACTTTTGAAGGCTCAAGTATGTAAATTGCCATTTTACAAAGCGCAATAAATTATTTCGAAAGGGTTTCTTCAAAACTATTCCAACGCAACTTTTCAAAATCTTGAATTTGATCATTGATAATTATCAAGCCCTCATTTTCGAGCAATTGTTGCATTAATGTAGGTGTTTCGAAAAACATCTTTCCGGTCAATAAGCCATTCCTGTTTACTACGCGGTGCGCCGGTACAGGAGGAAGCGCCGTATGGCTGCTATTCATCGCCCAACCCACCATTCTTGGAGAAGCGCCTAAATACTTCGCAATATCACCATAAGTGGTAACCCTGCCGTATGGAACCATGCGTACAAGTTTATATACGTTTTCAAAGAAGAATACTTTATCCTTAGCCATATTACATATCTTCAGTTTTCGCTAATTCCTCTAAATTAAAGATGGTTGCTCCACCTTTTTTAACGGTATATGGCAACAAGAATTTCTTATTCCAATGTATCTCATCTGATTTATAGGATGTCCTTTCGTGTACTACCTGTGAGAAGGTTTCATTAAAGGCCTTTATCATCACCATAATTTCTGCCTTTCCGGCATGTAAATCGGCTGCGGTCTTACCATATAAAGGGCTATCTTCCTGAATGAGGTGAACAATCGTCCAATTCAAAGAGAGGTAATAAATCTCAGACATTTCCAGTTCTAAGGGATAAAAGCTGCGTTTCAGGACACCGTTTTGCTCTTCAATCATGGAAAAAACCATCCTAGCCTCTAGTTCTATAAGGTTACTATCATATTTATTTGCCAACCTAAATTGAAGAGAGTTCATCTCGTTTTTATAAGGAGCGATGATGCAAAATGGCGTAAACATCAATCCGGCTTCTGGCTTTGAAAACCGACCATACAACAACCCCGTTGCGAGCGCAAAACTCAAAAGCCCAAAGAAAGCTTCGAAAGATGCGAAGAAATTAGCAGCAATGCCTGTTGGGCGGAAATAGCCAAATCCAACAGTTGTCAGCGTTTGCGCACTCAAAAAAAAAGCAGAGAAAAATTGATGCATCGGTGTATGTGTTTCTGCTTCTGCAATTTGGTCAACACCGATAAGCAAATATCCCAATGCAAAAAGGGTATTCAAGACAAAATAGAAGAGAAAAACCAGCGTGATAAACTTCCACCACGACATTTCTATCAACTCATAATAAAGATGTCTGTAACCGCCTTCTCTGTGAACGTTAAATGTTCCATCTTTATTAATCATCCTGTAAGAATCCGTAGAATACTTATTCCCGAATCCAAGCTCATCTGCATTCTCTTTATCTCCTTGTTTGAATCTTTTAAAGATGGACATCCGCTATTGTTAATGATATGATAATAAATTATTGTGAATTACAACTAAAATGAAGCGAAATTTGGCGAAAGATTTGTATATTTATATTTATCATGCTTAAAAAACTAACATTCAGAATTTTATTTTTCGGATCTCTTTGTCTATTGATATTATGTTGCAAAACTAAGAAGAATAATTTAGAAGGCAAAGAAGAAGAAACGCTCATTCCACTTACAAAAGCTGAGCGAAATTTTGGCAATGAACTGGCTCCGCTGATACAGGATATATTTGATAATGGTGACACTACAGGAATGCTACAATTATCTGACGATCTTAAAATTAAATCAGCAGATTATATTGGAGAAATTTATCAGTCAAACGGCTATCAACCTTTCTGGATGGCAGACAGTGGTCTTAATGCCAGAGGCCATGAATTAATGGATTTCTTTGAAACTGCTCAACGACTAGGTTTGAACAATGCTTTTTATCAGGTCGGTAAACTTACCATCTTGACAGACAGTACTTTAGCCACCTTGGGCGACAAAGAAAAACATTCTCGGATGGCAAATGTAGATATTGCGATGACATACGCATTTCTCCTTGCCGGAAAACACCTCCACTCCGGCATCTTAAATGAACATTATGCTTCTGTAAGCTATGCTTTTGATTCGCTCCAAAAAATTCAAGGTATTGATTTAATCAAATCACTTAAAGACAAACAAGTAAAGGACGCTCTAGCAGCTATTGAACCGCAAATACCTCATTATCAACGACTCAAAGAAGCTTTGGTGAAGTTTGTATCAACAACAGATCTTCAACCCAACGACCTTAAGGTGAGAGATAATAAAGTAGATTCGATCGGAGCATTGAAAGATGTCTGTAAGGCTTTAATTTGGCATAAATACCTCCCGGCGGGAACAACTATTGAAGACTCTGTAACCTTTTATACCGCCTTCAAGAAATTCCAACGAGACAATCACTTGAAAGATGATGGAATACCGGGAGAAAATACGCGTTATGCGCTCACTGTTGACAATTACGACAAGTTTCAAACCATCATCCTTAATTTGGATCGTTGGAGACACATGAATAAAAAGACATGGCCTAATGAATATATCTTCGTAGACATACCCAAGTTTGAACTTTGGTACATTAAAAACGACTCATTGGAAAGGAAACACAATGTTGTAGTAGGAAAAACCAACACCCAAACCCCTGAAATTGAGAGCAAATTGGAAAATATTGTACTGCTTCCATCCTGGTCGGTACCGCAATCCATTATTAAGAAAGAAATGATGGGAAGGATAAAAGCCGGAACGCTACGCGGATATAAAGTCACCAGACACAAAAATGGATGGTTGTCAGTAGTACAGCCTCCCGGAAAAGGAAATTCTTTGGGCGTTATCAAGTTCAACTTCAAAAATGACCACGCTGTATATATCCACGATACACCATCAAAATCATTGTTCTCGAATGACTATCGGGCATATAGCCATGGGTGTGTGCGTTTAAAAGATCCGGTAGATTTCGGCGCTTTTATCTTAACAAAACAAAGCAATGACACCATCTCAGGCGACTCATTGAGAACCATCATCAATAAAGGAAAATCCAAACAGGTGCCTATCACTAGAGATATTCCGGTGTTTCTAAAGTATTTTACCGCCATTGTCGATTATGAAGATAAATTAGTTGTTTTAAAAGACATCTATAAAAAGGATGAAAAATATATCGACGCCTTGTTTGCCTACTATGATGCCTCTTGGGTAAAGAAAAGATAAGCCACCATTGATTTCAATCTTATCTATTGCATGATGTCTGAAAATTAAGATAAACGCAACATCAGTAATTTGTGGACGCATGCTTGATTTTTTACTTTTGTTACAAATATATTATCATGTTGCAAACATCTATCGCATTAAACCGTGTTACTGAGTCGGCTACCATAAAAATGGCACAGTTAAGTCGTGAGTTGGCCGCCAAAGGAGTGAAAGTTATCAGCTTAAGCTTAGGAGAACCCGATTTTTCTTCTCCTGATCATATCCACCAAGCAGCTATTGATGCAATCAATACAGGTAAATACGATTCTTACTCTCCGGTACCGGGTTATATGGACTTGAGAGAAGCAGTATGTGCTAAGTTGCAACGCGATAATAATTTAGCATACAAACCAGAGAATATCGTTATTTCAACAGGTGCCAAGCAATCCCTTTTCAACGTTTTTGCGTCATTTGTAAATCCCGGCGACGAGGTGATTATACCTGCACCTTTTTGGGTGAGTTATCCCGAACAAATTAAATACTGCGATGGCATCCCGGTATATATCAATACGTCCGTAGAAAGCGGCTTCAAAATGACTGCCGACCAGTTGGAAGCAGCCATTACCCCAAAAACAAAATTCTTGGTATACTCCTCTCCTTGCAATCCTACCGGGGCAGTGTACACACGTGATGAATTAGCCTCTTTTGTAGCCGTTTTAGAGAAACATCCTCATGTACATGTGGTTTCTGATGAAATCTATGAGTTCCTGAATTATGAAGGAAAGCACGTCAGCATTGCTGAATTTCCTTCCATGAAAGATAGAACCATCGTAGTAAACGGTCAGGCAAAAGGGTTTGCGATGACAGGTTGGAGGATTGGTTATATTGCTGCTCCGGCATATATTGCAAAAGCCTGCGACAAATTTCAAGGACAAGTGACCAGCGGTACCAATTCGGTAGCACAAAGAGCAACTATTGCCGCATTATTGGGTTCTTTAGAACCGACCTATAAAATGAGAGAAGCATTCAAACAAAGAAGAAATATGGTGTTTGAGTTGATGAAAGATATTCCCGGTTTCAAATGCGGTTTGCCCACCGGAGCTTTCTACCTCTTTCCGGATATCAGCTATTATTTTGGTAAATCAGTAAACGGACAAACCATTGGCAATGCCGAAGATTTTGCCATGTTCTTGCTGAATGAAGCACACGTAGCGGCAGTCTCCGGCGACGGCTTTGGTGCGCCTGATTGCATCCGTTTTTCTTATGCAGCTTCAGAAGAAAATCTCAAAGAAGCATTTAGAAGAATCAAAGAAGCTTGTGCCAGATTGGTGTAAAGTATAAATTTATTTTATATTAAATAATTTATTGATTATTAATTACTTATGATTAATATGTTAAATAATAATTGTAAATAATTATTTAACATATTGCAAAATATATTATCACAAAAGTAATTATAAAATAGTCCATGAATAAAATCCAATTCCCTGTTCTCGTGTCTACACGAGAACACTATTTTATAAATCATCTTGTTATTATTTGCATATTTTATGGCTGGTTGCACAGAGTCATTTCGTAGACGAGAAGTTTTCCATTCTGTAATTTTGGATTATCACCAGAACCTTGTATTTTTAACAAAAAAAGATGGGACTAAAAAAGGCATTCTTTTTTCCGGCATTGTTCGTGGTGATTATTTGGATGGTACATGCCGTTAACTGGACGTTTAATGGAGCATTGGCGCAATTCGGCATTTATCCGCGCGATTTCTCTCATTGGTATGGAATTATTCTTTCACCCTTCATACACGGCATCTCCAAAGAATCTGCCTTCGGTCACATCATATCCAATACTTTACCTTTTCTTGTCTTAGGAACACTCATGTTCACCTTGTATGAGAGAATAGCGCATTATGCGATGGCGATAATTTGGCTCAGCTTTGGGTTGGGCGTTTTTCTGTTTGCCAGAGGCAATTCTTATCATATTGGCGCCAGCGGTTTGATATACGGTTTTGCGGCATTTCTCTTTTTCATGGGCATTTTCAGGCACGATGTAAAATCTATTGCCATTGCTGCTTTGGTGTCTATATTTTATGGTGGTATGGTTTGGGGGATACTCCCAATCCAAGAAGGCGTCTCTTGGGAGGGACATCTCTTTGGTGGAATCGGCGGCATCCTCGCTGCCTACTTGTTTAGAAAAAAATTACCGATGCCGGAAGTATATGAAAGAATTGAAAACGAACCGGATACCAAAACTTTCGATGATTTTTTGAAGAAATTAGAAGAATAAGCGTGGGCGCCCGGGCACGCTGTCCGCTTGTACACGGTACCGCTCCCATCGTTGGCGCAAGACTTAACTTACCCCTTGAAGGGTTGAGATGGTTATACACCTGACAGGTCTTCAAAACCTGTTAGGTCTAAAGAAAATAACTACGCACCCACAAAATTGCCACCACATACACGCAACACCTGTCCGCTGATACCGCTGGCCATCGGCGACGATAGGAAGGTAATCGTTTCTGCTATATCGATAGGAAGTCCACCCTGTTTGAGTGCGCTCAATCTTCTTCCACCTTCCTTGATAAAGAAAGGCAGGTTTTCTGTCATTTGTGTTTCAATAAACCCCGGGGCAATGGCGTTGGCGGTGATGCCGCGCATCCATTCGCGCTCCGCAATTGCCTGAATATAGCCAATCAATCCCGCTTTAGACGCAGAGTAATTCGTCTGTCCCGCAGCACCGGCAATTCCATTGATAGAAGACAATCCGATAATGCGACCATTTTGGTTCATGCCGATTTCAAGGAAAGCTTCCGTAAGCCTGATGGCCGCTTCCAAGTTGACATTCAATACCAAATCCCATTGTTCAGGTTTCATGTTGACGATCATCTTGTCACGGATAACGCCTGCATTATTCACCAAAATATCTAAATTGCCATAGTTGGCGATAATATAATCCCTGATTTCTTTCGGTGCTGTTGGTGTAGTGATGTCCTTCGCCAGAAAATCACCACCTACTTGCTCTGCCAGTTGCTTGCCATCTTTTTCCATAGCAGGTACATCTACGATGACAACCTTCGCCCCTTCCCTAGCCAAGCATTTTACCGTATCGCCACCAATACCACGGGCACCTCCGGTAACGATGGCTATTTTTCCTTGCAGACTTTGATAATAATGTACATTTTCATCGACGCCACTATCTTTCACTTCTATCACCTGTCCGGTAATAAACGAAGATCTTTTTGAAAGAAAGAAATGTACTACCGGCAACACTTTTTCAAGAAAGCCTGTATGACTAGAAAATAGTGGTGCTTCAGCATATACTAATTGTACGGTTGTCCCGAAACCACCACATTCTTTAGCAAGGGCCTTTGTAAAACCTATTAGCGAGCGTAGTGCAGCCTTTTGTTCCGGATGATCGCCTTCTTGCCAGTTTTTAGCAACAATAATCACCCTGCCATTGGGTTTTACTGATTTAAGGTTAGCGTTTATAAAGGTATATAAAGGTTTTAGATCTGCAATCTTTGAAGGTGCTAGTGCTATATATACCAACCCTTCTACGATACCTTCCCCTTCTACGAAGTCTACACCTCTTTCATCCAGTTTCTTTTTAAATGAGGCTTTTAGAGAAGCACTTTCGGGCGTGCCATCAATTTTTATCTTTCTTCCCCAAAACTCATCTTCTTTAATAGGCACATCAATTTCCGCTCTATCTAAAATTACAGGAACAGGGATTTTTAAGGTCTTCACAATATTGCGCAACGGTCCGGTTTGCAAATAATCACTCATAGTCTATATTTTGTATCGTAAAAGTAAGCATTTCATAGAATTTGTTGGTATTAAGGTTGTATAAAGTTGATGATAAAATGACAAGTGAGGGATGTAATGCATTTAGTCTTCGTATGGGAATAATAATTCTAAAATTTTCCCAGATTTGGAGTAATTATGATATTTATCAAACCTATAGCATCCTAATAATAATTTAATTGAGTATTTTTCTTCGGTTGAAGTTAAAAATGAAAAAACACTTTCAGTCGAAATTAGGCAACCATGTGAAAATATAAAATTATCATTTAGTGATTTCTCTTTTTCAATATAAGTATTAATTATGACTTTGTTCTTAATGTCATAAATAGATTGTAGGTAATAAATTGTATATCCCCACATTCTATCCTCTGGATAAAGAGAATTTAAGTGATGGTAAATTTCTTTATCAGAGAATCTTTGTTTTCTTTTATAAATCCTTTTAAAAATATCATTAACGGCTCCTTTACCACCTGCAAATCCAAAATCTCCAAAGTGAATCCTCTCCAAATTTAAAGAATCCCCTTTGACAGCTTTATGAAAATTGACTAATTCATCAAATAAGGGATTTATAAGAGGTATTTTTACTGTAAACTTATTTGGGCGTACTCCATTGCGTACTTCCTTTTTACTTCTTTTAAATGAATATAGGGTGATTTTTGCAATGCTATCATTCCGAATGATGGATTCTAATAAATACTCCTTATTGTCAATAGTAAAATAATTATCCATATAAATGAATCCCAAAGAAAGTTCTCTATTTAAATCTGAATAATCCTCATCACTAAAAGACAAAAATTCATCAATAAAGTCACTATAATAGGTGTATTTAGTAAAATAGTACTTTAAAGAATCCACTACATTAACATTAGAGGCAAAAATTGGCTGAAAAACAAAACTGAATAGAAATATTAAAGTTCCTTTATGTGCAATCTGATACATTGAATATTTTTTGAAAGATATGAATTATGGAGGTTTAGTTGTAGGATTTTTAAAGGTTTATTTTTTAATGTGGTTTGTTCATAACATGTATTTCTTCTTCACGATACTAAGTGTATACCATATAACTGAATATAGTGTATGGTTTTGAAACTTTGTGTAGCATACAATCCTTTTGAAAGATTGTTGCGGATTGCAAGATAAAATCTTGCCTTTTGTCGTAAAGGTGGCTTCCTTTGCGAACTTAGTGCCTTCATTGTGGAACTTTGTGATACAAAAAAATCATTTTTTAACGTTCTTCTTAGCAACGGTGGTCTCCCGAATCATCGGGACGACCGTTAACGGTGGACGAATTTGTGATACAAAAGACTACCTGTAATCTTAATACAATCGTTTCCTTTGTTTCAACATATGCTTGTATAGTATTGGAAAGAAATAAATATAGGAGAGGAAGAATAATCCGACAAGAATGGTGATGAAATTCCATTTAAAATATTGGGTTTTGAGGAATTGGTAGCCAATAATGTACTCCAATAAAACACCTGCCGGGTACAAAACTATGAAAAGATGGTAGCGCAAGAATTGGAAAACGTTTATTTTTTTTAAAAGGTTAAAGCCGTAGTACGCATAACGCACCACTTCGGCAATCATCCAAATCGTGGTAGTAATTTTTATCGTACTAAACTTGATATTTCTTTCATCTATACAAATCATTAATAAGATCATGATTATGCGGGCAGACGTTTGTACAAAGCTTTGAACCGGATTGGTCTTCACCCATTTCTTAAGTGCATGCAACATGTCTAAAAATGCGAATGATTGTATGATAAGCAACATATAGAGTAAGTTCCACTGAAGCATAGTTTCTTGAAACCATACCGCTATGCCTATGAATAACCACAGGAAGGCACTGGTGAAATTATATCCAACCAAATAATTTCGAATGTCTGCATTCATTTTTGCGATAATTTTACGTTCTTTATGGTGAATTTACAAATAATGCCGGAAATTAATAGAAGTCAGGAATGGTATGAGGATGTATCCTCCAAGATGGTGGTAGCCAATATAAGGATGGCTTGGTTTGCGTTAGCGAAGCTTTGCAATGATATGGCGGCGCAATATGATGGCACCATTTCTATGGCGTTTGTTTTATTAGCCATTGATGAAGAGGGTACGCCGGTGACGAAAATAGCACCACGTATAGGTATGGAGCCGAACAGCCTTAGCAGAACCATAAAGTCGCTTGAAAAGAATAAAATCATTGTCAGAAGAGGCGACAAAATGGATCAACGCAAAGTCAACGTTTTCCTCACGGATTATGGTAAGCAGTTGCGCGAGTTTGCATTGCGCTCAGTATTCACCTTAGAGAAATTTCTCATTCAGGATATTCCTGCGGATAAACTCAAGATATTTTTCGAAGTAATGAACCAAGTACCAGTGGCCATACAAAAGTTCAAAGAACAAAACCTCGACCAACCGGAAAAGATAAAGTCGGAATCAAAACGTGTTGGGAAGCGTTAATGCATTACTCAATGTATTAAGATGGATAAGGATTTACAATTATTATTGGAGGATAAGGAGAATTTTGTAATTAAAAGTGATGGAGTCATTTATTGGCTGCTAATTTTTTTATATATTATCATCTTGATGGTCATTATTATTGAGACTAAACAGGATTCTTACAAATTAGAGAACTGTTGGAAATTATTAATACCTATTATTCTTATTTTTTATAGTCTATATAAGGCTTTGGATCATAGTATTTTGCTCATCATCTCCAAAAAGGGTATTTGGACGAAAAAACTTGGTCTGACCGATTGGGAAGAAGTTTACTACTTTTATATTGCCCGACACGCCGATGGCGAAGGCGGAAACATTTATTATTTTTGTATAAAAGCTATCCATCACAATAAAGAAATAAGTGTTTCTTTGCCGCATGGTGAACTTAATTTAGTATTGATTAGCAAAATAATAAACAAATTTTACCAAGATTCAGATAAAATCGATTTAGGAATAAAAGATATGAGCCGTGATATATAACTGATAGAGAAGCATTCAATTTCATATCATTCATTCACAACAACTTCCATCGTCTTTGCTTCTATTGCCGTTTGCTTGAAAGGATTCCTAATGATATATTCTTTGGCTTTCACATTTCTGGTGATGGGTGCTAAAAAGAAGTTTTTAAGTTTACTGCTATGATAAATGTAGGCTTTCATTTCTAGTGGTACAGCACCTACTGAGCTTTTTATTTCTGTTGCCGTTCTCCCGTAGTGAATGTGCTGGAGGTGATGTTCCAATGCAATCTTTATGAAGTCGAACAGCATTCTATGGTATAGGTTAACATCAGATGTATTCTCATAATCAAGGCCGATATAATGATCTTCCAATGTATTTTTTTCATGGCATATAAAAACGGAAGAGAAGCCTATTAATTTTTCTTCAAAATAGTAACCATACACTTGAAAACGATCTCCATAAAACTTTTGCGTATCACTGAAATAGGATGTCGGAAGATATGATAAATTGAAGTTTGAATGGTTGGCAACGTTTTCATACAGCTGCCAGAGTTTATGCGCCTGCTCCGAAACTTCTTCTGCGCTGAGTTTGCGCAGGGTTACTCGCTCACTTTGCTCCATTATCTTTTTTAATTTTACCCTGTATTTTGAAGATAATGCTTCTGTATATTCTTGAAAATCGCTCCAATGTGCCGGAAGTGACATCATCATGTCCGGTTCTGTTGGAAACCCTACGAACCCAATATTCTTCAAGAAGTCGAAGCCATCATCCTCCGAGTAAAAATCCCTGATAAGCAATGTCCCTACTTCCATTGCATCCATGACCCTATTCTTTATATAATCAATGACTTGTCTGGAAATGCTTTCCTTTTCTATGGAAGTAATATCCTTCGCACAATAAAACCCTTTATCACCAGTGATGAATAGATTTCCGGAAGCCATGAGGTTAAGCTCCATTTCTTCCACCTTGCCAATCAGTAAATTGCCAAAGGCTTGTCTAAGGCATACGGAGAATCCCTTTTTTTGTTCAGGTTCATTCAGAAAAGAATTCAATTCTTTGCCCTTAAAGTGTACGATCTGAAAATAGGCAATGGCTCTTATCTTATCATTTTCAGAAAAGGTAATGTATACCGGTTCAAAATTTCTACCTGCTGCATTTTCTAAAGCATATAAATAGCTAAAGTATTGTACAAGTGGAGTTTGGTAATTGTCTTGATTCAGGTCAGGTAAAATGTGACTGATGGATGTATGTTGTTGGATGGTAATTACTCCTGCGATATTAGACATAGTACTGAAAACTTAATAACAAAAGTAGCTTAAAAAAGTTCGAAGTATGAAAGTTTTTTCCTAATTTTAATTAAAATTATAGAAAATGTTTGGTTTTTTAAGTGGACTTTTAGTGGCAAATGCCGGAGAATGGTACATCCATAAGTATTGGTTGCATGGACTAGGTAAGAAAAAAGACAGTTTTTGGCGGTTTCATTGGGCTATCCATCATAAGACTGTGATGCAGGAAGAATATAGAGACAGCGATTATGAAAAGCCATGGTGGACATCTTGGAATCCACAAAGCAAGGAAGTTGCCACCTTGGTAGGCGGTGCGGCGGTTTTTACGCCACTTTTGCCCATATTTCCGGGTTTTGTTGCCGGCATCTGGTTTTCTCAATGGAATTATTTTCGTGTACACAAGAAATCTCACCTCAATCCGGAATGGGGATATAAATACCTTCCTTGGCATTATGACCATCATATGGGGCAAGATCAGGATAAAAATTGGTGTGTGACGTTTCCATTGTGGGACTATGTGATGGGTACGCGCGTTCCATACAAGGGAACGGAAAGAGAAAAGAAGGATATTGAGCGCAAGCAACGAAAAATGGAAATGCGACAAACCAAACCAACGGAGGTTAAATCAACGGTTATACCGCAGTTAAAGCCTAGTATGAATTAGTCTTTGCTTATTTACGGTAGAAGTCAATAACGTAATTTAAGGGAATTAACTACTTATTATTTCCCTGAAGTAGTATTTTTGTGAGCAGTATAAGATTGATTAATGAAGAAATTATTTGTTTTGCTAGCGGTTATTACCGTTTTTTTCAATGCCTGTAGAAATAAAGAAACATCTGATGGCGCACACATTACCGAAAAAGAAGATACACTGGCTTTTAATTGGATAAAAATAGATACCAGTATTTTACCCTGTCAGGGAGCGTCTTGTACCAGTGTGCGTTTTTCATTTCCTCAGGTGTCTACGGCACCGACACAACAGTTAAAAGATAGCCTCACAACAATAATCGAGGACTTTATACTGGCCAATATGAGTGAAGGTCTGCGAAAGGCATCCCCGGAACAGTTCATCACAGATTTTTTTAATGATTATATTTCTTTTCAGCAATCAGAACCCGGTTATGATATCGGATGGTTTGTTGAAAGAGATGTTCAATTAAAAAGTATTGATAATGAGGTTTTTACGCTTGGTTTGGGTGAGCATTCTTTTCTTGGCGGAGCACATCCTAATGCCTATCTCCTATTTGTGAATGTAGATAAATATGGCAATAAGCTAATTTTGGACAGCCTTTTAACAGATGGCTGGAAGCCTAATCTTGCAGCGCCTGCCGAAGATGCTTTTCGAGAAGAACAGCAGGTTCATCCCGAAGTTCCGCTGGATGATGCGGGATATTTTGTTTTTCCTGATGGCGATTCAGAGGAGGACTTTGGCATGTTTCAGTTCAATGATAATTTCACGATAAGCGAAAAAGGTATCAGTTTTTACTATAACAGTTACGAGATTGCTGCTTATGCCACCGGGCCATCGTCGTTTACATTAGATTGGAAAACCTTACAACCATTTATTAGACCGAATAGCATATTGGCGAAGGTTGTAAAGATTTGATTGGGAGCTTGAAATAATTTTGTCGCAAAGTCTTTCATGTCTTTGTACATATATTCTTGAAACCTTACTTTGCTTCACTTTCCAATTGTCACCATATTTTCCACCATGGCTTTTTGTTTTCTTTTACATTTGCCGTTTGCGAATCAGTAAAATCTGGGGGATAAGTTTTTGAACCCTCAATATAGTAGTAAACGGCTTTGCTGAAACCCGCTTCGTTGGAGATATCGCTGATGACCGCTGTTGCAATAGCTGTTGAGTAGGCTAATTCTTCAAAAGATAGTGCATGTCTATTCATAATTTTGTGTACCCCGTTTTGCACTAAATTGATGGCATCGATATAACTAAGTGTGGTGTCTTCGTCAGAGTTATCGCTCATTTTCTCGTTGTCCATGTTGGCTCCTAAACTTTCTAAAACGGCGTAGGTAATATTAACCAGAATAGGACCTTTTTCATTAGCCTCTTCAGATAAAATAACGCTTCCAGGTTTGGCGTCGCTGATTTTATAATCAAAGGATCTAAACAATAGACTTCCAGCAAGTCTGGCACAAGTTGAAATGGCGTCCAATGTGTTTATTTCTTTATTTTCATTTTCTAATTTTGAAGCAATGAGCTTTAAAATATCATTTGCCGCTTCATTTTGTTCTTTACTAATATGCATATGTTGTATTTTTCTATGTATCAAAGATAATATGTTATTGAACTTTTATCATAAACTGCGTTGGCCTTTTTGGTTTTAAAAATATGCCATCAGAATACTTATAGGTGGAAATAATAAAATTAATTATTGTTTTACAATAATTAAATATATATTTGCAGAAATAAATTTAGTTTTAAGAAATGAAAAACGTAAAAAATATTTCTGCTGTCCTATTTTATATTACGAAGTTGTTAGCCATATTATATTTGCTGACAGCTTTCTATTCGTTTATTGTTCTGCTTACCAAATGGAGTTTTATTACTCGAGAAAATGGATATTTCTTTTCTGTTTGTTATCCGTTTACGGAAACTCCTTTTTTGAATGGGGAAAACAATTGGGCATATAAAATTTTCAATTTTTTAATTCCAATTGGGTTGTACGGTGGCTTCTTTTTACTGGCAAGCAATGTTTTTAATGCTTTTAGACAACCTAAACTATTTACAAAGTATGGAGTAAATCAATTAAGATGGTTTTATTCAGGCAATCTTACAATACCGTGGCTTGTTATTTTGCTCTCTTCAATTTTTGCCGGAAAAATTGAAGAAGGGCTAGTATGGGTGGCGGTAATTCATTTTTTCCTTGGTGTGTTTGCTTATTTTTTAGCCGTTATTTTCAAGCAAGGATTGCAATTACAAAACGAACAAGACTTATTTATATAATTATGCCAATAATTGTAAACATAGACGTGATGCTTGCCAAACGAAAAATGCAAAGCAAAGAATTGGCAGAAATTTTGGATATCACACCAGCTAATTTATCCATTTTAAAAACAGGTAAGGCCAAAGGTATACGGTTTGATACTTTATATGCCATTTGTAAAGCACTAAATTGCCAACCTGGTGATATCTTAGAATATGTAAAAGATTAATTTTAATTACATATAAATAATATAATCAGTAGCATAATTGCTATTGAAGAGGGGGTTCTTTCTTAAATTTTAAATAATAAAAATGAATACATTATCCATAAAAAATCTTACCAAAACATACGGAAATGGAGTAAAAGCATTGAATGGTATTTCGATAGAAATAGGAAACGGAATGTTTGGTTTGTTAGGGCCAAATGGTGCCGGAAAATCATCACTAATGCGCACAATTGTGGGTTTGCAAACTGCAGATTCTGGAGAAATTTTACTCAATGGAATTAATATTTTAGAAAATCCGATGTTTATTAGAGCGTTTTTGGGATTTTTGCCACAAGATTTTGGTGTTTATCCCAAAATATCAGCCTATGATTTATTGAATCACATTGCCATTCTGAAAGGTGTTTTTAATAAAACTGAACGCAAAAAACAAATAGAATCTTTACTAGAAAAAGTCAATTTAATAAATCAAAAAAACAAAGAAGTATATACGTTTTCTGGCGGAATGCGTCAGCGTTTTGGTGTAGTACAGGCGTTACTCGGAAATCCAAAAATAATTATTGTAGATGAACCTACTGCAGGTTTAGATCCTGAAGAAAGAAATCGTTTCAATGGATTGCTCTCTGAAATTGGGACAGAACGAATTGTTATTCTTTCTACACATTTGGTGGAAGATGTTCGAAATCTGTGTTCTCAAATGGCGATTATGCAAGGCGGGAAAGTATTACTACAAGGAAAACCCAATGATTTTGTAAATGAACTTGATGGGAAAATTTGGCAAAAGCAAATTCAAAAAGAAGAATTGGAACAGTATCAATCCTCTTCAAACGTGATTGCATCACACTACATTGGCGGAAAGCTAAATATTCAAGTTTTTTCTGAAAAAATGTTGCCGGATTTTGAAGTGGTAAATCCATCATTAGAACAAGTATATTTCAAAACTTTAAATCAAGTATCTTCATGAAGACTTTATTATTATTCGATTTAAAAGCGTATAGTAAAACATGGAGATTTTTATTTTTACTAATTATATTAATTGCTTTCGGAGTATTTGGAGGAAGTAACGCAAGGTTCACTTTAAGCGAAAATTTAGCGTATAATTCGTCTTATCAAGTAGCGTATATTACGGCATTTTTGAGTTTAGCCAGCCTCTTTTTTTCCACTATATTTTCTGCTCAATTGGCATTACAAGAAATTGATTTCAATTTCAATCTTATCTATTTTTCTTTACCTATTTCTAAAAGGCAATTTCTTTGGAGTCGCTTTTTTTCTATTTTTCTATTGAGTTTGGGCTTTACCATTTTGCTGACCCTCAGTTTTTTTATAGGCCGAGAATTGGCTTCAGATGGAGAAAAAATGCTCAATTTTAATTTTTTATTTTATCTCTTTCCTATTATTGTTTTTAGCGCAATTAATACCTTTTTCTTAGTTACTATTACCACTTCAGTGGGTTGGCTTACGAAAAATAAGTTATTTATTCATGTAAGTGGTTTGCTAGTTTATGTTTTTTATATGATAAGTATGATTTATTCCAACTCACCATTTATGGCGAACAATTTGCCACAATCGAAACAAGCACAAATGATTTCGGCGATTGTAGATCCGTTTGGTTTGTCAGCTTTTTTTTATCAAACAACACACTTATCGATTGAACAAAAAAATGTAGAACTACTTCAGTTAAGTGGAGTTTTATTGGCGAACAGAATTGGGGTTCTTGTAATCTCTATTTTATTATTGATTTTAGTGGTTAAATTTTTTTCAGTTTCTAAAAAAGAAAAATCATCCAAAGTTAAACAAACTTCGAGTATCATTTCTTCTTTCCCGTTAGCGTTTGTTCCTACAAAAAAATCACCAAAAGTTAGGCTTCAAGCGTTTTTTTCTTTTACGAAAATGAACGGAATCTACATAGTAAAGAGCATTCCTTTTGTATTGATTATTTTGAGTTTGCTCTTTGCTGTTGGGATGGAAATGTATGCAGAAATCGACAAAGGAATTCGTTTGCCGCAACGTTACGCTTCTACTGGATTAATGGCTTCTACAATTATTCAAAATTTTTATGTGTTGGGTGCATTGATTTTGGTTTTTTACGGAAACGATTTGTATTGGAGAAGCAAAAATTCAAACTTCCATTACATAGAAGAAAGTACGCCTAGTTTTACGATGAAATATTGGTCTCTTTGGTTTACCTTAATAGGATTGAGTTTTGTTTTAACAGTTGTTTTAATTGTAGAAGGAATTGTTTTTCAAGGGGTTTTCGGTTATCTAATACTAGAATGGAAAATTTATGCTAAAATCTTCTTATACACTACTTTTCCTCTGATTGTTGTGAGTGGATTTGTTTTGGTTTTTCAGAAAATAATTAGAAATAAATACCTTGCTTTAGCTGTTTCTGGAATATTTACGGTATTGATGACCTCTCAATTGGGAAAAGTCATTATCAAAAATCCTCTATTGAAATTTTTGAATACCCTTCCTTTTGAATACAGCGATATGAATGGTTTTGGAAGTTATGAAAATGTTTTTCTGCAAAGGTTGCTTTTTGGTTTTATGATCGTTCTTGTTTTGCTATATTTCATTCATCAAACCAAAAAGTCACTTAAACAATTTTCGTTTTGGGTAACAAGTGTTTGTAGTCTCGGTTTTCTTTTCCTTTTAGGAAATACCATCATTGACGGTTACCATGAAAAAGATAGAAATATAGCAGAATTGGCTCAAGCGAATTATGAAAAAAAATTCAAAATTTTTCAAAATCTACCACAACCAACCGTAACCAATATTACCACAAGAATAGACTTATTTCCTTCCAAAAATGCCTATGTCATCAAGGGAAATTATATTTTAGAAAATAAAACGCAGCAATCCATTGAGGAAATCTTAATTAATTTTTCAGACGATTTTATTATCAAAAATGCCATTTTGAAAACTAAAAACGGCAAGTTTGATATTGAAAATCAATATCAAATAATTCGATTAAAAAAAGCATTGCTTCCTCATCAAAAAATGAGTTTCGATTTTGAATTATTTTACCAATGGAAACCTATAAATGGACATCAATCGTTCAACGCAATTGTAAAAAACGGAAGTTTTATGAGGATTAGTCGATATTTTCCTCAAATTGGATATAATGCTTCAAATGAGATTGAAAACGAGAAGATTAGAGAAAAATATAATCTTGGAAAACCAACTCAAATCAAGCCATTGAATGCCCCGAAAGTTCCAAAAAATGATTTTATTTCGCTAAATATGACTGTTTCTACAGAGGCAAATCAAACTGTAATTGGCATTGGAGAATTAATCAAAAATTGGAAAGAAAATGACAGAAATGTATTTCAGTTTAAAATTGAAGCTATTCCGTTTCGTTTTGCCATCTCTTCGGCAGAATATGCAGTAAAAAAAGAGCAATATAATGGAAAAAAATTCGAAGTATATTATCATCCGTTACATTTTGAAAATGTGGAACATTTGATAAAAAATGCTAAAATAACGATGGATTATTGCGAAACCAATTTTGGGGAATATCCGTTTAAAACCATTCGTTTTGCTGAAATTTCAGGTTTTACCCAAGGATTTAATGCTACCGCTTATCCTGCAACCATTTATATGACAGAAAATATGACGTTCCATTGCAACATCAATGCAGATCAACAACAAGATGTGATTAATGAATTGGCAGGTCATGAATTATCACATTTATGGTGGGGCAACACGCAAATTAATCCCGATGATAGGGAGGGTGATGTGATGCTTACGGAAACATTGGCTATGTACACCGAATTGATGTTGCTCAAAAAAATGTATGGCAAGCAAAAAGTCGAAGAAAACGTGAAAATTCATCAAGAAATTTTTGAAAATGAAAAGGGCTTTATAGGGGACGTTCCTCTGATAAAAGTGACTGGCGATTTAACACCTATTTCTTATTCCAAAGGAGCGGTAACAATGTATAAACTAAGTGAATTAATTGGTGAAGATAAGGTGAATTTAGCTTTAAGAAATTTTTTGATAAAACATAAATATCCTAATCCAAACCCTATTTCCACTGATTTTTTGGAAGAGGTGTATGAAGTAGCAAATAATGGGCATCACAAAACAATTAAGAAACTCTTCGAAGAATAGCTAAAATTATTCTTCTTGTTGCTAATTATATATTCTGACGATTTTGTTTTATTTTCTTCCTCTTCAAAAATTCTCAAAGCGGTTCGGACAGCTTCGCTAACTGAACTATATTTTCCAGAGGCAATTTGTTAATTAGTGAAATTCTCAAAATAATCACCTAAAAGAATAGAAGTACTTCGTGCCATATCCTTTTTTGCTAAAATACCAGCATTCGAAACAATTTTTTATAAGATATTTTGAAGTTACAAAGCAATGTATTATAACCATCTGCAATAGGGATAGAGGAGCAACCGTGTGCGACGAAAGCCCGACACCCTTCAGGGTGGATTGCCCGAATTAAGTTTTTAGTTTTGGTTTTTTTAGTGCTTGGATGCTATCATCTGATGATGAGTTTGCTGCTTCCCTTTTGATGGAGCTGCAAGTCTTCAATCTCTATAAAATAGAGACCTGTTGTAAGTCCTTGAATGTCAATTGTTTTGCTTTCGGCAATTTGTTCACTATGTACCAAACTACCTATGCTATTGTAAATATTTACTATAGATTCATGTTGTATGCCTTCAATGAAAAATTGGTTTTTTGCAGGGTTAGGATATATTTTAAACGTCATGGTTTGTTTGGGTTGTATGACTGGTGTCAACTCCCAAGGCAGTGGCTTTCCAAGGATGGGATTCACCATTAAAGACCCTTGAAATTGTGTTTGCGCCCATCCATTTCCTACATTATAAAACATGTTTTGCGACCCATCTGTATTGAGGTCATAGCCGATTGTCCATTTATCTTTATCTGTGAACAAAAACCCGATATAGAAAGTGCCTTGTACCAATAATTTATCAGAACCATCTAAGATAAACTGCTTTTTGAGGTCATAAAAAGCGAAATCGTTCAAAGCGTCAATACCTCCGGGTTTTCTAAAGTCTGAAAGCTTTACCAAATCCTCCTTATATAAGATTTCATCGGTTGCGCCAATTTGCTTCCACACAATAACCGATAATAAGGACAGGCTATAATCGCGGTTTAAATTGGCAAAATGTACTTTTATTCCTTGTAGTGTATCCAATGTTTTGGCATCAAATTTTAGGGCTACTTGCCCGCCCGTAACGTCTGTCAACCGATAGCCCCGTTCTGCCGTTCCATCATCATAGGAAAAGAAATTGGCGAAAACCTGATCTTTAACAACGGTATTATTTGCTAAAACTTTGGGGTCAGCGCCTGCTTCCGCAGAAACGTTGAATGAATAGGTGGTTCTAATGGTAATCGTATCTCCGGAAAAGGTGGTTGGCACATTGAATTTCGAATAATTAAAGGTGTTATCAGAAGTAGGTGCCAAGTCAACAGAAGAACCGATATAACTACTCAATACGGTATTGGTGGCTAACTCCTTTGATTCGAAATTGTCTAAGAAGTCGGTGGTGGCATTGGTGAAGTTATTGCGCACCTGTATCGTCACTTGATCTGCTAAAAAGGTAGAATCAAATTGATTGTAAGGCATGGCATAATAAGTTTTTAAAAGCGGTGTTGGAATGCTCTGAAAGGCCATGTCCTTTGGCGATTGCTCTTGTATGGTATCTCGGTTTTTGTCTAGAACCACATAATCTACATGAAAGTGGTCGTTATTACCGGAGATTTTGGCGATATTTTTAAATCTAAACTGAAATCCATCATATAAAAAGTCATTACTGAGCGGAATAAATACCTGTTTGAAAGCCCTCGAGCTGTCGCCGGAGGTGCGCCATTGTTCAATCCAGTTGTCTGTTTGGTCTTTAAATTCAAGCATTAAAAAATCTTGATTTGCTTCCGGACGCTGCCCCAAACCCATTGGCTGATACATAAAACTTAAAAAAACCAAACTATCGCTTGTTAATCCATTCAATAGAATGGGTTGTGAAGTTAAGTAATCGGCAACAGCATTTACCTCTAGCAGTGAATATGGTTTGCCATTAGCATTTAACCCATCAAAAGTCGCTACACCGATTGAAGGTGGTAAAATAGGGTAATGGTTGTTGACATAGGCAAAAGAGTCTATCCAGATTTGCGGGTCAGCAAATGGACCGGCGTAATTAAAGTCATCAAAAACGGGCAGTATTAGCGGTGCGATGCGTGAAGTGCTATATTTATTGCTCCATGAATATTTTGATAAGATGTCATTTTCGGTCAAAGGAACCAATTGTTCATGTTGGGCATAAAGACCAAAAGAACAAATGGTGAGCAATATGATAGCGATTATCTTTTGCATAGCTATGGTTTAATTTTGAGGTTTATCTTTTAACTGATCATTATGAATCTTTTCCAATTCTTCCGCATCAACGGCATTTCCATTATCTAATTGCTCTAAATCAGGCATTTCCTGCATAATGAATAAATTGATGGGGTCTCCGGGACTCAATTTATAAGCAGTACCATACTCCGGTTGCTGATAGTAAATGAATGCGTTTAAAGTATCTGTAATAGTGCCCTGAGCAGTAATGATACCTGGTTGAAGTCCATAGGCTTCCAAAACGGCTAATGCCTCCAGATAAGAACCGCCAATCAAATCCGGGACATCTACTTTGGTGTCGCCAATACCGTCACCAAGGTCTAAATCCACGATAGATCCTTTGGGAATGATTGCACCAGCTTTTAAGGGTTTTCCCTTATAATACATGGCTCTAACAGCATCTTTGGCAATATCCGGAACATAATTTTCTCTACCGAGTTTTAGTCCGTAGCTTTCTAAAATGAGGATGGCTTGTCGCCTTGAATTATCTATGAGATTAGGCATTTTTACAGGTTCAGGAGTATAGCTAGATACTGTTAGATATACTTTTCTATACTTTTTTACCTCGTTTCCAGTACCCGGACTTTGATCGATTACCAAACCGGGTTTAACATCTAACCTAAAAGTTGAATCGGCAATAACAACTTTCAGTCCTGCTTTTTTTAGCACTTTTTTCGCTTCTTTCATGGTAAGCCCTTCCACTGTTGGCACTTTTACTGAATTGCCGTGCATGGTATACGTTACAAAAAAAACGTTTAGCAGTACTAAAAAAATGGCAATGATCATAATCATGCCAATGATAGCACCTAAAATACCTGTTTTACCCAATAACCCTTTGATACTCATTCTGTAAGTGTCTCTAATTTTTTAATTTATTCAGCAGTTGACAAAAATAAGACAACTACTTACAAACGCCTCAAATATAACGTTATTTTGGGTTAAAATTGTGCAAGAAATTATCTACAATACTGGATAAATCTTCATTTTGTTCAAAAGCACCTTTTATTTTTTGAATATCTAAAAATAAACTTCTTAATTTCCTAAGAAAGCTTTAATGTCACTTTCGTCTAAAAGATCGGCATTAGGTCGTTTTTTGACGATACTATTCTCAACAAAATAAATGGCAGGTAACTCCATTCCGGTAAGTTGTACAAATTCATTTTTTCCATTAAAATTCTGGTGTGGTACATCCGAGCAGGCAGTTTTTTCTAAGAATTCTTGATAAACTTCTCCTTTACCATTGATAATTAGGAATATAGGAACATCAGGATTTTGTTTATGTATAACGGCAAGTTTAGTGGCGGCAATAGTACAATGAGGACATCTCGAACTTAATACGGCAATGACCCATTTCCCCTGTTGCAATTGCTCAGATGGTGGTTGATTATTAGGCGTTTCATATACTAAATGTAAGGGAAGTTTATAACCGATTTCACCTTCTTTGTAGGGAGTAGTATTATAAAATTCAAGTGGGTTGAGCATAAAAACTGCCAAGGTCAATGCAATTGCGGATACGGGAACGGCAATTTTTTGAAAAGGAATTTCCCATCCGTGTTTTTGTTTAAAAAGATAATAAATTCCCATGAGTAGGAGCACATTTTTTATTAAAGATTGTAAAGGCGTCATAGGCAACCATTGTCCAAAGCAACCACAATCTGTATTATTGCCTTTATAGAAGAGCATCCAAATGAGAAAAAGGCTGAAAAATCCTAGCAACCCTAAGCAGATTTTATAGGTGAGGTTGCGGAGATTTATCTGAAAAATAAGCAAGAATCCAATAATTAGTTCCAATGAAATCAGTAACCGGGCGACTATTCTTGCACCGTCCCAACTCATGAACAGGTTGTCTACGAGTGAGATTTCGAATACTTCTATCGGCGAAATTTTGGATATTCCTGAAATAATGAATACCACTCCTATTAGAAAGGACACAACTCCATTTAGTATTTTCTTATTTTGCATCGTACAAATGTATATAAAAAAACAGGACACTCTCCTACTGGAAAATGTCCTGTAATCATTTGTAGTGAGTGATTAGTCTAAAGAGCAAGAACCACCTACCAAAACGGCTATATCATTTTTTTCATCACACTTATCTTGTGCTTCTGATTTTTTCATGTCTTTATACTGGATTTTCTCCAATTCAACGCCTCCAAGCGAACAACTGCATGTATAATCTTTCTTGCAGGACGTTAATGATAACATGAGCATTAATGCTACTCCCGAAATTGTTATTTTTTTCATAAACTTTTTTTTAATGGATAATATACAAATGTATAAATAAAGTTGAAAAATCAGTTCATTTCGGCTGTCAAATTTTACTGAGCATAAATAGGGCGGCACACACGTGCTACATTTATAGTCCTCATGCCTGCACACTTACCCACGCTATTCCGGGCTACCATTTCGCCCGTTGCCGCAGAATAGCTGGATGATTTATAAAGTTGTCTCCACTCCTGTTCACAGGTCTACATCTGAACAGGGAACTGGATTTTTCGAACGGACTATTTTATCATTATTTTTTCTGATAATCCTTCAACCTAAACCGTTATAATTTCATTAGAATGGACAGTTATTACAAGGGTCGACATTCATATCCAATCTTTCCAAAGACTTGATGTTGATAGTACCGCCGATGACCCTAAATTCTGTTCTTCTGTTGCGTTGGTGTTCAAATTCCGAACACCTGACACCATCCGTACAGCCGTTGAGAACTTTTGTTTCCCCATATCCAACAGGTTTCATTCTTTCTTTAGGAATGCCCTGATTGATTAACCATTTCACCACACTATTGGCTCTTCGCTGCGATAAATCAATATTATAAGCAAAGGTAGCCCTCGCATCCGTATGTGATGATATTTCTACAATTGCCGTTGGGTTCTCCAACAAGAACTGCAACACTTTCT
>JAIBAX010000073.1 GCA_019694955.1 Chitinophagales bacterium | reverse complement strand
AGCGGGTCATTGAGGTTGGAAAAGTCGGCTTGTACGCGCCCGACATAAGTTGTGTTAGGGGAGTCCGAAAAAAATGGGGGGACGTGCCGCCCTAACTCCACGCGAATTCCTGCCATATAAGTTAAAGGTTTTAGAAAGGTGTTTTTAGGGTATGCGGCACGCTTTGGAGCAATGCCCTAAGAGGGTGCAAAGGTAGTTTTTTTTGGCGTTCGACACGGTTTTTGGGGGTATGGGTTTTTACAATCTAAATTAATTCTTCAAGGTCTTTCTTGTAGCTGCCTAATAAATATTCATTTAATTTTGAAAACTTCTCAAGATCTTCGATCCTCCTTTTAAGTTTATCAATTTGCCGTTTTTTATGAGCGTTTTCTTGATTGTCATTTTCTAAACCATTTAAAGAAGGGAGGTCTAATAATACTCTAATGCTTCTTACATCAGCGTTTTCTTGTAAATTTGATATATTTTTAAGGAATGCGTCTGCTTTGTCGCTTTTAGCTTTTAAAGCTGCCTGTTTCAAAACAAACTCTATCCAAATTTTGGCTATTCTATCGATTTGCTGAACAATATTTATATAATCAGTTATTTCTTTAAAGTCTATGTCCCCTTCCATCAGTTCATCATATATTTTGTGATTTAAAGGCCGAAAAAAGAAAGACTCCCGTTTTTCTGGGCTAAGTTGCATTAATGTTTTAAGAATGGGTTCAAATTCTTCTAGTGGTCGCTTCCCAGTAGGGAATGACCATCTATGTTCCCACAGTTTCAAAATCGTCTCAAAACACTCCTTTTGGGTTTCTTCCTTGTTAATACCGGGTGGTAAATGCTCTATCAATGCCACTTTTTCTGCAATGTAATGAGCCATCCACCTAGACAAGGTATCTACACCTGGTTCTAGCCCAAGCTCTTTTACAAATAGCTTACCCAAGTTGATAATTTGTTCCTGTAGTTCTAAGTTCTCCATCTGCTGACAGTGTAAATATTTTGTATTGTGGTTCTGCACACTCTTTTCTTTCGTGGTCATACCGATTAATTATTTCTCTTTCGATACCGACTTCAAATATCAAGTCATAACCAAGCCTTGAACAGAGTTGTTTTAAGAATGAAAGCTTAGATTTTAATCGTATTCCTGATTGAGATGGCTCCTCTTCCCGCCTTTCCTTAGGACTGCTCCATATTTCACAAGACAGTACATTTTCAGCCGAATGAATGATTTGCCATGTTTTGCCATCGGAATCCGATAATAACCCCATTTGTTCAGCTATCGTGATACCTAAAGAATAGGAAGGGTAGTTAATTTCAGCTGCATAAGGGTCAAATTCATCCAATTCTTTTGAGATATAGCGTTCATTGATCCAGCCTTTAAGATGAAAGATACCGGATTCAATTTCCATACCCTCTTCATAGAAATTGGGTAGTTTGTAATCTCTTGGATCGCTACAGGTTGCTAATGCACGTAAGAGGGCACCTGATGTTTGGGGCGAAACAAGCGCTGTTGAAATAAAGATGGCCTCTTTTCTTTCATTCTCCTTTTCATGCCATTCTCCTTTTACGTTAATCCATAATTCCCCGTCTTCTTCTATCTGTAGGCAGTTCAGAAAATCTTCTTCTGTAATTTCACTTTTCCAAGAGTCTTTTTTTTCTCCTGAAATCCACAAAGGTCTGTTTAATGGCAAAGGGTTTCTGAAATCTGCTAGCCATTTGCCATCCGTGCGTGTCAGTAAATGCCTTGATAACCAATAAGACCATGGATCTTCATCTTGCCATTCTATCTTCTTAATCACGGGCATTTTTTCAATTAACCTTGCTGCGACAACAAGCATAGAGTGGTAAGACAAATAAAAATCGAAATTATCAGTTCTTGGGTACCTCCCATGGTCATGCCATATCTCTTGGTTGTTAGAAGAACGATCCCAAAGAATGGCTCTTGGGTCATTATTGTATCCGCCTTTTTCCTTTATACCCCATTCCTTATCAATAAGGTTTGCGGCCAAATCCTGTATTTGTTTGCTGGGAAGTCCAAATACATTACCAAGTGGCTCATGCCAGTATTGATCGAAATCCCATGCAAAGTGAAAATTAATACCCACTTCAACTTCCCCATTCTTATGCCAATAACTATCAGTTGAATATTGATAATCTTCAACTTGAACAGGCATGTTACTCTTTCCTACATTCTTTACAGCAATTAAAACATCTACTTCATAGCTTCCTGGAAATGATTTTTCAATATTTAAAATGACATCTGAAGCGAATTTTTGAATAAGAAGATGATGCTGAAATAGTGCGCATTCTAAAAATATTTTTTTGTGTTTATTTAGTATAGAAGGATTTTCAATAGATATTCTAGCAAAAGATATCAAAAGGTATTGCTTTGCATGAAGGTAGTAGAATGGAAATTTATAGTACCCAAACGCACCTACTTTTTCATGTTTCATCCAACATACTAAAGCATCGATGATAATGTCACAATTAAAATCTGCCATTTTCCTAACACAATGTGCAGCATTCCACCTTATCGCGGCTCTTGGCGATCCCAGAGCAGACCATATAAACCCTGCAATATTTGTGTTAATATCATTTGCAACGTATAAATTATCACTCCATATTCCATCGCCAAAATCGTCTGCCAAGTGAAGTTCAAAACGGGATAACGAATAGTCGGTTAATTCAGTAGCATCTGTATCACTGATATAGGATGATACTAGAAATACAAAACCGAAGAACTGTCGGGCATCAGCGACCTCTTCACCGCCTGCCAAACCGGATATAATTCCAGCAATCAATTCTTTAGTTAAAGTATCACTAAGGCTTAAACTCTTTATGAAAGAATTAAAAATATATTCATTTGTTAGTTTTTGTGCATAACGTTCTCCAAATCTACGGATGACTCCCGATATCTTAGTCTGATAACTTACTTTGTTTTTCCAAGATTGTGGGATGGATGAAAGAACTGCCTCAACATCATAATGGTTAGCATCATCAGAACGAAAAAGAAAATCAATAAAATCCCAGCACGAATCTCCGTTTAACCTCGTTAAACAATCCTTCAATAAGTCTCTTAAACCCCATCTGAGATCATCCTTTTCCTGATTTGATTTAAATCTTTCGATTAATGTTGCAAAGTCTTCAGACGTAGATACATCTAAGCCTTTTAAAATGTGACCCCAATTTTGTTTATGCTCTAGTTGTTGATTATTGTGAGGTATATCTTCACTAGAATGGGTTTTAGGCCTTGTTTCCTGTTTTGCATAAAAGTCAGTAATAGAATTTAGTACCTTATTATTAAGGTTATTGTTGCCCGCTATTTCCTTTAGTTTATCCCAACATTCCCTGCTACTACCTTCTATTTGAAGTAAGTAAATAGCATCCTTAATCAAGTATTGCCTGATTTTATCAGAAGGTTCATTTTTTAAACATGCTGCCAGCAAATCGTTTAATTGATGATCTGAGAAAAACCGATTTAATGCCCAACCTACGCTAGCAGGAATTATTTTGGAAATCACTAATTCCATCAACACCGCTTCAAATTGCTCTTCAAAGTAACCTATATCCCTTTCCCGCCATCGGCTTAGAGTAGATATAGCTATATTTGGTGACATTTTGACACAAATACGCATTGCTTCAGTTCTACTCCAATGCTTTTCTCTAGAAACATTTTCTCCTACTAATTCGGCACAGCGGATGAACCGATATGCCAATTCATCAGGAACTGTTTGCTGTACACAGGCTCTCTCAGCCAAGACTACAATTGCTTCCCATCGCTGAACAAGCTCGTCTCCAAATTTAGAAGCGATCTCTACAGCCTTGTTAAAGTACGCACTTGCATCATTGACAGAAATGACTAGAACTGCACGTGCAAGAGCAATGTACTGGTTTGAAATTTCATCCGGGCCATCACCATAGTTATTTTTAATCAATTCATAAGTATTATGTTCTAAGGGCTGTCTAATGTCTAATAGATGAGGGGTTCTGTAAGCCGCAAGGAGTAAGTCTGATTTGTCTTGTAATCTGAAAGTATTGTTATTATGTAAAAATATTTGATAAAATTCAATTATGTCTTTATTGTTTCCTTGGTTATAAATTATTAATATGTCTGCACAAATACGAGAAATCTCGTAAGGAAGCACATCATAGTTTCTGTACCTATTGGCCCTTGCCTTTTTAGAAGTTTCATTGACGACACTGGCAATTTCAAGAACCTTTACTTGTTTATTGAGTAAGATCTGAGCTCGTAACAAATACCAAGGGAATAAGCCATATATTACCTCTTTAATATCTTTGAGGTCATAACTTGATTCAGGGTTTTTCTTTTTGCTAGGAAATTCGTTTGGGAAAATATCTTCTACATCTACTTCTGATTTGCCCGACAGCACTGCACGCATAGCAATTGCTTTAAGATAAATGGTGCTTTCATCAGACAAATGAGAAAAATAAATTTTTCGACTATTTCTTGCTGGCATGTAATGATTTAAGACGCGCAATATCTTTTGCCCATGTAAACTATTGTATAGGCATGCTTCCAAAAAAGAAATGATAGCTGCTATTATCCTATTATCATGAAAATCTTGTGATTTTTTAATTCTGCTTCTCCGTGAGCAGAGCAGATCCAGACATATTTCTATTTCTCGTGGCTGAGGAAATCTTCCAATTTCTGTAAGTTTACTAATTGTAGCAACTAGGTAATAGGGATCACGAATGAACCTATTTGTTAAATCATGTATCTCCTCAAATCTACCAATATCAACAAGCCTTTTTGTTAAATCCTGTACGGTTCTGAATATGACCTCTTTGGGCTTTAAACTATATAAAAAATCAGTACAACCGTTTATTCCATGAATATTTAAATGAGCGTAGGCAAGTTCTAAGACATCATTATCCTGAATGTTGTCTTGATGATAATACTTCCTACTTTTTTTCTGCTTATCCAATTGAATATGCAACCAGTTCATAGCAGCCCGAAGGTACCCACGTCCTTCTCCTATATAGTCTGCTATTCCTGAAAGTAATGAAGCTGAATAAATATTCTCAGACCCATCCCAGTTACTGCGTAGCAACCTTTTAAAAGCAATTTCTTGTACTTTCTCCTTACTTTGAAGAGTAGTGAGTAAGTCAATATTCGATCGAAAAAGACCTATTTGCCTTTGATTTCCTGCTACTTCTTCTCCAGCCCTCATCGCTAATTGAATGGCATCTTTAAATTTTTTGAGTTTAAGAGCTGCTTTAAAAGCAAATTGTAAACGATATACCCGAATATTCCGGGCGTCCACAGGATTTTTTTCTGGCAAAAAGTCATCTGAGAGTGCAATGACAATTAATTTGTCGTATTGCTCAGCTTGAAGGTATAATTGTGGTAAGGCTTCTGCTGCATAGGGAAGTTGATTAGCGAACGGCTCTAAAGTTGCTATATATCCTTCGTAATTCTTTTTAGTAGATAAGAAGGTGTTTCTAAACCAAGTTTCTGTTGGCTCATCTCTGAACTGTACGGATGTATCAGACAACCATAAGGATCGACCAATGTCGGAAACAAAACTTTGCACATGACTATTACTTACATTTGCTACTTTTGATAAAACGTCAATGGGGATGTGAGGCGGTAAGCTGGCTAAGCCTAAGCATATTGAATTAATTTGTTGGTGATGTTCTTGGGGGATTAAATCCTTTATTCTACATATAGCAGCCTCCAATTGGAGTTCAATTTGCTTTTCAACAGAGACTTCCGACGGACCCAACGAAATTAATAATTCATGGATTGAGACAAACTTTACATCCAAAGCATTTGCCTGAACCCGCGGATTACCTGTCGTTAAACGATGGAATTCATTTCCATCCCTATCAGTGGCTTCAGGGAACCGTTTTTTTAAGTTAATCAAAGTTTCCTCCTCTGAAAATGGTTCCAATTCTAACTGTTTGATGCAACTTTTGGGCTGTAATAAATTGATGCGCTCTGTTCTGCACAAAAGCACCAACTTACATCCGCTTGGCATATTTTCGCGCAATAATTCATGAGCAAAACAGGATTGCGCGTATTCTTTAGCAGCCATCTCTGCATTATCTGCAGCATCAATCAAAATGAATAGTTGAGCAGTATCAATCGTTTTTTTCAGAGATTTCACTGAAGTTTCAAGTCTTTGGAGAAATTTCCGCATGATATCCTCATCCAAAGTTGTATTTTGTACGATTAACGGATCGCACAATCCTTTAGAGGCAAGCTCATTTGAAATTTGTACTAAAGCGTCTCTATGCTTATGTCGAGATTCACTTCGATTTCTATAGCTTCCTGCGCCAAAACAATCATATCCAATACCTAAAGACCCTTCGGGCAAAGAATTTATTAGATGGCGACAAAAAACGGATTTTCCTACGCCACCTGCTGCATGTACAATAACCGGATAAGGTGAATTAGCGATATTGTTCTGAAGAATTGAATACTGCCTACGTTCGATTATGCCCTCAAGTGCATCCCATTTAGTTGGAGCTGGGTATAGATCTCTTTCGGAGGTTACTTCGAAGCGCATTAAGACATCTTCTCGCTTAATGCAACGATCAGTACCTGGCAACACTTTCTGTTGTACTAATGCAACAAGGTTTTCAATTTGTGTATTTTCAATAGAGCCTGCAATTAATTGATCTAACTCTATTCTTAATTGGCTTTTTTGCATTTTGTAGTCACCTTCATTGTCCTCTAAGTGTAGGATAGAACAGAATTGTGATAGATCTTCTTCAGAGAGCTTGGTATAATCTTTAATTGTTTTTTTAAAAAAAGATTCCACTTTTTCTGTTTTTTTTTCTGTGATTGCTAATAGGTTTGCTTTAAATGATTCTGCAATTTTTCTATTAGTAATTACAGTAAAAGAAATGGCCAAAGTGCCTGTGTTGATCTCTATTTTATGCTGGAGGTACCTTGCAGCAAAACCAACGAAGGTGTCTTTTAAGTCGCTTATCGTAAATGGTTTATCCCCTTGGACAGTTGTATGCTTCAATTGATAATAATCTATTTTCTCTTGACCTGCATCCCCAGTACTATATTCTGAAACGTCTATTACATATTCTCCTTCTTTTTTGATTTCAGATGATCCTTCGATGAATATTTTATTTACAGGAGAGTTTGGATAGATTAATCTAAGGCAACGTCTTGCAGCCCACCTATAATGGAAGACGTCTCCTGCCCGTGAATAAGATACTAAGTCATTTGACATATGATAGAGTAATTTTAGGAGTTAAATGTAGGTAGCAACAGTATCATGAATGTTTTTATATTGTGACTTGAACAAATCTGCCGCTAAACCATTTGCCCTAATTTTGCCTGCTTCAACCTTTTCTCAAAAAAATCTCTTACCACAAGAAGATGTGTCACAAAGTTACACGCTCCCGCTCTATCTGCAAAATAAAATCGAATTTTTTTCAAAAATTATAAAAAATTAACATATTTTTTTCTACTCCTATTTATCAAATTTACCGCATATTCCCACCAAATCTGCGCAAATCTGCGGGAAATTTACACTACGGCGGGCGAAACCAAGTCCCCCCTAAAACTGCACCCGATACACAAAATCCGGCGTAAAACCCAACTGCCGTTGCACACTGATACCGCTTGCCCCGGCGAAATAGTGGTAGCCATAGACATTGCGCCGATTGGTCAGGTTGGTAAAATCGAGGAAAAAATGGTGGGTGGTGCGGCGGGCGTCGTAGCGGAGGCCTGCCTTGGCGTCCCAGCGGAAAAAATCGGGGTATTGTAG
>JAIBAX010000072.1 GCA_019694955.1 Chitinophagales bacterium | reverse complement strand
TTTAAATTCTGAACTAAATTTCCTCCTAGTCCTTTTTGTTGTTGTCATTTTAACCTCCATTTTTTTGATAAATCTAACCATTTCTTCTTAACTTAATCAATGGTCCATTTTTTGGGGAGTATTACACATTGTTTCCAAATCTAGTGTCAAATGTACCAACTTGAGAATTACTGTAAAAAAAATGAAAATTAAGAATGGAAAATAAAGATAGTCGATAAAATAGTTTTTTCATTTATTTATAGATTTTATATAATTAAGTAAATTTGATAATATTTTCTGAGAAAACATAGTTAGAAATAAGCAAAAATGAAATTAGAACGCCGTTCAGAAAAAATTGCCAGCCTCCCTAAATTTATTGTTCGGGTTGGCAGATATGCCATGTATGCTTTTGTGCTAATCCTGATTTCATTGGCGATAGGTATGGTGGGCTATCATTGGATAGCGGACTTGAATTGGATAGACAGCCTTTATATGTCCAGTATGATATTAACCGGAATGGGACCCGTCTCACCCATAACATGCAATACAGGCAAATTATTTTCATCCTTTTATGCACTATACAGCGGAGTGGCATTTCTAAGTTGTACAGCCGTATTTTTTGCACCCATCTTTCACAGAATCATGCACATACTACACTTAGATGAGGAAGATTAATTCAATTAAAAATTATCAATTAAAAATTTTAAATTTTAAATTATAAATTTTGAATAGTTAAATCAGATAATAGTTATCACATTCTTCATCTAGCATCTAGCATTTATCATTCAACATCTGTCATCTACCATCTAACATCCTAAGCATATCCCACATAATTCTGGGGCGTAATAGATTTTAGCTCATTTTTTAAATCATTATCGATGGCTAAAGTGTCGATAAATTGGTGTATTTCTGTTTTGCCAATCTTGCTATTGACACGTGTGAGATCTTTAAGCGCTTCGTATGGTTGAGGGTAACCTTCCCTCCGCAATACTGTTTGAATGCCTTCGGCCACAACTATCCAGTTGTCCTCCAAATCCACAGCAATTTTAGCTTCGTTGACGATTAATTTGTCTAATCCACGAAGAATGGAACCCCAAGCGATCAGGCAATGCCCAAAAGGAACGCCAATATTCCGCAAAACGGTAGAATCCGTCAAATCGCGTTGTAACCTTGAAATAGGCAGCTTTTCTGCTAAATGATTAAAAAGTGCATTGGCGATACCTAAATTTCCTTCAGCATTCTCAAAATCGATGGGGTTTACTTTGTGTGGCATGGCGGAAGAGCCAATTTCTCCTGCTTTCAATTTTTGCTTGAAATAATCCATGGAGATATACGTCCAAATATCCCTGCAAAAATCAATTAGTATAGTGTTAATTCTAGTATAGTTTTGGAGCAAAGCAGCTAAATGGTCGTAATGCTCGATTTGCGTAGTCGTTTTTGAGCGGTGTAAACCAACAACATCCTCGACAAAGTGTTGCGCAAAAACCACCCAATCTATGGTTGGAAAAGCTACTTTGTGTGCATTTAGATTGCCTGTTGCACCACCAAATTTTGCTGAAAATGGTATCTGCAATAAAGATTGCAGTTGCCATTCAAGTCGTTCTACAAAGACATATATTTCTTTACCTAAACGGGTAGGAGAGGCAGGTTGTCCATGCGTACGAGCCAGAAGAGAGATGCCTTTCGTCGTTTCTGATAATTGTTTGATTGCCCCAAGAAGGTTTTGCATAGGAGGTATTAATACCGCTTCTTGGGCTTCTTTCAAAGATAATGGGATGGCCGTATTATTGATGTCTTGAGAAGTCAATCCAAAATGTACAAACTCCAGTTTTTGTTGTAAATCCGTATGCTTAAGTTGATCTTTGATAAAATACTCAACAGCTTTTACATCATGGTTCGTCTTCTTTTCGATGTTTTTTACGTGTTCGGCATCCTCGTTAGAGAAATTCTTTACCATATTATTTAATGCGGTCAATTGCTCCTCACTCAATCTACCCATCTGTGGAATGGTTTCAGAGAGCGCAATAAAATACGCTACTTCGATTCGAATGCGGTATTTAATAAGTGCATACTCCGAGAAATATTCTTCTAAAGGTGCAGTTGCCTTTTTATATCTTCCATCAATAGGTGAAACATTGCGCAAGGAAGCAAACATGGTATAAATTTTGCTCAAAAATACCCAAGTTGCATCAATTATAATACAAAACTGCGTTATTGTAGTTTGAAATTTGAATAATTGCTTCTAAAATTCTTTATTTGCACAATTATTTACTTGTATGGCTAAAAATTTACTGATAGTTGAGTCACCTGCCAAGGCGAAAACCATTGAAAAAATACTCGGTAGCGATTATGTGGTGAAGTCGTGCTTCGGGCATATCCGCGATTTGCCGCAGAAAGCAATTGGCGTAGACATCAAGAATCAGTTTCAGCCGGAGTATGTCGTTTCACCGGATAAGAAAGACATTGTTAAGGAACTTAGCAAATTGGCAAAGGAAGCAGAAGTGTGGCTCGCAACGGACGAGGACCGAGAAGGAGAGGCTATATCTTGGCATCTAGCTGAAGTACTTCATCTCGATATTAACAAAACAAAACGCATTGTCTTCAATGAGATAACGGAAACCGCCATTAAAAAGGCCATACAATCTCCGCGCAAATTAGATGTTAACTTAGTGAATGCCCAACAGGCAAGAAGGATATTGGATAGATTAGTAGGTTTTGAATTGAGTCCGGTTTTATGGCGGAAGCTCAACAGACCCTCATTAAGTGCAGGTCGTGTGCAATCAGTAGCGGTGCGCTTAGTAGTTGAAAGAGAAAGAGAAATCAATGCATTCAATAGCGAATATTCTTATAAAGTAGTTGGGGTATTCAGCATCGAAGAGAAAGGAAAGGAAAAATCCTTCAAAGCGGAGTTGTCAAGGAAATTTGAGAAAAAGGAAGAAGCAGAACAATTTTTAAAAGATTGTATCCCTGCATCCTATAAAGTCAGCGATATACAGGTAAAGCCGGCGAGCAAATCACCGGCACCACCGTTTACTACGTCAACCTTACAGCAAGAAGCATCCCGTAAATTGGGTTTTTCAGTAAAGAAAACCATGATGGTAGCACAAAAACTGTATGAATCCGGAAAGATAACTTATATGAGGACGGATTCCGTCAATCTTTCTGATTTAGCCATCAATAGTATTAAGAGCATGATTAAAGAGCGCTTTGGGGACGAATATTCCCATGTGCGCCAATATGTTACAAAAAATGCATCTGCACAAGAAGCACATGAGGCCATTCGCCCTACGTATGCACAAAATGATAGCATAGATGGTTCTAAAGATGAGGAAAGATTGTATGATTTGATTTGGAAGAGAACGGTCGCATCGCAGATGAGCAATGCTAAATTGGAGAGAACCATTGCACAGATAGATATTTCTACCAGAAAAGAGCAGTTTATTGCAGAAGGAGAAGTGATTAAGTTTGAAGGATTCCTGAAGCTATACTTAGAATCTACTGACGAAGAAAGTGAAGATGAGGAACAAAGTGGCATGTTGCCAGCATTATCTGTTGGGCAATCGCCGACGATACAAACGATAACAGCCACTCAAAAATTTTCAAAACCTCCCGGAAGATATACCGAAGCCAGTTTGGTAAAGAAATTGGAAGAACTCGGAATCGGTCGACCATCTACTTATGCACCAACGATTAGTACCATTCAAGATAGGGGATATGTGGAAAAGGGACAACGTGAAGGACAAAAGCGTGATTACAATGTGCTGACCTTGAAAAATGGCACTGTCACAGTGAAAGCCTTACAGGAAGTTACCGGAAGCGTGAAAGGGCAGTTAGTACCTACGGATATTGGTTCACTCGTTACCGACTTTCTCACTGATCAATTTAATAAAGTCATGGATTATAAATTCACGGCAAATATTGAGAAAGAATTTGACTCCATTGCAGATGGCAAGGTGGAATGGGAGAAGATGATAGGTAATTTTTATCAACCTTTTCACGAGAATGTAGAGTCATCTATCAATAGTAAGGTATATGTAACAGGAGAGCGTCAATTGGGTGTACATCCTGCTAGCAATAAGCCTGTAACGGCAAGGTTAGGGAAGTTTGGGCCAATGATTCAGGTAGGTAGTAGTGAAGATGAAACCAAGCCAACATATGCGAAATTGCTGAGTGGTCAAAGCATCGAAACGATAACACTGGAAGAAGCATTGGCATTGTTCAATCTGCCACGCCTAGTGGGAAGTTTTGAAGATAAGGAGATAAAAGCCAATAATGGTCGTTTCGGACCTTATATACAACATGGTACCGCATTTGTTTCACTAAAGAGAGAAGATGATCCCTTGACGGTTGATCTCGACAGAGCGATTGAATTGATACTCGAGAAAAGAACAGCCGACGCCAATAAGTTTATTGCCGAGTTTCCGGAGCATGCCATACAGATACTCAATGGACGTTTTGGGCCATACCTGAAGCAAGGGAAGAATAATTTTAAGATTCCGAAAGGAAAGCAACCGGATAAGCTTACATTGGAAGAGTGTTTAGAAATTATCTCCACAGGTGGAAAAGATAGTGCTACCACAAAAAAGAAAACTACTAAATTTAAAAAATAATTTAGTAGCATGCCTTTAAGTGATCGAGAAATTGCAGCCCTTATTAGCCTTTTGGATGACACCGATGTTGAAGTAGTACAACACGTAGAAGAAAAGTTGGTCTCACTTGGGCCGGATGGAATACGCATATTAGAAAATGCCTCAGAAAATATCCAAGATGCTGAAATTCAAATCAGGTTAGAGGAAATAATTGAACGGATACATTTTTCCAATGTAAAAGATTTGATGCAGAAATGGTTAAATGAAGGTGCAGAAGATATCTTGGAAGGTGCGTTATTGGTGTGTAAGTTCCAATACCCCGATGTAGATATGTTGAAATTCATTCAGCGAATACAAAAGATTGCGCAAAGTGTATGGATAGAGCTGAATCAAAGCTTGACACCTTTGGAAGAAATCAATGTATTGAATCATGTCTTTTTCAATCTTCATGGTTTTGTAGGAGAAGGGGAGCACCCCTTTGATCCCGTGTTAGGGTATATTAGTGATGTAATCAATAATAAAAGAGGCAATTCTATCTCCTTGGGTTTATTGTATTTATTGATAGCACAAGAAAATAAATTAACCATTTACGGCATTAACCTACCGTATCATTTTATATTAGCATATACCAAGTCAGATCTTACCTATGAAGAACTTGAACAAGGCGCCAGTAGTGATAAGGTAATTTTTTATATCAATCCATTGAACAATGGGATGGTGTTTTCCAGGGCAGAAATTACCAATTATTTGGAAAGGTCAAAAATCCCCATTAAGGAGTCTTTTTATAGTCCTTGTCACCCCAAAGAAATCATCAAAGCCTTG
Organism: Chitinophagales bacterium; assembly: GCA_019694955.1. GTDB lineage: Bacteria > Bacteroidota > Bacteroidia > Chitinophagales > JADIYW01 > JADIYW01. Next base: position 2,760 of record JAIBAX010000072.1, on the reverse strand, counting down.
ATTTTACATCAGATGAATGCCTACGAACAGAGCGGGCAGATAGAGAAGGGTCGAAAAATGAAAGAACTATATAGTTTGTTTTTATTTTAAATAAATAAAATAAATCATTTATCATAGTTATATGATTTTCAAAACTTAATGTTTTTATATTAAAATAATTTATTACATTAATAAAATCAATTTAATAGTTTGATTAATAATTAACTATAATTGCTTTATTAATGTATAAATATAAATAAATAATTTTAAATTAATGTATAATAATTATATATAAATATTTAATTAAACTTTTAATTTTTTAACTTTTGACCGTATTATTTTCCTTATTTTTGCAGTTCAAATAAGTTTTTGAGTAATGACATTTGTACAGGTAGCGCAGTTTTTAGTTAGTTTATCTTTGCTAATCATCCTTCACGAGATGGGGCATTTCTTTCCGGCGCGTTGGTTTAAGACAAGGGTGGAGAAATTTTACCTATTTTTTGATCCCTTTTTTTCACTTTTTAAAAAGAAGATTGGCGACACCGAGTATGGTATTGGGTGGTTGCCCTTGGGTGGATATGTGAAAATATCCGGAATGATGGACGAGTCTATGGACAAAGAGCAAATGAATCAACCTCCTCAACCTTGGGAGTTCAGGGCGAAAAAAACATGGCAACGATTGATTATCATGATTGGTGGTGTAACGGTGAATTTAGTATTGGCCATCATTATATTTTCAGGAATGCTATTTCATTATGGAGAATCTTATTTGCCAACTAAGAATGCAACTTTGGGCATTCATATTCAGGATTCCGTCGGTTATAAGTTGGGGTTTAAAGAAGGAGATGTATTGATTGGAACAAATCAAAGAGAATTTAGTGGTTTTCAGGACTTTTACAAAACCTTAATTATTGACCAACCTAATACTGTTAGAGTTTTGAGGAATGGCAAAGAAATGGATGTTGCTTTGCCCGATAAGCATTTGCGACGGTTGGGAAAGGATATCAGAAATAAATCTGTTTTTTCAAATAGGATACCTTGTGTCGTTGAAAATGTTGTAAAAGAAAGTGCCGCAGATTCAATAGGCTTAAAGAAGGGCGACATAATCGTTCAACTGGGCGAAACAAAAGTTTCATATTTCCATGATGTCGCAGAAAATATTTCTATTTATAAAGGCAAGAAAGTTAATTTATCGATATTAAGAGGGGTAGATACCTTACATTTTGAACCTCTAGTAGATAGTAAAGGAAAACTTGGTTTTGGAGTTAAATCTGATGCGCAATTATTTTCGGTTGTAGAGAAGAAATATGCTTTCTTTGAAGCCATTAAAGGAGGAGTAGTTAAGACATTCACCACAATTGGGGATCAGATAAAAGTATTTGGCAAGTTATTTCAAGGTAAGATGAAAGCGCAAGATACCATGGGCGGTTTTGGTTCTATTATGAGTGCCTTTGATGCTGATACATGGGACTGGAGGTCATTTTGGGGGCTTACGGCCATGCTCTCTGCAGTTCTTGCATTTATGAATATATTACCCATTCCCGCGTTAGATGGGGGACATGTACTATTTCTCATTTACGAAATGATATTCAGGAAAGCGCCCAGTGAAAAATTCATGACATATGCGCAAATTGGCGGGATGATATTCCTATTTTCATTGATTATTTTTGTAAATGGTTTGGATGTGTTCAGGGCAGAGTGGTTTCAGAAGATACTGCACGTCTTTTCCGGAGGAAAATAAATATTTCAAAATATTCCTTCCATAGGTTTGCAATTATCAAAACAAAATGTATTTTTGCAGTCCTTTTAAAAGGAGAAGTTCTTTCAAAAAATGCCGAAATGGCGGAACTGGTAGACGCGCACGACTCAAACTCGTGTACCATTGGTGTGTGGGTTCGAGTCCCACTTTCGGTACAAATCTCTAAGGTTTTCTTAACATTGGAAATTAGAGAAAAGATTTATCTTTGCCATCGCAAAAAGAGCTTTTAGTTCAGCGTGTTCAGAACATCTCGATTTATCGGGAGGGTTTCTGGAAGAAAGATAAAAAAAAGGGCGTTTAGCTCAGCTGGTTCAGAGCACCTGCCTTACAAGCAGGGGGTCACTGGTTCGAATCCAGTAATGCCCACAAAGAGGTTGTCAAAAGGCAACCTCTTTTTATTTATGGAATACGTAGTGTATATTTTGCGAAGTACAAAGACCAACAAGTACTATGTTGGTTATACGGGCGATGATTTGGAAGAAAGGATAAGAAAACATAACACGAATCACAAGGGGTATACTGGCAAAGCGCAGGATTGGCATTTAGTATATAAAGAAATATATGCTGATAAATCATCGGCAATAAGGAGAGAACGTTACATAAAGGGTCAGAAATCGCGTGTATATATTGAAAAGTTAATAGCAAGTTCTGGTCTTTCTGATTTATAAACAGGATAGATAAGATAAAATCGGGCGTTTAGTTCAGCTGGTTCAGCGCATCCCGATTTACAATCGGGAGGGTCACTGGTTCGAATCCAGTAATGCCCACAAAGAGGTTGTCAAAAGGCAACCTCTTTTTATTTATGGAATACGTAGTGTATATTTTGCGAAGTACAAAGACCAACAAGTACTATGTTGGTTATACGGGCGATGATTTGGAAGAAAGGATAAGAAAACATAACACGAATCACAAGGGGTATACTGGCAAAGCGCAGGATTGGCATTTAGTATATAAAGAAATATATGCTGATAAATCATCGGCAATAAGGAGAGAACGTTACATAAAGGGTCAGAAATCGCGTG
>JAIBAX010000047.1 GCA_019694955.1 Chitinophagales bacterium | reverse complement strand
ATAGATGTGTTGTGTTTTGTTTTTCATAATACGTATTTACGGAATACAAAATAAATACAAAACATCCACTCTTCAAAGCCTTTCAGCTAAAAATTATTCATTATTCCGTAAAATTTAAGAGTTAGGGTTTAAATTCTAAATTAAGAATGAGTACTTAAGGCTGATGTGGACAAATAACACCATCTATGGAATAATTTTGGAGATTACAATAAATCGGGACAAGTTGTGAAAAGCACTTAGCACTTCGTATTACGTAGGATGTTTTAGTTGGTAATAATAATTTGTTTCTCGTCTAAAAGCGGCATGTTTTTAAATCTAAGTACCAACTGAACCACCGCAACGACATCTTTCTGGCAGTATTTTTTTATCCGCTCCATACCTCCGTCTTCTTCGTAATACACCGTGGCCACTTGGCTTCCGTCGATATCGTCTTTGGGGGAAGGTACTTGTAAGATATGCGTCAGCATTTTTAAGGAGATATAAGATTTGTAATCACCGAACTTCCATAGTTGCATGGTATCTATATTTAAGTTCTCCCAAGGTTTTTTGCCGGAAAGTCGGTCTAAAACAACCGGAAGATCTATTTGGTTAATCAACATTCTTCTACAAATATAGGGGATATCAAATTCGTTGATATTATGTCCACAAACGCCAAAATCGCCAAATTTCACCAAATGTTTATCTAATAAGTCTTTGAACTGGAGGAGGATACTTGCTTCGTCATCGCCATAGAAAGATTTAATACGTAGTTGCATACCTTGATTAGATTTTGTAAGAATACCACACGATATACAAATGATTCTACCAAACTCTGCAAATATGCCTGCATTTCCGAAATAGTGGTCTTGGATATCGACATCGTCTGCATGCATTTTTCGCTTCTTATGTTCCCAGAATTCTTGCTCTGTTGTTGGCAGTTGTTCAAAATTTTTATACTTGGGAACTGTTTCCACATCTAGGAAAATAATCGATTCAAGATTGATATGTTCTAACATTTATTCTTTTTAAAGATGAAAAATAGTTCATTTCCTGCTCTTGGCGGTATGGAATTATAGCACAATTCTAATGTTTTTATATGAAAATCTTCAGAAAAAAGTTCTACATACTCGTCATAAGTGCCACCAATTGGTGGGTTTGGGTCGCTCATGGGGTTGTTAAAGAGAAGTCCGGCCAAAGTTCCGCCTTCATTCAATAAGGTAGCGCATTTTTGCACATAATCTTTTCTTAGGTGTTTAGGTATTGCACAAAAAAAAGTTTGCTCGATAATGAGGTCAAAGTTGCCTTCCATTGAAAAAAAATCTTGACAAAGGATTTTATCCTTCGGAAAGTTGGGCATTCTGGCTTCTAAATTCTTGATAGCAGTTTCAGCCCAATCAACGATGGTAATATCTACAAAGCCATTTTCGTGCAAATATTCTGCTTCGTAAGCATTTCCGGCACCCGGTATTAGTATAGATATTTGTTGATTATTTAATTGGTCGATATAATGTTTTAAGGGTGTTGAGACATTGCCAATATCCCAACCGGTTTGCTTTTGTAGATATTTTTCTTCCCAAAATTGCTTATCCATAGTATTATATGTAAAATATTTCTAATTTTGCATACAAATATAATCAAAAATACATGTCAGAAAATTCTAGTGGCAAAGTGCATGCCCTTTATATTGTCTTAATTCTGGGGCTTATTGGGGGATTGATTTTTACAAATGTAAAACTCAGAAAATCAAAGACTGACATAGAAACCGTATCTGGAGAAAGGGATAATAAGGAGAAATTATTGAAAGATCTTCAGGTAGAGTATGATCGTACCTCTACGGATTTAACAAATGCTAAGGCCGAAAACCTAAGCCTTGACTCTATTATTCAAGTGAAGCAGCGCGAACTGGATGAGAAGAAGAACTACATCGCCCAAATTATCAGTCAGAGCAATGGCAGTAAGTCTGAGTTGGCGAAAGCAAGGAAGCTAATCGATGAATTAACGGCTGAGCGTGTCAAGTTTCAGGCACAAATTGATTCTTTGGTTGCTGTAAATAAGCAATTGGAGTATGAGAAGATTGTGCTTACAGAAGAAAAAACGTCTTTATCAGCTTCTTTGAATGAAGAAAAGCAAATTAGAACGCAGGTAGAAGCTGAAAGTGCTGCTAAGCAAGCGAAAATTGATAAGGCTTCCATTTTAAGTGCTGTAAATATTAAATTGTCTGGCATTTCCATCAATAAAAAGGGCAATGAAGTAGAAGAAACGAAAGCAAAGAATGTTGATAAGATAAAGCTATGCTTCGATTTACTTGAAAATAAAATTGCTCCTTCTGGTGAGGTAGATATCGCTGTCAGAATTGTAGGTCCCGGTGGAAGTACTATTTCAAATCAGGCGTTGGGTAGCGGTGCGCTAACCAAGGAAAACGGTGAAGAAGTGCAGTATACCTATAAAATGCGTCCTTCATATGATAATGTTACCAAAAAGGTATGTTCTCTTTGGGATGACGGTGGTGCGATTAGTGCCGGAAGTTATTCAGTAGAAGTATATCAAAAGGGAGTACTCATTGGACAAGGTTCCTTGACACTGAAATAGTTATATTGTACGTTTTTCCAATTACATTCAACTAAATTACCTAACGAGTAATTGCACCAACGGGCGAAATGATAGCCCGGAATGGCGTGGCGTTTGTGTGGCATGAGGACTACAAATGGAGCACGTGTCCGGTGCCATAATCACAGAAGTAATTATAAATAGTCTACTTGTTATAACTTAATGACTTTTAAAGTGAGCCAAATAGGTTTTCGTGGAGACACGAAAACAATGAATGATATATTTTGATAATGGGTTGTTTTATAATTATCACAAAATGATAAATACAATTCCATGTTCTCGTGTCTGCACGAGAACATGAATGGATTACTTTATAAATCTTCTTGTTATAATTTCATTTCTTCTTTTGGCAAGCACGATTTTTTCTAATAAATTATGGGATTAAGAATGTTATATCCCCTCTTTAGCAACTTTTTTATGTATTTCATTGACCATTACCAACCCGGCAGTGCAGTACCAGGGATGGAGTTCCATCACTAAGCCACCCGATTGGATCAGTGGGTCTGTTTCGGTAAGTTTTTTAGCTTCTTCAACGGTGGCGACATTAAAAACATATATGCCACGCAAATCGCCATCATCCATAAATGGTCCGGCTACTACTAATTTCCCTTGTTCTGCTAATTTTCCAATATTCTCGAGATGGGCTTTCTGCAATAGCTTTGCTTTTTCAGGATCTTGTTCTCTGTTGGGTCCTTTCTTCAGGAAGGCCATTACGTAGGCATGCATGCCATATTCATCTGCACCTAATTTTTTTGCCAAAACTGAATCGTACGTTACGGTAGTTACACTAGCCACACTGACTTTAGCATCACTGGGCTTACTGGCAGAGCAGGCAAGCATGGATAAGGTAAATAGTACTATTACAAAATGTTTCATATGCTAATGTGTTTTATTCAACCATCTATTTCTCCAAAAGTAATATTATTTAACACTATTTTCCGATTAGAAAAAAAACTTAATTATTTTAATTCTTAATTAATTGATTATCAATTGTATTTGCAATTTTAAATATCAAGATGGTATTATACAATAGTTTTACTATTAACGTTAAGATTTGTCGATGATTGATAAATATAGTGTGAAATAGCATTGATTAATAAGTAAGTACCAATTATAACTATTTGATTTTCATGCTGAATGTTTGTCACTTTTTTGTCTTGATACAAAAAAGTAACCAAAAAAAATCAAGACAAAAATAACGCTCCACGCCTCAACAACCCACGCTCGCCGCCGATTTTTGTCATGCCTACGCACCTTTTTATTGCAAAACAACAATAATTATTTATTTCAAAGTGCCTTTTAAAATGTCATTAATCCCTAATTTTGTGGTATGAAGAAGGAAGATTTGCGTATTGTGTTCATGGGAACACCTGATTTTGCCGTAGCTACTTTAGAGGCATTGATAGAAAATGGATATCAAGTAGTGGGTGTTGTTACTGCTACGGATAAACCTGCCGGTAGGGGTAATCTTTTGCAGATGTCTGCAGTAAAGAAATATGCGTTGGCCCAAGGGTTGACAGTATTACAGCCAGAAAAACTAAGGGCACCTGAATTTGTGGAGGCTTTGGCTAAATTAAAAGCTGACATTCAAATCGTAGTGGCTTTCAGGATGTTGCCGGAAATAATTTGGTCGATGCCTCCCATGGGAACATTTAACCTACATGGCTCACTACTGCCGAATTATAGAGGTGCCGCCCCCATCAATTGGGCCGTTATCAATGGGGAGCAGGAAACGGGTGTAACTACCTTCTTCATTCAGCATGAAATCGATACGGGAAATATACTATTGCAAAGCAAAATGGATATACTACCTGATTATACCGCCGGAGACGTACATGATAGGATGATGCATTTAGGCGCGCAATTGGTGGTAGAGACGTTAGAACAATTACTATCAGGAAGCCTGAAACCCTACCCACAACAGCTAACAGGGAGTGAAAAGCCAGCGCCAAAAATCTTCAAAGATGATTGTCAAATAAATTGGAATCAGGATGCAGAAACGATTAGAAACCACATACGAGGGCTTTCACCGTATCCATCAGCTTTTACATTCTTCAACGGGAAGGTATTGAAGGTTTTTTCGGCCGTTATTGCAACCACTCTTTTAACTCCGGGTACTTTCGTTGTGGAAAAGGATAAGATATTGGTGGGTACAGCTACACAGGCACTTGAGTTAAAGGAAATACAATTGGAAGGAAAAAAGAGAATGTCTGTGAAGGAATTTTTATTAGGTTATAGGGTTTAGAGGTATTTATGTATTTTTTGTATCGCCTAAGAGCCTTACAAAAAATCCGGCACCTTCAACTTTTGATAGTACTACTTTCATCATTACGGTTAATGGTACAGAGAGCAGCATTCCGTAGAATCCCCACAGGTAACCCCACAACAACAGACCCATGATGACTACGATGGTGTTTAATGAGACGCTTTGACCCATAAAGATAGGCTCCAAAAGGTTGCCGAATAATGTTTGCACAAGAAACAATACAACTAACAATAATGCCACCATACCAAGCGAATCCAATTGAATGAGTCCTAATAAAACGGGTGGTACAACGCCGGCAATGGAGCCTATGGTTGGCAGGAAATTCAGCACGAAGGCTAAAAAACCCCAAAATAAGGCAAAGTCGATATGAAACAACAGGCATACGATATAAGTGCCCAACCCGGTGAAGAAACTCATGATAAACTTCACTCGTGTATAGTTGGCTAAACTCTTTTTTACCTCTTCAAATGTGTTAATCAATTGATTTTGTTGACTTTTTTTATTGCCACCCAAGTATTTTAAGTAGTGTTCATATTTTAAAATACCACCCAAAAGGATGATGAGGTAAATGAGAAACAGCATAAATGTGCCCGTTAGACCACCTAAAAATCCAGCCACCGCTCCCCCACTCGACAAAAGAAACTCTTTAGAAAATAAGAAAGGGATTTGCTTGATAAAATCTTCTAGCGCCAACTCGATACCAAAACTGTTGTTTACATGTTCTACTAAAGATAGTAGTTTAGCCGTCACTTGTTCCAGCAATTTATCTTTTTCACCATAAATGGCAGAACCTGTTTGAAAAATTATCATGCCCAAGCCGAAAAGTGTGGCTGAAATGGTCAACCATATGAGTGCAAGACTTAGTCCGAAGGGTACTTTTTTCTTGTCTAACCAAGCTAAAATAGGTTGTAAGAGCATGGCAGTAAACAAGGCAAGAACAAAAGGAATCAAGAGATTAGAGAGGATTTTTATCAGATATAACAAAGTAAGCCCGGCAAAAAACATCAGTACATTTCTGATCGTTTTTAATATTGCCAGTTGATTATCCATTTTAAAGCCAATTTTTTCTCCTAAACCAAACAGAGAGTAAGATAGAAATCAATATGGAAAAAATCAATAATCCTGAAAAAGCAAATTTCGCATCTGAAAAAGGTAGGTGTACATTCATGCCGAAGAAACTGGCGATGATGGTGGGTATCATCAATATAATCGTGACAGAGGTCAGACGGCTTACAACTACGTTTAAGTTATTGGAAATAATTGAGTTAAAGAAATCCATCGTTCCATTTAAGATATTGCTATAAACATTCGCCATTTCCATCGCCTGACTGTTGTCGATCATGATATCTTGTAGGAAATCGCGTGCATCCTGATTTTCATAGATACCCAAAAAATCTGTTCTTTGAATTTTCAACATCACCATCTCATTGGCTCGGAGATCGTTAACAAAATATACCAGTGATTTTTGTAGTTGTAAAAGCTTATTCAGTTCTTCATTTTTGGCAGAGCGTTGTAGTTCTTTTTCTACCTGAGAAATACGCTTATTAATTTCTCTCAGGTAATGGAGGAAATAGTTGACGTTCCTCTCGAATATTTTTAGAATAAACATCGTCCTTTCTTCTGGCGGCAGATTTTTGATGGTATTTTTTTCAAACCATTCAATCATGGGATTTGGTAAGGAATTGATAGTGACAATCTTATCCGGCAACAAAACAATACCCACAGGAACGGTGATATAAGCAGCTTGATCGTCAATGTCTTGGTATTCATTTAAAATGGGTGTATTGATGACGATGAGTTTCGCGTCTTCTACCTTCTCGTAGCGAGAGCGTTCATATAAGTCAATACAGTCGATAATAAATGAAAAAGGGATGTCCAGTTCCCGGCTAAACTCTTCGAGTTTGTCCATATTGAAGGGCGGGGCAATATTTACCCAACAATCCTTCGCCAAAACCTGTGTTTCGGTTATTTGGTCGTTGATTTTTTGGTATATCCGAATCATCCTCCATAGTTAAATTTTGTTTATTATAGCACAAGTCCCTTCAAAAACAAACACCGCTGCTCCTTCGAGCCAAATATCGGAAAATTGTCCGTTATTCTGTTTAAAATGTACATTTAATTTTCCACCCTGCGTAATTAATGCTATTTTCCCATCTGCCAGCCCCTCTTTTAATGCCCAAGATAATGCGGTTGCTACTGTACCGGTACCACAGGATAGTGTTTCATCTTCGACACCACGTTCATAGGTACGTATAAAGTATTGGTTGTTAATCTTTTCAGTGAAATTTACATTGATTCCAACAGCCTTAAACTTATCATTATACCTGATTTTTCTGGCTTTTTCTACCAATTCCATTGCTGCAATATCGCGACCGAAAACCACATAGTGCGGAGATCCTGTATCCATGACATATGCATCATCCAAATGCTGGATTTGTGCCACATCTTTCATTTTTAATTGAACCATATCGCCGTTAAAAATAAAGTCGTGTGGACCGTCGATGGCTACGAACTGTTGTTGCGTTAAGGGAATTTTTAAAAACTTAGCAAAAGCAGCAATACAACGACCGCCATTGCCACACATGGTACTCTCTTTGCCATCGGCATTGAAATATACCATTCTAAAGTCATATCCTTCTTCGTTTTGGAGTAAAATCAATCCGTCAGCGCCAATGCCAAATTTTCTGTCACACCATGCATTTATGACAGTTTCATCGATGGGAAATGTTCTCAATCTGTCATCTATCATGATGAAGTCATTGCCGGTTCCCTGAAACTTATAAAAATTGAATTGCATTTCTTAAGTTATTGATAATCAATATTATTTTTTAAAAATAAATGGTCAAGTGCGGCTATTAAAAGGTAAATATTGCAAACCTTAACAATTCTTAACCGAGCGCACCATACATATACTTGTTTTTTATTGTTTTAGGTATAAAATTTGTCGCAAGTTACTAAAGGATTTAAATTAAAAGAACAAACAAAATGTTAAGTATATGAAAAAAATCGGTGTTTACTTTTTGATTGCATTATTGAGTGCTGCCAGTGTATTGGCACTTAACAACAAATTTAACAAAAGCAAATGGATTCAAGCTGATTCTAAGAACATTCCGGCGCAGTTTGCTTCTTATAATGGTGGCCTTCCACCGGATGCCTTTGTACAAGCAGCTGCCAAGAGTACCCCTGCCGTAGTGCATATAAAGGTTACAGTTACCCCAAAAGCAAATAAACAGGCATATGATCCTTTTTTTCAGTTTTTTGGTGGTGGTTATGGGCAACCTCAGCCACAGGTTGGTAGCGGTTCGGGTGTCATTATTACCCAAGATGGCTACATCGTCACCAATAACCATGTGGTAGAAGGTGCAGATGAGATAGAAGTGTCACTTTCTGACAATAAAGAATATAAAGGAAAGCTAATCGGTCGCGACCCTTCCACCGATTTGGCAGTGATAAAAATTGAAGAGAAATCCTTGCCATACCTGACGTGGGCGAATTCAGATGATGTGTTGGTTGGTCAATGGGTGTTGGCAGTCGGCAACCCTTTCGATTTGGCATCTACCGTTACCGCAGGCATCGTGAGTGCTAAAGCAAGAAATATAAATATCATCAGAGAAAAGGCGGGCAACTATGCGGTTGAGTCCTTCATACAAACGGATGCTGCGGTAAATCCCGGCAATTCAGGTGGCGCTTTGGTGGATTTGAATGGCAATTTAATTGGTATTAACTCCGCTATTGCCACTCCTACCGGTACATATGCAGGCTATTCTTTTGCCATTCCTTCTAACCTAGCCAAGAAAGTTGTGGCAGATATAATGGATTTTGGGGTTGTTCAAAGAGGATATTTGGGTGTGAATATTGCTGAATTGACACCTGAATTGGCAAAGAAATCTAGTTATGACAAAATGGAAGGTGCTTACGTGGCAGATATCGTACCTGGAAGTGCTGCCGAAGATGGCGGTTTGGAAAGCGGTGATATTATTGTAAAAGTAGATGGACTGACCGTAAAATCATCTCCGGAATTACAAGAGCATATTGCCAGATTTCGCCCTGGCGATAAGGTGAAAATAGAATTGGTTCGTGACGGCAAAAATATTGAAAAAACAGTGACGCTTAAGAATAAAGAGAATCAGGCAAAACTCTCCAGCAAGGAAGAACTCGAAAAGGCTTCTAATGCTATGACCGCTTTAGGTGCTTCTTTTGAAGAATTGAGCAGCGATGAAGCAAAGAAAATGGGCATCAGCGGTGGAATAAAAGTAAGCGATGTAGGAAATGGTTTGTTGGCACAAAATACAGACATCGAAGAAGGTTTTGTTATTACCAGATTAAATAACACCAACGTAAAAAATATGAAAGATTTTGAGACCATATTGAACCAAAATCGCGGAAATGGTGTTTTAATAGAAGGGAGATATCCCGGCAAAAATGGTGTTAAATACTATGCCTTCGGGTTTTAATATAAAGTTTTTTGGTGGTTAAGTTAGGTTTGGTCCCGATCTGTAAAGGTCGGGACTTTTTATTTTATCCGAAAGACTATTGTCTATTGACCATTTGACTCCTTTATTATCGAATTACGCATTACGAAAAACGCACTACGTTCACTACCTCGGAGGGAATATCCTTGCAGCAATTGCCATAGCTTCAAAGAAGGCGTCTTTATCTAAATGGTGGTTGATACCTCTTTCTTCGAAATAATGCAGTAGATTTTCTGTCGGCATATTTCCGGTAAGGTCGTCTTCCGCCATGGGGCATCCGCCGAAACCTTTGATGGCACCATCAAAACGATTGCAACCTGCTTCCCAAGCTGCCGTTATTTTTTCTTCCCAAGTGGTGGGTGTAGTGTGGAAATGACAGCCGAATTTCACCTTCGGATAGTCATTATTTAGCAATTCCAACAGTTCAGTGATAACTTTTGGTTTAGCGACACCAATTGTATCCGAGATAGACATTCTTCTCACACCCAACTCTTGTAGGATATCTACCCAATGTTCCACGATGGCAATATCATACAAATCGCCGTAGGGGTTTCCGAAAGCCATGGAGACATATAGTACAAACTGTTTCCCATGGCATTCACAGATATTCATGATCTCTTCTACCCTGTTTAGAGATTCTTCAATAGATACATTCGTGTTTCTCTGTTGGAAAGTTTCTGATACAGAAAACAGATAACCCAAATAGGTGATTTCGTCATAGGCTGTAGCCTCATCAGCGCCCCTTCTGTTAGCAACGATAACGGAGAGTTTAGTATCTGTTTCATCCAGTTTTAAGTGAGGTATCACGTGAGGCGTATCTGCCATTTGAGGAATCATCTTTTCAGAAACAAAACTTCCGCAATCTAACGTGTCGAAGCCTACTTTTAACAAAGCATTTAAGTATTCAATTTTGCTGTTGGTAGGAATAAATTCCTTAATTCCCTGCATAGCATCCCTCGGACACTCGATTATTTTTACATCTTTATTCAATTGTGTCATAACAGCCGAAAAATAAATAATTATTTGGAATTATGTGTAATATTTTTTTCAAAGACTAATAAAGTTAAGGTCAAGAAAAAAATGTAGGATTTATATCTTGACAATTAAATTTAAAGTTAAATTGGCGTTTTTTTTAGATTAGCTTAAGCAAAATGGAGTTTTTTAAAATCGACTTTTTTATTGGTGGTATCATTTGTTTTTATAGCTTATGTTGCTTAATCATCCTTGCAACGGTATATGCTCGTGTATTTTCAATAGGGATAAATGGCTACTATGTTTTTTCTAATGCATATTTTGAATTGCATAGCACTACAGTTAAAGGAATTCGGTTCATTTTAGGATGGCTGCCAATTTTTGTAGGTGTTTCGTTTCTTCAAGATGAAGATAATGTTGAAAATGAACCATTAGATGATTATCGGAAAGATTTGTATTTATGTAATAAACCAACGCCAGTAAAGGTTGGCTTTAAATTGCTCCCATTCTTATCAGTATTCATATTATTTATTACTGCGTTCTTACTTTTTTTCGGAAACCAGAGTATCGATGTCTCCTTAGCTACATTGTATAACTACTTTTTGAAGATGATGCAGTTGATTTTGGGAGATAATACTTTAAAAGAAAACTTTATCATAAACACGCATCAAATATTGGAAAATAGAAGTGTGATAATATTTTTTTGGATGATAGTAATACTATTTTATATGCTATTAAATGCCTTATTTTTATTATTAGATATATTGATTCCTACTAAAAAATGGATAGTCATCTTTACGATGTGGATAATAAATATCTTTCTATTTTGGAAACTAACTGCTTTATTAAACGCCTTTTATAGCATCCAACAAATCTTACTCATGTTTTTCAATATCTTTATAGGACTTTATGTAGCAGGTATTCCTACTTATTTTCTTACTATTTTTTTTGCACGGAAATTGAAATAACTCATGATGCAAAGCGCGTTCTACACATCCACATAATGCTCCACCACCGGGAACGGATCATAGTAGTGATGCAATAGTTTTTTCCACTCCTGATATTGTGGAGAAGTTCTAAAATTTATAGTATGTGCTTCTAAGGATTTCCATTCAACTACCAATAAATACTTATTCGCTTCTTCCAAGCACTTCATCAGTCGATGAGCAATATATCCTTCAGTGGCGCCAATATATTTTGCCGCAACAGCGAAATCTCTTTCGAAAGAAGCTTCCATACCTGCTTTAACAGATAATATGGCAATTTCTGTTATCACTCAATATTACAAAACGATATTTACAATCCTACCCGGAACAACGATGACCTTTTTAGGCGTATTGCCCTCTAACCATTTTACCACTATATCGTCCTTCATCACGATTTCTTCTACCTCTTTAGGGGTGGCTTGTGCGGCGATATCTAATTTGGCACGTACTTTTCCATTGATAGAAATCGGATAATTGACGGTATTTTCTACCAAATATGTCGGATTGAATGTTGGCCAAACGCCTTCTGCAGCAATACATCCGTTATGTCCCAATTTTTCCCAAAGTGCTTCCGCTGTGAATGGTGCAAACGGTGCTAATAATACAACCAAAGGTTCTAAAACATCCTTGTGGTTGGTTTTATTCTTGGATAAATCATTCACGCAAATCATAAAGGCACTAACTGCCGTATTAAAAGAGAAACGTTCTATGTCTTCCGTAACTTTTTTGATGGCTTTATGTACCGTTTTCAAAGCATCTTTATCCGGACTTCCATCACTGAAATGTGGATGACCTTGCTCGTCCATGGCAAACAGTCGCCATAATTTCGCTAAAAACTTGCTCACGCCGCCAATGCCTTGGGTGTCCCAAGGTTTGTGTTGCTCAATAGGACCCAAAAACATCTCAAACATCCGGAAGCAATCTGCACCAAATTCTGCAATAACATCATCGGGATTGACAACATTAAGTTTCGATTTTGACATTTTTTCATTTTCAGAAACGCAAAGAAAAACATCACTTTTGTTAGTAATAAAATTCGCATTTGCAAATTGCGAACACTCCTTTTTAAGCCTTTTTACATCTAATTCATTGCCATTTACATATTTAATATCAACATATATGGGTGAAATGGATGAATAGACTGGCTTTGATTTTAGATTAAATAATTCGATAATTTGCTGTTGAGTAAAACCTTTGTAATTTATTAAATAATTCTCTACAGCGTTTGAACCACCACCACTATTTGTTGAATTATCAGGTGAAAATATTTTAAATAAATCTTCGGAAAAATATACATCATTCTGATTTAGTTTTTCCTTTCCATCCATAAAGTTGTAGTAAAAAATCTTTTTGCTTACCCCGCCAATCATGCCCTGATTCACTAATTTTTTAAAAGGTTCTTCCGTACTTACCCAACCATTGTCTTTAAAGAATTTATGCCAAAAGCGACTGTATAATAAATGTCCAACGGCGTGTTCCGTTCCACCGATATACAAATCCACATCCTGCCAATAGGTTTGAGCCTCTTTGCTAACGAAGAAATCTTTATTATCAGGATCCATATACCGCAAAAAGTACCAACTGCTGCCCGCAAATGCCGGCATGGTATCCGTTTCTCTAGTTTTTCCTTCGCCCAAAGCCTGTACCCAATCTTTTGCCGTAGAAAGTGGTGACTCGCCATTTCCGGCAGGTTTATAAGAGGCTACTTCAGGAAGTTCTAATGGCAAGTGCTGGATGTCTAATAATTTGGGGATTTCATTTTCATAATAAACCGGAAAAGGCTCTCCCCAGTAGCGTTGTCTGCTGAATCCGGCGTCACGCATCCTGAATTGTATTTTCCCATAACCTATACCGCGTTGTTCTAAAGCATCAATGAGCATCTGTGTAGCCGTAGCATAGTCTTTGCCATTGATGAACTCAGAATTGATATAAGTACCTTCTTTAGTTGGATCTGCCTGGTGTTCTAAATCCTTCTGCGCATCTAAAATAGGGATAATGGGTAAGTGATATTTTTTGGCAAACAAATAATCCCGTTGGTCGCCACTCGGAACGGCCATAACCGCACCTGTACCATAACCTGCCAACACATAATCTGCAATAAAAACAGGTACTTCTTCACCAGTAAAGGGATGAATAACATAGGCACCAGTAAATTGTCCTGATGTCTCTTTTGCTTCTGCCTGCCGTTCAATATCCGATTTTGAAGCGGCTCTTTTTACATAAGCATCCACATCTGCTGCACACTCATCTGTCGTTATCATTTTCACAAAATCATGTTCCGGGGCAATCACTAAGAAGGTTACACCAAAGATAGTATCAACTCGAGTGGTGAAGACATCGATATTAAAATCATGACCTTTCATTGCAAAAGAAACCATAGCGCCTTTTGATTTTCCGATCCAGTTGCGCTGCATTTCTTTCATGGAATCACTCCATTCCAAGGTTTCCAAACCTTTTAACAAGCGCTCAGCGTATGCCGTAATACGTAAAAACCACTGCGACATTTTCTTTTTCTCTACGGGATGCCCACCGCGCTCAGAAACGCCGTTTACCACTTCATCATTGGCTAATACGGTTCCTAAAGCCTCACACCAATTCACCCATGAGTCGGCTAGATAGGCGAGGCGGTAATGCATGAGGCATTCGCTTTTTTCTTTTTCAGAAAAACCGTTCCATTCTTCGGCAGTAAAGGTTGGCGTGTTTTCACTGCATGCTGCTTTTACCGTTGTATTTCCATTTTGTCGAAAAATCTCTTCTAACTCCGTAATGAATCGCGCTTTGTCGGCATTTTTATCATACCAACTGTTGAACAACTGAATAAAAATCCATTGTGTCCATTTATAGTAATTTGGTTCAGAAGTCACTACTTCTCTCGACCAATCGTAGCTAAAACCGATTTTTGCCAATTGCTCTTTATATCTGGCGATATTATCTTTGGTCGTTTTTGCGGGATGTTGCCCCGTTTGTATGGCATATTGCTCAGCCGGAAGTCCGAACGAATCAAAGCCCATGGGGTGAAGGACGTTAAATCCATTTAAACGCTTGTAGCGAGAAAAAATATCCGAAGCAATATATCCCAGCGGATGACCGACGTGCAATCCGGCACCGGAAGGGTAAGGAAACATATCCAATACATAAAACTTTGGTTTCGGGGAGTTGTTTTCTACCTTATAAATATTGTGTTCAGCCCATTTCTGTGCAGCAAAGCGTTCAATTTCAGAGAAGCGATAATCCATAGCAAACATTTGTCGCACAAAATTAGCGGTTTACCACTATAAAGATGATGCGAGGTAGTTATGAAAAAATTAAAACTTGATAAGATGTGCCGCACTTCAAAAGTGTGGCACAACTCTATGAAGTGTGGTACAACTATAAAGTTTAGTAAATAAGAATTCTTTGTGCGCCCGGGCACGCTATCCGCTTGTATCGCCTATCGGCGGATAACGCTCCTATCGTTGGCGCAATGCCAAATAAAACAAAATTATATCTTTACACCATGATGTTTAAAATGATGTGTACTTTTAATACACACTAACCAAAAAAATAACATTGCCAAAACATCCATTTTTAATAAGTATTTCCTATCTTTGCACCCCGTTAAACCTCAGGTAGTCATTCGATGGCAAACTGAGCATTTTAAAACACAAAATCATTTTTTAAAAATGTCAACAAGAATCAGATTACAAAGACACGGTAAAAAAGGAAAACCGTTCTTTCACATTGTCGTAGCCGACAGCCGCAACCGTAGAGACGGTAGATTTATTGAGCGTTTAGGATATTACAATCCTACAACAGTACCTGCAACCATCGATTTAGACTTCGACCGCGCCTTGCATTGGGTACAAGTAGGCGCTGAACCGACCAATACGGCCAACGCTATCCTTTCATACAAGGGCGTTTTATACATGAAGCACTTAATGAGAGGCGTAGAAAAAGGTGCTTTCAGTTTAGAAACAGCACAACAAATGTACAAGGATTGGTTTGAAAACAAACATGCCAAAATCATGGACAAAAAGCAAAAAGCCCATGATGAGAAAACAGCCAAATTGCGTGCTTCTGTTGAAGCAGGAAAAGAAAAGGCTGAGGCAAAATTGAATCCAAAAGAAGAAGAAGCACCTGAAGTAGTGGCAGAAGAAACTACAGAAGTAGTGGAAACACCTGCTGTGGAGGAAACAACAGAAGTAGTTGAAGAAACTAAGGTAGAGGAAGCACCCGCTGCTGAAGTGATTGAACCAGCTTCTGAAGAAGAAAAAGGAGAATAATATCAAGAGGATATAAGCAAACCCATCTAAGGTGATACTTTAGATGGGTTTTTTATTTAATCCCAATAAATATCCATATGGAAGTAGTAAAAATAGGCAAAGTACTCAAAGTACATGGCGTCAAAGGTGCTATAAAAGTAAGCTATGATCCTACACTCAAGGACGATTTTGAAAAACTAGCGTCCGTAGTAATACTCAATCTTCCTTATTTTATTGTGAAAAAGGAACTCACAGAGCCCGGATTTGCCATTTTATATCTGGAAGAAGTCGATGGCAGAGAAACTGCTGCGAAATTTGCCGGAAAGGACTTGATGGCACTTCAAAAGGATATTTCCGTGGATATTATTAGTGAAGGCTTCGAAATGTTGATTGGCTTTCAGGCATTTAACAAAAAAGAAAACTTAGGGATGATTACGGATATTTTGGAAATGCCACAGCAAACCCTGGCACAAATAATGTACAAAAACAAAGAAGTACTCATTCCTGTGGTAGAAGATTTTATTCTATCGTTCCACAAGAAAAAAAAAGAGATTATATTCGACCTACCGGAAGGGTATTTAGATATTTATTTGGAATAAGATGAGGTTTGATATACTTACAGCGGTACCGGAATTACTAGATAGCCCACTGAGCCATTCTATCATGCAGCGCGCAAAGGATAGAGGCTTATTGGAAGTATTCGTGCACAATATTCGCGACTATTCGCATTACAAACACAAACAAATCGATGATTATCAATACGGTGGAGGAGCCGGTATGGTGATGATGATTGAGCCGATATTGAACTGCATCAATGTTTTGCGCAAGGAAAGAGATTACGATGAAATTATCTTTTTAACGCCAGATGGCGACTTATATGACCAAAAAACAGCCAATACCTTATCTCTAAAGAAAAATGTCATCCTTTTATGTGGGCACTATAAAGGCATCGATGAGAGAATCCGTGAGCATATTATCACCAAAGAAATTTCTATCGGTAGTTACGTACTAAGTGGCGGTGAATTGGCGGCGGCGGTTTTGGTGGACAGCATCGGTAGGTTGATTCCCGGTGTGTTGAATGATGAAACCTCTGCCCTCTCCGATTCCTTTCAGGATGATTTATTATCAGCACCCGTTTATACGAGGCCGGCAAAATACGGCGATTGGGAAGTACCTGCGGTTTTATTATCTGGTCATGAGGCAAAAATCGAGGCATGGAGATATGAAAAGGCACTGGAAAAAACGCTGGAACGCCGCCCAGATTTGTTAAGAAAAAAAGAATTCGACAACGATTTATCCACATAGTTGTTTTTTACGTAAAATATCGTAATTTTGCACCCTGAATTTTAAAACTAAAGGTCATGGACTTTATCAAACAAATTGAACAACAATTAATACCGGACAAAAAAATTCCTGATTTCAAAGCAGGTGATAACATAAATGTACACTATAAAATCATAGAAGGTAGCAAAGAGCGTATTCAGGTTTTTCGTGGTGATGTTATCCAAAGAAAAGGTAGTGGTTTGACACAAACTTTTACTGTAAGAAAAATTTCTAATGGCGTTGGTGTTGAAAGAGTATTCCCACTTTTCTCTCCAAATATCGACCTAATTGAAGTAAACAAGCATGGTAAAGTGAGAAGAGCAAAGATATTCTATTTGAGAGACCTTAAAGGAAAAGCGGCTCGTATCAAAGAAAAGAAAACTGCTAGATAAACAAGCATGCTTCAAATATGTAGTACCTCCCAATGGGAGGTATTTTTTTGTGTAAATGTTAGTTTATAAAAAAAAAGTTATATTTGATGTATAAACGTTAAACGCTATTGGATGGAAAAATTCTACAAGTATTGTTATATTCTTTTTTTTATACTACAAATTAATACATCCTTCTCGCAAGGTACAGATGTTTGTGCCAGTGGAACATTACTAACGCCCACCGTAGGAAGTGCCGATGTAGATTATTTTACTTTTGCCAATTCCCTCACGCCCACCAGCGTAGGAACACCCGACCCAACAGGTTTCTATTATACTGTTTCTGCTGAGAACGAGATATTTTTAAATGCTGCCACCTGTGATGACATTTGGTACAGGGTACAAGTGCCTGCTTCCGGAGGATTCGCTTTGGATGTTATACACACGGGCATTTATGGATCAGATGATTTATCTATGGCTGTTTACAGTTCTTGCAGTGGACCACTTTTAGCAGCAGGAGATGATTATTATACTACAGATATCTTTTATGAGCCAACCGTGATGTTAAGTTGTCTTACACCTGGTTCAATAGTTTATGTAAGGATTTGGCAATACGGTTGTGATGGCTACGATCTCCCTTCAGATTTTGCGATTGTCGCCACGGATATGGCAGATTTGGCAACAGGAGATGCACCACAAACAGCGCAAGTTATTGCCAACACCAATGGTGTAACCAATACTGCCACGACAATAGATGATAACTTATTGCCGCTATTTTATCCGGATATTTCTACCTCGAAATGTTCAGCACCTGGGTATGCCATTGCAGGTGGGTGTGAGGATAAATGGTATAAAATTACAGTTCCAAGTAATAAAATCCTTGATGTCGGTATAACAGGAGCTTCTACCAATATTACCCTACAAGCTTTTAGTGGCACGGCATGTGCTTTGTCAGAAATTGCATGTGCCAGTAATACGCTCACTCCTAAAATTAATGATATCGCCTTTTTAAGTAATACAGATGTTTTCATTCGTGTCTTTGACCAAAATTGCGATGAGTACAGTTCCTTTAATTTGGAAACAACTATCCGCCCTAAAAATCTAAATGATTTACCCTGTTCCGCACAAACACTAACTGTAGGCGGAGCTACCATCACCGATACATTGTTACACGCGACACCCAATACAGGAATCCCAATATCTACGTGTTCCGGTGAAGGCGCTTATTGCAGGGATATCTGGTTTCAGGTAACGGCTACTTCAAGTAATACAATGAAAATTAAGTACAATGTTACTGGTAATCTTGGAATTATACCAAATGGTGTATTTGTCGCAGCATATAGTGCAGCGACCTGTAATGGTCCTTTTAATTTAATAACCTGTAAAGCAGGGACAACCACAGACTCCTTGCAGTATTTCCAAAGTTCTGGGGCAGTATCGTGGATTCGCGTAATGGATTTTAACTGCGATACAACGGCACATCAAATTTTCACTATTCAAGCCACACAGGTCGTCATTCCCCCTAACGACAATTTATGCAATGCCATATCATTAAATGATATCGACACGTTGGTAGGAAGCATTATCAATGCTACACAATCCGCTACAGCTCCCAACCCTACATGCAATTACACAACTGCTAATACTTGCGAGGATATTTGGTATGCCTATACCTTTACTGCTCCGGGTACATTCGATTTGAAATCGGTATGTTTGGCAGATTGCGCTTCAAATACTACTAATATAGCAGTTTATACAGACTCAGATGCTGACCCCTGTAATGCCAGTGCTATGACGCAAATCAGTTGCAATACCTCTGGAGGCGCTACCACTACGATTGCATGTATTGAAGGTTTTACCAACGACAAGTACTACTTCAGGATATACGATTATGATTGCAATAACAATAATCGACAGGTAACGCTATATTCTTATTTCACCCCTGCAAACAATTCACTTCCTTGTAATGCTTACACCTTGGATAACGGGTTGATGGTAGATACAGCAGAAACTTGTGGTGTCACCTCCAGCCCTGCCGGAACACCTGACCCGACCGGTTGCGGATTCAGTTCATTAGCCAACTGTGAGAATGTATGGTATAAAGCCACTATTCCTTCAGGAGGCAGTTTAACCATTACCATTAATCCTGATTATTTTAATGCAGCAAATACCAATGATATTGGCATGCAGGCCTATGTTGATGCTGATAACAATCCCTGCAATGGCGGACTGACCTTACAAGGGACTTGTGCGAATGGAAACAATGTTTTTAGCCAAGCCTATACTGGCTTGACGCCTGGAAATCAACTATATATACGGTTATGGGATTTTAGTTGTAATGGACTAAAGGATTTCTCTATACAAGTTACTTCTAATAACAATGTACTTTTAACTGCGGCAGTTAGCGGGACAACCATCAATATGGCATGTGGTGAAACCGTTCAGTTCTTTGATGAAGGAGATTTTGCAGGAAACTATCCAACCCATGGACCTCGGACAGTTACTTTTCGTTCTCCACCCGGAACGATGCTAAAAGTCATTGAAAAAAGCATAGACATAGAACCCGCCAAAACAAACGCCTCTTGTGTGGCATCCAATACGGGTGGCAACGATTTGCTGACAATTAGGGAAGGAGATGCTTCTGGCAGTATATTGGCAAATATTACAGGAAACTTGGCTTTAACCGGAAGATTTGGCACATATGTTTCTAAATCAGGCTTAGTTACATTTACTTTGGATGCTGATAATTCAAGTACCAATGCGGCGGGTTTTGAATTTCGCCTTTTTTGCGTTCCTGTAGTTGCAAATACTGTAATAACCGTCAATCAGGGGTCAACAATTACCTATTCCGATCCGGGAGGTGCGTTGGGTGCTTATCCCAATAATGCCTTTGATATAAGAACATTTTGCCCATCAGCAGCAGCATTGGCCGCCGGGGATAAAATTCACGCCATCATGAATGGCTTAGAATTGGAAACCATATGGGACAAACTCTATGTTTTTGATGGTGATTCAATAAACGACCCTTTATTAGGGGCTTTTTCAGGAACACAAACATTAGGCGGTATTAATAAATTGGGTACTTTACGCGCTACAACTGCTAATACAGGTGGATGCCTGACATTTATGTTCGTTTCCGACAGTTCAGTTACAGATGATGGCTTTAATGCGACCATTACAACAGGAAAGCCCATTGGTTCTAATGGTGGAGAAACCTGTGCCTCTGCTTTAGATATCTCTTCTGGAGGAAAGTTTATTGCTAATACTTTTTTAGCAACTGGTGATCCGCGTAATACTGATCCCGCTTTATGCATTCCTTCGTGTATCGCAGGGGCAGGTACACAGCCTATCACACAGCTGGAAGGAACCATTTGGTATAAATTTACTGTACCCAACAAAGTGTGTACAGGGGTTGAAATGTTTAGTTTTCAACTATCGAATGTCTCTTCCATTTTAAAAGGAGATGCGAATGCCACCTATCCAAGTGGAACGTCCGGTGCACAAATGGTTTTGTACCAAACAAATACTTGTATTGCAACACCTGCTAACTGGGATGCAACAAAGGTAATTTGCTATGATATCCTTCAAAATGGTGATGAGGTAAATGTGACAGGTCTTACCGCAGGAAGCACCTATTATATGATGTTTGATAATTTTGGTGGGAGACCCGCAGTATTAGACATTATTGCCACTAAAAATGTTTCTGACTATGATGGGGATGACATCTGTGATGTTTTGGATATTGATGATGATAACGATGGCATTCCGGATGTCGTTGAAATGGGATGTGACCAAGGTACCGTATTTGGCACATCCGCTTGTCCGGTTGCAGATCCTTTATATAATTCAGATAGTGATAGCCTTACGAATGATAGAGATCCTGATTTTGCTGGTTGTGGCGGATTAAATGAGAATGGTACTTGTATTAGTTTTGATTTAGATGGGGATGGAATTCCCAATTATTTGGATTTAGATTCAGACAATGATGGGATTCCTGATGTGATTGAAGCAGGAGGTCCGGATCCAGATAATAATGGGATTGTTGGCACAGGACCTTCAGCGTCGATACCGGATACAGATGGAGACGGGCTTAGCGAAGTCGTAGATATTAACAGCCATGTGCCTACCGGCCCAACCGATGTTATCACCACTACTGCCGAGCCGATTTATAATTCAGACTGTAGCGGTGCAGGATGTACTAATGCAGATTATTTAGATCAAGATAGTGATGATGACGGCATTCCGGATATAATTGAAGCGGGTGGAATAGATGTAAATGGTGATGGTATTGCAGATGGAACAGGCGCAACTGGTACTAATTATACCCTGCCCACAGATGGTGACGTGGATGGTTGGACAAATGTTTACGACGATGGCACACCGATAGTCATTAGAGATACTGATGGAGATGGACTCCCTGATTATAGAGATATCGATTCCGATAATGATGGAATTCCTGACGTTACGGAAGCCGGAGGTATTGATAATGACGATGATGGTCGTATCGATTGTAGTATCGATACCGACTTAGGGTATGATAAGGACGGTTTTTGTGATGATATCGATCCTTTAGATAATTATCCCGATCAAACGCAAATGATTTTTACACCTACCAGTCCATTGATTAAAACAAATGCAGATGCCGGAAGCGATGGTGTTGTTAGCAATGAAGGCTATGTCGATCCGAATACTTCAGATAATTTTAATCCCACTTTTGATGCGGATGGTCTACCAAATTATATCGATCTAGATTCAGATAATGATGGTTTGATGGATTATTACGAAGCGCAGGCAAATACTTCAGGTGTTTCTATCATCGTTCCGGGTGCAGATGCTGATGGCGATGGTTGGCCGCAAAATATGGAAGGAAGCATCGGTGGTACGCCAAACAATAACGATTCAGATAATTTTGCAGACTGGTTGGATATTGATTCGGATAATGATGGCATCGTCGACAATGTTGAGTGGCAACCTACAGGGCCTTATATATTGCCCGTAAATACTAATGTGGATGGTGATGGTTATGATCCTTCCTATGATAACCAAGATGGCAGTTTTGGCAGTACCCAGCCTACAGTTTACGACCATGATTCTGATGGTATTCCTGATTATTTAGATGCGGATTCTGACGGCGATTCATTTACAGATATCAATGAGGCTTGGGATGGTACAGATGGCGATGATGCCAGCGACATATCATGTTCGACGGTAGATAACGATAAAGATGGATTATTGGATTGCTATGATGCCATAACGGCAGGTATTAACGCTACCAATCCTTTGAGTTTTAATGTTCCCCCAGCAGATGATGTAAACAATAGCTATATGAGTGGCAATACATTGGTTATTGACTCTATTGAAACTGTTTACCCCAACAATAACGGGCAGGGCTCTACACCATTAGAGCCTGATTGGAGAGATATCAGACCTTTGCCGGTAGAATTATTATCTTTTGATGTTGACTTAGAAGGTATGAATGCTGTGATTCAATGGGTTACGGCTATAGAGGTAAATACCAATGGATATATCATTGAGCGTTCAGTAAATGGAACGGATTTTACGCCTATTTTACACTTTGTAACTTCAAAAGGAACCCATCTTTCAGGAGCTACGTATCAGGAATTGGATGATCAGGCTTTGTTCCAAAAATCTGATATTGTTTATTATCGTCTGAAAATAATTGATAATAATGGCACATTTGCGTACAGCCCTATTCGTTTGATAAAAATAGAAGATGCTGAACGTTTCATATTATTCCCCAATCCTGCAACGGAACAAACCAATATTTATATATCTTTAAAGGTGGCATCACCTGCAAATCTTACCATAACAGATATTGCCGGAAGAAAGGTTGCAAATATGGGGTTTTTGCTGAATGAAGGGGTTAACTATATTCCCATTTCTACAGACCAACTAGCGGGACAACAGTATTTGCTGAAACTTTGCACTTCTACGGGATGTTATGATAAGATTTTGATAGTTACCAAATAACCTATTAACGGGTCAAAACAATATAATCATTGATGACTTCCTGAAGGAAGCGGAAATTATCGTAAGGTCTTTTATCTAATTGTAGTTGTTCCGTCATCTTATCTACTGTATCTTCTAAGAGTTGTGCATTTGTGTCATTGGGATATAGTTTATTGCGTTCCATCAATTGCTTTAAAAGAAGCATATCTTCATCTGAGTAACGTGTTACGCCCGGATATTTTACCGTATAATTTTCTCGGGACGGTAAATTAAGGAGTTCATTTAATCCAATGTTTCGAAAACCTTTGGTTTTAATGACAGCCGTATTGGCAAGGATATCACCGAGCCTTTGAGCGTTTTGGGTAGCGCTGATCATTAGGGCAGCAATGGAACCTGTGCAACTATATATTTCAATCCATTGAAACAACCATCTAATGAAATAATCAATAAAACCTGGTACATCTCCATTGAGTTTTATGACTTTAATACCCATTATTTTTTTTCCGGGTGTTTGGCCCCGCATTACATTTTCAAGAAGTAAATGATATAATCCTAAAACCGGAATAACCACTATTAATGCAAATGTTTCAGTAAGTTCTATTGATCTAAACACTAATTTGAATATAATAAAAAGAAATAGCAACGCTAAAATAATAATAATGATAAAGTCAATGATACATGCGATAATCCTATCTTTTAGGTCGGCAGCTTCATATTGGATAGGTACATTTTGCGTAGTAATAATTTCAATTTTCTTCATATGGATTTATTTCTTGTTTATTTGATCTAAAATTGCCGATGTTGTAGATTTTTTACTCATAGATATTTCGTTTGCGATTATTTTTACTTTTTTTTTGAAAATATGTTCCAATATTAAAGAAAATTCCTAATTTTTCAGCGAATATGCGTGAAACAAAATTTATAGAGCAAAATAAAAAGAAGTGGGAAGAGTTCGAAGAAGAGTTTAATCAAAATCAAAGAGACTCCAATAAGCTCAGTAAATTGTTTATTCAAATTACCGATGACCTCTCCTATTCGCGGACTTTTTATGGAAGTCGTTCTGTACGGTATTACCTAAATATCCTAGCGCAGCGTGTTTTTGGCACCATTTACAAGAGACCTAAGAGAAAAAGGGGCGTTATTGCCGATTTTTTACTGGAAGAAATGCCAGCCGTTATTTACGCTTCACGAAAAGAATTTATGGTCGCGGGTATTTTTTTTCTTATTAGCATACTCATCGGCTTTGTGTCAAGTGCTTACGATTCAGACTTTGTCAGCCAAATTATGTCTGAGGAATATGTACAAATGACTAAGGATAATATTGCCAAAGGCGACCCCATGGCCGTATATAAGCAATCAGAGGATGCACAGCAGAACATGATGCTGTACATAACCATAAATAATATCATTGTAGCACTAATTACCTTTATTTCTGGTATTCTCGCAGGATTGGGAACCTTGTACAACCTTCTGACAAATGGAATTATGATTGGAGCTTTTCAGCACTTGTTTTATGAATATGGATTGATGAAAGAATTCTTCTTGGCAGTTTTTTTACATGGTATGATAGAAATCCCATCTATTGTAATTGCCGGTGCGGCGGGTTTAACATTAGCAAGAGGAATCATTTTCCCAGGCACTTATTCCAGATTACAAGCCTTACAGGTCTCTGCAGCGAAAGGTATCAAAATATTTGTGACGACTATTCCATTATTTATAATTGCCGGAACTATTGAAGGATTTCTTACAAGATACACCGAGATTCACGATGGAATTAGGTTGTTTTTTATACTTCTTTGCGCCACATTATTAATAACTTATTACATCTGGTTACCAATTTCAAAAAGAAATAAAGGCACATTAAGAACCTTTACCAAAGAAAAAGTCATTGCCTCTGATTTCATCCCCAATGATATCAATAGCATACGAAACCTTTCAACAGTTTTTTATGACACTTTTTATTTATACCGTAGGGTCGTTGTAAATATTTTAAAGATTTTTATTCCTTTCGGCGTTGTTTATACACTGGTGGCAATTTTTACGCAACGAAATTTCTTGGCGGAGCGATTTATCCAAGAAGAGAATATCTTGCAAAACCTCAGTGTGAATTTCAGTTATGAAAGACTCAGTCCTTTCATACCGTTGAATTTTATCCTGTTTTTTTTAATAATCGCATATTGTGTTTATATATTTTTTAAGTACATACCCAATACTTATTTTGAAGAAAGCCCTAATATTTGGACTTTCTATGCTAAATATCCTTCTATTATTTTATCTATCAGCATAACAGATGCTATCATTCATCTTTACTTGTCATTTGGAGAAAAAGGATTTTGGTACTTGGTATTTCTAAGTCCTGCCTTTTTGTTCTTTATGCCTATTTTTAGTAGGATTGGCACTAAAGGGTACACCGCTTTTTTTCAAAATTGGTTATTAGGAATTAAGTATGGATTCAAACGCTTTATCCATTCTTATATTAGCTTTCTAATGATGCTCTTTATGGTAATATGTATAAATTTCGCCTTATCATTCTTTATAAAAAGAGTACTTCAGGATAAAATTTTATTAAACCTCCCTGAACAATACTTGAATGTTGAAATGATTAGTTACACTATATATTTCATGTCCACTGTCATCAATATTGCTTGTACTTTACCTATCATTATATTTAGCCAAGGATTCATATTTTTCAGTAATAAGGAAATCAACGAAGCCAATGATTTGAGTGAAAAATTAAGTAAAATTGGAGCCGTAAAAAAGAAATATGCGTAAACATTGGCGTTATATTATTCTTTGTGGTTGGATGTTGCTCATCCCTGTTTTTTCGTGTATATACGCGCAGGAAAATACATCTGAGTCGATTTCTTCTTCGCAAGAGCAGTATAATAAAAGTACCATTCCACACAAAAAGTTGGATAGAAAGGCATGGAAGAAGGCTACTAAAGGAATGAATTTTGAGGATTATAAAGAAAAACCTAAGAAGCAAAAAAAACAGAAAGATTGGGATTTTCCCGAACCTACGTCCCCACCGTTGATATCACCACAACTTATTCAAATATTTCTATATGCTATAATTATCTTGCTATTTCTAGGTATCCTTTATTATCTCATTAAAAACGGATATTTAGGCATCAACAAGAATCCTTCCCTACAAAAAGGAATGGATATCAGCATTTTAGATGAGGAAGAAATAGATGCGCCTTTGGATAAATTATTGAAAGAAGCACTCC
Source organism: Chitinophagales bacterium (assembly GCA_019694955.1). Classification (GTDB taxonomy): domain Bacteria; phylum Bacteroidota; class Bacteroidia; order Chitinophagales; family JADIYW01; genus JADIYW01. The sequence goes on along the minus strand of JAIBAX010000047.1, from coordinate 12,500 downwards.
AACTACAAAACTATAAATTAGCCATACGTATTTACTATTTGAAAGTTTTGAAGGAGTTACAGCAACTAGGTAAAATCAATTGGAAAAAATATAAGACAAACAGACATTATCTCAACGAGATGCTTCAAGATAGCAATTATTCAATTTTTAAGGATGTAACCGTCCAATTCGAAAAGAATTGGTTTGGTCCGGAAGAAACTACCAAGGATATGTTTGCAGAAATAGAACCTCATTTTTTACAACTTCTTAAAACGCTAGATTCCAAAGCTTGAAAAAATCAAATATACTTATCGTTGTTATAGCTGCGCTGCTGATAGTTCTGTTGTTTCTTTTTCTCAACAAAAAGACGCATAAGGATTGGAGTGTCGGATTGGGAGATAACAATAGTAAGCCTTACGATATTTCACTTATAAAAAAGCTCATCCGCGAAAGTGCCGATAAAAAGGAAATATTTACCATCACCCAAGCGTTAGAACGCTATCTTCCTACTTTGGACAAAAACAAGAAATATAATTATATCGCCATTGGTTCAAAGCTGTATTTTAAACCGGAGCAGCAATTTGCCTTGGATAGTTTCATGAGTGCCGGCAATACAGCATTTATATGTTTGGAAGATTTTGAAAGTCTGGACGATATCATTGATTTGAACATAGATACCACCTTTAGAATCGCTAAAAATATTGAAGAAGAGCCGGAAGAAGTCGCAGAAGAAGAAGAATATGAAGAACCGGAAGAAGTGCAAAAGTCAGATTATAATCCTTATGAAGATAATCCGCTGATAAATATGCTCAGAGGAAATAAGTCTACCAAAGTAACAGAAGAAACTGCTATCAACTATAATTTTCTTCATCCTACCTTGCGCAAAAATACAGACTACGTTTTATACTCGATACAGGGAATAGATACTACTACGAATATTCCGGTAAGAAGTTTTAAACACTTATATTTCGCTAAGCATGCTTCTAAGCTGATCAATGCTGGTTACATACTACAGCCTGATGCGATCAATTTCGTTATTATTCCCTGGGGAAAAGGTAAGCTTATCTTACATTGCAGCCCGGAGTTGTTTACAAATATTGCCTTAAAAGATGAAACCAGATTGGAATATGCAGAAAAGGTATTGTCGCACATGAGCAAAGGAACGATTCTAATGGAATCCCGCCACTTCAGACCAATTTATGAAAATAATCAACCACTTCGCACATCACCTTTAAGTTTTATACTCAAGCAAAGAAGCCTGCGGTGGGCATGGTATTTGACATTGGCGACTACCTTAATTTTCTTATTTTTCGCCTCTAAAAGAAGGCAAGCCGTCATTCCAATTATAGAGCCAGTCAAAAATACATCGTTGGAGTATATTAAAACGGTAGGGCAGCTATATTTTTTGGATAAAGACCATGCCTTAATAGCTAGGGAAATAAGAAACCATTTCTTTGTCTTCGTGAAAAATAAGTATCAGTTGAGTTTACTATTAGACGAGGAAGAAAGGTTTGTAGAATCCTTGCGCATGAAATCTGAAATTCCGGCTCAGGAAATTAGAACCATCCTGCAAGCACTCGGAAATGCAACCAACCATCAGGCAAAACCCAATGAAAAAATACTCATGGATTTATACCACAAAACAGAAGATTTTTATAAAAGATGTAAATAAACAATATGGAAGCACATTATTATTATCAAGGAAGCAATGCAGGACTATATCAAGATGAATTAAACTTTTTGAATAATTCGGCCAGACAAGTGAAGATAGAAATATCAAAAATGCTGGTAGGACAAAATGAATATATCGACCTGATGTTGGCGGCGATTCTTTCCGGTGGGCATGTATTATTAGAAGGTGTTCCGGGCATTGCCAAAACCCTTTCTGCGAAGTTGTTGTCAAAAACCCTCTCAGTAGGTTTTTCCAGGATACAGTTTACACCCGATTTAATGCCTACAGATGTGGTGGGTACTACAGTGTTCAATATGAAAAGTTCAGAATTTAATTTCAAAAAGGGTCCTGTATTTTCAAACTTCATTCTCATAGATGAAATCAACCGCTCTCCTGCAAAAACACAGGCAGCGCTTTTCGAAGTAATGGAAGAAAAGCAAGTTACCGTAGATGGCATCACCCATGTAATGGACTTCCCATTTTTTGTCATTGCCACGCAAAACCCTATCGAACAAGAAGGAACGTACCGATTGCCGGAAGCGCAACTCGACCGATTTCTGTTCCGAGTAAAAATGAAATACCCTGATCTAGAAGAAGAAAAGCTCATTCTCAGAAAATTTGTCAATGATTTTAGCAATAAACAAATCAACGATGTCCAAAAAGTGTTGGAGGCAAAGGATTTAAAAAGATGTCAGGAAATCGTCGAGAATATTTATATCAAAGAAGAACTATTGGATTATATCGCCAAAATAGTATTCGGCACCAGAAACAACGGTGACTTATTTTTAGGTGCTTCTCCCCGCGCCTCTCTGGCAATCTTAAAAGCCAGTAAGGCAATGGCAGCGCTGAGTGGTAGAAATTTTGTCATTCCCGATGATATCAGAATGGTGGCCACGCCGGTACTCAACCACCGCATCATTCCTTCTCCGGAGAAAGAAATGGAAGGGATAACCGCAGAAGACATCGTGAGCAATATCATAAAAAATATTGAAGTGCCAAGATAATGTTCCTGAAAGACATATATATATCATCTAAGTTTTATAAGATTGCCGCCATCGTTATCGTGGCATTTATCGGCAGTTTTGTACTGCCGTTTACCTTTTATTTTTGTGTAGCCCTTCTGGGTGGATTCCTGTTTGCCACTATCAGCGATTTTTTATATGTAAAAAGCATGAAAGGGAAAGTAAGTTGTGTACGTGAAGTACCTGCCATGCTGCCATTGGGTGATGAGATAAATATCCACATTCAGGTATTTAACCAAAGCGGCCATTCCCTAGATGTTGAATTAGTGGATGAGTTGCCGGAACAGTTTCAAAAAAGAAACTTCTCCATCACCACTTCCCTGCAAAACAAACAAAGGAAAGAAGTATCATATCCCGTAAAAGCGCTGAAAAGAGGTGTGTATCAGTGGGGAGCGTGTCATGTGTATATCCAGTCAAAATTAGGCCTGTTGCAAAAAAGAGTTTCTTATAATATCCCGACACAAGGCGCTGTTTATCCTTCCATAGTTCAAATGAAGAAACATGAATTGCAATTGCAGAAAAACCTGTTTCAGTTTACCGGAATAAAGCGATTGCGCAGACTTGGACATAGTTATGAGTTTGAACAGATTAAAAATTATGCCATTGGAGATGATTTTAGGTGTATTAACTGGAAGGCAACCGGAAGGCGCAACCAATTGATGGTCAATCAGTTTGGCGATGAGAAATCCCAGCAAGTATATTCTATTATCGACAAAAGCCGCATCATGCAGATGCCATTTTACGGAATGTCATTATTAGATTATGCCGTAAATACCAGTTTGGTAATCGCTAATACAGCACTCCATAAATATGATAAAGCAGGCTATATTTCCTTTTCAGAAGGATTTGGTAGCTATATCAAAGCAGACAACAAACCCACGCAGCTGAAAACAATTTTAGAATCCTTGTATAAGGAAAAGGATAGCAATCTAGAAGCAAATTATGAATTGTTGTTCCAGGCGGTTAAACACTTTATTACGCAGAGAAGTCTATTGATTATTTATACAAACTTTGAGAGTTATTATTCATTAGAGCGCGTTTTGCCGATACTAAGAAAAATCAACCAAATGCATTTACTGTTGGTGGTGATATTTAAGAATACAGAAATTGAAGAATATAGTTTTGGCGATGCCATTGATTTAGAAGAAGTGTATACCAGAACCATCGGCAAGAAGTTTTTGTATGAGAAAGAAACCATCATCAAAGAATTCTCCAAATACGGCATACAAGCCATCCTGACAGCACCTGAAGACCTCTCTACAAATACCATCAACAAATACTTGGAATTTAAGGCAAAGGGTTGGATTTAAGCCATAGTGCTTTTTCCTAATTTTTAAAAAGCAAAGGGAGTAGTGTAAATCCCTAACCACTAATAACCAAAAACTCAAAACCAACAACTTAATAAGGGCAATCCACCCTATCGGGTGACGGGCTTTCGTCGCACACGGTTGCTCCTCTATCCCTATTGAATTTTGAGTTGTAAGTTATGAGCATTAAGATATAAGATATTTTTAATAGTAACGCAAAATCCCACCCCTAAGACCTAAACCCTAAAATATCTCACGTTATGATTCGTTAAAGAGGAATTTTTTTATTTTTGTAAAAAAATAAACCGCTACTGTTAGATGTATATGCGCTACTTTGTAGCGGGTATATATATGTTAGCTGCAAGTTAAAAAAACGACATAGATGAAAACAATTATCATTGTATTATTGACATTTTTTGGACTAACAAGCAATGTTTTTGCATATCCAATTTCACCAAGACCCTTAAGACAACTTGTAACAGAAAGTCAATATATTATCGTTGGCTATGTTGTGAAAACATTTGACAAGAAAAAAGATAATGACGATTGGGGTTCAAAAGTTGCAAGAATTGCTGTTTTAGAAAATTTGCAAGGAAAAATTAATAAAGACACTATTGAAATAGAATTTAATCCTTATATGATTTGTCCTGCACCTGACAGATATTTTGACAGCACTTTTGTAATTTCATTTATAGACAAAGACAAAAAAAGTGGTAAATTTTATACACACGCTTTAAATTATGGCTCAAAGACACTTAAAAAAGATGAAATAGAAATTTATAAACAACGAATTTCTGAAATTCAACAAATTCTTAATATTAAAGACGCTGAAAAACAAAGAACTGAAACAGTTGAATGGCTTGTGAAATGTGCAGAAAATGAAACAACAAGATGGGAAGGAACTTTTGAATTAAGTCCTGAAAGTAATTTTATGTCATATTACTCAAGAAATGAAAGGCAAGACTTTAAAAGTGTAATTAATCCAGAACAAAAAAACAGACTGAAAAATGCTTTATTAACTTCTCAAGAAATGGTAGATTTTGGACTAGTTGATTTAGTATACAAAGACAACGAAACACAAATTGATGATTTTTTATTTACGAAACTCAAAAATTTAAAGGAAGACGAATATTGGATTGCCGACAATTTTATGAATAGACTTAAACATAAGAATACTTCAAAAGAAATGAATGAAATTATGGAAGAGTTTGACAAACTTCAATTTGAATATGACAAAAAAGATGAGCTAAAAAAAGTAATTGAAAAATTTATTAAACTATTAGAAAAATAGCCTGACAGCCAACAAGGTATTGCCAAAAGCGGGACTGAAGTGCTAAATCGAACATTTGTACATTTTATGTACATTGCTCTTCGACATGTTAAGCGGAAGCGCATGTCGAAGTGAGGACGTTGGGGATTTGCAATCCCCGTATAAATAAGCATTTTGAGAAGTTATAAAAGTGTGCAGTGGAAGCAGATTGCAAATCCGCCCTGTTTGGAGTTCGACATGCCTTCCAGAATAGGTCGAACAGCAATGAAAAGCCTCTTTTATTTTTTGGAATAAATGGCAAAATACAGATTTCAAATTCGTTTTTTGTTAACTTTGCAAGTGAGCAATTCATAAGATTATAATTTATTCGTTTTCAATACTAAATTATAACTTTTGAGTTGCTCTTCTTTTTATTTAAAGTTTAAATCAGTTCATTAATAAATTAATCAAAATGAAGCAAAAGATTAAAAAGATATTAAAGTGGACATTTCTATTACTTCTTACCCTGTTTTTCTTTAAGGCTTGTTTACCTTCAAAACAAGACACTCCAACAATCAAACCACGACAATCAACCAAATATTGGAATTTGAATACGGGTTCAAAAATTGCGTACACATTTATTGAAGGTAAGGGAATTAAAAAGCCGTACCCTGTTATATACTTGCACGGTGGCCCAGGCGGATATGTACACTCTAAAGTAATTGAAGTTTTGGGGCAACTTTCAGAAAATGGGTTTGATGTATATTTATATGACCAAATAGGTAGTGGTTTATCTGCAAGACTTGAAAACGTAAATGAATATACAGCGACCCGACATCAAAAAGACCTTGAATCTATTGTGGAAGCATTAAAAGCAGAAAAAATAATTTTAATTGGACAATCTTGGGGCGGTGCTTTAGCAACATTATATGTAGCTGACAATCTCACAAAAGTTGACAAAATAATATTCACTTGTCCGGGTGCAGTAAAACCAGTTATTGATTCTATAGAAAAATTAAAAGTACCAGATAGTTTACATCTCAAAGAACCTTTAGATGTTAACCGTGAGACAATTAAATTTGCATTAAAGCCTAGGTACATAGCAATTCGTTTATGGGCATTTGCAGGTAAAAAAATTGCAAGTGATGAAGAAGCGGATAGTTATTTAAACAAAATGGCTGAGAAGTTTACCAAAGGACTTGTTTATGCCCCTACTAAAGTATTAACTGAAGAAGGTGGTGGTGGTGGCTACTGCAACATTAAAGTTCCTACTAGCTATAAAAAATTATCAGACCCAAGACCAAAACTTAAAAATAATAACATTCCTGTACTAATTATAAAAGGCCAGTACGACAATATTCCTTGGGGCAATACAAATGAATATTTAGATATTTTTAAAAACAGTCAATTAAAAATAATAGAAAAAGCAGGGCATGATGTATATATCGAAAAGCCAAACGAATACTTAGAGGCTATAAAATTATTTTTAAAGTGAACTCGAAACAAAAACAACTAATCTCCTCTTACTGCTCTAAGTTTGCAACTTAGAGCCAATGATTGTGCAAGTTTATAACTTGCGTAAAGTAATGTTCGTTTAAAAGTTGTGGTAGGTGTCAAGATGCAATCTTGTGATAGGTGTTCAAAGTTGCAAACTTTGAATAGTCGCTGCGTTCTTAGTGCCTTCTTCAAGAAACTTTGTGATACAATACTATATCGCCCAATACAACGCCCACCTACATCATTACTCCAAATGAGCAATGACGAGCCTCAGGGCGCAGGTGAAATATGGCTGCGTCCTATAATGCCCATATTTTCTGTCCCATTCTCCGGATATGAGCGCATCTTCTAGGTTTTTTACAAGCCGTGATGCCGTTTCATTGGATAAAAATCCCCACGCCGATTGTGCCTTTCGAACCGCTTCTTCGAGAAATGCCTCCGGTCGACCATAAAATGCCTCTTGAAACCCATCCGTACAGTCTAGCGGTATCGGAATGGGAACGATTTCTATCCGTCCTCCCAATGATGCTGCAATAAATGGAAGGGTTGGATACCTGGCTTTCTCTACTTCAATCAACTCTGGAAAATATGCTGCATTCCAAAAATCATCCAAATGCGTCGGGTCAAAAGTCATGACCACTACCCTTTTTTTGGCAATCCTGCTCAGTTCTTTAAGTCCTTTTTCCATATCTGGCCAATGGTGAACCGTGACCATTGCCATAACGGCATCGAATGATTTATCGTCAAACGGAAGCGCATCAGCATAAGCGTGGATGGCTGGTAACCGACCCAGCAGTTTTCTTTGATGGCGCATCACGTGAGAAGGCTCCACAGCAATTACGTACTTGTCGATAGGTTCATAGGAACCTGTTCCTGCGCCCACATTTAAAACTGTTTTTGCATCGCCAAGGGCTTGATGCACATAGCTTTCAATCCTTGGATCCGTCTTCCTATAACCGGAATACTTTTGTCCAAAGGCATTGTAGTTAAAAGCTGGATTGTCAATTTTCATATAGAGAATGATGTCATTGTTTTACAAATAAGAAATATCCATCAGCGCATACAACACAGCAATAGCCATAATGATAATCTACAATGAGCGTATCTTAGTATTCCTGTATGGTTTTATCTTGCGGGTACTTGATAGCATATACCAATTTGATTTTCTTGGTTTCATTTGGCTTAATGGTAACATTCCACAAGAGCTTTCCATATTCTTCGGTATATTGGGCGCCATCATATTCTTGCAACTCCACTTCTATTTCTTTATTTTTAGAAATGGGTACCTGATCCAATATTTCAATATCGATGGCCGTTCCCTTATTATTCCGAATCATCGTCTCCCAAGCATAGGTTTCCTTTTTACTACCGCCCACAATTTTCGTTGAAGTCTTGTCAACGATTTTGGTGCGTTTTATGACAATTTTGTCATCTCTGCCAAGCGATAGCAACAATGTATCTCCTGAAGTATTTGGGTTAATCGTCGCCTGACCGACATACATATCCTCGAAAAATATATTCGCTGTGCCGGGAAGTAAATTGTACTGACCGTAGTCAGTTACTTTCGCTAGCAGGAAGGCACTGGGGTCTAATTTTGGAACGGCATGGTACTTGTACGTCGCCGGAACTTTATAAGACTGTATAGCACAAACATGTTCCTTGCCATCTGAAGGGATATTTTGTATGATATCTATTTCAAATTCTACATTCAGTTGGTTTTCATTTACATTCACATCATAATTATAAGCTTCATTTCCTTCACGCAACCTTTCCTCATCATCAGCACCATCTCTGCCGATATCCATCGCCATATTGGATTTTTCCATCATCTGCACAGGAGCGTTATATCCGCCGGAATAGGAAGGCTTCGGTGCATAATAGGTGAAATCAACAAATTTAGGGTTTAAGATCGGGCGGCTATTGTCGCGATTTGGATTGCCGGTAGAGACTGTTATTTTTGCATCTTTCCAATCAAAACCTGTGCTTTGGTATATTTTTGCTTTATAATCAAGGTTTACGGGGGAATTGGTATTCAATACCTTAATATCGTACATGGGCGACCATCCCGCAGAAGAAACCAGGTAGGAACACCTCAGGTTGAGGGTCGCACCCGTTTCAGAAGAAAAATTAAGCACCAGTTCTTTGACAGGGTTCGACTTTTTGCCATTCATCTCGTTGAGTTGTCCTTGATATTTATCTCTTTTCTCGCGCAATTCTCTTTCTTTTAAACCCAAATCGTAGATTTTTTTCTTCAATTCTAGGGTTCTTGCCCTGTAAATATCTGCCAAAGTGGTTACATCGCCCGGCTTAAGTCCTTCCGTGCCACCCAATTTATTATTCGCATTGATGAGGTTAATTTCGCCATTATAAACGGACTTTTGTTCTGATAGCCATGCCAACTCATCATCCAATTCTTGGATGGTATCTTTGATTTTAGCGACCATCTTGTTGTTGTTATTGCTTTCTTGCGAAAAGTAATTCGTTCTGGTAGAGACCGTTAGCAGCGTAGCGTTTCCTTTAACAGCTACTTGCAAGCTATTGTCTATCATATTCAGTGAGACGTTGCTGATGATAACTTCCGAGGTGCCTTTAGGAATGGAAACTGTCCCATTTCTGAGCTCTTTGGCAAGCACTCTATATACGGTTACCTGAGAAAGTTTGGTTTCTGCAATGATTTCTTCTGCGAAGATTTGGTTGCCAATACTTAAAAAGAAGGCAACGAAAAGCATGTTTTTCATAATGTTGTTTTACAATTATCAGTGCAAGATAAGGTACAAAAACCATTCACATTCAATATTCGCAGCTCCTTCTAAATAATAATTAGCGAAAATTAACATTCAAAAGCGTTTTTTAGATTTCATGTCATTATTGTCCAGAAAAAATAAAAATGTGCGTGGGCATGACAAAAATCGGCGGCGAGCGTGGGTTGTTGAGGCGTGGAGCGTTATTTTTGTCTTGATTTTTTTTGGTTACTTTTTTGTATCAAGACAAAAAAGTGACAAACATTTAGTTTGAAAATCAAATAGTTATAATTGACACTTGCTGATTAATTAATGCTAATAATTAAAATTTCTTATATTTCTTACTATATTTATTTATCAATCGTCAACAAATCATAACGTTAATTGAGAAGCTATTGTATGATACCGGCTTGTGTTTTAAAATTGTCAATTATTTATTGTAAATACAATTGATAATCAATTAATTAAGAATTGAAATGATGAAGTAAATATTTTTATCGGACAATAGTGATTTCATGTGTATAACTCTTTATCAAGGTTCTATATTTAATGACTAAAATTGTAATAATTATTTCCATCGATGAACCGTAACCTGAAGAAGCAACCTTTTATATTAAAGCCGGAATATCCGGGTGGTAAAAAAGCATTACAAGAATTTATTAAAAGCAATTTAAAATACCCTGCTACTTCCATAGAAAATAAAATTGAAGGTACTGTCTATATCTCCTATCGTGTTGATTTTGATGGAAAGACGATAGAAATAAAAGTAAATAAAGGCTTAGATGATGCTTGCAATCAAGAAGCCTGCCGTGTGGTGTCTCTGTTGGCATTTTCTCCACAAAATAACCATGGTGTCAAGGTATCAACGCAACAAAAAATCAATATACACTTCAAATTACCACTACCACCACCAAATACCCAAATTAATTATCAGGTTAAAGCAAAGAGCAATACCCATAAGCCGCAAGAGCAACCCAAAGTAACGTATGGCTATACCATAAAGTTCAACGGATAATTATTACCAAAATTTCCACCAAGGTTTTTCTTGTTCGGTTTGGTTCTTGTTGTCTGTTTCGTTTTGATTTTTAGTTTTATTGTCAGCTAAAACTTGCTTTTTATTGACAGATTGGTAGAACAATTCTCCTTTGTCTGACATGCCAATTGGGAATTCAGTTCTTTGTTTCCATTCTTGATTTTGAAGTTCTGGAATTGGCACTGCATTACAATTTGTGTCGAAATTTTCTTTTGCCTTTATTGTGATGTCTTCTTCAATGTTAGAAGTAGCATTTGCGAAAAAGTCAACCGCCGTTGCTGGAATTTCTAACAGAAAAACTTGCGTCTTGTCGCCAATTTTATAAATGTCCAATACTTTAAAAAAGGCGTTTGAAGTTAAAAGAATATGTCCTAATTGGGCAGCGTCCGCATTGAATGCTGACAAATCCTTTCCGTTAGCAGAAGCAATTAAATAACGAAAGTTTGTTGCAAGTCCACCACCTTTGTAGGTCATATCAGTAAACCCACGTTCTGTCAAGATCTGTCCAACGTGATATTTTGAAATCAGATTTTCAAGAAGAGAAGTATCTCTGTAAAAAAGTGTCAAACCACTAAAAGTTTGATGGTAAATTTCTTCTATTTGTTTATTGTCCATTTTTGGTGTTAATTATTTTGTTTGCAATGACAACCATCAAACTGTTAAAACTCGTGGTAACTCGGTAATCTCAGACAACTCCTCACTAAAAACCCAAAACGCACAACTTACTTATCCATCCACTGATTCCTTAGCTTTAATTGCTCCGGTGTTGGTTTGTCTATGATTTTGGTTACATGGGATGCAACAGTATCTACTTTGCGGACTTTTGCGGACAGTTGTTTTGCTTTATATTTGCCTTTCTTGTTTTTCCTTAATACTTCAATGGTCATGGTTTCATCGCCACTTAAGGATGGCAGATAATAATCTTTAAAGAATTTGAAAGTTTTGAAGCTTACTTCTACGCCATCAATTTTGCTGATTAAATCACCGTCTTTGTAGCCGAGTTCTTTACCAAAATCGTCTAAATTGTTTGCATCTATTTTTAACTTACCTTGCTCATAGTCGAATCCAGGTTTACTAAAGCCGAACGAGTAACCCAGTTCTTTTTCCACAGGAGAATACTTAATGCCGATTTTATTCAAGGTGGCTTCTAGTGGCAATGGCTCGTTTCCTTCGACATATTTTGTAAAGAAAGTCCTAATTTCCGGATAGGTTAACGCCGTAATGGCGTCAAATAATTCTTCATCTTTAAAGGGTTTGTCCTGACCATATCTGGCACTCAAGTCTTGAATGAGTTCTTGCAGACCGTATTTCCCATCTGACAGGTCTTTTAATTCGATATCAAGACACCAGTTGATAAGCGCGCCTTTCATATATACATTCAGGTAATCATTTTGCAAATCCAAAGCATTTAGGCTAAGTTGCGTAAACGGCATGGTATCATTAAATTGGGTGCGAGAAATTTTTATCTTGGATTTCATCTCATTGATAAAATCTTCAAAAGAAATTAATCCGGCACGAAGTTGTACATAATGCGCATTGTATTCTGTAGAACCCTCATATAACCACAAATGTTTCGACATTTTTGGGTGTTGGAAGTCGAAATAACCTATTTCTTCTGAATGGATGTTTAAAGGCGTAATGATATGCAAGAATTCATGTGAGGCAACATCTGCCATGGATTTTAATAAATCCTGCTCTTGCTGTACCGGCATAAAATAAACACTTGAGCTATTGTGTTCCAATGCTCCTGCACCGAAAATGGCGGCATTACGCTCTTGCATTGGGTCGAAAAGATAGATAATGAAGGCATATTTGTCAACAGGAAGCTGACCATTCAAATAACTTAGGGCAGCATCAACAATTTTAGATATTTTTTAATGACTATCCGCTTTTATAAACATTTCCATACCAAGGTGATGAAACTGAGGCAATTAGTAGTCTATCGAATATTTTTTCACCAAAATATCTCCTATTGAATTTGTAACAATATTCGTCAAGAT
>JAIBAX010000046.1 GCA_019694955.1 Chitinophagales bacterium | reverse complement strand
ATTATATTTTATTAAACTTTAAAATGTGAGAATGCTTTATTGGCTTCTGCCATTTTATGGGTATCCTCTTTCTTTTTCACGGAAGAACCCTCCCCTTTAGAAGCAGCTATTAATTCTGCTGCTAATTTTTCTCCCATTGATTTGCCGTTTCTTTTTCTTGCATAAAGGATGATCCATTTCATCATCATGGCAATCTTTCTGTCTTCACGGATTGGAGTAGGGATTTGGAAGGTAGCACCACCGATACGGCGGCTTCTTACTTCTACTGCCGGCATAACGTTATCCATTGCTTTTTTCCAGATATCATAACCTTCTTCTTTGGTAATTTCTTTGATTTTCTCCATTGCCTCATAGAAGATTTGGTATGAAGTGCTTTTCTTACCATCGTACATAAGATTATTCACGAACCTAGTAACCATCGGATCATTATACGTTGGGTCTGGTGCGAGATATCTTTTTTTAGCTTTGGTCTTTCTCATTATCTTTCTTTATACCTATTTATTATATAATCTTATTTTTTCTTTCCGGTTGTTGGTGCAGGTTGACCTGGTTTTGGTCTTTTTGTACCATATTTAGAGCGAGATTTTTTGCGGTTATTAACACCTGCTGTATCTAAAGCGCCACGAACAATGTGGTATCTTACACCCGGTAAGTCTTTCACCCTGCCACCTCTTATTAGTACAATAGAGTGCTCTTGTAGGTTATGCCCTTCTCCAGGAATATAGGCGATTACCTCAGTACTGTTTGTCAAACGAACTTTAGCAACTTTACGAAGTGCTGAATTCGGTTTCTTTGGAGTAGTGGTATATACCCTAGTACAAACTCCACGACGCTGAGGACAAGCATCCAAAGCTCTTGATTTTGAAGCGACTTCAATCACTTCTCTTCCTTTACGAACTAATTGTTGAATAGTAGGCATTGCTCTTCTTAAAAATTTTGGACTGCAAAAGTACGGAGAAAAACTTGGAGTAACAAATAATATTTTACCTTTTTTTGATAAATAAATTGTTAACCCTGTTTGAATTCCTTCGTCCCTATTGGCAAGAAAAACCATTCCTCCATGCCAAATCGGGGCGCAAAGATACGTCTTTATCCACAATAACCAAATTTTTCAACAAGGTTTATATTAAAAAAATGAGAAATCAATGATAGTAGTGCGTAACGAGTACTGCGTATTGCGACTTTATCAAAAGAGGCTTCTTTCAGTGTGGTTCGCATTGAGTACAAGTATTTAGGCTTTTATTCTTGAATTTTATAGCCTATCTCGTCTCCATTGCTATGATAGTAGTGCGTAACGAGTACTGCGTATTGCGACTTTATCAAAAGAGGCTCCTTTCAGTGTGGTTCGCATTGAGTACAAGCATTGAGGCTTTTATTCCTGAATTTTATAGCCTATCTCGTCTCCATTGCTATGATAGTAGTGCGTAACGAGTACTGCGTATTGCGACTTTGTCAAAAAAAATCCTTTCATTAGTGGCAATACTTTGTGAAACTTTGTGCCTGCTTTGTGTGCATGGTGATATTCATACAGTGCATTGTAACCATTTTAGCACCTGTCTCTTATATTAATCGTTCATTTTCAAATGCTTACATAAAATTCGTGCATACGTGGCAATTGTACAGCGTAACGAGTACTGCGTATTGCGACTTTATTAAAAGAGGCTTCTTTCAGTGTGGTTCGCATTGAGGACAAGTATTGAGGCTTTTATTCCTGAATTTTATATCCTATTTCGTCTCCATTACTATGATAGTAGTGCGTAACGAGTACTGCGTATTGCGACTTTATCAAAAGAGGCTTCTTTCAGTGTGGTTTGCATTGAGTACAAGTATTGAGGCTTTTATTCCTGAATTTTATATCCTATCTCGTCTCCATTGCTATGATAGTAGTGCGTAACGAGTACTGCGTATTGCGACTTTTTCAAAAGAGGCTTCTTTCAGTGTGGTTCGCATTGAGGACAAGTCTTGAGGCTTTTATTCCTGAATTTTATATCCTATCTCGTCTCCATTGCTCCCATTTTACTAAAAGGTCTTGCTTCTTATTGCAGCAACTTTTGCTCTTGAATCCTATCTTACTGCAATTGCAGAAATTTCGACATTTACATTTCTTGGAAGCCTGGATACTTGCACAGTCTCTCGTGCGGGTGGATTTGCCGTAAAATATTTACCATATATATTATTCACCCTAGGGAAATCATCCATATCTTTTAGGAAGATAGAACATTTTACGACATTGCTAAAATCCATTTCGGCCGCATCCAAGATAGCCTCCAGATTTTTCATTACCTGTGTGGTTTCTTGCTCAATATCTCCATACACTAAACTCCCACTAAATGGGTCAAGTGCTATTTGACCCGAAATAAAAAGCATACCATTTATATAAACGGCCTGACTATATGGACCAATTGGATCGGGGGCATCTTCTGTATGTATAATTTTCTTTGCCATTATTTTTGTTCTTTACGCTGATAAACATCTTCAATAAACCACATTTCATTCTTATAGATAAACTCAACCATTAATTTTCTGGTATGTTCGTCATATTTCGAAAACAAGTCATACCCTTCTTTCAACAATTGTTTTCCTAGTAATATCCCGTCAATATCTTTTTGGGGATAAACACCGGGCTTAGCTTTCATGGTGGAAACTACGCTTTCTAATATTTCAATGGTCTTGCCTAAAAGTTTGGTGTTGATCATGGCGCCAAATAGACCATATACGTCTTTGATGAATCTTTCGATTTCTTCACGGGGCAACTGATACATACAATCTTCAAAATCATCATCAGACATGGGCGGTTGCATGTCTAATTTATTTGCGATCTCTGCTAGTGATGATTCAAACTTCTTGGCACCAACAAATGAATCTAATGAGGCAAACCCAGCCTTAAGTGCCTGTACAAAATGGCGGCCAAACTTAAATACGGCGGAAGCCATATTTCCAAATAAACCCCAAATCTTCTTGGGTTGTCTCATGTAGGTAGCCAACTCTTTGAATGCGTCTTCCAGTTCCCTACGCTTCTGCGGGGGTGGGTATATGGTTCCTAAAAAATATGTCTTCACATCCTCTACAACCGCTTCTGTAATAGATTCGGGCAGTTCATATCTTTTAATCAATTCAGGGTAATAGTATCTTTTAGAAACCATGTCTCTGAACTTCTCTATAATATGTTCTTCTCTTGTCCTTTGTTCCGACATTTGCATTTCTGATTTCAAGGTGTTAAAATAGTAAGAAAAATAAATAATTACTAATCATGGCATCAAATTTGGTTCATATTATAAAACCTTCCCATTAAAATTGTTAACAGAATGTTATTTTCACCATAAATGGTGAGGCTTTCACTTTTTTCAACATTCGCAATAAAATCCACTCTCATTCAAAATCTGCAAACAGGATGCTTAATTTTTTGTTAAAAAATACACATATCGAAATCCGTTAACAAAATTTTAAGAAAAATGCGCCTAAAATGGGCTGGATTTTGCAAAATCGTCATTTTTTTATGCCGTTTTTTGAAGATATCTTTGCGCCAGCTTTTAAATTATTTCATCAACCAAACCAAACTGATTATGAGTAGAAAGCTGTTAACATTTGTATTTATCCTGTTTAGTGGTGCGCTAATGGCGCAAAATCATGAGGATGCTAATTTAATTGCTGATATTTATATTCCAGAGGTAACTTCCAGTTGTGAAGAAGGTGGTAGTATTTTTGACAAGATTGACTCTTTACTCAATTATTCTGAGAAGTTTCTAGGCATTCCTTATGTATATGGGGGAAAATCTCCAAAAGGGTTTGATTGCTCCGGTTATGTTTCCTATATTTTCAGACATTTCAATATTTCTACTCCTGTGCGCGCAATGGATTATGCACATTTCGGCGAAAAGGTTTCCAAAGACTGTGTTCAACCCGGCGATGTCATATGTTTTAAAGGTAGAAGTTTATCTTCCTCTTATATAGGACATGTAGGTATCGTTACTGCTGTTGACGGTGATGAAATTACTTTTATCAATGCCGCTAGTTCCAAAGGTATTTCTTATGCTAAAACGACTAACCAATATTGGGCGCCGAGAGTGGTTGGGTTTAGAAGGATTTTTTAACCCTGAAAAAGCGTTAGAAATTTACTGCAAGAAAATTCTACTTCATATCTATTTCTGTACTCATTTTTCTGTCCTCAACGCAGTTATACTACGTCTGCGGGAGAAAAATTCCGTGCCTCATAGCTATTTTTAAATAATTCCCTTTCGCTATAAAGTCCAACGCTTATTCTGGGTTTAACTTTCATTTTTGTCAAGGTGGTAACTTTATTCTTATAATTTATCTATCAAAGATTTTATAACCTCAGGACTACTCTATCTTTCTTTCCCTACTTTACTAAAAACTACGTTTCCTCTTATATACCAATTGTTGTTTTGTCACTTTTTTACATGCAGTTATTAATGTAAGTAGTAAAATGTTAACTAGCTTTTTCATCGTTTTAAATTTTGCTATTAGAAATTAATACTTGCATTGCTTACAACCGGACTCTGAGAACCACCACCTGTTTGTTCTAAAGAAAGATTAGTGATTGTAATTTTTTTGCCTGAAACAGAAATTGTATGGCTACCTTCTGGGTCAAATGTTAAACCATCAACACCTACATGAACACCGCCTGTTGGAACATTCAATGCATAATCTTCTACATCAAACGTTCCACCTGCTTCCGCTTCCGCCTGATTGTGAAATGTAACTTGTATTAATTTAAACGGGTCATCCTGCTGACATACAATAGAGTAATTTTCATTTACAAAAGTCTGTTCTTCTGTTTCACCTGCATAACTCACACCATCTATGGTGAATGTGCCTGTCTTTCCAGTGCTGTTGTTGTCATCACTTTCTTTTTTGCAAGACGAAGTAACGATTGCAAGCACAATCAATAAATGGATAGAAATTGTTTTTAATTTGTTTTTCATTTTTTTGTATTTAATTTTTAAAGAAATTTGTTTTAAATCGTCGATAATTATTTACTGAAATCGAAGGGCAACTCTTCTCCACCATTTGAACCTGCTTCATTATAAAATGCATCATCAAAATTTATGGGTAAATTATTTAATTGAAAAGATGCATTATTAGCGTATTTATTTATTCTATTTAATATGTACATTTTTCTTGCATCGAAATCGAAAAAGTAATACAAATCCGTGTTGCCTTTTATTCCCGTATTTGTTACTGCATCAATGGTATTCCAATTTATAGTATTGCATGTTGGACAAATTTGTGGTAAAGTATTTTCAAGTATTAAATCAGCACCAACTCTAAATCCATAGTACACATATTTTTGATTTGGAAAATCATAGAAAAGATACGTTCTTGTTTTTGGGTTATTGTCATACGCTTGTTCGAGTGAAAAAGTTGCCGCACTAAATTTGCCGATGGCTGTATAAGCAATGGGCATTTCTGGAAATTCATAGTTGAAAGTATTAAAACTATTAAATTGAATTGGATCTCCCAAATACCATCTTAAATTTCCTTGATTGTAGACTTTTTCATCGGCTGGATTAAATAACTGCACATTTGAAGTAATGTATGAAGAAGGATTGTCAATAGGCAATTGAAATGAATTAGGTGTAATAATTTTCTTCAAATAAAAATTTGCGTAATCATCCGGTGTCATTTGCACTATTCGCCATTCATCCCCTTTCTTTTGGTAAAAATCTAATGTCACCATGTAGCCATCATTATCTAAAGTAGCATTTACTAATTTGGTAAACTGCCATGTTTCGGATGTTGTTTCTTCTTTTTTACAGGAAATAAGAATAGCACTGAGTACAATTATACTCGACACTAGTTTTGTAAATGATTTACCAGAAGACCTAATTTTTAAATCCTTGAGTTTTTGATAAATTGATTTCATAATCTCATTTTTTGTTGGTGTGAAATTGCATCAAAACAAAAATGAGACAAAATGAAGTATTTCGATTTTGTGAGTGGAATTCTGAAGTAAGAATCGGTAACTAATTAATAATCAACATGAATATGGATCCTTTGCGTTGCATTTTTACTTTAACAAGCCTTCAATTTCTTGCTTTATCCATAAATAAACAGAAACTAATTTAATTTCATTTGAAGATGTTCTTTCAAATTCATCTACTGCGTCTTTTAATATTTTAAGGTCTGAGGGTACTATCTTTTTTTGAATGCTATTCTTTTGAGCAATGGCATATAATTTTTTGTAGATCAAAGAAATTGGTTTGTAATACAATAAGTTATCTGTTGTATATTTTGCATGCAACAAACTGTTATTAATGCTAATGGCGGTTTCATATTCTTTAATTAAATAAAAATATGCCGATTTAATAACCTTTAGCATGTAATTTTGCGGAAAAGGAGCGGTATCCAAATCATAAGAAATATAATCAGCTAAATTTCTTGTGTCTCGTAAATACAAATAACAAAGCAACCGACTCTGCAACAGCATGTTTTTATACAATAAATTATCTGTAGTAAATTCATGTTCTAAAACATATAAGGCTTCTTTGTACATTTTATACTTCACTAAATTGGTAATATAATTGACGTAAAATACCGTTCTGTGTTGCGGATATAAATTGTCGATGTCTTCTTTTATACTTCTAAATATTGTATCTGCTTCCAAAAAATAACCATTGGCAGATTGTTCTCTACCTTTAGCCATTAATACAATTACCCTATTCTCTAACAGCAGCTTGTTTTTTTTATATAATGGTTCAATATCTTGTAGGGCTGCGTCCAGATTTTCGATTTGCGTTTGATGGCTTTTTTCACTAGAATCTGTTACAGAACCAGCCAAATGGTTATAAAAATTACTGATAGGGTTTTTCTCTAAGATAAAATTGTATTCATTCAAGATTAAGGGTTCTCTCTCTTTATATTGATGATGATAAGAGATCCAGTTAAAGTATGAAATATATACATTTAGTCTGGCGGCATTCGCAGAAACTACATCCTTTAAAACCATTTTTGTCGCTTCAATAGGTTCTGGATATGCTTTAGAGCGTTTCGTAATGTCAGAAAATTTATGTGTTAGATTGCTTAAATGAAGCATACAGGCATCTAAAACAAATGAATACGATGCATAAGTATCTTTATCTTTTATTAAAACATCATACTTTTCATCTAAACCATCCATATATTTAAGTTTATCGAAAGCATGCATTAACAACCAATCATTATATGCTTGATTGTTTTTTGAGAAATGTTCATGCTCCATTTGAATCAAGAAAATTTCCAATTCTTCTTTTAATAAACGAATTTCATTGCGCCATAAGTAATCGGTTTTTTCAGAATAGGATTTAGTAAATAATTTCTTGAAAATTAAACCTTTTTCTAGCTGCTCTTGATTTTTAGCTGAAATTATCAGTTTATATAATTGTGCGGTTCTGCTTTTTTTTGAATTAAG
This sequence comes from Chitinophagales bacterium, assembly GCA_019694955.1. GTDB lineage: Bacteria > Bacteroidota > Bacteroidia > Chitinophagales > JADIYW01 > JADIYW01. The sequence continues at coordinate 31,771 of JAIBAX010000046.1, read as the reverse complement.
TAGATATTTCTTTACTTCTTTTGAGTATTGATGTTCAATTTTTAAAACTAACCGTGTTATTTCATGTTGATGCATCTAAATATTTTGGCTTCAAGATATAAAAAATTGTGCTCATATAAGATTCAACTCCTTAATGCACAAATTAAGTTTTGGGTTGCAATAATTGGTCTTTCCTTAAATGAGAAGTCAGAACTTATAATTTATCTATCAAAGATTTTATCATCTCAGGACTACTCCATCTTTCTTTCCCCACTTTACTAAAAACAACGTTTCCATTTTTATCCATCAGGTAAGTTGTGGGTATAGAATATATCTTCAGGTCTTCTCTATCTAGTTTTGTGGTAAAATATTGGAAGTCATATCCTGACTTATCCTGATAGTTTCGAACTTTTTCCGGGGTTTCGTCTGAAATTAGGATGGTTTCTATTCCTTTTTCTTTAAGTATCTTGGAGGCATCATACAATTCCGGCATTTCTTGTAAACATGTTCCGCACCATGTTGCCCAAAAATTGACCAAAATGGGTTTTCCCTTAAATTCATCCAGTTGATGTGCCTTGCCTTCAAGATCATAGATGGTCAGGTTCGGGAAGGAAATTTTAGGGGCAATAAAATACTTCTTGTAAAAATATCCACCCATAGCAAGTGCTGCTATGACGAATAGTACGGTTTTATATGGTATATTCATTTTCATTTTTTATTAACTCGCCCTCAACTTTCCCGGTTTCTTGAAACCCATTTTCATTTGATGCCATAGTGTTTTTATTAAAACTATATATACAGATTCTCTTGGCTTTGGTGGCTCTCCGGCGCCCATTCTTTTTAACTGCCCGGTGTACCATGTTACTTCCATTAATCCCATTTTGTCGATAGGACCGATACCCGTTTTTAAAGGTTTTACCTGATGCTTAGTTTCTTTTCCGGAAATGAGTCTATTCGGTGCATCTGGTTCTATTGCCGTTATCCTGGCTATTCCAACAAAATCTATTGCTCCGGATGAAACAGCGTTTGCCATACCCTCCAAACTTCTAAATCCTCCGGTAACAGCTAATGGGGTAGAGATAGTCTTCCGAGCTTTTTCAGCAAAATCTAGGAAGTACGCTTCTCTTTGTTTTGTACTTTCTTTCACTTCAGCTTTGACACCTGTCATAGCCGGCGCTTCGTATGTTCCACCGGAAATCTCTATTAAGTCCATTCCTGCTGCGGAAAGTGCTTGTATTGTCTCTAAAGATTCTTCTTCAGTAAATCCTCCCCTTTGGAAATCAGCAGAATTGAGTTTTATACCGATAGGAAAATTGGGTCCCACTTGTTCTCTCATGGATTTATATACTTCCAAAACAAATTTCCTGCGCTTCTCCGGCGTTCCACCCCATTCATCTGTTCTTATGTTGTGGTGTGGAGAGAGAAATTGGCTGACGAGATAACCATGTGCACCATGTATTTGAACGCCCGTGAATCCAGCTTTTTTAACAATTCCAGCAGCCCTGCCAAAACGCTGAATGATATCCAGAATTTCTTCATGTGTCAGCGCCCGAGGTACAGCAAAGAAGGCCTGCATTTCCTTCCTGAAAGGAATCGCAGATGGTGATACATTCTCTTTGTTTAATCCTTTTGGCGATTGCTTGCCGGGATGGTTCAATTGCACCCAACATTGTGTTCCGTTGCGGGTCGCTGCTTTTGCCCATGCCTGTAAGGCTAAAAGATGGCTTTCATCTTCAATGATGACATTGCCGGGCTCACCCAAGGCGCGTTTATCTATCATCACATTTCCGGTGATGCACAACCCAATTCCACCATCTGCCCAAGTACCATATAATTTAACCAAATCAGGTTTAGGCGCTCCATCTTTTTGCCCTAACGCCTCACTCATTGCAGATTTCAAGAGCCTGTTTTTTACCTTCACGCCATTCGGTAAGGTAAATGGTTGCCCTATGTATTCATTCCATTGCATAACAATTTGCCTTTTAATCTTATAAAACTTCTAAAATACAACGACTAGCGGAAAATTTCCCACCAAAAAGCTGATGCACCTCTTCTCTCAGTGCCACTGCATAATTCGTCAGATAACTGTCAATATTTTCTTGCGTGGTTGCCGTGTAGTTCATTATATATGTTGTAGCTGCTCCATCAGGGATATCCGCTAATTTCTTGTACATTTGTTTTGAAACAAAACACCCCGTATTGACTACATCGTCGAGATGTTTGTGCTGCATAAACGCTAGCCATTCTCTTTCCACGTCTTTTTGAATAGAAATTTCTACCTGATAGATGAACATGTACAATATTTTGAATGAAAATAGATAATATTTAGCAGTAATAATAAGATTTCCCGAGAATATCGCCAATTTTATTGTTTAGAATAATTCCAGTTGTTTATCTTTCAATAAGCGAAAGGTTACTCGATGATGTTCACAAGAACCTATTTCGGCTATGGCTTTCCGGTGCTCTATGGTGGGATAACCCATATTTTTCTTCCATTGATATTGGGGAAATGATTTATCAAGTTCCTTCATCATATCATCGCGATAAGTTTTTGCCAAAATTGACGCTGCCGCTATCTCCAAATATTTGGCGTCTCCTTTAATAATGGTTTGGTACGGAATTTTCTCGTATGGATAAAACCTATTACCATCTACTATGATGAGCTCTGGAGCAGGCGTCAGTTGTGCAATGGCAAGATGCATCGCTTTAATGGATGCTTTGAGGATGTTTATTTGGTCAATTTCACCGGGAGACACTGTTCCAATTCCGTAAGAAATGGCAACTGATTGAATTTCTTCTCTAAGTTGGTAACGTGTGCTTTCTTTAATTTGCTTGGAGTCGTTGAGTAATGGATGTTTGAAATCTCTGGGAAGGATGACGGCAGCCGCTACTACTGGTCCGGCCAAACATCCTCTTCCGGCCTCATCTGTACCACAAATCCAAGTTAAATCCGCATCAAATAAGACAGGCAAGGTTATGCTTCATTTTTATCTTCTGTCGGCTGTATTTCTTCTTGAGGCGCTGTAATTACTTCTGCCTCGTCATTTGTTGTAGTATCTTCTGCTGGCACGACCTCTTCCTTACTTTGTTCTTGAGACAACGCAATTTCCTCTTGTTGGTTATCTGCTTCTTGTGTATCCATTGCAACGGCTTCTTCTGTATTTTCCTGTGCTTCTGCTTTCTTTTCAACCACGACGGCAGTTTTTTCCTCGTCTTTCTTTTCTTTGCGCTCGGGTTTATTAGGTTTTACAACTAAGTCCTCTTTGGCCTTTTCTTCTTTAGATACTTGCTTTACTAATGAATCGATGGTGTCTTTAATGTTTTTTATCTTATCTTCTTTCTCCTTAATCCTATCTAGGATATAACCTAATCGCTGTGCGGCTTCTGTTTCAGAGAGCTTGCCTCTGGTATAATGCATGAGTTTCTCAAACTGTGTTTGATAATTTTCTTTATCTCTCTGCACAGAAGATACAATCCCTCCAATGGTTGTGTTGAGGTTTTTAATTCTATCCTTGGTTTTGTTGATAAACTCTGTCTTCTTGTATTTCCTCAAGTCGAGAAATGTATCGTTTAGTTTATCGAATAATACCCTTTTATGTCTCCAACTTAGTGCATAGTCTTTAATGTCTGCTTGTATGACTTTGAGGTTATCAAAAACTTTATCCCACTCGTCAGGATAGATGAGTTTGGCGGTTTGTTCTTCGATCTTGCGGAGAAATTCTTTAAAGTTATGGACGCTTTCTTCGTCTGTTTTTTCTACATCGATTCTTTTTACTGCTTTAAGTCCGTCGAAAATGGCATTAATCTTTGATTTGAGGACGTCTGTATGTTCCCACGAGAGTTCTCCTTTTTTTCTATAATCAGAAATTTTTGCCCAAAGTTCTTTTGTTTTATCCCAAAGTTGCTGGTCGTAGTCTTGAATGCTTTCCAATTTCTGCTCAATAAGATTGGCTTCTTCTACGAGGACTTCATTCAGGCGGGCGCTCATGATTTTTTTGCCCCAAGCTGCTTGGGCTGCAATAACAATTTCGGGGCGATCTACTCTAACTTCTTCAGGAAGTAGGTTGTCTTCCGAGGCTGATACTTGCCAATGGTATATGTCTTCGGGAAAATCAAACGCTCCTCCGTTTTTCCATTCGGAGAAGAGTTTGTCTTGAATTTCTTTAGTGACTTTTTCTTTTGGAAATCCATGTATGTGGACTTTGTTTTCATCTTCTTTTAGTTGGATGGCGAACAATACTTTTTGGTCTGTTCCTACTTCACCCCACATCACGATATTTTGTACCATAATAATCCTTTCTGTAATGTATAATCAAAAATGTACGTTATCTCCTTTTCAGGGACTGCAAAAATGGGATTTTTTTTTATTTTCCCAAAGCGCTTCTTTTATCTTTTACTGTTTGAACGATGGTTTTTTGGATGTCTATTTGTTGTTGCTTTGTTGCTTGATTCTGATCGTTATTGATGATGTCTTGCTCTCTTTGTGCAATTAAGGCTTTTGCTTTTTCAATTTCTTTGATGTAATCAGCCTTATCTTCAGCAAGGTCTTTTAATTCTTTCTCCAAGCCTTCCAAGGTCTTTTCTTCTGCTTTTACTTGACTTTCTGCAATTACAATCGCTTGCTGGCGACCTACTTCTTTAAGAAGGTTTTGCATTACACCAAATTGCGAAGGATGCGATTGTGAACCTAAAAATGCTCCTCCTAAATCAACATATACCAATATTTTACTGCCATACTCTGTTGCTTGTGCAGAATAGTAAATGTCTACATAATTTGGGCTTACTTCTTTAATCATGGCGTTATCGATAAAACCTTCAGGGTTTTTCTTGGAAGGAGAAGTAACCTTTCCTTTGTATTTCTTCATAAACTTCTCGAAATTATCCAAGGCTTCTTCTGGTTTTGCTTCCTGAATGGGGATTTCGAAACCTGTTTGTTGTCCTTTACTCATATAAGAGTAAATCTCATTAACAACAAAGGTTTGCTGGCCTTTCACATTAGCAACAAATAAAAAACAAATTAATGCGATAAATGATAATGACTTTCTCATTCTTTCTTTTTTTAATATTAACGATAAATTCCTACCTTCTCATCTTTAAGGTACCCCACTATAAATGCAACAAACATGCCATTTTCTCTTACGGCGTCTAATTTTCTCTTTGCTTCATCTAAACTTGTAAAGTCTCCAAGCGTATAAATATACTGCCCGCTCTTTGAAGGAACAGCCTCAATCTTTCCAAGTTCATTTAAATTAGAAAAATCCATATTCTTATCCTGATAAGCGCCTAACTGTATCTTATATACCAATAAATTATCAGGAGAAGTTGTTACCGGAGTATTTACTGCCAGCAATTCCTGAGGTTCCGGTTTAGTGACGGGCTGCGGTGTATTGACAACTGGTTCAATGATAGGTTTGTTTTGTGGTGGGATCACAGGTTCAATTTTTTCTTTCGGTTCAGTGGCATTGGGTTTGTTTTGTGTTGTTGGTTCAACATTAACTACTGCCGGTTCTACTGTTGGCACTACAATAGGGGTGTACTCCGGTTTGGTATTGGGTTTAGGGTTGTTCTGTGGTGCTGTTGTAGGTGTAGGGTTGTTATTTGTTGTTGGTTTTGTTGGATTATTTTTCTGTGCCAACAAAGCTGCTTGATAGTTAGGGTCGTTTTTATCCATTAATGCAAAGACATCGGAGGTTGTTTTAAATACAAAATCGCGGTACATTTCACTACCCGGCTCCATTGCAAAGGTGGTGATGTCGTCTTCAATCTTGTAATCTCCTTTTGTAATATATATCTTATATGTCTTGTTTATAAAAAGTGCTTGTTCAAATTTGCCGTTGATATCTGTAACCAACTGCTTAATTTTCCCATTCTCCATGTTTATCATTTTCACAGCTGCCAAAGCTACTTTTCCTTTGTCTTTGGCGACAACTTCTCCTTTGAAAAGTATATAGTTTTGTGCAGCCGCCTGAAGGTTGGCATTCTGTGGATTATTGGCAAGTTTAACGTCTTGCTCTAATACGGCATTTATGGAAATCACTTCTCCATTATTTTTTCCGGCAGTACTTATTTTTTGAGATACTTGCTTATATCCGGGCTTTTGTACCACTACTACATAATTCTGACCTTTGCCTAGTTGTACTACTGTTTTGCCATCTGTATTGGTTAATCCTTGTTCGAAGGCAATATCATCCAAGAAGATATTTATTTCTGCGAATCCCAATGGTGCATTGCTTTTATCTACTGCAGATACTTCAAGTTTTAAATCATACGGTTCAAATCTATAAATATCATAACCGCCAGCACCACCATTACGGTTTGATGCAAAGTATCCGGAGTAGTTATTGAGGTCGAAGACGATGCTTTTGTCATCACCGGAGGAATTAATGGGTGGAGGAAGTATCTCTGTATTTGTCCATTTGTCTAGTTCATATGAGCACTCATAAATGTCCCATCCGCCAAAACCATCGGGATTATTACAAGAGAAATATAGGTGATTTTTTAAAATCCCATCCTGACGGATAAATGGCAACACTTCATCATATTTGGTATTGACATCTTCTCCAAGATTTTTTGGCTTGCCCCATACGCCGTTCACCTGTTTCACTTCATAAAGATCATATCCTCCAAAGCCTCCCGGCATATTTGAACTAAAATATAATACTGAACCATCGGCATTGACAGCGGGATCCTTGCTGGAATACCCCGGACTTAGTGGTAGCAATTTAAGGTCTGACCAACGATTTCCGGCGTTTGAAGCCATAATTATTTGTGAACGCCCTACTTGATATCCTTTTGTAGCCGCTTTATTTTCAGCAAAAGGTGTTTGGGTGAAAAATACTATGTTGCCATCTTCGGTATATGTTAACGATGTTCTTGCAGTATCTGTAACATTTGCTTTCAGCACTTTTACTGGTTCCAGCCATTTGTCATATTCTCTCTGCAACATATAAAAATCTGTTAACGGAAACAAGGCATTTTTTCCAATGCTTCTATCTGTACCAATGATCTGATTATTCCTAAGCATCCCAACATACTCATCATTGTCAGCAGTATTGAAAGACAACGGCTTCAATTGATATAATACGGATTTTTTGGATGCTTTTAAGAGATTTTCGCAGGCATAGGCTTTTTCATATACCCCTTCTGCATCGTTGGCTTCAATGGCGTACATCAGGTAGTAATCAAAAGCTGTCTTTAAATACCCCAATTCTTTGTTGACATCTGCGTATACTAATAGATAGCGTTTTTCTGCTTTATCCAAGTATTTTACATCTTTGAACCATTGCAAGGATTTTTCTTCCTGTCCTAAGCGATGGTACATATCTGCAATTTTCAAGGCATATTTATCTGTTTTCTCTTCTTGATATTTTTGCAGGAAGATTTCTAAAGCCTTATCATAATTCTTCTCATTGATGAATTGATTTGCTTTTTCTAGGTCTTTATCCGGTTTTTGCTTTGGTGTTTGTCCAAAAGCATAAATTGTCGCCAACAACAGGAAAAATATTCCGAATAATCTTTTCATATTTATAAATTAATGGGCTTCCAGCCAGTTTTTGCCTTTACCCGCTTCTACAATAATTGGAACGTTCAAAGGTAATGCATTTTGCATTTTATTTTTTACCAAGTTTTCAACCTCTTCCAACTCAGATAATGGAACATCAAATAAGAGTTCGTCGTGTACTTGCAAGGTCATTTTTGCGCTTAAGTTTCTCTTTTTCAACTCTTTGTGAATGTCTATCATGGCGAGTTTAATCATATCGGCAGCCGTACCCTGAATGGGCATGTTGATAGCATTTCGCTCCGCAAACCCTCGTATCGTAAAATTCCTTGAGTTAATATCCCGCAAATACCTTCGTCGTCCTAACAATGTTGTGGCATATCCGGTATCTTTTGCTATTTGTATGGAGTCGTCCATGTACTTCTTTATGCCTTTATATTTTTCAAAATATTCCTTAATCAGGGTATTGGCTTCTGTTCTGCTGATTTGCAGTCTTTGCGCCAACCCAAATCCTGAAATACCATAAATTATGCCAAAATTGACCATCTTGGCTTTTCTGCGCATATTACTATCAACGGCATCTAAAGAAACGCCGAAGACATTGGCTGCTGTAGCCGCATGGATATCATGTCCTTGAACAAAAGCTTCCATCATTTTTTCATCTTTACTCATGGATGCTATTATTCTTAATTCTATTTGCGAGTAATCAGCAGATAAGATGATATGATCGTCATCGGATGCTATAAATGCCTGTCTGGTTTTTCTGCCCCGATCTGTTCTAATTGGAATATTTTGTAAGTTTGGATTGGTAGAACTCAACCTTCCTGTACTGGCAATGGTCTGATTAAAAGTAGTGTGTACTTTCCCTGTTTTTTTATTGATAAGTGCCGGTAGCGCATCGACATAGGTGGACTTTAGTTTCGCCAATTCACGGTAATCTAAGATTTTTGAGGCAATGGGATGTTCAGCCTCCAATTTCTGGAGTACCTCTTCATTAGTGGACATCTGCCCACCTTTGGTGTTCTTTTCTGTATAGGGAATTTTCATGTGTTTGAAGAGCACCTCTCCCATTTGGCGTGGAGAATCTATGTTGAATTTAAGTCCCGCCATCTGATAGATATCATCAGAAATCAACCTTAAATCATGTTGTAATTCTTCTGAAAATTCTTTTAAAAACTGTGTGTCAATTTTAACGCCATTATACTCCATTTCTGTCAAAACGGTAATCAGCGGTGATTCTACATCGAAGAATACCTTTTCAACTTTCTCTTCTGAGAGCTTTGGTGTGAAGACTTTCTCTAATTGGAAGGTAATATCGGCATCTTCTGCGGCATACTCTTTGATTTTTTCTGTTTCAACATTCCTCATATTCCCTTGCGATGCCCCTTTCTTGCCAATGAGTGTTTCAATGGATACCGGCGAATAATTTAAATAGGTCTCGGCGAGAATATTCATATTGTGGCGGCTATCCGATTCCAAACAATAGTGTGCTAACATGGTATCGTATAGAAATCCTTGGAGTTCTATGCCATACCATTTTAATACAACCGCATCGTACTTGATATTCTGACCTATCTTGATGATTTCAGGGTGTTCGAAAAATGGTTTAAATCGATGCACGAGCGCCCTTGCTTCTTTCTGGTCTTCCGGGACAGGAACATACCAAGCGCTCGTTTCCTCAAAGCAAAATGACATACCCACTAATTCACAGGCATTAGGGTCTATGGCAGTGGTTTCTGTGTCAAAACAACACTTCGCTGTTTGATGTAAGGCATTTAAGAGTTCCCGTAGGGTTTCTTCAGTATTTGCAAGCCTGTAATTGTGCGGAGTGGTATCAATTGTCTTGAAGTTTTTAGGTGGCGTAAAGACAATTTCTGATGTTTCGCCGAAGAGGTTCATCTGTCCTTTTGTATCGGCAGATGGTGTTGAAATTGCCGATTTTGTGGTTTGGTATTGATAGCTATCGCCAAGAATCCGCTTTCCTAAGGTTCTGAACTCTAACTCTGCAAAAAGCTGTTCTACCAATTCTCTATTGGGTTCTTTCAACATAAAGTCTTCCTCATGGAAACTTACCGGGGCATCTAACATAATGGTTGCCAGTTGCTTGGAAATTCTTGCATACTCCACCCCTTTTTCCACTTTTTCCTTTAAAGCCCCTTTTAGTTGGTCAACATTTTCCAAAACACTTTCAACGCTCCCAAAATCCTGAATGAGCTTCTTAGCCGTTTTCTCCCCCACGCCGGGAATCCCCGGAATATTATCTACGGCATCTCCCATCAACCCTAAGATATCTATGACTTTCTTAGGTTCATCAATTTCCCAACGCTCGCAGATTTCAGCAACGCCGAGAATTTCATGCCCCTTGCCCATATAGGGCGGCTTGTGAATGAAGACATTCTCTTCTACTAATTGTCCAAAGTCCTTATCCGAGGTAACCATGTAAACACTGTATCCTTGCGCTGCAGCTTGTTTTGCCAGTGTACCAACAATATCATCTGCTTCATAGCCATCCACTTCTAACAATGGATAGTTCATGGCTTTAATAATGTGCTTTATATATGGTATTGCAAACTTGATATCTTCGGGGGCTTCCTGTCTGTTTGCTTTGTAAAATTCATGAGCAGCTTGTCTGTCAGTGATAACAGGCGAGTCAAATGCAAATCCAACATGTGTGGGTTTATAACTCTTTATGATTTCATGAATGGTACTCAAAAAACCTGAAATCGTAGATGTGTTCTGCCCCTTAGAGTTGACCAGTGGGTTCTTGCTCATAGCAAAATATGCGCGAAAAATTAACGCAAAGGAATCGAATAAATATAATTTCTTGTTCTCGCTCATTTGGTTTCCATGTTTAAGGCTTCCCAATATTCTGTTGCTCTGCGGGTATGTGGAACAACAATACTGCCGCCTACTAGGTTGGCAATGGCAAATACTTCAAAGATTTCTTCTGTTGAAATGCCTAATTCATGACACTTTCCAAGATGATATTTTATGCAATCGTCGCACCTTAGCACCATGGAAGAAACCAACCCCAACATTTCCTTAGTTCTGGTATTGAGTGCCCCTTCCTTGTAGGCATGCATATCTAAATTCCAAAATCTATTGAGGGTGAGGTTGTTCTGAGCGAGAATCTTCTCATTCATCTGCGCTCTGTATGTATTAAATTCCTCTACTTTAGATGGCATAAATAAATTTTGAATAAAGTTATGCAAATACCGCTTAGATATCGGCATTTAACCAAAGATTTTTTGTAATAGCTTATTTATTCAGTAGATCTTTACCTATTCTGAAGAATATACATAATGAGAACTACGCTAATTTGAGACCGATTCTTTGGGTCGTCTAAGTTTCTTTTGTCTGTCTTTTGTGACTAAATCAAAAGAACTCACCCCTTCAAATATACATTTTAACACATTGTAATTTAATGTATAATATATCATCTTTCCTCGTCTGGTAGTTATCACTACTTTATTATCCCTAAGGACTTTCAGATGTTGTGAGGTAATGGATTGTTCTAAATTGAGCTTTGTGTAAATAGTATTTACATTGGCTTCTTCTTCGTGATCTATTAGGTTTATTATTCTTAGTCTTAAAGGATGCGCTACCGCTCTTAATAACTCCGTTGCTTCTTTCAGTTTGTTTAAATCAATTTGTTGTATGGTCATAATCGTCTTCGAAAATTAAGAGACTGCATAGTTATATATAATCGGTAAAAAAATTTAGTTAAAGGCTGTTAAGAAAACTATATTTCTAACTTTTATTACATAAATAGTACAAAAAACATCGATTTATTGCAAAATAACTTCCTTAAAAACTATAAAAAACTACCTTTGACATATGAGGTATTTTATTCGGTTATCTTATCACGGAAGTGCTTTTTTCGGTTGGCAGAGGCAAAAGGATGATATCACCGTTCAGCAAACGCTGGAGGATATCTTCACCAAGGTATTACGACAAAACATTGAAATTATTGGTTGTGGTCGTACAGATACGGGTGTTCATGCTGACAATTACTTTGCACACTTTGATTGTGACACGCCCGTACCATCAACGATTTTAATGAGAATCAACAGATACCTTCCAAATGAAATTGCCCTCTATGATATCTTTCCTGTAGATGACACTTTTCATGCCCGTTTTGATGCTAAGAGAAGAACCTACAAATATTTTGTACATTTTAACAAGAACCCTTTTCTGGAAGACAGAAGCTGGTGGTTAGAAAATAAACAACCTGATATTGTATTGATGAATCAGGCTGCCTCATTGCTTTTGCAATATGCAGATTTTACATCCTTCGAAAAAAAAGGCAGCAACAATAAACATAGCCTTTGTGATATGTACCACGCAGCATGGGAAGCATCTGATGGCGGAATGGTATTTACCATCACCGCTAACAGATTCTTGCGCAATATGGTGAGACGGATTGTTGGTTGTCTGATACAAATAGGCATCAGGCAAATGGAAATTAGCACTATGGTTCACTCATTAGAGACAAAAACGCCCTTAAATGTAAAAATTGCTGCTCCTGCACATGGTCTTCATCTCTGGGATGTTGTTTATGAATTTCCAACTCTCAAATAGCCACATTGCATTTACCTAGGTAGTTTTCATAAATTTAAGTTAAAAACGGATAAATGTTTTTTACATATGTTCTTTCTATGTAATTTCAATTCGTTTAACGATTGTACTATCCATCTATACGCTTATGAAAGAGTCTTTATACACATTAATGGCCATTCCCTTTTTTCTGGGATTGATTTTAGTCGAACTCATTTATCAATGGAGAAAACACAAGGAACTTTATCGCCTGAATGATGCATTGACAAACCTAAATATTGGTATCGGCAATATCATCATGAATCTATTTACACGGGGCTTGGTCTTTGGGCTTTTCTTTTGGGTGAGTGAACATATATCTTTACTACACCTAAAACCGGGATGGATGTCAGTTGTCATCTTGTTGGTTGTTTATGACTTCTGCTTTTATTGGGCGCATCGCTACGGTCATCAGGTGAATTTCTTCTGGGCAGCACATGTGGTGCATCACCAAAGCGAAGACTATAATCTTTCAGTCGCCTTGCGACAAAGTTGGATACATAGTACCATTGCCATTGTTTTCTTTTTGCCAATTGCGTTACTCGGCGTGGATATCATCAGTTTAGGTATTGCCATGAGTGTCAATTCTTTCTATCAGTTTTGGATACATACACAAGCCATAAAGCGAATGCCAAAATGGTTTGAGTTTATCTTTAACACGCCTTCCCACCACCGCGTACACCACGGTGTAAATCCGAAATATATCGACAAAAATCATGGTGGTATGTTTATTATCTGGGATCGATTATTTGGTACATTTAAAGAGGAGGAAGAAGCCCCTACTTATGGCATTACCACCCAACTAAAAAGTTGGAATCCTGTTTATGCCAACACGCATTACTATATAGATATGGTGAAAGCTGCAAAAAAAATGCTTTGGAAAGATCGGCTAACCTTGCTTTTTGCCAAACCGGGATGGCTTCCTGAATATTTGGGTGGATATCAAGCACCTCCTGAAGTGGATAAAATAAGTTATAGAAAATTCAATGACCATGGCAGCAAAAGTCAAAATATTTATGTGCTTGCGCAATTCGTCTTTATCTTATTGGGTGCCTGCGCTTTTATTTATTACTACGAAGGGTTGCACATATTCTTTAAGATTGCCGGATTTGTGGGTTTAATTTTAAGTACTGCCATTTGTGGTGCCATCATGGAGCAGAAAAAATGGGTGCGATATGCTGAATATTTTCGAATTGCCATGATTCTAATAGGATTGAATGCGCTTTATTTTGTGCATTTTATCGACTGGTTTCAAGTAACACTGGTTGCTTCTCTAGTGTTAGGCATCTATTTTATCGTTTGGTTTACCTTAAATACTATATATCAAACCAGTTTTATAGGTCTAACAAAAAAAATCATCGCCAAGTCTTAGGAAATTGCTTCCGAGTATTCCATTTTTTTATAAATAAGTCAATAGAATGATTATTTTATTGATTATTTTTTATTTCACAAGTTTTTAACAGGACAAAAAATAAAAAATCCGCAACCATGACTTAACTTTGCACCAATGAACAAATATTCAATACATATCGGACATTCCTATTCGGAGCAATAAACTTCTATCTATAATAGTTTTTCGTAACCCGGGTAGTCATATCCGGGTTTTTTATTGAGATAAATCGACTTATATGTGCGGCAGGATTTTATTGTATGAGATTGGTTGGTTATTTCTAATCAATAGTATCAGGAGGAAACATGCAAAGTTATCTATTGCAATAGAGGTTACATTGTATTTATACAAAAAAATTCGTACCACAAAAAATCTTTCCGGACTAATCCTTGAAATAACCTTTGCTATTATAGTTATGAATATTTGCTTTGACAATCAAACCTCTTTATTATTAGAGGTCTGCATAATCTCTTATCAGGTATTTATCCTAATGTGCTTGCGTGCTCAAACATTTAAAAGTTTTCTGCTATTGTCAAGGTCTTCGAAAAACAACTTTTCTGGTATACCTGCTGATCCAATAGTTTATCATCATGCGTGTTTAAAAGTAAAAGCAGGGTCTCGCCCTGCTTTTTTTATGCATGATTAAAATCAAGAAGGCGACCAAAAGACCGCCTTCTCTACCCCTGATTTTGCATCAGAGAACGAAAATCAATCTATCATGAACTAATTTGTTAGTATCATTCTTTTGCTGTCAATCTCTTTGCCATCTATGATTAATGAGTAGATATACATACCTGCTGTTAGTTCTTTTCCATTGATTGAAATGGAAGCATTGTTTCTTTCACTAATATCAAACTTCATCAACTGATTGCCTTGTAGGTTATAGATAATTATGCTAGCAGATTTGCTTTCTTCTGGAATAAAGAAGTCTATTTTGGTGCTTTCTTCAAAAGGATTGGGAGTATTTTGATACAGTAATGCCTTCCCTTTTACCAGATTTTCCGGAGTAACTTTATCTAATTGACAGCAACTATTGATAAGTGCTTTTAATTCTTCAATTTGGTTTTGAAGGTCTTTGATGACTTCGTCATTGTTATTGCTGTTTGTTCTACAGCCTAGATTATCATAAAAAGCTTGTCTAGTAATTGGATCGTAATATACTTGATAAGCTGGAATTGTAGTAGGATCGCAACTAGCCGTAATACCAGGAAGATCATCATTAGAAGTAAATACAAATCCATTACCGTCAATTACCAATGATGTACCTAATCCTGCTGGCAAATTTTGAAAACGCAATCCGCTTGGGCTTGGATTTGGGTTTGCAGGCAATCCACAGTTTACATCAAGCCGAGTACTTGGTCGAATACCTCCACCTCCCGGTAGATTTAAACCTAATCCACAAAATAATTCCCCAACAGTATTAGGATCTGAAGTAAAAACCATTGCATTCCTCCATCCATTATCCACTCCTGGAATAATAAAAGTAGGGTCAAAGAAATCAAAGGCTAATGTATTTTGAAGCATGGTATGTTGATTATTCGTATGATTAATATTCCATCTTCTATTATTTTGATTTTCAGCTAGTACAATTACTGCATTTGCTGCACCATTTCCTCCTCCTGATCCTGTTAATGCCAATGATGCTAAATTTGCTCCACTTGATATTGCTGAAAATCCGGCAGATCCATTTGCCGTTGAAGTTGTACCTATAATCGAATTGCCTGCATCTCTAACATCTAGCTTAGAAGTCGGAGTCGTTGTATTTATACCCACATTTATCCCATTATCAAATATTTGACTACAACCTAAAGTATTTGCTGCTGTTACTCGTGGTACGAAATTTAATGTGCCGCAGTTTAAAGTAGCACCGCTACCAGGCGGAACTGTTAAGGTACGTCTATATAATCTTCCATTATTTCCTACAACAACATATTGTAAGTTGTCATTGGTAGCTGGTAGATTGTCAAAAATTATCCTTGAATAAAAACCATTCCCAACGCCTTGATTTGCTGGGTTAAGTACAGGGTCGACACCATCTATACCAGGTCCTGCTACTTCATATGGTGCAGCAGTTCTAATAATATGTAATTGTGCAGCAGGTGAAGAGGTATTGATACCAACTTTCATATATGAGTTTGGAGCAAACATGGGTACACCCTCAAATCCAGTTGCGATAACACCCTGTATAGCACCTAATATAATAGAATGATCAACCGAAGATGTTGCATTACTTCCAATTGTTACTGAATTTGATTGAGAAGAACCAAAATTACCATTACCTCTGTTATAGCCAATGGATACATTGTAATTGCCTGATACATTTGCGCCTCCTGACAATCCACCAACAAATGTATTATATTTGCCAGTAGTGTTTGAATACCCTGCATTAACTCCAACAAATACATTGTTAGATCCAGTTAAAGTAGACCACCCAGATTGGAAACCAAAGAAACAATTACTGGCACCACCATCTATATACATACCAGAAGAGTTACCAAAAATTGAGTTGTTATTGCTCACTTTAGTAACTTGTGGGTTTCCCCACCAAGAACTAAAGATGCAATTGTTGACACCGCTATTAAACTGACCACTTCTATAACCAAAGTAGTTATTAAAAGAAAGTGCTGAACTTCCATTTGAATTTGAACCTGCATTTGCACCATAAAATGAATTGGCACCACCTAATGTAGAAGTATTTCCGCAGTTAAAACCTACATAAGAATTTGAATTCGTACCTGTAGAAAATTGCCCTGCATTATTTCCAATATAAACAGAATTGGTTGGGGAAGTATTATTTCCAGTATTTGTGCCAAAATGTACACTATTTGTGCTACCAGCGTTACCAACAGATGGAGCAGATATTACTTGTAATTGACTAAACACATTATTCAAGGTAATATGAAACAATGCTATCAATAAAATTATCTTTTTCATAAAAAAATTTTAAAAGGTTATATAATACATTAAAAAATATTGAATAATCAACTATCCATCTCTCGAATGCCTAAAGAAATATTTTATCATTAAGCCTCCATTAACGAATTTCGACATTGCGATTCTTTGAATAAATACTGAATTTATAAGGTCTTCTCTAGAAGGATACGGTTTCATAAATAAGAGATTTGTTTCAAAGATAGACCGTATCTTACAAACTTGCCGAGAAAAAAAAGTGTTAAAATTAATCCAATTGAAAAATGAATTATTATCAAATTGCTGACAATCAAGCCATTATATGATCCATTTCTTATATAAAATTAAAATCATACTCCATTTATCAAAAAAAGAATGAAAAATCAAAGCAAATAGAACGAAATGAAAATCAGTTAGCTACCCCTCGCTAACGACGTGTGAACCACCAGTCTCCTCGTCTTTAAAAAATTTCTTCTGAAACAATAATATAATAACTACTCCGGTAGAAATAGCAGCGTCTGCTATATTGAAAATGGGGTCAAAAAATGAAAGATGCCTACCACCAAAATAAGGCACCCACTCCGACCAAGTCGTACTCACCATTGGGAAATACAACATATCGACAACTTTGCCGTGAAACAAAGTGCCATAACCACCCTCTGGCGGAAATAGGGTCGCCAATTGCCCGTCACTATGGCTAAAAATAACACCATAAAAAATACTGTCGATGATATTGCCCATGGCTCCCGCGAGTATAAAGGACAGTGCCACTAAAAATCCGGTATGCGCCTTAATCTTTATCTGATTCCTGATGATATAAATCAACACAAAAACGGCAATGATACGGAATATGGTTAGCATTAACTTACCATAATTACCGCCAAACTCCATCCCAAATGCCATCCCGGGATTCTCAATAAAATGTATTCTCGACCAACTGCCGAAGATGAAGAACTCATCATCGCTCATCATGTTCAACTTCACCCAAAACTTGGAACACTGATCCACCAGTAACACACCAAAAATCACCAGCACCACCAACCAACGACGCTTCATCACCTACTTCTGTGATTTTTTAGCCTCAATGCTTAAAGTCGCATGCGGCGCCGCCAATAACCTCTCCTTAGGTATTAATTTACCTGTCTCACGGCAGATACCATATGTTTTATTTTCTATTCGTATCAATGCCTTTTCCAAATTCTGGATCAACTTCACTTCTCTAGCCGCATAATTATTCAATGCCTCTTTTTCTGAAGTCATGGTGCCGTCTTCTAACCCACCATACTTTTCTTCATTCTGTCCAGCATTAATAATTTGCTCTTGGTAAAAAGTAAGTTGCTCTTTGGCTTTTGCCATTTTTTTCTGGATAAGTTCTTTGAACTCTAATAATTCACTATCTGAATACCTTGTTTTCTCACTCATAGCACTATATTTTTTCAATAAGGATGCGAACCATTACCTCATTTATATCCATTTCTTTTGCTTCTGGCAAAGATGAAACCATATATAAATCTTTTGCTAATGTTTCGCCGCAAATGTACTGTTTAAATTCTATTAAAGCATCTTTTATACTTTCATTTTCTTCCACATGGATTTTTATATAGTCAGTAACAAAGAAACCGGCATCCTTCCGTTCATTTTGTATTCTATTCACCAACTCTCGTGCCAACCCTTCATTCAACAAGGAATCTGAAAGATGGATGTCTAATGCAACTGTAATCCCATTATTACTGGTCACCAACCATCCTTCTATATCATCCGAAAATATTTCTACCTCTTCTAATGCAATTTCAAAACGTTCTCCGTCGAGATAAAGTTCCTTATTACCTGCATTTTCTAATTGCTGTATCTCTACCTGACTAAATTGTTGTATTGCATCTGCCGCCATCTTCATCTTTCCGCCTAACTTCTTTCCCAATACCTTAAAGTTTGGTTTTATCCGTTTCTTCACTATTCCGGAGGTATCATTTACATATTCTATCTCTTTCACGTTCACCTCGTTGAGAATCAACTCCTTCACTTGTTCAACCTGTTCTACAAAGCCTTCTCTCACTACGGGCAACATAATCCTTTGTAAAGGTTGTCTTACTTTTATACTTTGCTTCTTTCGCAATGAAAGTACCATGGAGGATATCTCCTGAGCAATATCCATTCGCTTTTCTAAGTCTTCATTAATAGCAACAAAATCTACTTCCGGAAAAAGACCTAAATGAACAGAAGCCGCATCATCCAATTCAGTATGGAGGCATTTATACAAATAATCGGAATAAAAAGGTGCAACAGGTGCCATAAGTCTTGCAACAGTCTCCAGGCATTGATATAAGGTTTGATAAGCAGCAATTTTATCCTTACTATATTCTCCTTTCCAAAAACGCCTCCGACACAACCGAACGTACCAATTGCTTAAATGGTCGTTTACGAAAGTTTGTATCTCTCTGGTGGCTTTTGTTGGTTCATAATCTGCATAAAATGCATCTACATTTTTTACCAAGGTATTCAACAAAGATATCACCCACCTATCTATCTCAGGTCGTTCTGAAAGCGGTATCTGCTCCTCAACCACACTAAATTGATCAATATTGGCATATAGCGAAAAGAAAGCATAAGTATTATACAATGTACCATATAGCTTACGGTTTACCTCTTCGATACCTTCTAAGTCAAACTTAAGATTGTCCCAAGGCTGACTATTAGAAATCATATACCAACGGGTGGCATCCGCCCCATATTTACCTAACGTCTGGAAAGGATCTGCTGCATTACCCAAACGCTTAGACATCTTATTGCCATTTTTATCTAATACAAGTCCATTAGAAACAACATTTTTGTAGGCGACAGAGTCAAATAACATGGTCGAAATGGCATGTAAGGTATAAAACCATCCCCTAGTCTGATCAACACCTTCCGCTATAAAATCGGCAGGAAAAACTTGATGCAACTGTTCTTTGTTTTCAAAGGGATAGTGTATCTGTGCATAAGGCATCGCCCCGGAATCAAACCAAACATCTATTAAATCAGACTCACGCTTCATTGGCGTTCCTTTTGAAGAAGTCAATATTATCTGATCAACATAGGGTTTGTGTAAGTCAAAATCATCTGCAAGCGGAGCGTCCATAAAACCCATTGCAACAGATTTTAAGACTTCACTACGCAATTCTGCTACCGAACCAATACAGATTTCTTCCTCGCCATCTTCTGTTCGCCAAATTGGCAAGGGTGTTCCCCAGAACCTTGAACGCGATAAATTCCAGTCAACCAAATTTTCCAACCACATCCCAAATCTCCCCTCCCCAGTACTGGCAGGTTTCCAGTTGATGGTTTTGTTCAACTCAATCATCCGTTCTTTTACCGCCGTAACTTTAATAAACCAAGAATCTAGTGGGTAGTACAGAACGGGCTTGTCTGTTCGCCAACAATGTGGGTAAGTATGCTCATATTTCTCTACCTTAAATGCCTTATTTTCCTTCTTAAGCTGGATAACAATATCAACATCAACTGAAACATAATTCGGTTCATCCTTATAGTCTTTAACAAATCTGCCAGAATATGGCCCCATGCCATCGATAAACTTTCCCTCTTTATCAACCATCGTTAATGACCCAATACCGTTTTCTGCTGCCACTTTCATGTCATCGGCACCAAAACTAGGCGCAATATGTACAATTCCGGTACCATCCTCAGTAGTGACAAAGTCCCCAAGTATTATCTTGAACGCATCTCCCTCAATATGCTCTTTTGTATTCGCCTCAAAAGGTAAGAGTTGCTCATACGACAACCCTGCCAATTCAGCACCTTTAAAACTGGCTAAAACCTTATATGGGATATTTTTTCCATCTTGCTGATACGTAGAGAAATCTTTGTTCTCCTGTTCCGGATGAAAGAAATTGCTCATCAGCACTTTTGCCAATACGGCGTTTAGCGGTGCGTGTGTATATGGATTGATGGTTTTCACCAAAACATATTCAATATTCTTACCCATCGCCAATGCTGTATTGGATGGTAAAGTCCAAGGTGTGGTCGTCCATGCCAATATATGAACATCTCCCTCAATATCGGCCAAGTGTTTCGGAAACGGAGACTGCAATTTAAATTGAGCAACAGCCGTAGTATCCTTCACCATCTTATAGCAACCCGGTAAATTTAGTTCGGCAGAACTTAACCCCGTTCCGGCAGCCGGAGAATATGGCTGAATTTTTAACCCTTTATATAAGAAATCCTTCTTGTATAATTCCTTCAACAAATACCACAATGTCTCTATATAATCATTGTCAAAAGTAATATATGGATGCTCCAAGTCTACCCAATAACCCATCTTTTGGGTGATATCATCCCAAGCATCCTTGAATTTCATCACCTCCTCGCGACATTTGGTATTATAATCTTCAACAGAAATCTTAGTGCCTATATCTTTTTTGGTAATGCCTAATACCTTTTCTACTTGCAACTCCACGGGCAATCCATGGGTATCCCAGCCACCCTTTCTGTGTACTTGAAAGCCTTTCAACGTCTTGTATCTGCAAAAAATATCTTTTATCGTTCTGGATAAAACATGATGTATACCCGGCATACCGTTGGCAGAAGGCGGTCCTTCATAAAAAACATATGCTGGCGCTCCTTCCCTAGAAGAAATACTTTTTTCAAAGATCTTCTCTCGCTTCCAAAAATCTAGCACTTCCTTTTCTATGTCTACAGGATGCACAGACTTATGCTCTTTAAATTTTTTATTATACACAGACTCACTCATAACCGACGTAATGAAATTTTATGGTTGCAAAAATACTAAAAATGAAATAGTTGGCGTTTCAATAAAGGTGTTCTTAAATGAAATCAATATTAAAATTAATAAAATATAGCCTATTTTTGAAGTTTGATACCGTTTTCCATTTTATTATTTACTTTTGACACTATGTTACAACGCATTATATGGCTATTCTTATTGATGCCGGGATTCCTCAAGAGTCAGTCAGTAATCGGTTCTTGGCGTACCCATCATTCTTATGTAATTGCCAATGGTCTTGCTCTGGATAAAAATCAAGTATTTTGCAATAGTCCATATGCCTACTTTTCTGTACAATTCGACAACGGAGAAATCAATACTTTCTCTAAATCCAATGGACTATCGGATGCGGGAGTTGCAGCTATTGGTAAAGACACCACAAATGATATCTTGGTAGTAGTATATAATAACTCAAATATCGATATCCTTAAAAATGGGAAAATCATCAATCTTCCAGACATAAAAAATAAATCTATTACCGGAGATAAGACAATTTACCATGTCTTTGCCACCAATGGAATAGCATACTTATCTGCCGGATTTGGATTGGTTAAATTAGACCTCATCAAAGAAGAAATCAGCGATACATATTATCCCGGTACGGGTACAACAAATAAAGTAAATGCTTCTTGGGCGACATCCACCAGTATATTCTGCGCTACAGAAAACGGCGTTTACAAAGGTGATATCGCTCCGGGCATCAATCTGTCTAACCCCGCAGACTGGCAAGCCTTCGATTTATCCGATGGCATTCCTTCCGCATCATCAAGTGCCATTTGTGTATATGATAATCAAGCATATGCTGCCGTAGGAAATAGCGTTTATAGCTATGATGGTACTGACTGGCAAGCTTTCTATACCGAAAACAACTGGCAAACAAAGTTTCTGAATATCGGTAATAATAAAATGGTCTTTAGCCAATGGAAATATAATGGCAGCGATGTAGTGGAATCCAGAATCGTCCTCTTCGATGGTGTCAATTTTGAAAAAATAAATGCCAGCGCTATCCTGCAAAGACCTACCGCCGTTGCCATAGACAACCAAAACAGGGTATGGTATGCCGATTTATATGTAGGACTGAATTATTTCAGCAACGGAAATACCACTTCTATTTTACCCAATGGCCCTTATGCAGAGACAGTTGGAAAAATAGATGTTATGAATGGCAGTATTTATGCTGCGTCTGCTCCAATCATCACGCGCTGGGATCCTCTTTTCAATGGTGTTGGCTTTTATGTTGCAAAGGATTATTTCTGGGAAACCTTCAGAAGCAACACCATTCCCGAACTAAACGGCCTCTTAGACATTGGCACTGTAAAAACAATACCCTCCGAAAACAAAGTCCTCTATGGCGCTTTTTATCATGGGTTAATAGAATTTGACCCTGCTGCTCGCTCAGTACAAGTTACAGAAAAAGCTATCAGCGCTGCAAATAATAAATTTACTGTCACAGGTTTTGCCGAGGATAATCAGGGAAATATTTGGATGAGCAATGCTTATACTACTGCACCTATTGCTGTAAGAAAACCCGGAGGTTCCTTAACTGGATATACCAACACTCTCCTTAACAATAAGCTTATTAAAGATATTGCCGTTGACGACAATAATCAATTATGGCTAGTCAACAATGGCGTGGGACTTGTCGTTTATAATACAAATAATACCATTGACGACCCATCTGATGACAATGCCATCTCTTATACAACCAGTGTTGGAGCCGGAGGGTTACATACTAACGCCGTTACGTGTATTGTCAAGGATGCTGAAGGAGAATTATGGATTGGAACGGAAGAAGGTATCTCCGTAGTGAGATGCCCCTTTGCCGCCTTTGACAGACAATGTGATGCTGAACGCATCTGCGTACCTCGTGGAGATACCTCCAATTTCTGCGACTATTTACTTGAAGATGAAAACATCCGTTGCATACTAGTAGACCCAGCAAACAGAAAATGGATAGGCACTAACAATGGACTTTTTCTTATCTCTGCCGATGGTTTGAAAACTATCCATTATTTCAATGAAGACAATTCACCTTTAATTTCTAACAAAATAAAATCACTCGCCTTTGAACCAAATTCTGGTGACTTATACATTGGAACAGAAATTGGCATCCAAAGCTATAGAACAGATGCAACGCTTACGGCAAATAGCGATGCTAAACCTTTTGTTTATCCAAATCCTGTCAGAGAAGATTATAATGGACCTATCGCCATCAAAAATTTACCGAATAATGCACAAGTTAAAATAACCACCGTAAGCGGTAAATTGGTATATGAAACCATCGCTTTAGGGGGACAAGCAATTTGGGATGGAAACCTTTTAAGTGGAGAAAAAGCTGCAAGTGGCGTTTATTTGGTTTTCGCCGTCAATGATTCCGGAAAAGAAAAGGCTGTTACCAAATTCGTATTGATACATTAATCATAAATACACAAAAAGTTCCTTCCATGCATTTCAATTCCAGAAAAATAGAATAATGCTTGAAAAAACTGAAGGGCTGGTACTCTCCTCCATAAAATATGCCGAAACAAGTGTAATCGCTAAAATATTCACTAGGAAATTCGGCATCCTTTCCTTCATTGTTAAAGGTGCTAGGAATTCAAAAACAGGAAAAGGAAATCTGCTGCAACCACTCAATTTCTTATTGTTGGATATTTATTATCGAGAACAAAAAAACCTGCTGAGCCTTAAAGAAATCAACGTTGACAATATGTACCCGCTTCTGTTTACAGATTTCCGTAGGAGAAGTATTGCCATCTTCCTCACCGAAATAATTGGAAAGTGTATACATGAAAGACAAGAAAATGAAGAACTTTTCGACTTTTGTAAAGAAACTTTTGACGCCTTAAATGAATCACCAACCGATATCACCTATAAGCCACTTTTTATTCTATTTGAACTATCTAAAATCTTGGGGTTTTACCCCAATCAGAACGTGGGTGATTATTTCGACTTAGAACATGGCTGCTTCAGCGAACAACCCAATTATCTATCTCCCGGATTAAGTATAATAGAATCAGGCATGCTTAGAAGAGCACTACAACTATTTGAAAATCCCGATGTGTTTACTAGACTTTATCCTGATGAGAGACGAACACTACTCGAAAAAATGTTGCTCTACTTTCAATTGCATATTCCGGGATTTTCTGCACCAAACTCCCCCACTATTTTACACCAAATCTTGGAATAATAACAGGTTGATTTATAATGTAGTCCACTCGTGTTCTCGTGTTGACACGAGAACAGGGAATTGGATTTTACTAATAAGCTATTCTATAATTACTTTTGTGATAAATAAATACTATACTCAATGTATCAATATTGCACCACGAAGTCGCTCAAATAATCCACTTAGCCTCAAGATTTTGAATTAGCATGCCTCCACAACGATTGTCGTTGAAAATCAACTATTAATACTAATCTTTTGTTTGGAAGCCCGTACGGCTGGCAGCCATGAAGCAAGAATGCTTAATAGCACAATTAATACAAATACACTAAAAAAATCAACAACCTGCATCTCAACAGGGTAAGAGTGGATTAAAAAGCTATCTCCGGGCATAGGTACAATGCCGAATGTTTCTTGTATCATACATACCAAAAAGGCAAACAACATACCCAACAACCCTCCACCAACAGACAATAACATCCCTTCTAAAAGAAAAATATTCCTGATGGTCTTTTCAGATGCTCCTAAAGCAATCAAAGTAGAAACATCCTTCTTCTTCTCAATGACCAACATGGATAAAGCACCAATAATATTAAAAGAGATAATCAGTAATATAAATCCAATAATAAAAAATGCCACCCATTTCTCTGTCCGCATGATCTTATATAGTGTTTTATTTTGCTCAATTTTAGGAACGACATTATACTTGTTCCCAACTACTTTTTGTATCTCTTTACGGACTTTATCTACTGATGCACCTTTCTTTAAGGATAGTTCCAATGCAGTAACATGCGTATAATTACCCAATAATTTCTGCGTCAAAGAAATCGGAACGATAATATACTTTCCATCAAACTCCTGTTGGAAAGAAAAGATTCCACCGGGAAAAACCAACTCACGGTTAAAGGGATTCTGAAAAGAATTTAAATAGGTGTTCTTATTCCCAGGCATAAAAATGGCGAGATACTCAAAAGGGTTTTCAGGATTAATGGCCAGCTTATTGGCAATACCTGCACCAACAATAGCAAATTCTTTGTCGTTGATTTTCAACGTCTTTTTGCCCATTACTATGTGTTTATCCAAATCCTTTACTACGTTATAATACGCAGAATCAACCCCTTTTAAGGTGGCAACATCTTGCTTCTTTAGATAATCGACAATAGCGTTTTCTGTTATTGTTCTTGAAACAGCATCTACATATTTTATCGCATGAAGCTTTTGAATCGTTGCCTCATCCATTTCAAACGATTTCCCCACCTTAGCTTCTATCGTCATATCAGGATAAAAGACGTTATACAAAGAAATCACCAAGGATTCAAAGCCATTAAATACAGAAAGAATGATGATTAAGAACGCCGTCCCTATAAACATTCCCAAGCCCGTCAATATAGAAATGACATTGATGACATTGGTAGATTTCTTAGAAATCAGGTATCGTTTCGCTACTGTCAACGAAAAATTCATGCCTCGCCCTTGTTTTCTTTATCCCTGATTTCTTTAAACAACTCCTCCAATTTAAACACCTCATCCAAAGTATCATCTAAAAAGAATTCAATATTGGGAATATGCCGCACCTTGTTTCTAATCTTCTTACCCAAAATACCCCTAATCTGCTTATTATTAAAAGTAATATACCCTAAAATATCCTCCGGTTTCAACGCACCGGTATTGTATATACTTAAATATATCCTTGCAACAGACAAATCCGGTGTTAACCGAACATGCGCCACCGTAACAAGTGAATGCTCCAAAATCTCGTGCGCCTCCTCCCTGAAAATATCACTCATCACCACCTGAATCAACTTCGCCACTTGCTTTTGTCTTATACTCTCCATTTCTGTAAATTTCGATGTAAAGATAGTATAATACCCATTACCTTCAACCTAGATTCAGCATTAGAAGAAATTATGATACATTTGAATATTTGTTGTTTGTCCACGGATGACAACCGAAACTTTGACAACCTTACTGCTACAGGCGAGGTCAAGCCGATACGCCACCACACGATTATAGCCAATCTCCCCATTTTCGTGTCTCGACGAAAATAAAATATCGCACACCAAGACGTTAAGCATAGGGCTTAATATAAATTTATAACAAATGTACTACATTTTATACAAAACAGCTATCTTGCACACCCATTGTTAGTGTTCAAATGCTTATGCCCGGGTGGCGAAATTGGTAGACGCACTGTGTTCAGGTCGCAGCGTTCGCAAGGACATGCTGGTTCGAGTCCAGTCCCGGGCACTCACTTCACAAAACATAAAGAATAAGCTCCTTTTTTGCACTTTCACTACTGAATTCCAATTCAATCATGTATTTTAGTGCCAAATACTTACGACATGGTTTTTGAATATGTCAACACATTTAATTGCTCAAAAGAAGAAGCTTTTAGCATCTTTACCAATATGGACAGACGTCCGGAATTTATTGATATCATGGATAAAAGCGAATGGCTGCAACGTACTGAAGACGGATTGGGTTCTATTTACAGAGAAAAATTAACCTTCATCGGTTTTCCCTTAAACATTGACTATGAGGTTACAGATTACCGGGAAAATGAAATCATCGCTTCTAAATGCCATATGCCCCCATTTCATCCTGTAATTACGATAAAGGTAAGAGACGAAGGAAAAAAATGCAGTGCCAGCCTTACAATCGATATAAATTTAGGTCCTTTAGAGTTGATGCCAAAATTCCTCATAAAAAAACAAGTAGATAATATCGTAGATAGATTTGTGAAGAATTATCGCAAGGTTTTAGATAAATAACATGACATACAGTTTTCAACAACTCGCTAGCATTTTGGCAGGAAAAATTGCCATCCAAGATCATCAACTCTCCATCAAAGAAATTTCAATCGATACCCGTAGAGTCCTCAACCCCTTCCATACCGTCTTTTTTGCACTTAAAGGCATCCGAAACAATGGTCACCATTATATCGACGATGCTTATAACAAAGGTATCAGAACTTTCGTAATTTCTGAACCTGCCCATGATTACTTTTCAAAAATAAAAAACACCGGTTGTGCAGTCTTAGTGGTAGAAAATACGCTCGAAGCACTCCAACAACTTTGTAAACACCATAGAAGTCAATTCAACATTCCGGTAATAGGTATTACCGGTAGCAATGGTAAAACAATCATCAAAGAATGGCTATTCCAATTATTATCGCGGGAAGAACGTATCATAAGAAGTCCAAAAAGTTATAATTCGCAAATTGGTGTCCCCCTTTCTGTCTGGAATATCGAACCCCAACATTCATTAGCTATTTTTGAAGCGGGCATTTCAAAACCGGGAGAAATGGCAAAACTAGCAGCCATCATACAACCCACCATAGGCATATTCACGAATATCGGTCCGGCGCATGCTGGTGGATTTAGTTCTGATAGCGAAAAAATAAAGGAAAAAGCACTCCTCTTCAAAAACTGTGAAACCGTCATTTATTGTAGAGACCACTTCCCCATTGATCATTTCCTTAAAAATCAACAGACGTTTACTTGGGGAATGGCAAATGCAGACATCATTGTAAAGAAGGTTTCAACATCATTACACAACACCTCTCTAACAGTTGAATATCAACGATTATCGAAAGAAATTGTCCTCCCATTTTCAGATGAAGCCTCCATAGAAAACGCCTTGCATTGTATCACACTGATGGTTTACAAAGGCTATAGCCTCGACAAAATTTCGGAACGCATTTCTCATATTCGCAATATGCCCATGCGGCTCGAACTAAAGTATGGTATCAATGAATGCACCCTGATAGACGATAGTTACAGCGCAGACTTCCTTTCTCTAAAAATTGCACTGGAATTCTATGCTCAACAAGAAGGAAAAAAGAAAAGAACGTTGATTATCAGCGAATTTGAGGATGCTGGAATAGATGAAGAATCCTTTTGTGAGCAATTGAATACTTTTTTGGAAGAATATAAAATAGAAAAATTAGTAGGTGTCGGAAGTGTGTTCATCACCCATCGAAATATGTTAGATACTTCTGAGCTGGAATATTATGCCTATCCAAATACAAACACTATCTTACATGATATTGAAAACCTTACCTTCGACCGTGAGCTTATTTTGTTGAAAGGTGCTAGAAGTTATTCCTTTGAAAAACTCTCCCAATATCTGCAAGGGCAGTCTCACCGTACTATCTTGGAAGTCAACTTGAGTGCCCTTATTCATAACCTCAATGTTTATCGGTCGTTATTGCCGAAAGAAACAGGTATAATCGCTATGGTAAAGGCCTATTCCTATGGAAGTGGAAGCGTAGAGTTGGCACATTTATTACAAAGTGAAAATGTGGAATATCTTGCTGTTGCTTACGCTGATGAAGGTATAGCACTGAGAAAAAGCGGTATTCACATGCCTATCATGGTATTAAACCCAGATCCCGGAGAGTTTCCTATAATGGCACATTATCAACTAGAACCGGAAATCTATTCCGTAAAACAATGGGAGCAATTAAAACATTTTTTAGCCCATTTTGAAGAACATTCGCCCTTAAAAATCCATATTAAAATCGAAACAGGCATGAATAGGCTTGGTCTAAATGAAAGCGAAATACTAGAAATCATGCCTGGCATTGCCCAAGAAAAAAAATTGCAAGTCTCCACCATTTTTTCACATCTCGCAGCATCAGATGAACCTAGCTTGGACGATTTTACGAAAGCGCAAATCGTTCGTTTTCAACTATTAAGTAAAATAGCGGAACAATTCTTGCCTTATCCCGTTAAAAAACACCTGTCTAATTCTTCAGCCATTGTACGCTTCCCTGAAGCCGGGTTTGATTTTGTTCGATTAGGAATTGGTCTATATGGAATTGATAGTAGTGCCACCATCCAAACACGCTTGCAGACCATCGGTTACTTAAAGACCCGAATTTCTCAAATAAAACAAGTACATCCCGGCGAAACAGTAGGCTACTCCCGAAAAGGAATTATAGAAACCGAAGGGAAAGTAGCCGTATTAGCCATTGGTTATGCAGATGGATACGACAGGCGATTCAGCAATGGCATCGGCAAAGTAAACATCCGAGGGCAAGAAGCCAAAGTTATTGGAAATGTCTGCATGGACATGACTATGGTAGATATAACCCATATTCCTGATGCTGAAGAGGGAGACGAAGTAGAAATCTATGGGAATTCAATTTCCATCATTGAAATGGCGAAGGCTATTGGCACCATCCCGTATGAATTACTGACATCCATTTCATCCAGAGTAAAGCGTGTATATTTCTGGGACTAATTGATCGTTGTAAATCAACTACTCTCGCTCTCGTGTCTCCAAGAGAACACAGAATTTAAGGTCTGTTTTATGATGACTTTTGTATTTATACTTAGTATTACTTCGACAGAGGAAATACTTCCATGTATTCATTAACTTGTTTCTTCACTTGTTCTTGCAAAATACTATCATCTGGATTTTTGATGAGTGCATCTATCCACTCAACAATTTTCAGCATATCTTCCTGAATCAATCCCCTTGTGGTAACTGCAGCAGTACCGATACGGATACCGGAAGTAACAAATGGTGATTTATCATCAAATGGAACCATATTCTTATTGATGGTAATATCTGCTTTTCCTAATACTTCCTCTGCTTTCTTGCCGGAGATATTTTTATTTCTCAAATCGATGAGCATGAGATGATTATCTGTTCCACCGGAGATAATCTTATACCCTAAATCAACAAAGGCTTGTGCCATCGTCGAAGCATTGTCCATCACTTGTGTGGCATAACGTTCAAAATCAACATCTAACGCCTCGCCAAATGCAACAGCTTTTGCAGCAATCACATGCTCCAATGGACCACCTTGCATACCTGGGAAAACGCCTCCATTTAATACCTGCGACATCATCTTTACAGTACCATTCTGTAAGGTTTCGCCCCATGGGTTTTCAAAATCTTTACCCATCATAATGATACCACCCCTTGGTCCACGCAAGGTCTTATGTGTCGTGGAAGTAACTATATGGCAATGAGGTATGGGATCATTTAACTTTTTCTTGGCAATTAATCCGGCGGGGTGAGCAATATCCGCTAATAATAAAGCACCTACGCTATCTGCAATCTGGCGAAACCTCGCATAATCCCAATCTCTGGAATACGCAGAAGCACCACAAATAATCAGCTTTGGCTTATTTTGAAGCGCCAACTGCTCCACTTTATCCATATCAATGGTGCCGGTTTCTTCTTCCACACCATAAAATACTGGTTGATACACTTTACCTGAAAAATTCACCGGAGACCCATGACTTAAATGACCACCATGAGCAAGATTGAAACCCAAGATAGTATCGCCGGGCTTCAAACAGGCTAAAAATACCGATGCATTGGCCTGTGCGCCTGAATGCGGTTGAACATTGGCATAAGCGGCCCCAAAAAGTTCCTTTAAGCGGTCAATCGCCAATTGCTCAATTTGATCCACTACTTCACACCCGCCATAATATCGCTTTCCGGGATACCCTTCGGCATATTTATTGGTTAAACAGGTTCCCATCGCTTCCATTACCTGCTTGCTGGTAAAGTTCTCTGAAGCAATTAACTCAATCCCTACTGTTTGTCTGTGTAACTCGTCATTGATGAGGCTGAAAATTTTTGTATCCCTTTGCATCTTGAAAATTTGCCGCTAAAGATACAATTTAATATATCCTAACATTAGTTTTTTGCGTTATTGAAAGTATAATTCTTATTTTTAGCCTATAATTTATCAAATGAGAGCCATTATTCCGGTAGCCGGAGCAGGAACAAAACTAAGACCGCATACTTATACACAACCAAAATCGCTGATTCCGGTTGCAGGGAAGCCTATTTTAGGATATATCATTGAACAACTGCTAGAAATTGGTATCGCAGATTTTACATTTATTATCGGACACTTAGGAGAAAAAATTAAAGAGTATGTACAAATCACCTATCCGAAAATTAAAGCAAATTTCGTCGAGCAAAAAAGTAGGGAAGGTTTGGGACATGCCATTAGCCTTACCAAAAAAGTCATTCATGGTGATGAGCCTGTTATTATCGTCTTAGGAGACACCATTATAGACGCTGACATTCAACGATTTGCAGAAATGAAAGGGTCTGCTTTAGGAATAAAAAAAGTCTCTGATCCCAGAATCTTCGGCGTAGCAGAAATGGACGATAAAGATGGCATCACCAAAGTAGTTGAAAAACCACTCATACCTAAATCCAATCATGCATTGGTGGGCTGGTATAAAATTGACCACTTCAAAGACTTAATCGCCGTACTAGAAGAGAACATTAAAACAAACTTTAAAACCACACAAGAATTTACACTAACGGATGGACTACAAAGGATGATTGAACGTGGAACGAAGTTCACCGGATACAAAGTTGACAATTGGTACGACTGTGGACAGAAGGATGTATTGCTACAAATCAATGCACTCCTGCTGAAAAGAAAAAAGAATGTATCCAATTTTATTCCAAAGTATG
>JAIBAX010000045.1 GCA_019694955.1 Chitinophagales bacterium | reverse complement strand
CTATCTATCAGTGGTATGTAAATGGTTTACCCGTTGGCTTGAACGCATCGAGCTATACGAGCAGTAGTTTTGTGAATGGAGATCAAGTCACTTGCTCCCTGACCTCCAATGCAAACTGTGCCACAGGCAATCCGGCTGTTTCAAATGATGTAGATATTGTTGTCAAGGCGAATCTTCCGGTAAGTGTGACAATTTCGGAAGATAAGAACAATATTTGTTCCGGTACGAATGTAACATTCACGGCAGTACCGACCAATGGTGGCACAACACCTGTTTATCAATGGAAATTAAACGGCGTGAATGTTGGTAGCAACTCAGCTACTTATTCCAACAGTACATTAGCAAATGGAGACCAAATCACTTGTGTATTGACCTCGAATGCAAACTGTGCTACGGGTAATCCCGCGACTTCGAATACTGTAACGATAACAGTAAATCCAAATTTACCCGTGGGTGTGAGCATAGTTGCGAGCAGTTCGAATATTTGCGAGGGGACAAATGTTACATTCACGGCTACGCCGACAAATGGTGGTTTGAACCCTGTTTATCAGTGGTATGTCAATAATATTCCGGTAGGTACGAACTCGCCCACTTATAGTTCCGGTACGTTGTCGATGAACGATTATGTAAAGGTTCAATTATTGTCAGATGCTTTATGTGCTGTTAGCAATCCGGCGCTGTCCAATGAGATAAAGATGATCGTTCACCCGAATCTTCCGGTGAGTGTGGGTATAATCGGTAATAGGAATCCGGCCTGTTTGGGAGAATTGGTGACATTTACAGCAACTGTGGTAAATGGCGGTAGCAATCCACAGTATGCATGGACGCTGAATGGTGTGCCAACGGGTGGTAATAGCAATGTATTGAGCAGCAACAGTTTTATTGACGGCGATAAGGTGAAGGTTACTGTCACGTCGAATGCGATATGTCCGACAGGCAATCCTGCGGTTTCGAATGAAGTGGAGTTGGATATACAAAGTGTATCACCATCGATTAGTGGAGATGTAGATTTTTGCTACAATAGCAACACGATATTGGATGCGGGAGCGGGATATAGCAGTTATCTTTGGAGTAATGGCAGTACAACGCAAACGACGACGGTGAATAGCAGTGGAGAAGTGCGTGTAGTGGTGAGCAATGGCATAGGCTGTTTCGGTCGTGATACGGTGAATGTTATCGAGTATGCCGAAGTTCTTCCAAATATAACAGGTAGTTTGTTTTTCTGTTGGGATGGCAGTAGTGTATTGGATGCGGGAGCGGGATATAGCGGTTACGTGTGGAGTGATGGCAGTACAACGCAAACGACGACAGTGACGGCGGGTGGTAATTATAGTGTTACGGTAGAGGATGTGCATGGATGTTTTGGTAGTGATGCTGTTGTTGTTGAGGAGAATGCAGCGATATTGTACATGAGTCAGGTGACAGATGTACGTTGTAATGGAGGGTCAGATGGCAGTATATCTGTAACGGCGAGTGGTGGTTCAGGATCATATAGTTATGTGTGGTCAGATGGTCAAACGACGAATCCTGTTACGAATTTGCCTTCGGGGGATTATAGTGTAACGATAACAGACAGCAAGGGTTGTCCGTTGACAACACCCAATATATCAGTTGGAGAACCCACGGCATTGGCATTGAGTTTAAGTAACACTTCTTTGGGTTGTTATGGTGATAAGAATGGCAGTGTAACGGCGACAGTGAGTGGCGGAACAATACCATACAGTTATTTGTGGACAAATGGTAGCACGGATGCACAGATAACAAACCTAGGAGCGGGGACGTATGGAGTTGCGGTTGTAGATGGCAAAGGGTGTACAACGACGTCATCAGCGACATTGACAGAGCCGGGTCAGCTATCTTTTAGTGTGGTTTCGACGGATATCACCTGTAATGGATACAACGATGGAACGATAAGCATCACGAATTTGGTGAATGCGCAAGGGTCGGTAGGATATACGCTGACGCCGGGTGTTACACAGAGCGGTAGTGTATTTGGGAGTCTAAGTCCCGGAGGATACGTTGTTGTGGTGAAGGATTCGGTAGGATGTAGTGCGAGTACGACAGCGACATTGACAGAACCCTTGCCGTTATTGGTTGATTTGGGGGTTAGTATTACGTTAGACTTAGGAGAGACGGCGACGTTAGAACCGGTGGTTACGGGTAATCAGGGGAGTGTTGGTTATGCATGGACGCCGACGGATTATTTGAGTTGTGTGGATTGTGCACAACCGACAACGACGCCACTGTTTGATGTTGTATATACGTTAGTAGTGGAAGACCAGCAGGCTTGTACGGCTACGGATAATATAGGCGTGCTGGTGGAGAAGACGAGAGATATCTTTGTGCCGACGGCATTTTCTCCGAATGGAGATGGTACGAATGATGTTTTGCAGGTGATGCCGGCCAAGAGTATCGAGCGGGTGAATTTATTTCAAGTGTTCAACAGGTGGGGAGAGAAGGTATTTGAGGCGAGTAACTATGTGCCACAGATAGATACAAACGGATGGGATGGCAGTTATAAAGAGAAATTGCAGAACGTAGATGTATATGTTTACTTTGTAGAGGTGACGTTTATAGATGGCATAACAGGCAGCGCAAAAGGGCAGGTGACGTTGATGAAGTAGATTGGTGTTAGTTTTTTTTATTAAGATAGTTTGCAGTAAAAAAAATAATTTTATATATTCAAACGTTGAATAAAAAATGCAACCCAAAATGAATTTTAAAGTGTTCCGAGAATGTTCTTTTTTTAAGATTGTTTATTCAGATTACCTTCATGCTGTCTACGTAAGGTCAATTTTATTGATGAGTTTATTGTGTGTTTGTTTTATTTTTAATACCCAAGCACAACAGCTAAAGACATTTGAATTTAGCGTTCGCAACCTCGACATACGTCCGGAGGGAGATCATCGTACTTGGAAGATAACCTATTCTTTTTTTGAAGGAGGGACGAAATTTCATGAACAAATACTTAACTGCAATTCCGATGGCGCTTGTGAGAACCAAGAGATATCCGTAAAACATTGTGTCAGCAATGCCAATCTACCAAATATCAGCGTATGGGTTACCCTAGAAGGATGGCGCAAAGGCGGACAGTATGCCGTAAAGACAAAAGTGTATCATTTCTCGAACATAGAGCAATTTTCTACCATCGAAGCATATGATGATGATGGAAAAGTCAACCCACGTTACTGGCTAGATATTGCCTATAAGTATACCGACATGGGCTGTAATGTATTAGATATTCCCCCTCTGACCTTTTGTGATTACGATTTGGCAAACGGAACAGCCAGCTATACGCTACCGGAAGGCTTTTTGAATACACCGCTCACATTGGAAAAACAAAATGGTAGCACTTGGCAAACGGTTAGCGGAAGCCCATTTACCAATACGGTAATTTTTCCGTCGAGTGGCACCTACCGCATCAGTGGTGACCGTTATGGTGTTTGTCCGACACTCTCGAATAATTTTGAGGTGAATTCGGTTACATTACCGACAATAAGTTTTATTGACAATTCTATAGAAATATGTAGTGGTACAACGGTTACAGTATCACCTGAATATTCACCCTCTCCATCTGTTCCGTTCACACAGTTTCATTGGCAGAAAGACGGTCATGATTACTCCTGTTCAGAGAATTTGGTAACCCATCAGGAGGGGCATTATGTGTTGACAGCCTATAGTCAGGGATGTAAAACGACAGCGAGTGTGGATGTTGATGTAAAATCGTCAAATCTGCGGATTGTTTATGATAATGGTGCGAATGATTTGTGCAAGGGAGCGGTTAGCATACGGGTATTAGGTGGAGTCACGAATGGCAGCTACATCTGGTCAGATATGGGAACGACAACGACGGGTGCACTGCGTACAGGCATCACCGCTCCGGGTGTATATACAGTGTCGGGTGTGAGCAATGGCGGTTGCCAAACAAGTGCTTCGATAGACATAGACAAACGCTGCAACGATGATTTCAATGGCAATAGCCTGTATGTAGGTCAATCGTTGAGTCAGATGGAGAATGACTTAGAAGACGAAGATTATGATGAGGATGCTCCGGGTGATAACCTTCGTTTTCTGATTGCGGATCCACGAGCGATGGAAGATGCGCCGCAAGCAGTACAATATAAATCGGAAGATGTAGTACACTACCGTTTGTACATGAACCTATCTTACCGCAACAGTGCCTTAGATGTATCACTGCCGCCATCAAACTTTTCGAGTACAGACAATGGCTGGACAGCAGAGATAGACTATACGGTACATATCGACAGCGACAACGATGGGACGATTGATCCGAATAATGACGCTTCAGAGCAAGGAACACTGAGCATCCGCAACGACGACAACGGTCATATCTTCGATAACAGCATTCGGGTTTTTTCCAATCAGCCCTCTGAGCAACTATCAGGTGCATTGGTGACGGTTACCGATATCCGCCTCAACCATACCATCGGCGACAGAGCGGTACTGTATGAGGCGATAAAATTTGAAGCAGAGTTGTCGATAGAATACGTGCCAGCTTTCAGCAGAGCTGACGACATGATAGATGTGAGTAATTTAAGTGCCACCATCGACCCTACCGACCGCAAAGCGACCATCCACTGGCCGATAGTAGCATCGGCATATGAGTACGAGTTGGAAATAGGCTATAAAGACAAGTATGCAGACAATACTACCGCCGACCGCTTGTTGTGGACGGTGACGACATCGGATAATTACTATACCTTCGACCTAACCTACCCGGAGGGAACGTTATACTACAAGGTACGCCCCATCGGGAGACATAATAGCGCGTTTGAAACGAACTATACACACCGCTATGTTGGCAAATGGAGTGATGAAGAAAGCATAGCGATAGACGGCACAGAGGCACTACCTTTTGAGCCGGAATACCACTGGCAGAAGACGATTACCTTTGCCGAAGACGGCAAGAAAAAAGAAGTCATCACCTACGCCGACGATTTGATGCGCCCGATACAGGTGGTTACGAACCTGAACACGGAAGGGTTGACCCTAGCGGGAGAGTCGTACTACGACCAAGAAGGTCGCTCGGTGTTCAACGTGCTACCGGTACCATTATTTGGCGACAATAACCTGTTGTACAAATCAGGATTGACATTGGTGGACAGAGGCGGTAGTAATGTAGCACCGGAAGCGGAAGACTTTGACGGTGTGTCAACACAACCTAGTATTTCGGCAGGGTTGACGCAACAATATTATTCTTCGAACAACGAATTTCTCCTCAATCCGGACAAATACTATGCGAATATGGGTTTAGTACCGGATGCGGGTGGATATATCAGCACACTGGTGCGCTATATGCCGGATAATTCGGGCAGGGTATCGGCACAGAGCGGCATCGGAGAAATGTTTAGATTTGATGAGAACCCTGCAAACAGCCACTACTCACGTTACTACTACGGTCAGCCAACTCAGACGGAGTTGAACAGGTTGTTTGGTTCAAATGTTGGTGAGGCACAATATTACAGCAAGGTGATGGCGGTAGATCCAAACGGACAGGTATCGGTGAGCATCCAAAACATGGCAGGTAAGACGATTATGACGGCATTAGCGGGAGACAACCCCAACAACCTGCACGAACTTCAGGACGGTTTGAACGATAATGCACCGGAGATAGCAGAAACCAACGTTACCGAAGACCTTTCCACAAAGAACAAAATAGGCATAGACGGCAGGTCGCTGGTGATTGACCACGAGATACTGAACACCACCCCGAACACAGATTATACGTTTACCTATGATTTGGATGGAGCAATAGCAGAGTTCCACAGCGGTGTTTTGCCACCGGGCGCCACTGCTTTTTGTAAAGAATGTAAATACCATCTAGATATCAAGATATACAACCAACGAGGAGAATTGGTGGACATGACGCTGACGAGTACACAACCGACACCACAGATGACGGTAAGTATAAGTGATTATATATTGAGTGCGGATTTGGGTGATTTTGGGGAAGCGTGTACGACCAGTCCGCTAGATGGGACACCGAGTTATAAAGGATATGGAGCGGTAGAGTTTGAGGCGACGTTTGATGAAGTGGGCAATTACCGAGTGATAAAAGCCCTAACGGTGATACCACCAGATAATACGATATTGGAAGGATGGTACACCGCCAATAACTTGAATGTGAACGAGCAGAACTGCCAGAGTGTTCCTACACCGGATCCATCGATATGTGCTACGGAGTGCGAGCAAATAGCGTATTATCTTTATCGGGACGAGGTAAACAATGACAATGACCCCAATAACAATATTGAGCCAAATTATGCAAATTATGCAAATTCTCCAAAGAACCCAACGATAGAAGCCTATATCCAATCCCATTGCGATGTTGAAGGCGGTTTGGTAGCGAACGCAGCATCGGAGGTACAGTCGGAGTGCGATGCAAAGTATGAAATGTTGCTCAGTCAAATCGGTCCGGATGCAGAGGCGGATTTATTGGCACAATATTATAATAATGAAACATGGCTAGAGGGATGTAGAGATCTCTTATTTGGTCCGTATATATATGATGAGGATGATTTGGTATTCGAAGGTGGGGATTGGGGGGATGTACCGGAAATATCACCCTATAATAATTTTTATGAGGATTGGGTGTATGAACATTGGGAGCAGGTAAAATACTATTTTGTGAAACACCATGCAGAATACTGTCATTATAAGTTTGAGTGTTGGGAAAATCGGGATTCAAAAATCTTCGACTTCAAGATTTCTCATGTGAACAGTCAAGCGGTAGCGTCATCCAATAATCTATGGCCATTTCAGGACAAAGACCCCTACGAAAACGAAGATTTGGCGGATATGTTGAACGATTATCCGGTATATAAGAAAAATGCTACTACGGATGTGTTTGAGGAGATCTCTGGTGCACAAACCCTGTGGGACATTACTGCATCGAATTACGAGC
Source organism: Chitinophagales bacterium (assembly GCA_019694955.1). GTDB lineage: Bacteria > Bacteroidota > Bacteroidia > Chitinophagales > JADIYW01 > JADIYW01. The sequence continues at coordinate 32,713 of JAIBAX010000045.1, read as the reverse complement.
AAGGACAAGAACTACTACCGGATTTTAGGGTTAAAACCAGCGATTTGCCCGTAGGTGTGAGTGCCGAAGAATACAGGTACCTGCGCTATGTATCGTTGTATTTGGGATTAAAGGCGAAATTCATGGAGCAGGACAAAGAAGATTGCCCCTATATTACCGAAGATTATGCGGTATATCCACAAATAGACTTTGGTACAACTTCGCAGGGTCAGCAGGTGGACGAAGTAATCAGCAATTGCCAGCAAGCTGCTGCCTATCAGGCGGAGTTCACATGGGCACAGATGGAAAACTTATGCCCGGATTTATCTAGTTTTAGCGAGGCAGAAAGAAATACATTCATTGCAGCATTGACAGAGGAGATAGAAAGCCATTGCACGGGCTTCGACAATATCTTTGGTGTGATGAACAGTACAGAATGGCAAACATTTTTAAACACATATAACACTAATAATGACCCCGATATTCCGTGTGCGGTAGCCGCCCTTTCTACACCATTGGCTATTACGCAGACACAGCTACAAATCAATGGTACCCCCTTGACAGTGCACTATTGTACGCAGCCACGCTTTCAAGAATTAGTAAATTTTGCTAACGGGCATGGTTTTGATATCAGCTATCCACAACCGGAGGAAGACCTTCCCTTGGGTGGTGGACCAATAGAATTGATAGAACTCCCAACAGCAATAGCTGATATTACACAATTGAACATTACGCCGTCAACTATACAAACTGCATCCACATGTTGTTTTAATACGATTATTTTTGTGGATGCATCCGGAACCAAGGTTACGAGCATAGAGAATCTATCATCGCCATTGGAGACACCGTCGCCGCTACCGTTTGTGATAGGTACGGGTACAGGTTTTTATCCGGTGATGGCACAAAGTGCGGTGATGTCGTACATGGCCACCAAAACCAATGGTCAGCAGGTGCGGGTGTACCCCATTATTTTCTCTATTTCCGCCAATAATGCACCCTGTGGAGACTGGTTGGGAAGTTGCAACGACCAAACGGTGAACTTACCAAATATAATCTGGATAGATGAGGATGGCCCTTTTACAGACCCTGGAACGATATGTGAAGAGGAGTTGACAGCAGAGCAAGTGAAACTCTGCGAACTCAATAGTACGACGTATCAGCAGCAACAGCAAGATGCCTTATTGCATTATTATCAAGCACATTGTTTGAATACACAAGAATCTTTTAGCTATAGTTATAATAAAAAGGAAGGACATTATACGTTGTACTATTACGATATTGCGGGCAATTTAGCGCAAACGATACCACCATCAGGCGTAACGCCATTAGCAAGCATTTCCTTTAATAGCCAAGGGAAATGGAATGGCACCGATGAACCCGACCACGTGCTTAACACAAGATACGCTTATAATACCCGCAACCAAGTGGTGGAGCAGCAAACACCGGACGCCGGAGAAACGAATTTTTGGTACAACAGCAAGGGACAGTTGATGCTATCGCAGAATGCAAAACAGGCTGTGGTAGAAAATACCAACGAATCTGACTACTCGTTTACAAAATACGATGCATTGGGTAGGATATCGATGGTGGGCGAATTAGAAAATATTAACATAGCAACTCTTGCAACATTGGTAGAAAATGCTAATTTTGTAGAAGATAATAACCTGATGGCAGCTGCCCACGATATCACCCAGACGATATATGACCTAAAAGTTGTAGAGACAGGCGTACAACAACGCTACCTGCGCAACAGGGTATCTGCAGTATATAGATATGAAGACAATGCAGCCATGATTGCCAACAGCGGCAATGCTACAATATACAGCTATGATGAATTGGGCAATGTGAATGTGCTTGTACAGAAATTGGTAGTGAACAATGAGGTATATGTCAAACAAGTAAGGTACGAGTACGACTTGCAGAGTGGCAAGGTGAACAAGGTTACCTTCCAGAAGGGAGCGATAGACCAGTACAGCCACCGATATGAGTACGATGCGGACAATAGGATTACGGATGTATATACCTCCAGAGACGGCAGATTTGAAAGCAGGGATGCGAAGTATTTTTACTATCCCCACGGACCGTTGGCACGGGTAGAGTTGGGCGATGGGAAAGTGCAGGGTGTGGACTATGTTTACACACTGCAGGGTTGGTTGAAGGGAACAAATTATATAGACCCGACAGCATCGCAAGATGGAGTAACAGGTTTGGATAATTTTGTAGCGCAGGATGAAATGTCGTTTTATTTAGGTTATTACCAAGGAGATTATAATGGTATAGATCAGTCATTTATAGAGCCGTTTAGTATTTCAGGCATTACGCCGTTTTACAATACATCCGGTAATGATGTCAATGGAGATAAGGGATTATTTAATGGCAATATTGCCTTTATGGGTACATATTTACGTCATTTTAGGTCAAGTAATACAGGTCCTGGTATTTATACAGCATATAACTTTAACGAATACGAGTATGACCAATTGAATAGAATCAGGACATGTACAGGAAATCGTCTTGGACCGGGAGCGAATGACGCATTTACGGTAGTTCCAACAGTAGGCATGAGTTATGCGTACGACCCGAATGGTAATATCACCGAATTGACACGTAGTGGTATAAATGCGACGATACAATCTACTGCATTAGCGATGGATGATTTGGAATATCATTACACCCAAGATGCGAACGGCAAATTGGTTAATAATCGTTTGAATTATGTGGATGATGCGATAAATGGTACAAATTCAAGTAATTTTGATAAAGATATAGAAGACCAAGGAACAGGTAATTATGGGTATGACGAGATTGGTAATTTGATAAGAGATGATGCCGAAGATATTGATGAGATTGTTTGGGATGTTTATGGTAAAATAAAGTCCATTAATTTTGATACAAAGAGTGATTTGGACTTCCAGTATGATGCAATGGGCAACAGAATCGCCAAAATTGTCAAAAATGGAAGTACCGGATTAGTTGAAAAAACTACGTTATATTTTAGGGATGCTCAAGGCAATGTGCTGATGACAGAAGAGATTTTAGCAACGGTAACCAACAACATAAAAGGAAGCAGAGAATTTGCCATTTATGGCAGTAGTAGATTAGGTGTTTATACAGAAGATGTGTTGGACGTTTTACCACCGACTACTCCGAATGAATATGAGCGTATTATAGGACTTCGTAGCTACGAATTATCCAACCACCTCGGTAACGTCCTCACTACCGTATCTGATTATAAATCAATCATTTCTAATGGCACTGATTTAACTTATGAAGCGGTTGTTTTGTCGGCTAGTGATTATGACCCATTTGGGATGCAACTAGCGTATAGAACATACACCGCAACTACTTCATATTCAAGAGGATTTAACGGACAGGAAAGAGATTTTGAAATAAATGCAGACGGCAATATCAATACCGCCATGTTCTGGGAATATGATGCAAGATTGGGAAGAAGGTGGAATGTTGACCCTGTTACTTATCCTTGGCATGGGGGATATACCTGTATGACTAATAATCCAATATATTTTACTGATATTAATGGTGATGTAGTTGATGGTGATAAAAAAGGTTTAGAAGATTATAATAAAGCGAAACAAAAAGCTAATAGTAAGATTCAGAAATTAGGTGAAAAAATTAATGCTTTAAGTAATAAGGGTAAGGACAAAAAAATAGATAATCTAAAAAAGCAACTTCAAGCATGGGAACAAGTCAAAAATGAATTTAATAGCTTAGAAACCTCTAGTGTTTTATATTATATTAACTCTGGTGTTACATACTCCAAAACAAGTATCACTGGTAATCTAGGATATAATCTAGACAAAGAGAGAGTAGAAGTCAATTATAAAAGTGGCATAAACTATCTTGCACATGAGTTAAAGCATGCATATCAATATGAGATACTTGAATTAGATATTGTAGCAACATATGGACAGAGTTCAACACAAACAGGAGGAGGATTCGCATATGATGTTTATGATGAACAAGAGGCTTATGGTAGGCAAAAATTATTTGAAGGGACTAATAAATTTGGAACACCAACAGATGCAAAATTTGTTTATGAAATGGGCGTGAACTATAGTAATTTGCAACAAAAAGGGAGTCAATTATCTGTAATTTTTTCAAAATTAATACTATATCAAAATTCACTATACGATATTCACAATAACAAAGTTTATAGATATAACGGTTGGGAAAAAGACACTTATATGGGTGAAATTGATAGAGGATATTTTATTGAAGAAAGATTGTTAATGTTGATAACTGGTTAAGATATTTATGAAATTACTTTTTTTATCAATTTTACTTGCATTTACAACAAATAATGACATTGAATTTGGCAAGAATTATATTGATTCGAATGGTTATAATTATATTTTTTATGAAGATTCAATAGTCTCAGTTGACTGGAGGTATGGATTGTTGCATAATTATTGTTTTGGTACATATACTATTGGTAAGAAAAATATTATAATTGACTTTAATAGCAGTACAAGGTTCGAAAATCATAGTATAATATTTGTATATGATAGCATTGGTTCAGAAGATAGCAATTATAAAATAATGCTTAAGAGTACAATGGGCGATACTTTATCAAATTTTTGGTTTGAAGCATATGATGGTAATCATAAGGAATATCTTCATACAGATAAATTTGGTAGGGCAACTATAAACAATAAATACCTTGAGTTAAATTTTATTAGTGATTTAATATTAGATGACCTTAGACTAAACTTTGATAGTTTAGAAGTAAGTAAAATTGATAAAATAGAACTTACAATTGGACTTATTAAGACCCCTTTAATAGGATCAAAAAAAATAAAACTAAAGAGTTTGACTATAGTCCCCTGAACTGTTCTAAGGTACTATCATAAAAACCCCTGAACTGTTCTAAGTTTTTATCCTGAACTGTTCTAAGTTTCTTATAACTTAGCACTAACAATGATGCAAGTTTATAACTTGCGTACACAAATGCTGTTAAGAGGTGTAAGCTTGCAGCGCTGTCTAAGTAAAACCAAACTAAAGCGTACGAATAATTGAACAAGGTGAATAAAATGGTATTTTTCGGTGATTTTGTAGAACATAAGAGAATGGAAGAAAGCGGATTGATGTTTTTGAGGATGAGGAGTAAAAGAAAAGGACGACAAAAGTGTTGTTAATGGTATGCCAAAGGTATTTGGTAATTTTTTACAGAAGAGATGGGTATAAATGGGTTTATTTTGTTAACAATTATCAATAGTACAAAGAGCGAAAGATTGATTTGCAATTCTTCGTTGGCTAGCAGCTTTGCTTATTTGATATTTAAATTTATGTTTATCGGGAGGCTGTCCTTTAAGGACTTGATTAGGAGTAATACCGAATAATTCACAGAAGTACCGATTATTATTGTGATGGGCGAAGTCTTCAACTTTTTTATGACAGTCTTTAGCGGAAAAAGGAGTGTCCCCTTTTAGGTAGCCATGTTTAAAGAGATTGAAAGTTTCTTCAATCATGGAGTTTGAATAAGGGAAAGGAGTAGTTTTAGCGGTTATTTTTTTAACACACGGCGGTGCTTTAATCCGTTCAATCCAGGAGATTACTTCCCCTGAACTGTTCTAAGTTTATTATAACTTAGAACTAACGATGAGGCAAGTTTATAACTTGCGTACACAAATACTGTTAAGATGCATAAGCCTGTTTAGCTTTAAAATCTCTGATAGACATATCAATGAAGTAGTATAATTTTTCTCTGATATCCTTGGGTAATTTTTGCAATTCTAAAATTCTTTTAAGCGTATCTTTATCAAGTTCTGCATCTGTATTACCAACAATCCAATCAAGCGATACCTCCAATACATCCGCAATTTTAGCAGCAGCTTCAATAGAAGGCTTCATTTCATCACGTTCATAACGTCCAATAACTGGAGCTTTAGTTCCGAGAGCCAAAGCAACATCTTCTTGGCTTAAACCCTTCTTTTTTCGGGCATCTGTTAAACGTTTACCAAAACTCATAAGTGTTAAAAAGTTATGCTAAATAAAGATTTATACCCACTGCTCTTCGACATGTTCAGCGAAAGCGCATGTCGAAGTGTGGACGTTGGGGATTTGCAATCCCCGTATAGCTAATTTTCCCTGAACTGTTCTAAAGTTTATTATAGCTTAGAACTAACAATGATGCAAGGTACTATCATAAAAACCAAATAAAAAAGTAAAAAAAGTGCATAAATTTGTATCGAGTGAAAATAAAGAGGAAACATAGCTATTATGCTATACTTTACCTTGTGTAGTCTCGGAGACTGGTTGGGAAGTTGCAACGACCAAAAGGTGAACTTACCAAATATAATCTGGATAGATGAGGATGGTCCTTATGCAGACCCTGGAACGATATGTGAGGAGGAGTTGACAGCAGAGCAAGTGAAACTCTGCGAACTCGATAAGATGACGTAACAACAAGAATATTTTGAGGGGATACATTCTTTCATATGACCTGCGAACTCGATAAGATGACGTAACAACAGCAACAGCAAGATGCCCCTTGAAATATTCAAAAGTTTATTAGATCTCAGCACCCACAATGATGATAAGTTTTTCGTACCCGACCAAAAGTTTATCATGCTATTTCTTTTCAATCCATAAAAATCCTACCACTTGTAATCTACTGAAAAAAATACTATCTTAGCTAAGAATATTTATATATGAATGCATTAGATTAGCCTTTGGACTGAAGCCATTGACCATGCAAAATTTAGGGCTATTAAAGTTGTTGATGAAGTTTTAAAAAAATAATTGGTTTACTAGTTTTACAATATGAAAGCATTGGTATTTTTGATTTGCTTATCAACATTTTATTCTGTAACAGGGCAAGAAGTTCATAAAAAACCCGATGATGGACTCTTTCATTACTTTTATAACTATGTTTATACAAATAAAGATTCTTTAATTGCATCAATTTCAGAAGATTCTGTAAATCTTGCTGAGGGTTATACTATTACAAAAAAAGGTATGAACTATGATACAGTTGAGTGGAGACTCCTCGCTTCGGATAGACTAATCCAGAAAGGCACATTCAATAGAGATGGAATACCTGAAGGAAATTTTTTATTTTATGAATATTATGCTAAAAGTAATATGGAATTGGTATCTGAAAGTGCCTATAAGAATGGGAAAAAAAATGGAATAACTAAAATTGAGGGATTCGATAGTTCTTTTATTTTTATACATTATCGTAATGGTTTAAAAGAGGGTTTGGCTTATTCAACAGTTAGAGATGGAATTAGATGGATTTCCCACTATAAGGAAGGTGAATTAGATGGATTTTCAGCATATTATGATAGAGATGGCATTCCAATTGAATATATGATTTATGAGAATGGTGTTCCTAAAGATGGGGTGTATGCACGTTACTACGCAATAAAAAGGATATGGTATACATTAAAATGTGAGGATGGTGTTTGTAAAATTATTGAACCAGAAGGCTTAATTATTGAAAAATATTAGTTTTATGTGTAAATGTAAGATGGTAACTGTAAAAACAAGAATGGATTTATTTTTTGATTTAAAAGCAAAGACAAAACCAGAATAGACTATGCAAGGCAGAGATTATCCTGTTTGTTTAAAATTGTTAATATTTGTGTTAGCATTGGTATTTACAATCAATTGTAGTCAACAAAAGAAAGCAATTTCAAACCAAGAGAATGTTAAACCAATAATTGTTATTGAAAAGGATAATTTCAAAAAGTATCTTTCTCTTTTTAATACAAAAAGTATTTATTTTAAAGAACTAAGAATTCATAGTATTGGTACAGATAGTTTAGTGCAAATTTTAGATAAAATTGGATATGTAAATATCAATTCATTATATATTTACAATGTAAACTTATCAAATTTAAACTATTTTGACAAAACTTCAGTAATTAATCTTCGAGACCTAACATTAATTAAAAATAATATAGATACATTACCTTATATTTTTCAAAATTTAGAAAAATTGGATGAGTTAGTAATTTCAAGAAATCCTGCTATTAATTTAGACATTATATTTAAGCAATTAAATGCAGATAAACTAGGAGCTTTGTATTTAGAAGATAATAATCTTACTGAGATTCCACAGTCAATATGTGACTTTAAAAACATTTTTATTTTAGGATTAAATGACAATTATTTTACAGAATTACCGAATTACATATTTAATATTAAGACATTGAAGCAAGTGCATTTTGAACAAAATAAATTTTCAGATGAATACAAAAAAGTAATTAAGGATTCATTGAGTTTTGTAAAATTTATTTACCTCTAAAGTTTTTGCAGAAATATTCAAAATTGATCACATCTCATTACAAACAATCATGACAAGTATTTTCATACCCGACCAAAAGTTTATTATATGAGTCATCCCTTTTTTATCCATAAAACATCCTTTGGGATTAAATTTATACTACTATTGCTCTCATTATTTATGATACAATGTAATACTAAAAAGTTGGGAATTAAGACTAAAACAGCCAAGGAGTATTTTAGACCTGTTTTAATAATTGATCAAGCTAATTTTAAAAAGAACATAGTACTTATTGCTAAAAGAAAGATATATTTTAATGAATTGAGAATTTATAATATCGGTAAAGATAGCCTAATTCAGATATTAGATGATATTATTTATGTAAAACCGAATAGTTTAACCATTGGCGACATAGATTTATCAAATATCAAATGGACAAATAATGCTTCACTCCAAAATCTAAGACATGTAAACTTAATAAATACGAACATAGACACATTACCTTTAATTTTTATTGATTTGGAATCTTTAGAGAGTATAGACATATCATATAATCCAACTATTAATTTGGAATTATTATTTAATCAATGTCTAAATTATTCAAAATTAGGATCTCTGTCGGTAGAATATTGTAATATTAGCAAAATTCCGAATTCAATATGCACCCTGCCGAAACTATTTATGTTAAGTTTTATTGGAAATGAATTAAAAGAACTCCCTCCATGTGTCTTTAAATTACATAACATAAAGCAAATAAATTTGGAAATGAATAAATTTACTGAAGACTATAAATCAACACTAAAGGATTCTTTATCTTTTATTAAATTTATCTATCTCTACAACCCTTGAAGGCAAGAATTTGACATTGTATGGTAAAATGTAAACAAAAAATGAAAGAACTATTACCAAGGTATATAATGACATTATTTATAATTATAACCTTTTATGGTTGGAGCCTTGGTCAAAGCACCTATCTTATTCAAATAGAATATCCAGGTAGTCATTATAAAAAGAAGTATTATTATTATATGGCTGATTCGCTTCCCATAAGCAAGCTACAGATTTTAAATTATACTTCTTGGAATTATTGGGGTACAATTGAATGTTGTAATGGGAAAACTTATTTGGATTCCGTTGCTATATATAATGGTAAAATTGCTTATGATAGTGTTATTGATAAATACTCTAATATTATTGATAATTTATTAGAAAATTACGAAAGCGGGATATCGTTTTAAACTTACCAACCAAATTAAATGTAGCGTATTTAAGATGGATGTTCATTACTGTATCTGTAATGATATGAAATACATTGAAAGGATGGCAGACGGTTACAATCTTTATGGAGATAGTTTTAGTAAGGAAGAAAAACTTGAACTTAGTTCATTTTTAAAAGTTGAACTATTAAGGATTCTGCCGGAGTTCATATTAAAGCGAAGGTAGATTGAAGTATGCGCTATTGATCTGAATAAACGACTTATTTATTTCCAATGCTATTGAATAAACCACCTCCGCCCGCATGAGTGGGTGCAGCGGTACCGTGTACAAGCGGAACACAAGACCCCAACCGATAGGGACGGGGGCATGCCCATCATCCTTTTCCTGATGACGTATCCATTGATTAAATAAAATTAGTTTAATAAACGATATGTGATTTTAGCGTAATTTTGCCAGCATATCTTATGAAGAAGACACATATCTTAGCTTTAGTAATGGTGGCGGTGCTAATTGGCGTGCTAGTATCTCTGTTGGGAAATTTTAGCAGGTATGAGGATTTTAACTCCAGAGCCGCAAAAAAAGGCAACGAAATCGTCGTCGCCGGCAAACTGGTAAAGGAAAAACCACTGCAATACAATCCGCTCAAAGACCCAAATTATTTCTCTTTTTATATCGCTGATGAAAAAGGTAACCAACGCATGGTGGAGTATAAAGGGGCAAAACCAAGAGATATTGAACGCTCCGAAAAAATTGTCGTAACAGGACATATGGAAGGAGAGGTGTTCAAAGCATCGAAAATATTGATGAAATGCCCTTCTAAATATGTCGAAAACGAAATGCAAAAAGCAGCCGCATAAATGGAAAGCACATCTATCGTACATAATTCCTATGGTCAGTTTGGACATTTTTTAATCATCCTTTCTTTTGTAAGTGCGCTAATTGCCTTCGCGTCCTATGTTTTGGGGACTTTCTCCTCAGATACCACTTCTGAAATACGCTGGAAGAAGTTGGGCAGAATGGCATTCACTGTTCACGCCGTATCTATCATCGGCGCAATAATTACCCTAATCGCCATGATTCAGGGACATTTCTTTGAGTATAAGTACGTCTGGCAGCATTCTTCAAAAAGCCTGCCCTTCAAGTATCTCTTAGCCGCATTTTGGGAAGGACAGGAGGGAAGTACGCTACTGTGGATGTTCTGGACAGCAATATTGGGAATGGTACTCATCTTCCGGGAAAGGAAATGGGAAGCCCCGGTTCTGACTATCATGGCACTGGTACAGATATTATTGGGATTAATGGAATTGGGTATTTATATTTTCCATTATAAATTGGGCAGTACCCCGTTTTCCTTGATGAAGGACGTCATGCAAATTCCTATCTATCAAATGAACCCGAATTATGTGGCAGAGGATGGCTCAGGCCTAAATCCTTCCTTGCAAAATTATTGGATGGTCATACATCCGCCCACGTTGTTTTTGGGGTTTGCCGCTACTGCCGTACCTTTTGCATATGCCTTTGCCTCATTGCTAAAACGAGACTATCACTCTTGGATAAAGCCGGCACTTCCTTGGGCCTTGTTTGCCATGGCTGTTTTAGGTACTGGCGTATTAATGGGTGGCGCATGGGCATATGAGGCGTTGAATTTTGGCGGCTTCTGGGCATGGGATCCTGTAGAAAATGCTTCCCTCGTCCCTTGGATCATCCTCGTGGCGGGCGTTCATACCTTACTCGCTTACCGACATACCGGCTATTCATTGCCCGCAACATATTTCTTGTTTTTTCTCTCATTTATTTTAGTACAATACTCGTCTTTTCTTACAAAAAGCGGTGTCTTAGGCGATTCTTCCGTCCATTCTTTTACAGATTTAGGGATGTCCGGATTGTTGATGGTGTCTATATTCGCCTTTATTATCCCTTCAGTTGTGCTTTTTATCTTACGTTACAAAGAAATACCCAACCCAAAGAAAGAAGAAGCACTCTCCTCACGGGAATTCTGGTTGTTTCTAGGATCGCTGATATTCATATTTTCTGCATTACATATCATTGGCGTAACATCTATTCCGGCATTGAATAAATTCACAGGACTGAATTTGGCGCAACCCTCCAATATCAAAGCACATTACAATAATATACAAATCTGGATCGCCATACTCATTGGTTTTGGAATGGCTATCGCCCAGTTTTTTGTGTATAAACAAACAGACTTTAAGAAAATTAGTATCCGCATCCTCATCTGCTTGGCGATATCTATAATTTTTGCGGCAGTTTTTTCAGTTATCTATAAGATTACTCGTCCGGATTATATACTCATGTTGTTCTTTGGCATTTTTGCCATTACCGGAAATATATACTACTTGCTGGCGGTACAAAAAAGGAAATTAGCTTCTTCTGGTGCATCCATTGCACATGCGGGATTTGGCTTGATGTTGGTCGGTATCCTTATTTCTCAGGCAAAACAAGAAGTCGTTTCCCTCAATAGATTTGGGTTGAACTATGGTTCCGGATTTTCTAATGAAGAAAATGAAAACAATATCCTCCTTTATTTGAATGAGCCGCAGGAAATGAATGGATATCGAGTGACCTATATCGGTGATTCGGTTGGCGCACCTAATATCTTTTTTAAAGTTAAGTATGAGAAATTAACCAAAAAAGGAATGCCATCCGGGAAATCTTTCGTTTTAGCGCCGAATATTATCATGAACCCTAAAAAGGGGAATGTCGCCAATCCCGATACAAAGCACCAAATCCATAAAGACTTATATACACATATTACCAGCGCACCGCTGAAAGAAGATGGCACCTTACCGGATAGCCTTATCATCGAATCTTTCAATCTCTCCTTAGGTGATACCATGAAACCCAATCGTTGCTACGCAATTTTGGATTCGATAGACCCTTTTGCTACTGCTGATGGATTCGAAACTAAACCCGGAGACATTATTGTAGGTGCAAAAATGCGTGTTATTACCATGGATGGTGTACAACAGGTAGAACCTAAGTATTTTATTCGTGGCAATGTCGCCAGTTCCATTCCGGCGAAAATTGAAGGGCTGGATACCAGATTTTCCTTTACGAGAATCGACCCGGAACAGCAAAAATTTGAGATCACCGTCGAGCAGAAAATGCCGAAGTATATTATCATGAAAGCCATTATTTTCCCTTGGATAAACTTCCTGTGGTTGGGAGCATTCATCATGGTAATCGGCACCATACTCAGCTTATTAAAGCGTGTAAAGGATAAAGGCAGGGCACTTCCTTCACAACATGCGCTGAATGATTAATATTTCTATTATTGGCTCTGGAAACGTTGCCAACCACTTGGCACAAGCATTCTTTGAGAATAAACTGCCTATTGAGTATATCATTGCAAGAAATGAACCTGAAGGCCGCACCTTGGCAAAACAGGTGAAAGCAACATTTGTCAGTACACATCAGCCCATCGTCTTTCATCAAACAAATATGGTCATCATTGCCGTTAAAGATGATGCCATAGAAGAAATGGGCAATGTTCTGAAGGAAGTAAATATCCCGGTGGTTCACACTTCCGGAACAAAGTCGTCAACACTGCTGAAAGATATTTGCATAAAAACTGGCGTTTTTTATCCATTGCAAACCTTTACCAAAGGTAAGAATATGGATTTTAGAAATATTCCCATCATTATTGATAGTCCTGATGTAGCGTTAGTGACTTTTCTAAAAGATATGGCATCAAAGATTTCTGATAAAGTGGTGCAACTCACAGATATGGAGCGCCAAAAAATGCATATCGCAGCCGTATTTAGTAATAATTTTGTCAACCACCTTTGGTTGCTGGCAGAAAACTATTGTCACGAGAATGATTTGGATTTTAACCTTTTGCTACCACTGATCGAAGAAACCGCAGAGAAATTGAAAACAATGTCTCCCTTTCATGCGCAAACCGGTCCAGCCCGTAGACACGACCTAAAAACCATAGCTGCTCATTTACATTTACTAGATGTACACGAAATGCTTCGCACAATATATAAGATAATGTCAGACTCCATTGAGCAAAATTATTAAGCAACAACCTTGCGATGACCTTCCGATATATCGGGATGTGGACAAATAACATTTCTACTTGCCAATTATCGGTTATTCCTTACCTTTGCCACTTAAATGGAAAACGTATATCAAAAACTGAAGAATATTCGCTGCATCATCATGGATGTAGATGGCGTGCTTACAGATAATACCATAATATGCGCCGAAAATGGGGAAATGTTGCGGGTAATGAATGTTTTGGATGGATATGCCATTAAAGTCTTATTGGAGCAAGATTTTTATCTATGTGTGATTACAGGCGGCGGTTCAGTAGGCGTTATTCGTCGGTTAAACCATTTGGGCATCCGCGATATTTACGATAAAACGTTCAATAAACTGGAAGTCCTGAAAGAATACCTCCAAAAAAACGACATCCTTCCAGAGCAGGTAGCCTATATTGGCGACGATATCCCTGATATTTCCGGTATGCTGCATTGTGGTGTACGCTTTTGTCCGGCAGATGCTCGCCCCGAAGTTCGAGCTATCGCACATTATATTTGCAAAAATAAAGGCGGAAAAGGGTGCGTTCGCGAAATAGCAGAAATGATACTTAAATTACAAAACAAATGGGTGGTGCCAACCCTAAATCAATAAATTATGCTAAAAAGTATTCAGATCATTAGACCGGTTAATCTCCTTATAATCGCTGCCACCATGTTCCTGTGTAGATGGTCTATAACCGACGTTCCCATGCTGGAAACATTGTTCATCGACCCTATGTTGACAAATTTTCAGTTCACCTTGCTGATAATAAGCACCTTGTGTATTGCAGCAGGTGGTTATATCGTCAACGATATCTATGATGTGGATATGGATAATATCAACAAACCCAATCAAGTGATCATCGGCAAGCATTTGTCCGAAAAAATCGCATGGTATCTCTATTTTGCGTTGTCATTAATAGGCGTAGCCATCGGTTTTTATATTGCCAAAAAATTGCACATGACCAAGCTCGGCGTATTGCATGTTATGATGGTCGCACTCTTGTTTTTCTATGCACACTTTATAAAAAAGACATTGTTCTGGGGAAATTTAATCGTCAGCTTTTGTACGGCCTTTACCATCGCCATCCTCATATTTTTCGATTTAGACCATGTACACGATATGAATTCCATTCAGGCCACCGTTTATCTCGGCACCTATTCAGCATTGATAGGGTACACTTTTTTTGCCTTTTGGACAACCTTGATGCGGGAAATCATCAAGGACGCAGAAGACATGGAAGGAGATAGCGATTATGGATGTAATAGCATACCCATAGCATTCGGCATAAAAAAGACAAAATGGCTGGTGAGTGCCCTCAATGCCATCTTGATAGTCATCTATCTATTATTCCTTGTGTTATTCATTGAAAATCAATTCTACGTAGGACTTGCCATCGTTATAGCCTTGCTGATATTGCCCAGTTTATTCCTGCAATGGAAGCTGAGAACCGCCGCCACAAAACTCGATTTTCGCTACTTGAGCAATATCTTAAAGTCCATCATGATATTTGGACTATCAACTTTAATATTTCTGCATAACGGCGCTGCGGCGAAGATATTCCTAAGCTTCTTTGATTTGTTGGGTTTTAATCTCTTGTAACATGTTCACGAATATCGTTTTATGTTCGCAGTCACCGAGACGCAAGGAACTGCTTGCGGGTGCGGGATTTACCTTTGAAACCTATAGCCCGGATGTGGAAGAAGTCTTTGATGATAATTTGACCGCCATGGATGTTCCTCAGTATCTTTCTGAGTTGAAGTATCATGCCGTTCCCAATCATATAAAAGCACATAAAATTGTCATTACCGCAGATACCGTCGTAATTTTAGATGGCGATATCATCGGTAAACCCATTGATCTGCAAGATGCAAAGAAGATACTTGCCAGATTAAGCGGCAAAATGCATCAGGTCGTAACAGGCGTTACCATTGCTTTTAATCATACAAAACATCAGTTCTCAGATGTCACCAACGTTTATTTCAACGAAATCACCCCGGAAGAGATAGATTTTTTTGTCGAAAAATACAAGCCCTTAGACAAAGCAGGCGCCTACGCCATACAAGAATGGATTGGCTATATCGGCGTCAAGAAGATTGAAGGCTGCTTTTATAACGTTATGGGGTTGCCCATTCCAAGGGTGTATCAGATACTCAAGAGTTTTCAGTAAAAGCATCACATGGGCGCCCGGGCACGCTGTCCGCTTATACACGGTATCGCTCCCATCATTGGCGCAAACAGTGGTAATCACAAAAGTAATCAATTCCCTGTTTTAGTGTCTTCGCGAAAACAGGAGTGGAATGCTTTATAAATCATCCTGCTTTAACACGTTATTGTGCCGACACCTTTGTGGACTTAGTGCCTTCATTGTGAAACTTGTTGATACTATAATCATCCAATAAATTATTAGAAATAGTAAAAATTACCTACTTTTATACAGGAACAATTATGAATACTAGAGATATTGGAAATGGGATTAATCAAAGGATATGGCTATTTTGTACCAAAAAGCAGACTAGGTGAATATAACGCAATTTAATTACTTTTTCGAGCGTTGGTGGACATTAGATCGTCTCCTGACATATCGGAATGTAGACAAATATCCGCATTCATCTATTAAATATCATCATATTTTTGTCCAATGCTGATTTATAGTTTTTTAGAAAAGATAAGAAAAGGTAATCATGTATAATAAAAATAACTATAAGCGCAAAGTTGTAAAAACATTGGTTTCCTCATTGATGTTGTTTGTTGGATTAGTTACTACCGGAACAACCGGATATGTACTCATTGAAGATGCCCATTGGTTTGATGCACTATATATGACAGTAATTACTGCCAGTACAGTAGGATTTACAGAAGTAGTACCTTTATCTCATGCGGGACGGATTTTTACGATGATTTTAATCATTTCTAATTTAGGACTATTAACTTATTCGATTTCGAAGGTTTCAGCATTATTTTTAGATGGAGATTTTAAGAATTTTTTAAAAGAAAGGCGGATGGAAAAAATATTAGCATCGTTAAAAGATCATGTTATCATTTGTGGATTTGGCAGGTTAGGACATGCTATCAGCAGTGTTTTAGAGAAAAACAATATTCAGTTCTTAATTGTAGAAAAGAATATTGAGAAATTAAGAATTCATAAAGACAAAAATCTTCTGTTCATAGAAGGTGATGCAACTTCTGATGATATCTTAGATATTTTGGGAATAGAACGCGCAAAAGCATTTGTTGCCACGCTTCCTTCCGACGCTGAAAATGTATTTTTGGTGCTTTCTGCCAGAGAAAAAAGTAAAAATTTACCCATCTATACCAGGGCCTCAGATCCTGATAATGTCAACAAATTAAAAATGGCCGGCGCCAATCAAGTGATACTTCCTGAACATATTGGAGGCGCATTTATTGCCACCAGAATTGTCTCACCAGAAGTCAGCGATTATGATAAATTCTTTAATGGCATGGTTAGCAAGTAATAATTCATCCTACGGGAATAACTGTATAGTCTAAGAACAGTCCATCGTGAAGAATTTCAACCACAAAGCGCACAAAGTCATTACACAAAGAACTCCAAGAAAAACGGTGGTCTGTGGACAGTGGACAGTGGATTCTGTCGAACAGAAACCCTTCTCAAAACATCAACCACAAAGCGCACAAAGTCATTACACAAAGAACTCCAAGAAAAACGGTGATCTGTGGACTATAGACTGTGGACTCTGTTAAAAAGAAACCCTTCTCAAAACATCAAATTACACCCACGCATTTCTGCCTGATCCATTCTTCCTTGAATGTCGAAACCATTTTTATGAACAATACCGATATCAGATGTGGCAATGAAAGGGCAGGAGTATAGATTGGCGAAGTCGATGACATTGACGGCGCCTTTTCCTTCTAAAGTCACATCCATTGGGTCGTACAAGTCCCTAACCAATATTTTCATCCAAGGTGGACATTGAAAGAAGCCACTTTCAGTCAGATATGCTTGGCTCAATAATTCAGTCATGCCGTACTCTGAATATATAGTAGCGCAATTAAAAGCTTCGCTTAAAATTTTGTGGAGTTCCTCCCGGATGAGTTCTTTCCCTCTACCTTTCATGCCGCCGGTTTCCAAAACATAATGACCCGAAAAGTTTGGGCGATGTTTAGCCAATTCCAATAAAGCAAAGGTGACACCAAAAAGAAAAATTCTTTTGCCCTCACTTTTTAATGCTTCCAACCGTCGAACGCAAGCAGCAGAATCATGTAAGAAAAAATCCTTTTCATGTTGCCCGGAGGCTTCCATTAATCCATTTACCATATACACTAGTGAGGCATCTTCACGTTCCAAATAAGAAGGCAAAAGTCCCACGAAGTGATATTGCTCGATATTGCCAAAAAAATGACTAAAGCCGCTTAGAAAACTCTTTTGGTACAGCGCAAGGTCTCCAACATAATGTTGACTATTTATTGATCCGGTGGTGCCACTACTGCGAAAGATAGTAGCGGTTTTGTCAAGAATATTTATGGTGTAGTTTTTGAAAAATTCTATGGGCAGAAAGGGAATGGCTTCAAGATCCTTCACACTTAATGGCTCTATTGCAAGATAGTCAACATACTTTTTATATACCGTATTGCGTTGATAATGCAGGTGAAAAAGTTCCAAAGCAGATTCTTCAATAGAAAAATCCTTGCCAGAAAAGATTTTATCACGTATGTTTGTTAAAATTTCCAAAACGACAGCAAAGTAAGCAGTAATTTTTTAATTTTGAATGCCATGATAACAAAGACTTCCGATAACAACACGAAACAACCGATAAGAGAAGGTTATAAAGGATACTTTTCTAAGAAGTATGGATATGCATTTGCCATCTGCTGCATCGCCATGTTGATATTCAATAGCTGTTTTGATGCCCCAGTCTTTGATGATGTGCCATCCATAACCTTCAATAAATGGCAATCTCCAAGGAATCCTGTAGTGATTACAGATTTTGATGCAGATTCGCTTTCTCTATTCATCGATTTTAAAGACGGTGATGGCGATTTAGGCGATACTACTACCGGAGCGAGCAATATCTTTATTAAAGACTTAAAAACCAATATCATAGATACCTACCAAATGGATCCTATTCCGGCAAATGGTAGCGTTCCGGATATTTCAGGCACCATCGAAGTGAAATTAGGTCCCAACCTAATAGGTCGGTGTTTATTACCCGGAGTATCAACACCTTTAGATACAACTAAATACGAAGTATACATTGTTGATAGAGCCGGCAATGAGAGCAACAAGATTATTACCGGAGAGGTGTATTTTAAATGTGAGTGATAAAAGTAGTTCTTACTAACTATAGGAGGTGCGCAGTACAAAAATCTTTAATCTTTAATTCTTAATTTTTAATTAATCTCCGTTAAAGGCAGGGTTGCATCATAGATATTAAATTTGTTTTTTGTTAATTTAAAAATCTGATGCAAGAATACGATGTAGTAATAGTAGGTGCCGGTATTTCCGGATTGACAGCTGCATCTATATTGCAAAAAAAAGGATTAAGTGTTAAAATCTTAGAGTTGGCATCAGAACCGGGAGGACGGATGCGCTCCGAAAACTACGCCGGATTTATCTTAGACCGAGGTTTTCACTTATTCCTACAAGCACTGCCCGAAGCAAAAAGCACCTTAGACTACCAAAAACTTGAACTTAAATCTCTTTATCCCGGCATATTAGTCTATTATAAAGGCGCTTTTAATATTATCTCCAACCCCCTAAAAAAATCATTGGATATCCTTAGCATGTCCGTAGCCAGCAATGCTACTTTTTGGGATAAGATAAAGTTGGGAAAATTATTTAATGACATTCAGCAAATGGATGAGCACGAAATATTTAATATTCCTGAAAAAACATCTTTAGAATTCCTAACAGAATATGGCTTCTCCAATAAAATCATTCAAAGTTTCTTTAAACCGCTACTAAGTACTGCATTTTTAGAAAATGAAATGAAAACATCTTCGAGGTTATTGCATTTCAACCTGAAGATGCTCTTTTCTGAAGATGCTAGCTTGCCAAAAGAAGGAATCGGCGCCGTTCCAAAAATGATGGCCGCCGCATTATTACCCGATACTATTCAATACAAAGCGAAAGTTAAACACGTCCATGATAATATGGTTGAACTGACCTCCGGGGAAGTTATTAGCGGAAAAAAAATTATCCTTTCCGCAAATGCCATGGATTTGGAAAAGATATGTCCCGGATTAAGCGGTAATATTGATGCACATCATGTAAGTACACTGTATTTTGCCGCTTCTGTTGCACCTGTAAAAAAACCTATCGTCATGTTGAATGGCGAAGGTAAAGGCATCGTCAACAATGCATTCGTGCCGAGTCTTGTGCAACCTTCCTATGCACCATCAGGTATGCACCTTATCTCTGTAAACGTCACTAAGCCCAATGATTTTGACGATTATGAGTTGGTAGATCAAGTGCAAATGGAACTTATTGAGTGGTATGGGACACAAGTGAGCCAATGGGAACACCTCAAAACATACCATATAAAATATGCCATACCCAGGAAGAAAAGCATTTCCTTTTCAGCTTATTCCAAACAAATATCCGAAGATTTATTCATCTGCGGCGACCATCTCACTTACGGGTCATTAAATGCAGCACTTAGAAGTGGAAAAGAAGTAGCCTTACGGGTAGAACAGAGCATAGAACAACCGGTAGAACATTTTACTAAAACCGCTATTTAACTGCAATTCCGATAACCTGGGATAATTATATAATGATTATTTCGTTATTCAAAATAGCATATTGCAATAATGGCTTCCTGCTCTTATTCACCAACCCGATAAAGATAATAATTGCCACATTTCACCATTTCTCTGTAGCCCATTACTTTTCCGAATGTAATAAAATGGGTGATGCCGTGGTCTTTCATGTACTTTCTTTTTCCCGGCAAAATGGCATGGTATCTTTCATTTGCTTTATTCCAATTTTCAGCATCTGTCTTGCTGTGCAATCCATAAAAAATAGAAACCCGCTTTTCCCATTCATGGGCAGCTTTGGGATATTTAGGATTGGCTTTGTCACTAAAATAACAAGATCTCTCGCCATAGCAGGATAACTCCGTAAAATTATAAGGCACCAGAAAGACAGCATTTTCTGCCGTACATTCCTTCGCCATCAATGAGATACGAACAGCAGGGTCTTCTAAATACTGTGATCCGAAATCATAATGTACGCCATCAGGAAACCACTTTTGGGGTGCAAATATCCAGAATAAGATTCCAAACAATATACCAATACTGTAGACGGGCAACTGCACCTTTTTCAATAAATGGTCAACACTTGTTGGAATATATGTTTGAATAAACCCAAAAAATGCTAGCATGCCAAAGTATTTCAACCAAATGGTCAGTTTAAACCATTGAAAAGCGACAATAGTAGATGATTGAAAATACAACCCAATAAAATACACCACTAACCCGATGGAGAAGGCCATTAGCCAACCACGAAGCACGTCATTCTTATAGAATCTCCACCCTGTTAGCATATAGCAACACGTCAACAAGATCCATCCCTTGCAATGAAACATGTCCGGCATATAATGGTGTCCATTTCTGAACCTGAAAATGGTATTGTAAAAATCTCCCGCCGCGCCATATCCATCATTTGCACGTCCGTAGGCTACTTGAATGGTGCAAACAAATATTCCTGCCGTTAATAGATAACTTATAAGAAGAAAAAAGCCGTTTTTTGTTGATACAACCTTCTTTTTCATTTGTAGCATTAAAGCAAAAAACATCGCCATCGAAAGGGTAAGACCGGCAATTGGATGCACAAATGTTGCAATAATCAACAAGAAAGTAGCAATATTCCATTTGCTTCTCAATGAAAAATAAATCGCCCATATGCCAAGCATCTTTGAAATATTAGACGCTTGAAGGAGGTTGTAATACAAGTCATTGCCACCTAAATTATAATCATAATAGAAAATTACCAAGCATAAGAAAATGGATATCCTTGTAAGCAGTACATTTTTAATAAGTATCTTTCCTACTTGCTCCATGGCAATAATCAGTAGGAGTGTGGTGAGGATATGTCCAATTAGGCAAGCCATTTCTAAATGGTTGAAAATGGCCAAAAATTGAGCCATTATCCAACGCTCATTAGGAACGATTTTAACAAGGGTGCTAAAGAAAAAATCGTCATTAAAGGATTGCGCACCTTGCAAAATTCGAGCATAGGGGATAAGTTCAATCTGGTCGCCACGACCGTACTCATAACCCCATTTGATAATCAACGCTAAGTAAGTGATTACCGAAAAGGTAAGCGTTTCTATATATGTTATACGATTTTTAAGACTCATTTTGCTATTCCGGACAACCTCCTGACATGGTATTGATCCAATCTTTGATGAGTTGAACACCTTCTTGATGGGTGAAAGATTTTGCTACCGGAGGCATTTTATCCATATTTAGGGTGCTTTTCATCCTATACGTCATTACGGAACTATCGGCTTTGCCGGGAACAATATCGTAGGTGAATCCGCCACCTCTGCTACCATAATCTGGCATTTTACATTTTCCCAGCATATTATCTGCCGCCTCCCAATTTAAATGAATCGTGTAATTAGCTGTTCCAGTAGGATTATGACAATGCCCGCAATTGATATCTAAATAGGCGCGTGCTCTTTGCTCTAATGTTCCGGTCGAAGGGTCGTTCCATACAGGTGCTTTTGCAATAGTGTTGATAGCAGGAAGGGTATTTATGAATGCCTTTTCCTTAAAATATTCCAATTGATTTTTTGTATCATTCCCATAGGTGAAATTTCTGTTTAAATGCCTGGCTTCAATGCCTAACGGCAGAATATCTTCATTATTTTCGTGGCATTGTCCGCATTCATTCGGAGCGGGAACATAATAATTCGTGTTCTGGGCAATTCCGTTAATATCTTTCCACGTAATATTGACTTCTTTTGATTCTTCGCTAAGAAACGCTTCCGTTTGTTCATCATTCCATTGGTAAGAAGCAAAAATCCAACTGCCATCCTTTTTAAATAAAACCCTTGTTTCAATAATTTTTTGACCAAGTGCCGTATTCCTAAAATCATTATTAAAATAAAAGGTCTTTAAAATAATGGCGCCATCGGGAAAGTCAAAAGCACCCGAAGCCTTAAAGGTCATTTGTTTTCCGGTAGGAAGGTAAATGAACCGCCGTTTTGATGCATAATCAGAATATAACGGTGTATTTAAGTCATATTCAACGACATTATCGGTAGGATTAAGGTCTTTTAAGGTTCCAAAGAACAATTCTAAATCTGATAGTTTGTTGGTTAAACTATCCACCTTGGTAGGAGAGGGATGTGGTTCTGGTTCCGGCTCTGGATCTTTTTTACAAGAAATAAAAGCTATTACGAGCGCAAAAGCCATTAAGCAAATCTTTTTCATCGTGGAATGCTATTAGTTTTGATAAAAATAAAAGAAAATTTCGAATGTAACCGTATTTAGTAACACTAAATACCAAGTACTAAGTACTAGAAAGTGGGTTGTACTGGGTTCGAACCAGTGACCCCAGCCCTGTCAAGGCTGTACTCTAAACCAACTGAGCTAACAACCCAAAGTATTTAGTACCAAAACTAATGTCAAAGAATTTTGTAGGGCGAAAATAATATTTATACTTTTACAAAAACAAACAAATTCGTGTTTTATTTGAAAAATAATTTGCTGAAGCCATTTTTTACACTGTCCACAGGCAATTTTTTGGCACAAGGTATTAATTTTCTGATGATGCTGGTCTATTCAAGGATGTTCTTGAAGGAAGATTTTGGCATTTTTGGATTATTCTTAACGACTTTGTTTATTTTGGGAGAGGTCATCAACCTAAAATTAGATCAGGCAATCATCATAGCAAAGGATGAGCAAGAGATGAATAGCACATTTTGGGGTGGAATATTGTCGGGTTTTATCATTAGTATTTTGTTCTACCTAATTGTGCTGTTTATTCCGGTCACAATTCCTAAAATTCTAACAGCATTTTCATTGCTATTTTGGAGCTGGAACCAAATGTTTAACAGTGTGGCATTAAAAAATAATGCATATACGCTAATAGCTGGGTCGCGGATATTGCAGGTAATCATAAGTGCCATTATTACAATTGTAATGGGCAAATGGGACAT
The DNA here is from genome assembly GCA_019694955.1 of Chitinophagales bacterium. Lineage (GTDB taxonomy): Bacteria > Bacteroidota > Bacteroidia > Chitinophagales > JADIYW01 > JADIYW01. The sequence continues at coordinate 9,070 of JAIBAX010000045.1, read as the reverse complement.
CGAATATGGGTTGATTTGGGGATTTATGAGTGGCTATTTGTTGCAAAATCTGTTGTTATTGTTTTCCGACCCAATGAAAGCACTCATGCAAAAAGTTGATTGGAATATTTCCAATAGCCTAAAAACCCATCCAACCTTTGCGACATTTGGTAGTGCTTCTTCTTTACTAAATGTTTTAGGGAAGTATATCCCTACTGTTTTCCTTAAAAAATTCTATGGCTTATCTACAGTCGGAGATTTTTCCTTCACGCAACGGGCATTATTAGCACCAGTAGGTATTATTACGGCTGCAATGAGCAAGGCATACTATCAGCAATCTGCAGCATTGGAATTGGCACAAAAGCAGCAAGAACAACGAAGGTTGCTCCTTGAAACAGCTAAATTTTTATGTTTATTGGGAATCATTCCATGTGTATTATTGGCAGCTTTGGGCATTTGGTTATTTACTACTTTTTTTGGTGAGACATGGGCAGAAGCCGGAAAGATGGCTGCCATACTATCACCAATGTTTTTTGCCTCTTTTATTGTGGGTCCTCTTTCCATGCTTTTAGATGTAAAAACGGCACTCAAATGGGAGTTCTTTTTTAACCTTATACAAACGGCTGTTAAACTAATTGTTTTGTATTACTGTTGTCAACACTTAAGTGTACTTTCTGTTTTGGCGGTTTGGAGTGCTGTCAATATACTTTTTTATATAATTTTATGGTTCAAATTGTTTAACTTGTCAAAATGAAAGATATGGTTCGGTCAAATAAGCGGTGGCGTTATATTATTGTGGTGTTTTTATTAGAAATATTTGCTTCCTTGGTTTTTTTTGCAAGGTGCAAAGAATCTAAATCACTGTCTCAAACCACCTTGCCAGTTGCAAGTCCATTGGTGGTTCTTGAAAAGGATGGCATTAAATTGACAGAAGTGGTGTCGCCAGGGTTTGATGATGCCATTTTGGTACAAAACTCGCCAACTAACCTGTCATGGAGTGATACTATGGTGGATTTTAATTTTTCTATCAAAAACTATTCTTTAGGTATTCCTACAACGGATGCCGGTGAGAAATTATGCGCCAATTCTCCCCAAGGGCAACATATACACCATATCCTAAATAACGAGCCTTACACGGCGCATTACGAAGGGGGCTTTAAAAAGACCTTAAAAGACGGTCAATATCTTTCCCTTTCTTTTTTGAGCAGAAGTTATCATGAAAGCATAAAAAATAAAACCGCTTATCAAATTACACAATTTTCGGTAGGTGTAAATGATGTAGCGAAACCTTATGACCTTTCAAAACCGATGTTGTTCTACAGTCGCCCCAAAGGAGAATATAAAGGAGCAGATACAAAATATGTCTTATTGGATTTTTATCTAGTGAATTGCGACCTCAGCAGAAAAGGTTATAAGGTAAAAGCAAGCATAAATGGTGTAGATTTCTTATTAGAACAATGGACACCTTTTTTTATTGAAGGCATGAAAGAAGGCGATAATACCATTGAGTTGACTTTATTAGACAAAAATAATTCCATCGTTCAGGCACCCTTTAATCCGATGAAACGTACAATTAAATTGTCTAATTTGGTAAAGTATTAAAATAACGCAGGAACGATTCAGGACCAAGTAATTATAAAAAAGATCCATTGATAAAATCCTTCTCGTAATGACACTTTGAGAACTCAGTGCCTCCCTAGTGAATCCTTGTGATACAACAATCATGTTAAACACTGCACCACTAAGACCCTCCAAGAAACACAAAGACTCCTTTGGGCTGGCAACCGAAACTAATTTTTGCTAAAACCATATTTATCAAAAACCCATTCTATTTGGGATAATACCTCTTCTTTGCTCATACCATATTGTTCGAGGGAATATTCGTGGTCACTTCGGTAGGATTTCTGTTTGGATGTTTCTTTCTTTAACCGATCTACAAATGCATCTGAAATACCTAAATTAAATTTATTATAAACACTCAATACAGTTTCAACCGGATGTTGTACCAGGTCATCATATTTCAATGTAATGGTTTGTTGCTCATCTAAGCGTTTGATTTTTTCGTGGAAATAATCATAATAATCCATGCCTAATTTTCCCCAAGCACGGTGGTGTGGAGAATTTTCCGGGATATCTTTGCTATGGCCTCTCCATGAAGAGGAAAACATACTTATAAAGGAAGGAACAGAATTATATGGGTTTCTTACAATATACACAATACGCGCACTGGGGAAATATTCTAAAAGAGATTCGAGACGCCCTGTGGACATAACATTTTTAGAAAGAAATATCTTTTGATGCCCTTGTGCGTAAGCAACTCTTTGAAGGGTGCTTTTATAAAATTCCATCAATGAATAACGTGCCCTTTCAGACATTTTATCCGGAAATTTTACCCAAGGTATCTCATCTAGGTAAGGGCATAATAGAAATATCCCTGCAGTAATCATTGTAAAAATATAAGTACCCTCGTCTTCTTCGGATTTATTAAAACCCATGGGATGAATATTTTCCCACCCTTTGAAAAATACGGAATCCATATAATCAAAGAACTTGCGCATTGGTCTACCAATTCTCCTATCTATCCATCCAAAAAAATCAACGATTTTAAATAGTGTGATGGATGGAAAAATTGTATGGTATAGCAACGTATAATTATACTTTTCACCATCTAAACAAAATAATCTATGTAAATAGGTGGTGCCGCTTCTTGGATTGGCAATGATAAAAACCGGTTTTTGAATTTCTACTTTTCTATACGATGGGAAAAGCACTTCATCTAATAATCTTGTGACTATGACAATCGCCGCCATAAATAAATACAATGTCAAAAACATAAGCATGAAGAGACATCTTTTTACACTAAAATGCTTGAAACACATTAAATAAATGAGCATTCCAAAAGTTCGGATATGAAGGTAGAAAATGCTGGGATGAAAAATGGCCATTTATCCTTTATTATTGTTTTACAAAAGTACTAATTTAAATTAAATTATAAATGATGGATAAACCTATCACACAAACGCCCATACATAAAAGGCTTAAGGGTAAACCAACGCGAAAATAATCTGAAAACTTATAACCACCCGGACCATATACCATGAGGTTCGTTTGGTAACCAACAGGGGTGAGGAAGCATGCAGATGCAGCAAAGGCAATGGCCAAGATAAAGGGCTTCGGATCGCTTATTCCTAAGGAATTCGCCATGGATATACCTAAGGGGAATGCCAATGTAGCTGCGGCGACATTGGTCATAATCTCTGTTATCAACATGGTAATCAAGTAAATAGCAGCTAATGCACCCACCGCACCCCATTGACCCACTACCGATAAAATACCATTTGCTATATGGGTAGCCGCACCCGTCTTTGTAAGTGCATCTCCAAGTGCCAACGCCAATGCCGCTAAAATGAACAAATTATAGTCTACTAAATTGTGCATTTCTCTAAAGCTTATCGTTTTGGTAAAAATAATCACTGCCAATAAGATTAAGAGTCCTTGGAACAAGTTGACAATCGATAGAGCAGAAAGAACGATACAACAAGCGAATCCTATCAAAACCATCCACGATTTACCCACAGGAAGGCTTTCTTCTTTCTCTATTTTATTGATGGTGAAAAAATCCTCACTATTTTCTGTTCTGGTCTCAAAATCATCTCCGGTAAAAAGCAATAACACATCTCCTTGTTTTAATAAAACATCCCCAAGTTTTCCGGTTATCTGCTCCCCACGCCTGTGAATGGCAACAACCGCAGCATCAAATTTTCCCCGGAAGTCGCACTCTTTAATGGTTTGTCCTATTAATGATGATTGTGGGAGCAGCATCGTTTCGATAAGTTGTGTGGCGTTTTGGGCTTTAATATTCAATGTTTTTGGAAAATGTAACTCTTTTTGATCGCTCACCAAATCAGAAATATACTTCACATCACCGGCAAAAATTAAAATATCACCTTCTAGAAGGATTTCTTTAGGAGAAACCGGGCTAATGGTTTCATTGTTCCTAATTATTTCTACTAAAAAGAAATTTTTCAAATGCCTTAGATTTGCAGATTCTACTGACTTATTCATTAATTTGGAGCCGGATTTTATTCTGCCTTCTACCAAAAAACTTCTGGGTGATTTCTTAAACGTATCTAAGGGATCCGCTCTATTTGGCAATATTCTATTCCTGAAAAAATACATATACGCAATGCCTAGAATAGCCTGTATGCTACCAACAACTGTGAAATCAAACATTTTTAATTCCTTATAACCTGCATCTACTGTTAAGCCATTTACCACTAAATTGGTAGAGGTGCCTATTAGTGTAACGGTTCCACCCAAAACGGTGGCGTAGGAAAGCGGAATCATCAACTTAGAAGGCGCTATATTATTGCTCTTAGACCAACTATACACAAAGGGAATTAAAAATGCTACGATGGGTGTGTTATTTACAAATGCTGATAAGATACCCACACCTAACATCATCCGCCACATAAAACTCCCAAGATTGCTAACATTTCCAAATACTTTTTGAAAGAATTGCTCTGGAAGTGCACTTTTATTGAGTATACCGCACACCACTAGTAACAGCATAATGGTCATAATCTGATCATTGCCAAAACCCTTTAAAGCTTCCTCTGGTTTTAAAATTCCTACCAACAAAAGAAAAGCAACGCCCATAAAAAAGGTAAGTGCAGGAGGAAATTTCTCTAGATATAAAGAAATAATGATAAATATTGTCACTAGAATAACAATTATTTCCTGTGCTTGCATACTAATATTCAATATATCCATATTCCTATATATTTGGTAGAGTAATTGATATTGAGAACAATACAAATATAAGTCAAATAAAATCAAATTATATCTTTGACAATAAAAAAGCTACCAACACAGAGGATTAAATCTTTCTTGTTTGCATGTGATTTTGCAGATTTTAGTGCCTTTTTCGGTGTGGAAAAAATTTTAAAATTTAGTTGGAGGGACTTAGCCATTTCAGATAATTGGGCAACGGGTAATTTTCTGGGTATATCTGCTTCAGTTAAATAATACTTGGCATCAGAAGGCAATAATTTGAGTACAGCCGGAACATCTTTGTCTTTTACTGCACCGAAGATGATATGCAACTGACGATACTTTTCTTGCTTCAATTGTTCCATAACGTGTAAAATGCCATCTTCATTATGCCCTACATCTGCGATAATGTTGGGTGATGTTCCAATGATTTGCCACCGCGCCATTAATCCGGTATGGTCGATAACATGCTTAATCCCATTTTTTATGGAATCGGTATCTATTGGAAAGGGTAGGAGATTGACCGCCGATACAACCGTTTTTATATTTTCTTGTTGATATACAGCCAATAAAGGCGAAGAAATCCTTATTTTTGGCATATTATATTTACAAACGAGTAAATTTTTGCGCCGCGAAATACTTTTTTCTTCTATCATATCCTCAGAAAAAAATAATGGACTGTTACAAGATTTAGCAGTTTGGGTAAATACTTCTGTTGTTTCTGCTTGTTTCCTTCCGATTATAACGGGTATTTGTCGCTTAATGATTCCGGCCTTTTCTGCGGCGATTGCTTGAAGGGTATCTCCCAACATATCTTTGTGGTCAAGAGAAATATTGGTGATAACCGATAAAACGGGTGTGATAATATTGGTAGAATCCAGGCGACCACCGAGACCTGTTTCTATGACTGCAACAGCTACTTTTTTTTCGGCAAAATAAGCAAAAGCCATGGCTACCGTGATTTCAAAGAAAGAAGGTTGTATTGCTTCAATAGCTGGTTGCAGCGTTTGAACAAAGTTTATTACCCATTTTTTGGACACCATTTTGCCATTGATCCTGATTCTTTCTCTAAAATCGATTAAATGTGGAGAAGTATATAGCCCCGTTTTGTAGCCTTGTTCGTAGAGAATAGAAGCCAACATATGTGAAACAGAACCCTTTCCATTGGTTCCGGCGATATGGATAGACCTGAACTTTTCCTGTGGGTTGCCTAAGATGGCACATAATTGTATAATATTGTCCAAACCTTTTTTTACCGCAGATTTGCCGATATTAGAAAACATCGGCAATTGGCTGTAGAGATAATCTATGGTTTGTTGGTATGTCAATTGGGTTGAAGAAAATTTTAAGATTAAAATTTAAATGTGATGGTTATGGTACCCCATTGTTCTTCAGCAGCGTTGGCATTAGCATCAAATTTTGCTTCCTTGGCCGCCTTAATAGCTTTGTTTTTTAATACAGTACTCGCCGTATTCGACCCTTTTGAAGAAAACTCTGCAAAAACCACGTTACCATATTTATCAACTTTAATTTTTACTGCAATAGTGCCTGTTTCTTGCGAATCATCAACAATTACTGGCTTTTTAATTAATTTCCTTCCGGCTAAACTATAACCAAATCCATCACCAGATCCTTTTCCAGGTTCTAAACTAGTGCCACCAATTTGTCCGTCTGGTTTGCCAAAATCACCATTGCCTCCATTATTGCCTTGAGATGGGTCGTTTCCACCACCACTGACACCTGATTTTCCAGGTTTTATACCGGCATTCATCTTTGCTTGAAAGGCATCTTGTTTGGCTTTTAACTCTGCAGCGGCTTTAGCTTTTGCTTCGGCTTCTTTCTGTGCTTTTATTTGTGCCTGCTTGATGGCATACGAATTATCCGCATTATTATTTGTCAATATCTTAGGCGCTGAAGATTTTACAGGTTGCGATTTTGTAGGCTGTGGTTGTTGTGCCGACTGTTCAGGTGTATTATTGGGTTTTTCTCCTGCTAATGGGTCGCCATTATTGCCTTCACCCTGTCCTTGTTCGGAATTGCCATAATCTAAATTGCCTCCTATTTCACCAAATTCTGATAAGTCTAATACTACAACAGGTTTTTCCTCCTCCTTAGGCATGATTTGTGGTAGCTTCAACAATAAAAATATCAAAGCAAATATGGTGACAAAAGTAAGTGTGCCGATAGCACTTTTTACTTTTATATCTTTCTTCATAGGTTTTTCAGGATCAGATGTCATTGCAAACCTTCTCATAATCATTTCATTTTATATGTAAATCAACGAAAATATACTGCCAAAAATAGTATTATCTACAGTGGTTAACGAAATTTAACGTTAACACCGTGTGGATATTTGAAAGATAAACGGGTGGATTCCAATAAAACTTATCTATATTTGAGTTGATCTAACCATAATTTTATGAAGAATACATGGCTAATACTGTTATCACTGGCTGTTATTTTGGGCTGTAAAAAAGAGCCTTCTCTTCCAGTGAAATATGATCATAAACAAAAAAATCCATATGAAATAGGTGTAATGGAAAATGCCGCTAAAGCGTTGCAAATGGCTGAACCGATTGCCAATCATTTATACATTTCAATGCAGCTTTCTGATGATTTACAAAGCGATTATTTGTTGGATAATCAAATCTATTTTTCTGCAACTTCTTTCCTTACCGAAGAGAATAACAAGCAAAAAGGCATTTTTTATGCAATCATTCCGGTGAATTTCGATATGCAGCATATCCCTTTTAAGGTCATCCAACAATTGTATATTCCTTTAGAAAATGAACATGCGTTGGAGATGAAGGCTTGGGAACTTTGTGGTTATGAATCTTCAAATGTAAAACAATCATTTTCAGGTAAGATAACTTGTAAAGATCCAATAGACGGCACACAAAAAGGACTGAAAGGCGTACAAGTGCGGTATCGGCAGTTTGCAAAGGTTTGGACAGCAATCACCAATGAAAATGGTGAATATGAAATGCGTGCCAATTTATTATCCAATAAGCCGGAAGTATTGCTGACTTTTGAGAATGAGTTGTATGAGTTAAGAAATTTTGATGCCGACAATATTGCGCAACTTTTAACACCTTATACCAGAACACTCGGAAATTTGGCAGTGGAAAATGGCATTCAAATCAATATCGGTGAAGGAAATCATACAAATGCTACACTTCAAACTGCTGCAACAACATTTTTGTCATTACAAGCGTATCGGCAGTTTTCTTTGCAAGAGAATTATTTGCTGCCGCCCAAGAAATTGAATGTATGGATTTCCGGAGATGATGTCTTTGGCACAGGTGGCAGTTTTGCTGCGCCAATGTTGCGGAACATAGGTTTTACGGACATCAATAGCATTAAGCAATTGCTTACCGGACTGTTTCATTTACCGCCGTCGCTTGCCGGAACATTGGCAAATGCTGTAAAGGGGCATTTACCGGATGTGTATGCTCCCTATCAGGCATCTTAACAGCAAGGTGTTCCCAAGTATTATATGGAAGCTTTGTTTCATGAATTTTCTCATGCAGGGCATTATGCGAAAGTAGGCAACTCTTTTTGGAAGCCATATATTATGCATATTTATCAAAATGGTGGTTATGGTAATGGAGGACAAGTGGAAAGTGGTTTAGTGGCGCTCTCTGAAAGTTGGGCAGAAGACCTATCCATGCAATGTTTGCGTTATTTTTATGGCAGCAATGTGTATACAGATGAGATGTTAGATGCAAATACCAATGCCAATTATTCGTGGATTCCATGGGGTTTGTATTATGACTTATTTGATGAGGGGGAAAGCGAGTCGTGGGATGCGATAGAAGATGTTTCATTTGAGGATATGTATGGTTTGTTTTCTCCGGAAACGGATAGCCCTGAGATTTTAAAAAATAATCTTAAGAATCATTTACAAGCAGATACAGAAACGGCGAAAAACGTGGATGCTTTATTTGAATATTACGGGTTTTGATTTTAGAATACCTTTAAAAAATAGTGTGAATTACTGAACGATTTTCTTGTAATCACAAAAGTAGTTATAAAACAACCCTTAATAAAAATTGACAATTTCTAGCTCTTATGCCGACACCATAGTGTCCTTAGTGCCTTCTTGGAGAAACTTTGTGATACATATATTTATCAATTAAAAAAAATCTATCACAAAGGCATAAAATGTTTTGGCTCATAATATTTAATGCCCGAACTGATTTAAACTTTAAATAAAAAGAAGAGCAACTCAAAAGTTATAATTTAGTATTGAAAACGAATAAATTATAATCTTATGAATTGCTCACTTGCAAAGTTAACAAAAAACGAATTTGAAATC
>JAIBAX010000071.1 GCA_019694955.1 Chitinophagales bacterium | reverse complement strand
GTGGATATTACTGGAAGGGAGGTGCTGAGAGAAAAATTTAATACTAAACATATCAGCATCAATATCTCAAATCTTCCAACAGGTTTATACGATGTCTCCGTCGTATCAGGAAATCAGATCAGCCACAACAAAGTGTGTATAAAAAAATAATCGGAAACAAACAAACCCAGGGTTGCAAAAAACGATCCTGGGTTTTTATCTCCCTACTATGAAAAAAATTATCTTACTCAGCTTGTCATTCGCTCTAAATATTCTTTCCTATTCCCAAACTCAAATATGGGGTTTAACATCAGAAGGAGGAAAAAACGGTGGTGGTGTTATTTTCCGAACGGATGGCCAAGGAGATAATTATACTGTAGAATATGATTTTGATTACATCGATGCTATTAATCCCAATTATAATGACCTTATTCAAGCTACAGATGGAATGTTTTATGGGATGACCCCCTATGGAGGGAAGTTAAACAAAGGGGTTTTATTTAAATACGACCCTGCTACTTCATTTTATATCAAACTTTTAGATTTTAATGATACTGGTGGCGCTCTTCCGCAGGGATCTTTATTACAAGCAAGTAATGGTAACTTGTATGGAATGACTTCGGAAGGAGGAACTGCAAATGGAGGTGTACTTTTTGAATACAATCTCTCAAATGCTACTTATACCGTAAAGATAAATTTCGGTAGTTCTTCTTTCATTAACGGAAAAACTCCTTATGGTTCTTTGATACAAGCAAATGATGGAATGTTATACGGCATGACAAGCTGTGATGCTATAAATTTTCCTGGAGGAGTTATTTTTCAATACAATCCTGCAACAGGAATTTATAGTGAAAAATTTGTTTTCGATAATTCTTTAAATGGCAATACTCCTTATGGATCATTATTACAAGCAAGCGATGGAATGTTGTATGGAACAACTTACAAAGGAGGAATAAATAATGAAGGAGTACTTTTCCAATATAATCCGGCTACTCATGTATATACAAAAAAAATAGATTTTGATAGAAAAACTATTGGAGGAAAACCGGAAGGTTCTTTAATACAGTTAGCTGACGGAATGTTGTATGGAACAACATCCACAAGCGAAGCAGGAGCAGAGGGAACTATTTTTCAATACGACCCACTTGCCGGAACAATTAATAAAAAAGCTGGTTTTACAAATAGTATGTCAACCGGAAGATCTCCTAAGGGTTCGCTGACATTAGCAAATGATGGTATGTTAAACAACAGTCGCCCGCCCTTTTTTCTCCGCAGACAAATTAGCGTTGGCCGACAGGCCCTCGTTGGACGTACAGCCAGACCAGCACTCGACCAATACAGGCTCCGTAGAAAACCCCGCAGTAACCGGACAGCTTAGCGCAGGACTGCAAAGCGTGGACTGGCAAGCGTGTGACAACAGCCCGCTCCGTAGACCACAACGCTGGTAACCGGACTACTCCCCGACCCTACAGCCAACACCATCCTACCGGAGACAGCTCCGCATCAATTTTTTGTCACGCTTTTTGGGTGCCCTCCGCAGCACATTGCCGTGCTCGTTAATGCTCATCATAACCAGACAGCTAATCCTCTGCGCGCGGCAAAGAGCTGCTCCCGGGCAAACAGCCCCCAAAAAGACGCGCCAAAAAATTATTGGCACTTTTCGATAGTCTTGAGCATTTTGGCCTAATTTAGTCAATAGAATAGTTTGCTCCACTTAACTCTCTTTATTAGCATTCTCAATTGAAAAAAATTACAGTATTTATTATTAATTTCTTAAAGCCCATTCTCGCTTTACGCATATCCTATCCCTTTTTTCATTTAAAAAAGAATACTATTCACTACTTCAAATCAGATACACAGTTTGCTATTGAAAAAACATTTATTAAGCTGGAATGGCATGTGGAAAATGCATTTTTTGTTTGGATTTCCGGAATAGGTTTTATCAGAAATTACAATGGCTTTAAGATTGTTTCACCAAAAAGAAACAAGACCAAATACAGGATCATTTCTTGGGGTATTGGTGGGCTCAAATCAAAAAGCCTTTACATAAAGGTAATTGCGTTAAATCCCATTCGCTTTGAAATTCAAATGAAAAATTTCAGTAATGCTATAAAAAACAATTCCTCTAGCTCTCCAAGAATAAAAACGTGGAGTTCGAATATCAAAGAAAATATCATGGAAATTGTAGTTGAAAAAATATCACCGCGATTTGCAGAGTACAACACAGAAAAGATAAGTGGAAAATTAGAATTAATCAGAGAATGCAAAAACCATATTGAGCTTAATAACCTAAATCATCATGAATAAAAATTACTACACCACTCCCCGTTCAACTGCAATTATTCGTGCTCTGTGGAAGGCATGCGGAGCTGACCGATACATATTAGAGAAAAGCACTTACTCTGACCATATCAAGTATGCTTGTCTCGGAGGGATTGTAGTTGCCACAGGCGTTCTAGCGGCTATCGCTGGAGGGTATGCCTTTTATACAATTTTCCAACCAAAGGGTTCTGCAATCGATTCATCTCAAATCCATCTTCAAACATTAATCCTATCAACATTCTTTGGATCAATCTGGGGTTTAATAATCTTTAACATAGATAGATTTATAGTAACGAGTACCGGGAAAGGAGATGGTACAGAGGCAATTACTTTACAAGAAATGAAAAGTGCATTGCCTAGAATTATCATGGGAATGATTATAGCCTTGACAATCTCCAAGCCCGTGGAAATAAGAATGTTTCAATCCGAAATTAATGCTGAACTATTTTCAATGCAGAAGGATGTAAGAGATACATTAAACAATAAAACAAATCGTAAATTCCGATTACTAATTGATGAAATCGAAAAAGAGGATTCTAAATTAAAAGCAGAAATTGTCGATTTAAAAACTCAGGTTGAAGGAATGCAACAACAATACATTGATGAGGCGAGAATTATTACCGTTGGACCTAGAGCATTGGCAGTAAAGGCAGAAATGGAGAAGCTGGAAGCAAAGCAAAAGGATGTCGAATCAAAAAATAGCCCTAGAATAAAAGAACTGTCTATAAAATTAGAAGCTCTAAGAAAGGATCGAAATAAAGAGTACAAAACGAATGAAGACCAAGCTAATGCACTAGATGGACTTTTAGAACGAATAAAACTCGCCCATAAACTTGCCGGCACTTGGATTTCTCTATTTATCACTCTCCTTTTTATGGCAATAGAATTGACTCCGATCTTTTTCAAACTCATGCTAATAAAAAGTCCGTATGATTATTTAGAACAAAATATTAAGGAATTAATGAAAGCAGAAGAGGGCATCCAAGTACAGTATGACTATTATCAAGACAAGCACGGTGTGGAAAAAGACCTAGTCACATTCCACAAGGCAGATTTGCTTTTGCACGAAAAAATGAAACTCATTGAGGCGCAGAAAGAATTAAGCACAGATATTATTGATAAATGGAAAGAGAAAGAAAGAAAAAATATTTCGAACAATCCCGATGATTATATAATAAAAGGATGAGCCGAAAAGAAAAGATGAAAGAGTTCATTTGGAAATTGTCTGGGGCAGATTATATCATAATACGAAACTGCTCAAAAGAAACGCAAGCCATATTTATGTACACTGGTGCATTTGTGCTCTTGATTCTTCTGACCTCTTTAACATCTTCGTTTTACGCTATGCATATAATATTTCATAATGATCTTATAGCCCTTATTTTTTCAACATTCTGGACATTTATGATTGGAAATCTATATGCATTGAACCTAATCACAATGAACAACAACTCATTGCCACAAAAGAAAATCACCGCTAGCCCTTTATTTGCACTCGCGCTGAGATTTTTCCTTCTCGCCTTATTAGCCATCTTCATATCTAAGCCAATAGAAGTATTTATTTGGGGGTCATTTGAACAGAGTTACCTACTTAATACGATCAAAAGCCTATCCCCTGCATCATGGCTCATCACTGGCTTAGTAGTAATTATTTTTTTCATCCCCGTAATAATTAAATTAATAACCAGCGCACAAAGTAGTTATGGAATAAGAAAAGAGGAAATTGAAAAAGACCTTGTGTTATCTGAATACAGTGAATTTAAAAATAAGTATTCCCAACTTTTCGCTGAGGCGACAAACATTAAAATAGACTTTGAGGAAAAATATATTGATCCGCCATTTAATACAGAGAAAAGAAAGCGAAAAATTGTTGGAAAAGGAAAATTAATTAAACGACTGAAGATTGAAACAGAAGGTAAAAAGGTTTAAATACCTAAAAGGCAATTTCTCTGGAAAATATCGAGGTGAAAGAATTGAATTTCTTCTTTCCTTAGAGTCCCTTTCTTATCAAATTGATTTTTACGATTGCGAAGTTACCGACTGCAAAGAGATAATTTCGGAAACCGAGATTGAAATTAAATCAGACAAAATAATTGAAAGAGAATTACTTAAGGATGTATTAGTAGAGTATCCGGATGAATCAAAAGAAAACGTCTTTTATCAGGAAGATTTAGAGCAAGTAAAAATTATTGACTATCATTTTACAGATGTAATAAAGGACGGGACTCAAACTTATGGCACAATTAAAGGCACTATCTACTCATCCCTCGGATATGAGGAAGAAGTTGATGTTGAAGTGGCACCGATCTCCGTGGCGCCTGTCAAGATAGTAAGTACAAAAGAGAAGGTCGAAATAAATCAACCTGCAAAGCAGGTAGTTTCCGAACAAAATTCAGGCTGCTTACCTTCATTTGGATGGGCATTATCATGGATTCTACTGATTGCGCTCGCTGCTTGGCTTGGCGCCTCCGGATTACTCGCTGTTGGCTTAATCGGCCTAATCGGATGGCTCATATCAAAATTATTCACAAGATTCCCAATTTTAGGAACCATATTCAGCTGGATAATCGCACTATTGTACATAGGTCTGATTCTTTTTAGTTTCATATATGCTTTTCTTCACCCCTATCAATCACACACACCATCACGGAACCGGAACGACAACCGCCCAACACAAACAACTTCTAGCGATGATTCGGAAAAGAATAATGAAAATCCTGTGAGAGATGACACACGATATAATGCTGATTCTAATGATGTATTAATCAAGCACGCAATTTATTGGAGAGACTATGCGCAAAATAAATTTTCAGACACAACCAAGGTTTGGCTTTCTACTTATATTAATTCAAAACAAAATAGGCAGAATATAAATTTATATCTAGATTCAAAAACTGAATGGAATAGATTATATTCAACAATATACAACTTTGATAAATCCAACCTCGATAGCCTGTATAGCATGCTCTCAGCGATTAAAAAAAGAAATAATTTATCGAGCAGACAATTTTTGGATGTTACGGTTTCTTGCATTCAAAATATTCCTTACTCAAAAATACTGGATTACTCATGCGAAGAAGAGAGAGCAAGAAGCAGATCCTCCTCATATTTTATTACGGACAACACTGCATGCTTAGGAAATGTTGAATATGGCATCCAAACCCCCAATGAGTTTTTGTATAATCTGAAGGGAGATTGCGACACGCGAACACTAATATTATACACGATTCTTTCCTATTTCAAATACGATGTTGTTATTCTGTGCAGTACTACATATCAGCATTCACTTTTAGGAGTAAATATTCCCTCCTATGGCACTTACAAATCATTTAATGGTAAGAAATATTATACATGGGAAACCACTAACCCTGGCTGGATGCTAGGTCAAATTCCTCCAGATGTTTCAAATCTATACTTTTGGGATATATTTATGTACAACTCTAACTAAAACAAACAAACAATGAACAACGAACTATTTTTCAATGGAATCCTGCACTTAGGTCTGTCCTTAATCCTAGGAATATTTGTTTTGTATTTTGCATTTAGCAGAGTAACAAAATATATGATAAAAAAATATGAATTCACTTACGACAATGTCGCATTTGCACTATTTATTAGCGCTATAATATTTTCTGTAGGCTTTCTTCTTTCCGCAACCACCCAACCAATATTAAGCGTAATTAGAATCATTAAAATGAACCCTGCTGAGAATATTTACTTTGAATCTGCGAAGTATATCGGGCTGTTTTTATTCATCGGAATAGCCGTTACTCTTATCGTAAATGGCATAGCAATTTATTTTTTTACATCTCTCACCAAACAAATAAATGAGTTTTTAGAATTAAAAAACAACAATGTAGCGATCGGTATTATTATGTCTGTAGTAATTATTACTATCTCCGTAATGACTCGAGATGGATTAATTTCAATCATGGAGGCATTCATTCCATTTCCTACTTCCAATTTTTAACAAATACCATAAACAACAAATGAAAACACCATACCTTCTATTAATCAGTTTCACGATCATACTGCTGGCCTCTTGCGTTCCCGAATCAGAACACAATAAGATTGTCTCGGAACGGAATGAGCTATCCTTAGAAAACGACTCCTTAAAGAAGGAGTTAGAAGGCATAAAATTTGGAGCACCGAATCTTCTATCGGATGGGAAGAGTTTCTATGAAGCGAAGGAATTTGTCAAGGCAAAAGAAAAATTCCAAGCATTGGTTGAACGTCACCCAGACATGCCACAAACATTAGAAGCAAATAAATATTTAAAAAATATTGATGAGGAAATAAGTTGGGATGCAGCACAAAACAATAACGACATAGCCTCAGTTGACCAATATTTACAATACTACCCCAAGGGAAAATATTCCTCAAAAGCAAGGTCGAAAAAATCTGAATTAAAAGAGCTAAACCAGCAGCAAGCATATGATAATGCTGTCTCCCAAAATACATCTTATGCTTGGAAACAATTCTTAGAGGATTATCCAAATCATCCTAAGGCTTCTGCAATTAAGAGAAAAATAATTCAGTTAGAAGTGGATGAAATTATGGGGAATAGCAACACGGGGAAAATGCCTGCATTTGACCAATATGGTGGATATGGTTCAGATAACTCAATGGTAGAACTCAAAAATAATACTGGATGTGAATTAACCGTTAGATATAGCGGTGCTGATGTTAAAATGGTAATTATCCCTGTTGGAAGCTCACGGTCAGTATATTTAACTAGTGGCTCCTATAAAATTGCTGCTTCTGCTTGTGGTGCAAACTATGCCGGAAATGAAGAATTGCATGGGAATTATGGCTCCACCTTTTACATTAGTCATTCTAGATATTGATGCAATAACATAATAGCACTAGATCATTCACAAAAAAAGCTCCCCGATTTCTCGGAGAGCCTTTTCATTTGACCTTTAACACTTAAGCCACTACCACACTAAACATTCCGCTCCATGGCCCATTACGCGCAGGGTCGTTGGAAATGATCCAACGTGCCGATACGTGCATGGTTTTTCCTTTGGCCGTTCCGGGCAAGGAAACCACGAAGATGGATTTTGTGGAAATGTACATCTGCGTACACACCGTTGGCTCGGGCGGGCAAACATCACCCACATCGTACCGGAGTTCGATACCCGTTGCGCCAGGCAGCTTGCTTGCGCGTGTGCTGTCGTGCGTTGGGCGTACCGAAAACTTAACCTCCGCACCACCAATCGGTGTTACGCTAAAGGTTGGTATCTGGTCGATAGGTGTGATAGGATGCACCGGCTCTGCACGGTGTATCACAATGTTGAGCACCGCTGCATCATCATCTGTTACCGTGCGCACTCCTGCGATCATGGTTAGGATGGGGCGTGCAAAAATTCCGAAGTTGTTTTGCACTGCGCGGAGCTTGTTCTTGATGGCCGTAGTGCGGCTTTCTTCCTTATCGGAATAAGGAATGTAAAGCGCGTTCCACTGGTTTTTGAAGTTTGTCCATGCATCCATTTCGGTTACAAGCATAGTAAGCCTCTGCCAGTTGAAGAGCGGGCTTGGCACTACGCCAACTGTTGCTGTTCCCGATGTGGGAGGCGTTACAGTTGGTGGAACTGGCACCGGGGATAGCATCCTCAGGTACCGTTCCGTGTTATTGATATAGGCGTTGAACGAGTCAATCACCACCGGAATTCTTCCGGATTTATTCTTGTTCATTTTATTTAGGTTTTAACTGAATTATTATTTTTTGTTTCATTCTAACTGTTTTCTGTCCGATCATGATTTCGTTAGCACCCCCAAGGATTTCCTCAGGGGTGCGGAGGCTTTCCTTAGCATCCCCGAGGAAGTCCTCACGGACCTTAAGGATTACCTCGCGCCTCTGGAGGAAGCCCTCAGCACCCGTAAGGATCTCCTTACAAGACAGAAGGACTTCCTCAAGTCCCGGAAGGATTACCTCAGCGGGCTTAAGGAAATCCTGATAGCCCGTGGGGGCTACCAGTTCGCCTGCTGTTTTTACTTGCTTTTTCATTTTGACTGCTTCTTTGCCCCTCATTGGGGCGTTTTTACATAAAACGGAATCCGTATCGGGCTTAGTATGGTTTTAACATATTTTGGGAATTCCCCTATGAAAAACGTAGTTTTA
>JAIBAX010000070.1 GCA_019694955.1 Chitinophagales bacterium | reverse complement strand
GTTTATGCAAAAGTGACTAATAAGTTGCTTTCAAATGTACATAGTCCTTTGGATACTATGTAAAACCATTCCTTTTAGTACATTTGGATATTATCGAGCGGAAGTACATTGCGTCGGAATGTTTGTTCCGAATCCGTACAAATGCGATTTCTTTGGTAGTTTATTTTAATCCGAAAATCAGCGTTAGAAAAAAATATGAAACAATTAAATATTTGAAGACTGCTATTAGTCCACGTCCCGATATATCGACGGTTCACAGACCACCATAGATAAGTAAAGCATAAAAAGTGAATTACGCTCATCTAATGTGTAATCTGGATTAATGATACTAAAAACTTACCACTAATATCTTATAATCACCTCCACTGCACCAGGGATTGTAGCGGTATCCTTTTTTGCGTTTTGCACCATTCGACTTGCGTTATGCGTAATTCGTCTTGCGATAGTTCTTTTGGTTGACTTCTATAAGGCAAAAAAGATACAAGCGGAAAGCCCGCCCGGGTGCTATTATGCGTTTTGCGATGTGCGTCATGCGTCTTGCGACTTTTCAACATTATCAAGGTTCTTCTTGGGTTTTACTTCTGTAAAGCAAAAAAGATACAAGCGGAAAGCCCGCCCGGGTGCTATAATGCGTTATTCGATGTGCGTAATGCGTCTTGCGACTTTTCAAATTATGAAGATTCTTCGTCGAAATCTCCTCAATTCCTTGCCTTATGTATTACGGGTACCAATAATCCTACCGTAGCACCTACTGCGTAGCCTGTCAAGATATCTGTCCAAAAGTGCTTCCCTGCTTTGTAGCGCAACAGTCCTGTGAGTGCCGGTACGATGGCGGCGGACGTCCATACCAACGGCTTCCACCGGCTATCGGGATGGTAGTCTGCATAAAGTTTGGCGGTTAGGAAGCAACTGGTAGCTGTTAAGGAGGTGTGGCCACTAAAGAAACTGGATGTCGCATCTTTTTCCAACTTCTTGTCCATCGGAACATCGGGATTGTACACATAGGGTCTTTTTCTTTTCACCAATTCTTTTGTCAGTCCTGTGATGCCCATGGTGAGCGCATAACTTTCTATGGTGATAGGTAATACCGTCTTCCAATCGGCCCTGAAATTTTTGTCTATCAACATCAGCGATGGCGATGCCATTGCGCCAAACATTAATACGTCGCTGGCGTATTTGGCACCTTTGGAATACTGGTGGGTGGCCGACCGGTCAAAGCGGTTGATATCTGAGATATTGAGGCCGATTACTTCTGTCTCGGTGAGGGGTTGTTTATGCTTTTGTAAGACAAAAGATGTGATGGTGGTACCAACGCCTACCGAAGCAATCGGCACGTCCATTCCCCACCTTAAGCGATATATTTCATTCTGCGCCCTTGCATTCAACATTAGCAGGCACCCGAAAAGAATACTTAACAGCTGTTTTGGCTTCATATTTGATAAAATTAGGTTAAATATAGCAGAACAACTGTATAAATGACTATTTTCGTACACAAAATTATATGCATGAAGCGTTTTTTTACATTTCTACTTTTATTGTGTTCCTTAGGTGTTGCTGCGCAATCCGGCAAAAATGGGCGTATCTATATGACCGGTATTGTTACAGATATCGAAACGAAGCAACCTATTCCACATGTGAAATTGTACATCACCATTCTCGCCGGGCAGCATAGTTTTCTGACAGAAACGGATGATTCCGGTAAATATATCATGGATCTTATGTTCATGTTGGAAGAAGGCGACTATCCCATTAAGATTGAAAAAGAAGGATATTACCCGGTGAACGGCTATATCAAATTGGAAAACTTCACCTTCCGGGAAATAAAAATGAAAAAAATGCCGCAATCTGCTAATGTGGTGGCTACCCCACCTATTGCACCTCCACCAGTAGAAAAAAAGGAAGAATCTTTGGAAGGTTTTGCTACCAATAACCTCATTTTCTTGATAGATGTGTCCAGTTCAATGAACCAACCGGATAAACTTCCGCTGTTAAAGCAGGCTATGAAATACTTGGTCGGGTTGTACCGCCCTACGGACAGGATTTCGGTTATCACCTACTCCACAGAGCCAAAAGTGGTGATTCCACCTGTTGTTGCGGCAGAGAAGAATACCATTTTTGCAAAAATCGACTCCATAAAAGCAGGAGGAATTTCTCAGGGTGGCAACGCCTTAGAAGAAGCTTACAGGCAGGCGTTGAATGGGTTTGTCAGCGATGGCAATAATAGAATCATTCTGGCCACCGATGGTTTATTCACGAGTGGTGACAAGGAAGAAGCTAGGATGGTAAAAACGATACAGAAAGGCAATGACCAGAAAGTTTCATTGTCTGTATTCTCTTTTGGGCTTGTGCCACCTAAAGTAAAAACTAGGTTGGAAGCCATGGCGCGCTATGGAAATGGCAACTATGCCAATATTGTTGCCATTGACACTGCTAAGGAACATTTGCTGATGGAAGCACAGGCTGTAAAATAACTGCTACATCTGACCAATTGTCAGTAAACCGTCATTTGGAATCGTTTTTGTTAATAAATCTGATATTGTGGTATTCTTTCCCTGAAAATCGCAACCATTTTTATAACTTTGCAAACTCAATGATTAACGACAATGTTTGAATTTATTACCAAGGGACTCGCCAGGATCTTCGGCGACAAATCTTCTAGAGATATAAAGTCCATAATGCCTATAATTGACGAGATCAATAAGCATTTTGAAGCTTATAAACAACTCTCTAACGACCAGCTACGTGCCAAAACGACTGAATTTAAGCAAAGAATTGAAGAATATCTCTCGGAGATAAACAAAAATATCGATGTATTGCATGCGGAGGTGGAAGATGTAAACAAGTCTATTGAAGACAAGGAAGATATATACAAGAAAATCGACAAACTTAACAACGAGAAAAAAGAAGCCATAGAGGAAATACTGAATGAAATACTACCGGAGGCTTTTGCTGTGGTAAAAGAAGCATCGCGAAGATTTTCCGAAAATGACACTATTATCGCTACGGCTACAGACCTTGACAGGGATTTAGCTGTTAAGAAAGATTTCGTTACCATTGACGGTCATCAGGCTATTTATCAAAAAAGATGGATGGCCGCAGGGGTTGAAGTTGTGTGGAACATGGTACATTATGATGTACAGCTCATTGGTGGTATGGTGTTACATCAGGGAAAAATTGCGGAGATGGCAACAGGGGAAGGAAAAACACTTGTATCAACACTTCCGGCTTACCTGAATGCGCTTTCCGGTATGGGTGTACACATCGTTACGGTAAATGATTACCTCGCCAGAAGGGACAGTGAATGGAATGGTCCTCTGTATAATTTCTTGGGACTTACCGTAGATTGTATCGATCGATATGAACCACATTCCGAAGCAAGAAAAAGTGCTTACCGTGCGGATATTACTTATGGCACGAATAATGAGTTTGGCTTCGACTACCTGCGTGACAACATGGTAAGGTTTGCAGATGAGCAGGTGCAAAAAAGACACCACTACGCGATGGTGGATGAGGTGGACTCTGTTTTAGTGGACGATGCACGTACCCCGTTAATCATTAGCGGTCCTGTACCAAAGGGCGACCAACACGAGTTCAATGAACTAAAGCCACGCATCCAACGGTTGGTGGAAGCACAAAAAAGAATTACGACGCAATGCTTAAACGATGCCAAAAAGCTTATTGCTGAAGGCAAAACAGGATATAAAGAAGGTGAAGGCGGGTTGGCATTGTTGCGTACGCACAGAGGTCTCCCTAAAAACAAAGCCCTCATCAAATTCCTGAGTGAGGCGGGTAATAAAAACCTGCTCCAAAAGGCTGAGAACTACTACATGCAAGACCAAAACAAAGAAATGCCTTTTGTTGATACTGAATTGTATTTTACCATTGATGAACGCAATAACTCTATTGAATTAACAGATAAAGGTATTGAGCTGATTACGCTGGCGGGAGAAGAAAAAGACTTTTTCTTATTGCCGGATTTGGGCGCAGAAATTGCGGAAATTGAAACTAAAGTCAGCGACGAGAAGGAAAAACTCCACCTGAAAGATGAACTTATCCGCGACTATGCCGTAAAATCGGAGCGTTTGCACTCCGTAAATCAGCTGTTGAAAGCTTATACCCTCTTTGAAAAAGACATCGAATATGTTGTTTTAGATGGTAAGGTAAAAATCGTTGATGAACAAACCGGACGTATCATGGATGGTCGCCGCTACTCGGATGGATTGCATCAGGCTATTGAAGCCAAGGAAAATGTAAAAATTGAAGCGGCTACACAAACTTTCGCAACCATAACGCTCCAAAATTACTTCCGTATGTACAATAAACTGGCCGGTATGACGGGTACAGCAGAAACGGAAGCAGCAGAGTTTTGGGAAATCTATAAATTAGATACCGTAGTAATCCCTACCAACAGAGACATCGTTCGCCGTGATATGGAGGACTTGGTGTATAAAACCAAAAGGGAAAAATACAATGCCGTTATTGACGAGATTGTAAAAATGAAAGAAGAAGGAAGACCTGTTTTGGTGGGTACAACAAATGTGGAAGTTTCTGAATTGCTGAGCAAAATGTTGCGCATGCGTAAAATCGACCACAATGTATTGAATGCGAAACAACACCAAAGGGAAGCTGAAATTGTAGCACAAGCCGGACAACCCGGACAGGTAACCATTGCCACCAATATGGCTGGTCGTGGTACGGACATCAAACTTGGTGCGGGTGTGAAAGAAAGTGGTGGTTTGGCTATCATAGGTACGGAAAGACACGACTCAAGAAGGGTGGACAGACAGTTGCGTGGTCGTGCCGGACGGCAGGGTGATCCCGGTTCATCCCAATTCTATGTGTCATTGGAAGACGACTTGATGCGTGTTTTTGGGTCTGACAGACTGGCAGTATGGATGGATAGAATGGGTTACAAGGAAGGCGAGGTAATACAACATTCTATGGTTTCCAAATCCATCGAGCGGGCGCAAAAAAAGGTAGAAGAGAACAATTTCGGCATTCGTAAACGCCTCCTTGAATACGACGACGTCATGAATGCGCAAAGGGAAGTCATTTACAAAAGGCGTCAGCATGCATTAGATGGAGACAGGGTTTCCTTTGATCTCATCAACATGATATATGAACTTTGCGAAGAGTTGGTTATACAAAGTGATGGTTATGAAGCATTTAAATTAGATTGCATCCGATTCTTCTCTCTGGATACAGAAATTTCTGAAACTGAATTCAACAATGGCAAAGAGGATGAACTTACACAACGCTTATTTGAAGATGCCTGTGATTTATACCTCAGAAAAATGGAAGATGTGCGCAACGAAGCTATGCCGGTGATTTCCAGAATTTATGCCGACAAAGGCAGTGAAATACATAATATCATCATTCCTTTCACCAATGGCTTAAAGAATGTCAATACGACAGTACCTCTAGAGAAGGCTATCAAAAATCAGGGAATGGAAATCTCTAGGTCTCTGGAAAAAACATTGATTTTAGCTTTCATTGACCAGTCTTGGAAGGAACACCTCCGCCAGATGGATGAATTGAAACAATCCGTACAATTGGCTGTACATGAACAAAAGGATCCTTTGGTTATCTACAAATTAGAGGCTTATCAATTATTCAAAGGCATGCTTTCTGAAATCAATAAGGAAATCTGTTCTTTCTTATTTAAAGCTGAATTGCCTTCTCAAGAGCCGGAAATTCGGCAGCCCTTACCCACCCAGGAACGAACGGATTATTCAAAAATGCGCGAGACAAAAGCAGATGCAGATGCCAGTAGCAATGCAAGATCTGGTCAAGAGCCTCAACAAGCAGAATTAGAGAAACCAAAAATGGAGCCAGTCCGTGTGGAGCCAAAGATTGGCAGGAACGACCCTTGTCCTTGCGGTAGCGGCAAAAAATACAAACATTGTCATGGCAGAGATGAGTAATATTGCTTCCTATATTGAACATACCGTACTAAAGCCTGTAGCAACCTTGCAGGATGTTAGGCAATTATGCGAAGAAGCGGCGCAATACCATTTTGCCGTCGCTATGGTGCCTCCAATATATGTTGCAGAAGCACGCTCCTTCCTTATCGGCTCAAAAGTCAATATCGGCACCGTCATTGGCTTCCCTTTGGGCTATAACCTCACCGAAACCAAACTGACAGAAGCAGAACTGGCGATTAACGATGGTGCAGATGATATCGACATGGTGGTTAATATTAGTGCTGTTAAATCCGGAAATTGGGATATCGTAGCAAAAGATATCGCGATGGTAACGCATTTGTGTAAGGAAAATGGAAAAATTGTCAAGGTCATTTTTGAGAGTGGATTGCTGGACGACAAAGAAATCATACAATTGTGTGAGATTTGCAATGCGTTGAACATCAATTACGCTAAGACTTCTACAGGATTTGCTACCATAGGTGCAACCATAGATGCCGTTAAATTAATGCGTGCTACTTTAAATAAAGATATAAAAATCAAAGCTTCCGGCGGCATAAAAACAAAAGAAGATGCACAAGCCATGATAGCGGCAGGTGCGGATAGAATTGGAACTTCTTCAGGTATAACAATGATAATATGAGAAATTTATTTGTATTAATGGGCTGTTTATTATTTTTAGGGAGTGTTCATGCACAAACTAAGGATACTGTCGATTTGGGTAACGTGGATGTTATTGTAGACAGCAGACTGGATGACTTACAGAAGCTTTATGCAAAACCCATCATTCCGGATGGACCTGTATTGATTAAAGGATATCGGGTGCAGCTGGGCATTTCTCAATCGAGGGATCAGCTGACGGCAGAAAAGGATAAATTCACGAAAGCATATCCTGAAATACGTACTTACCTAAACTACGAACAACCTAATTTCAAGTTGCGCGTTGGCGATTTTAAGTCGAAGGGTGAGGCCACTACTTTTATGTATAAAATTCGTAAAGATTACCCGGGGTGTTTTGTTGTTGAAGATGTTGTAGAAATCAAGGTATCAAAACCGGAAGATTAAGTAAATATGTATAAAAATTGGGGTCTTCTCACTACTAGCCTGATAATGGTGCTGTTATTTTCATGCAAACACCACCATCGCCCACAAAATAGTGATACCTTTGAAAGAACTACTAAACAAACTGTTTTTGAAAATCGGGATAGCCTACAACAGCTGGCGAACAAGTTAAACATTCAGCAACTCTCCTACTCCATCGATACTTTTTTGGCACCCAAAGGTTTGAATGCCAATATACTAATCGCCCAATATGGAAAAATCATCTATACCAAATCTCAAGGAATTGCAGATTACTCAACTAAAGAGTCCCTCACTCCCGATGCTTCTTTTCAATTAGCTTCTGTTTCTAAAGTCATAACAGGGCTGGCAGCACTCATACTTATAGACAATGGCTACCTTCGTTTAGAAGACAGTATACAAAAATTTTTCCCAACACTCCCCTACCGTGATATTAAAGTCCGTGATTTGCTCTGCCATCGGTCCGGATTGCCTAATTACATGTACTTTTCTAAAGATTATATCACGAAAGAAGATACCATCTTAAGCAATGAGGATGTGATTAACCTACTAATAAAATATAAACCGGAGAAACAATTTTCCCCGGATACTAAATTTGCTTACTGCAATACAAATTTTGCGCTACTGGCCTCTATTATCGAGCGTGTCAGCAAAATGCCTTTTGAGCAATTCGTGCAAGAACAAATCTTTACGCCGTTGGGGATGGAGCACACATGGTTCTTCTATCCGCAAGACACTCTTTCCCGTAAAGGAAAAACGCGAGGGTATGTTGGCAATTGGAATGAAGCTAAACCAGATATGCATGATGGTGTTTTAGGTGATAAGGGTGTTTATAGTACTACCGCCGACATGTATAAATTAGACCAGGCACTCTATACTGACCAAATCGTTAGTATGTCCCTTTTGCAAGAAGCATTTCAACCACGCAGCTTCGAGCATCCCGGTGCTAAAAATTATGGATATGGCTTTCGACTGCTTCACTATGAGGACGGTACGTCTGCCGTTTATCATAATGGATGGTGGCATGGTTATAATTCCGTATTTTTTCGACTACCAGCACACCATATTACCATTATTATCCTCAACAATAAATTCAACCGCCAAACGTATTACTCCATAAATGGCATTTTGGAAATACTTCGCGGTCCGGTTTCGGTAGCTTTTACGGATGATAATACGCCTGAATAATCAACCTCGAGGGTTGATTTTATAACTTTTTTATAAGGAATTAAATAAAAGGATTGTCAAGCCAAAAAAAGCGACTATCTAAATGTAAATACAAGATTATGGATAGTAATACTAGAATTCATGAACTTAGAATACGTGGTTTTAAAGTTAACATTCCAAGGTAAGAATATATCCGAATGACTCAATTTTTCCTAAATTACAAATACTAAACATAAGAAAAATTTATTTAGATGAAAGAACACAAATTATTAGAACACATTTTATATATCTTCTTTTTAGAGGTGAGAGAATTTGCCACTGAAAGAAGTTATGATAAGTTATTTCATTTATCCCTAACATTGAAATATTTTACGGAATATATAATTTTAGGTTATCGATTAATTTTTGAGTTGTTTTATTAATTGGTTCTGTATGCCAGGCGTTGTTGATGTATACTTTTTTGAGTTCATAAAGAT
>JAIBAX010000044.1 GCA_019694955.1 Chitinophagales bacterium | reverse complement strand
GGTTTTGACAACTCTAATTTTCATATAAAACTACCCTTAGTGCGGTAAATTTAGCACTAAAATTACATAACATGATGAAAATCAATAGCATCAAACCGCACTAATCTCTAAGGGGACAAGTCAGGAGCTGAAAGCAAAAATAGCATTTATCGATACACATGAGATTCCACTAGTTGTTAACTATGGGCCATATGTGTTTTTTAAGAAAGAATTAGCCGTTATCGATGAAATTTAGTTAGTCGTTATTTTTATATTTTTAATTCGGAATTATAATCACAAAAGCAATTATAAAGTAATCCATTAATTAAAATACATTTCCACGTTCTCTTGTCGTCGACAAGAGAACATGAGAGGGTTACTTTATAAATAATCATGGATAATTTTGTTTTAAATTCGAAATTTTAAATTCGTAAATTTTTATGTTTTATATCGTATTTGTTTCATTATTATGTAGTAATTTCATTTCTTTTGCCAAGGGCGTTTTTCACCGGATTGTTGGTTGAATGCTTCTGACTTCCCTTTAGGAATTGATAGCGATTCGAAAGCCTCGTTCGTAAAAAACTTGCATAGATAAACGATTTGACCTACGTGGTAAGGATAGTGCGCCAATTGTCGTTGAATGGCTTCGATAACCAGCTGAGGATCTTGGCGAATATGAATGGTTTTGCCTAAATCGTCTTCTGTTAGGTTGTCTAAAGTGTCTAGAAATACCTTCCAACCCTTTTCCCAATAATTCATTAGAGCCTCTTTATCAGTGAATTGAACTTCAAACTCTTGGTCGCGGTTTCGCCAAGGCTTTTCTCCGTCTGTTGTCAGGAAATCTGTCCACCGAGAAAGCATATTTCCTGCCAAATGTTGTACAATGATGGCGATGGAATTCTCATTTTCCTGTGGGAGAATGAATAAATCCTTTTCCGGTGTTTGAGCAATAGCTTTCTCCGCAAGTCCTTTGTAATAACGGAATAGTTTTTTACTGGTGTCAAGAAAAACAGTATTCATTTTTTAGTTTAATTTAATTTATATAAATAAAAGATTATTAATATTATATAACTTTTTATATTAAGTAAAAAATTATTTGCAATTGCAAGAAAAATCTGTTTCTAAATCAATTGCCGTAACGACTTTAGTCACCTCACCGCAATCAGCAAAAACGATGCGTACCAGTTGTCCGTCAGGCGATCTTGTTTCAACGGCATAGGTCGGACATGGTTGGTCGTTGGCATTGCTTTTGCGATAATTTATCTGACCATGTTCCAAAGCATCCATGACTTCATTTTCGTTGATATGTCTACATCCCATCCTACATCGGGCATGCTTTGTATAAATGATTTCTTGTGATTCCAACTCACTTAGCACATCATTCTTATGATATGATTCCGATCCGGGATCAGCGTGTTGGTTTTCAAGCTTATTGTTTTCAGATGGACGTGTTGGTTTTTGTAGCTTGGGATAGGAAGGTTTAGGTTCACAAGCCACAAAAATAACGATTGTTAAGACCAACCAATAGGTTTTTCTGATGTTTGGCATGAAAAATGTATCTTTCATTAAGTATTATTAAGATAATGTGGAAATGAAACGGATTGAATTTAAATTATTTTTTCAAACTTTGCATAGAATTTATAAAAGAATATGAAGAAATTTGTTTTAGCGTTGGGTGTATTGGCATGGATGAGTACTGGTTTTTCACAAACATCCAATTTTGAGGTGGTTTCTAATAACAAAGTAATTGGTACAATCACCACTGAAAAGAAAGTGGATGGAAAGAATACTTCTTATGCTTATACCAGCAAAATTGATTATAATATCGGCGTGGAACTGAAAACAGAAGAATCTCTCCAAACGACCTATCGCAGTGATACTATGGTTTCAAACACTACACAAACCAAAATAAACGCCAAATCTCGTTTTAACATCCAACATAAGATAGACGAGAAAACGAATACATATAATAGAACCGTTAACACAAAACAGCAAACCGTAAATATCGGCATTATTAAGTATGCTTATATCAATTTGTTTTTCAATGCACCACCCGACAACCTCAAGCAAGTGTTCTCAGAAATATATGGTAAAACACTTATTATTGCTAAAGAAAGTACAGGCGTTTATGTCATCACCGATCCTATGGGCAGAAAGAGTACCTTTTATTATGAAGACGGTCGTTTCCAAAAAGCCACCATTACCAATTCATTGGGCGTGTATTTTATCAAAAAGAAGGGATAAGTCAACCCTCGAGGTTGAATTTCTTCAAAAGAAGGGATAAGTCAACCCTCGAGGTTGAGTTTACAGCCAATATAGTTGTAAGCATTTGATTTTAAGTCACTTGTGTTTTTTGCTATTAAAATATCTTTTTTATAAAGCCGGCAACCCTCGAGGTTGAATTTCTTTATTTTATTGTAAATAATCCAAAATCACCGCTGCAATCCAAGTATTATCGCCAGTCAATTTGTAATTTTGATATAATTTCAAATTGTAATGCCAATTTCGTCTACTGAACTCAATGAATTAAAGAATACCTTATCGGGAGAATTATATTTCGATGCAAAAATGCGTACTTTATATGCTACAGATGCCTCCGTATATCGTGAGATGCCATTGGCGGTAGCATATCCAAAGGGTAAAGAAGATATAAGGATACTTATAAACTTCGCACTTCGTTACCAAACTTCCTTAATCCCGCGTACTGCCGGAACTTCTCTTGGTGGTCAGGTGGTTGGGAACGGAATCATCGTGGATGTTTCAAAATATTTCAATAGGATATTGGAAGTCAATGTAGAAGAACGTTGGGCATGGGTAGAACCCGGTGTTGTAAGAGACGACTTGAACAGATATTTGGCACCACACAAACTTTGGTTTGGTCCGGAAACCAGTACTGCCAACCGTGCCATGATTGGAGGTATGGTCGGCAACAATTCTTGTGGTTCTTATTCCATCGTTTATAAAACCACCAGAGAACATGTCTTAGAACTAGAAACCATTTTAAGCGATGGCTCTGAGGCGCATTTCGGCATTCTTTCTAATGAAGAATACACCCAGAAAAGAACGTTGAAGTCGCTGGAAGGATTGATATATAATGATTTATATGAATTACTAGAACCGGAAGCAGTACGTCGTGAGCTAGAGAAAGAGTTCCCAAAAAAGGAGATCCATCGCCGCAATACGGGTTATGCCATTGATTTATTGGCACGTACCAATATTTTTGAATCTGATGGAGTACCCTTTAATATGTGCGCACTACTGGCGGGATCAGAAGGCACACTCGCATTTACTACAAAAATAAAAGTCAACCTAGAGCCAATACCACCGAAGGAAAAGGTGGTCGTATGCGCCCATTTCCATGATTTACAAGAAAGCCTGGAAGCCGTAGTAGCCATCATGGCGCACCAACCGCGCGCTTTGGAAATGATAGATGACATTATTTTAAATTGCACCAAATCCAATATTGAGCAACAGAAAAATAGGTTTTTTGTAGAAGGAGAACCGAAATCAGTGCTGATTGTGGAGTTTTGGGCAGAAACAAAAGAAGCAATCAACGCCGCCACAAATAAATTAATCGACGACCTCCGTTCAAGAAACATGGGATATGCTTACCCGTTGGTATATGGAAACGATATTTCAAAAATTTGGCACCTTAGAAAAGCAGGTTTAGGCTTGCTTGCGAACATTCCCGGCGACCCTAAAGCGGTAGCAGTAATTGAAGATACTGCGGTGGAGGTGTCAGACTTGCCTGCATATATTTCTGAGTTCACCAAAATGATGGAGTCCTATGGTCAGCAATCCGTGTATTATGCACATGCAGGGGCAGGAGAGTTGCACTTGCGGCCGATTTTAGATCTAAAAACGCAGGAAGGGAAGGAGCTTTTTAGAAAGATAGCTACCGATTCGGCACATTTGGTGAAGAAATACAAAGGGTCATTGAGTGGCGAACATGGCGATGGGCGTGTAAGAGGTGAGTTTATACCGATAATGGTAGGAGAGAAAAACTATCAATTGCTGCGCAAAGTAAAACAGATATGGGATCCTGAACATATTTTCAACCCCGGAAAAATTGTGGACACACCGCCGATGGATGCCTTTTTGAGGTATGATGACAACCACCAGCACAGGGATTTTAATACCACTTTTAATTTTCAGGAAGACGGTGGCATCTTAAGAGCAGCAGAAAAATGTAACGGTTCCGGCGACTGCCGAAAATCGCCCGGCGCAGGAGGTACCATGTGTCCCAGTTATATGGCCACCCGCTACGAAAAAGATACAACAAGAGCAAGGGCAAATATTCTAAGGGAATTTCTGACAAGATCAGAGAAAGTAAATAAATTCAACCATCAGGAGATTTATGAAGTCATGGATTTATGTCTCAGCTGTAAGGGTTGTACTTCAGAGTGTCCTTCCAATGTAGATATCCCAACGTTGAAGGCAGAATTTTTACAACAGTATTATGAAGCAAATGGCGTTCCTCTTCGCTCGAAAGTGTTTGGAAACATCGCTAAAATCAATTCGTTGGCATATCCGGTAAGGAGGTTAGCCAACTGGTCATTCCGGCAACCTTTTACTGCTAAGATTATAGCGAACACACTAGGCATTTCTCCAAAGCGTAGCTTTCCGGCCTTCTCGAAGCAAAGGTTTAAGTCATGGCTACAAGACAATGCCCGATTTTTATCATCGAATACTAAGAATGGCACCGTTTACATCTTTGCAGACGAGTTTACCGATTTTAATGATGCCAATATCGGAATTAAAGCGTGTCAGCTGTTGGTAAGATTAGGGTATGAAGTAAAATTCGTAGATCATGCGGAGAGTGGGAGAGCGCAACTTTCAAAAGGGTTAGTAAAAAATGCGCAAAAGGCTGCCAAGAAGAATTTTACCATTT
This sequence comes from Chitinophagales bacterium, assembly GCA_019694955.1. Lineage (GTDB taxonomy): Bacteria > Bacteroidota > Bacteroidia > Chitinophagales > JADIYW01 > JADIYW01. The sequence continues at coordinate 36,104 of JAIBAX010000044.1, read as the reverse complement.
TTAATGACCTCATCACAGCAGAAACACCTTTGATTGGAATAGAACCGTCAGCAATATTGAGCTTTCGGGATGAGTATCCAAAGTTGGTGGACAAAAAAGATTATTATGTTGCAAAAGATTTAGGAAAAAATTGTCTGTTGATAGACGAATTTATTTACAATGAAGTGCAAAAAGGTAAGATTAGTTCTGAGCAGTTTACAGGCAAACCGCAGAAAGTACTATTGCATGGCCATTGCCATCAGAAAGCCTTATCTTCCGTAGATAAATCCGCATTTTTACTGTCATTGCCAAAGAACTATACCGTAGAAATCATCCCTTCCGGGTGTTGTGGTATGGCTGGTTCCTTTGGGTATGAAAAGGAACATTACGATATTTCTATGCAGGTAGGAGCGTTGGTATTGTTTCCAAAGGTTAAGCAAGCTGAAAAAGATACTATTATCGCTGCACCCGGCACCAGCTGCAGACATCAGATACACGATGGCACTGGAAAAATGTCTCAACACCCCGTGGAGGTCTTGTGGGAGGCGGTATGTAACCTCGAGGGTTGATCCACTTTTTTTTAATTTCTGCAAAAAATCAACCTCGAGGGTTGATTTTATACTCACGATTTAATGGTAATCATGTTTGGGGATAAAAATTATATATCATTCATATACAACTTTCATTTTATTTTGTAAATTCGTTGTAAAGAAAAGGTAAATATAATATGTCGAGTTTTCAGAGTGCCACATTAAACTTCATTATTAAATCCCTGAGGAGTACACTTTTTATTCATAAAACCGAAACGTTGACACATCGTCAGAGTTTTGAGCGCATCAGCCATATCATCAAGTTTCCGCGTTTTGTGGAGCGTAAAGACGAGCAAATCGCCGGATTAGACGGTGCTTGGTTCCTTCCAAAAAGAAGCAATGACAATAAAACTATCCTATATTTTCATGGTGGTGGTTTTTGTGTGGGCAGCCATAACACCCATCGGGCACTCATTGCCAGAATTGCCAGAGCATCCGGGCATCCCGCCTATGGCGTGAATTATAGGAAAGCACCCGAAAATCCATTTCCGGCAGCATTGGATGATGCTTATGCCGTTTACATGGAGCTGCTCAATAGAGGTGTGAAAAATATTATCGTCGCCGGCGACAGTGCCGGAGGGGGATTGTGCCTATCGCTGATGTTAAAGTTGAGAAATGAGAAAAAAACGATGCCAATAGCAGCCATGCTCATTTCACCATGGACAGATTTATCGATGACAGGAGAAACCATCCGCACCAAGGCAAATGTTGACCCATTGATTGAACCCTCCCTATTGTACGTGTTTGCAAATAAGTATATCGGAGAATATGAAGCTACGAATCCCTTTATTTCCCCACTCTTTGCAGATTTAGATAATTTTCCACCAATATACATACAAGTAGGTGGCAACGAAGTCTTATTAGATGATTCACTTCGTTTGGCAAAAAAACTCAAAGAACATAATGTACCCGTAAAAATAGATGTTTATCCGGGTATGATGCACGTTTTCCATTGGATGGCAGGCATCGTTCCGGAAGCGCACGGCGCTATTGACAAAATTGGGATGTTCATCAAGGAAGTAACAGAAGTAAGGGCTGCCCCTGAAGTTGTAAGAGGAAAAATCAGACGATTGAAGATTGCATGAAGTTATTAAAACTAATGCTGAAATAATAATATTCATGCATTCGTGGCAATTTTATTGTGAAATTTTTCGCCACTATTGCACAAATCTTCGCTTGGTCATACAACGCATTTCAGGTGCTAAAAATTTCACGCACCATTTACAACAAATTTACCATTTAATAGTAGCAACTCTACTTAACAAATACTTAATCTAACAAATTCCGCAACAAAACGTTTCTTTTTCATAACTTTCAAAAAAAATAGTTTATGTATCGTTTTGAAACTTTGCAATTACATGCCGGTCAGGAAGCAGATCCTACCACAGGTTCTCGTGCTGTTCCTATATATCAAACTTCCTCTTATCAATTCAAAGATACCGACCATGCCGCAAACCTTTTTGGTTTAAGAGAATTCGGCAATATTTATACACGCATCATGAATCCGACAACGGATGTTTTTGAGAAGCGTATGGCAGCATTGGAGGGAGGTGTAGCCGCATTGGCAACAAGTTCAGGGCAATCAGCACAATTTCTGGCATTAAATAATATCCTGCAGGCAGGTGACAATTTTGTTACCACCTCTTTCTTATACGGTGGTACTTATAATCAGTTTAAAGTCGCCTTCAAACGATTGGGTATTGAGGCGCGTTTCGCTGATGGTGATGACCCGGAGAGCTTTAGAAAGTTGATTGACGGGAATACAAAGGCACTTTATCTGGAATCCATAGGTAATCCTAGAGGCAACGTTCCGGATTGGGATAAATTCAAGGCATTATCGCAAGAATTTGACCTTCCTTTAATCGTAGATAATACCTTCGGTGCAGGGGGTTATCTGTTCAGGCCATTGGAACACGGTGCACATATTGTGGTTGCTTCGGCAACGAAATGGATTGGTGGACATGGTACCAGCATTGGTGGCGTTATCATTGATGGTGGCAACTATAACTGGGGAAATGGCAAGTTTCCACAGTTTACAGAGCCAAGCGAAGGATATCATGGGCTGAAGTTTTGGGATGTATTCGGTACACCCGGACCTTTTGGAAACATCGCTTTTATCATTCGCGCACGTGTTGAAGGCTTGAGAGATTTTGGTAATGCAGTTAGTCCGTTTAACTCATTTCTCTTCTTGCAAGGATTGGAAACATTGTCATTGAGGGTGGAGAGGCACGTTGAGAATGCTTTAGCGTTGGCAAAATGGCTGGAACAGCACCCGAAAGTTGCACATGTCAATTATCCGGGATTAGCAAGCAATGCATACCATACACTAGCGCAAAAATATCTTAAGAATGGCTTTGGCGCAGTCTTAAATTTTGAAGTGAAAGGCGGTTTTGAAGCAGCTAAGAAAGTTATCAATTCACTAAAATTAATCAGCCATCTTGCGAATGTGGGTGATGCCAAAACCTTAGCAATACATTCAGCTTCAACTACCCATGAGCAGTTGTCTGCTGAAGAGCAGGTTGCTGCAGGCGTAGGGCAAGGTATGATTCGCGTTTCAGTAGGCATCGAACATATTGAAGACATCAAAGAAGATTTGGAGCAAGCCTTTCAAAGTATTGGATAATTTCCTTTTCTTTGTGTCGATTTTATGAATACACCAGCAAATGTATATAAACATGAGCAGCCTTTTACCTTGGAAGGTGGGCAGGTATTGCCACGTTTAGATATTGCATACCACACTTTCGGAACATTTGACCCAAAAAAGAATAATGTTATATGGATATGTCATGCCTTTAGCGCTGATTCCGACCCTTCGGATTGGTGGCCGGGTATGGTGGGCGAAGGGAAGTACTTCAATCCGGAAGAGCATTTCATAGTTTGCGCCAATATCTTAGGTTCTTGCTATGGTACAACGGGTCCCGTAAGCATAAATCCTGAAACAGGAATGCCATATTTCAAAGATTTTCCGGTGATAACCATTAGAGATATTGTCGCTGTCTTAGATTTGCTTAGAGTACAATTGAAAATAGAAAAAATTTATTTCGGTCTCGGTTTCTCTATGGGGGGACAACAGCTGTTGGAATGGGTCATTGAAAAACCGGGGTTGTTCGAACACATCCTACTGGGTGCTACCAATATCAGACATTCTCCTTGGGGAATTGCTTTTAATGAAAGTCAACGTTTAGCCATTGAGGCGGATGGTACTTTTGGAGAACCTTCAGAACATGCCGGTGCCAAAGGTATGAAAGCTGCTCGATCCATAGGATTGCTATCCTATAGAAATTATCAGGCATACTGTAAAACACAAGAAGAACCTACTAATGATAATTATGATGACTTCAGAGCATCTTCTTACCAAAGCTATCAGGGCGATAAATTGGTAAAGCGTTTCAATGCCTATACATATTGGATACTATCAAAAGCCATGGATAGCCATAATATCTTGCGTGGAAGGTCTGAACACCCTGTAGATATTTTGGGGAAAATTACCGCTAAAACATTGGTGTTGGGAATTAGCTCAGACTATTTGTTTCCATTAACAGAGCAAAAAGTATTGGCATATAATATTCCGGAAAGCCATTTTATTACCATCGATTCAGATTTTGGTCACGATGGATTTTTATTGGAATTTGAGCAGATCAAAAAGATACTACAAGGTTTCTTAGGATAATTTTTCTCCGTTCGCAAACCCGATATTTTTTATTTTTTTTGGTTTAATACGTAATCTAGGTTTATCCAAAGTATAAGTTTAAAGATAAAATTTAAACAACTATGTGTAAATTAGCAACACTAGTTCAGTGAATAATATGTCAAAATACCACCATTGGTTATATAATCTCAGCGGAAAGAAAATATTGGTTCCGCTATATCACTGCGTTGCGGAGGTGAATCCGCCCCATATTAGGAATCTCTACAAAATCCGCTCATTAAAGCAATTTGAGTTAGAAATAGATAAAATACTACAATTATATGAGCCAGTAACGGTGGGTCTCCTGAGAGAAACACTTTTTCAAAATCGAGAAAAGCCTATCGTTCACTTCACCTTTGATGATGGTTTTAGAGCGTGCTACGATATCATTATGCCAATTCTATTGAGAAAGGGAATCCCGGCCACATTTTTTATCAATTCCGCAACAATTGGCAATCATGAACTCATGTTTCGATGCAAAGCCAGTTTGCTCTGTGAAACTGTCGAACTACAAAAGAAAGTCTTTAATATAAACTATAAGAATCGTGCAGCATTAGATGATTGGGCTGAAGAGGCAAATGTTTTTTTCGACGATTATTTAAAGAAAGAACAGCCATATTTGAATGAAGACCAATTACGCTCATTGGTCAAACACGGTTTTTCTTTAGGGTCGCATAGTATTGATCATCCATATTATCATGAGATTTCTTTGGAGGAACAAATTAGACAAACGGTTGAAAGCCAATATTTTGTTCAGAAATTCTATCAAAAAGAAAGACTCTTTGCCTTCCCATTTACGGATTATAAAGTGGAAAGGGCATTTTTTGAAGCAGTCATTCCAACATATATAGATATGTCTTTTGGTACGGCGGGCTTTAAGGACGATACCATTGCCCAAAACATCCAAAGAATGCCGATGGAAAAATATCCCCCAATAACGAACCAATCAGATTTTCTTACATTTGAACAAATAAAGTATATGCTAAAACGAATCATCGGCAAAAATCGGATATACAGATAATATGGAAAGCCGTATCATAAAAGTGGGTGAATTATTGGATTTTGTCCAGACGGATGAATATCAAGGATACCAAATAATACCCATAAGTCACCACCGCGCCCTTTCACATGTTAACAATCCAAGAGCAGCAGCTGAGGACGTGGCATTAATCATATATTTTGCTGATAAACAACCAGTTGCATATCTCGGCATCTTGCCTGATTATATCTACTCAGAACAGCAAGCAACAAAAGTGGGTATATTATCAGGGTTGTTTGTAGCACCATCCCAAAGGGGAAAAGGTTTGGCTAAGCATATGGTCGAATTAGCCATATTACATTATCCGAAAATACTCGGTTTCGATTCGTCTCCGGAGGCATTTGCCTTATATAAGAGCATGTCCGCAGTGCAAACCGGATATCTTGAAGGGAGGCGGTTTTTCTTTAAGGTTGCCTCCCATAAGTGGCTGATACAAAGGTTTTCATTCTTACAGCCTTTTACAGCCCTATTTAAATCAATAGATGCTGTTATCAATAAATCATTTAAATACCCAAAGCAAACTTTTTCTAATAAAGAAATAAGCTTACAAAAAATTGATGCTGTTAGTCAGATTGATTTTAAAAAGTACAATAGAAGTAAGGAGTTGTTTCAGCGTGATGAACAGGCGTTTACATGGATAGCTGATTTTCCTTGGATACTGCCTCGTCAAGACAAACTGGAAAACTATTACTTTTCTGCCTATGATGAGCATTTTATCAGCAGCTGGTACCGTATAAATATTGGACAGCGGGAAATTGCCCATGTCCATATAACGGTGCGGAAAGAAGTGATGAAAATCAATTATATTTTTTCAGAAACGGGACAGTGGACAGAAATTAGTGCGGCTATTCTGATGCTAGTAGAAAAGTATCGACCAACGACACTTGTTTCCTTTTATCCTCGTATCAACCAAATTTTTGAGCAAAATAAACAGACGTATGCATTTAAAAAAACAACCTTACGAACCGTTATGTCTGTTGGATTTGAAAATTTGGCGCATCACCTGAATGACTACATCATTCATTGTGGAGATGCTGATGGCATTTTTACTTAAGATAAATATTGCTAGTAACAAAACACACCTCTATCTTTAATTTCTTGTATCCACACATTCCACTTTGTACTGTCTTTTTGTGGGTAAATGGCATCCAGTCTGCAGTATCCATCTCCTAGCCAACAGATGCTTTTAAACAAATAAGCATGGTTCATAGTGCTGAGACCTGTGATCTCGTAGTAACTTCTTTCTATGTCGGAAGCGTGATGCAATACTTCAACCCCTTCATCCATGAAGGCATCTAGCTCACTTTGATAGCGTTCTTCTAATGTGGCAGCATCTGATAATAAGTTACCATTTAAAGTAAAGAAAGCATTTTGGTCGACAGTGCTTTTAAAGTTAAAAGAAATGCCACTTCTTTCCTTCATATACCTATCTAGAGAAGTATCACGTTGGTATTCCTTTGCCGGAACTAATATGCAATAGTTGACATTTCCACGAAAAGTAAATAGGTATAAGTCCCTATAAATGCTATCAGGAGCAGAACTAAGGTGATAAGGTTTTATGGGGATAGTTTGTTCCAATTCTACTTTCTTACTTGATTTAGTGCAAGAACCTATGAGAAGCAGGGATAAAACGAAAAAAAACGTACGGTTTATCTTAGAAATATTCATCAGCTAAAAATATGTATTCCTGCTGAAAATTGATTAAAAAATCAACAACAAATTATTTTTTTCAATATGAATATTTATTTTTATTAATTTAACTGCGGATAATTATAAAGTATGGCAGAGAAAAGACCAAGTCTGAAGCGTTTCTATGAAAATAATAACATGGAGGAATACCTGAAGCATTTTCCAAATAATGTAGGTTCTTCAGGTTATGATCCTTGGGGTTTTAATATTGAAGGCGTTAAGCGCATGCTGCCGATAAGTAAGTTTCTTTATGAGAAATACTTTCGGGTAGAAGCTTTTGGGTTGGAGAATATCCCGAAAGAAGGCAGGTGTTTAATTATCGCCAATCATAGTGGGCAGTTGCCGTTAGATGGGATGCTGATAGGGCATGCTTTGCTAACCAACCCCCACGGTGCACGCGCACCAAAGGCGATGATAGAGCGTTTTTTACCCAGTGTTCCCTTTGTGGGTAATATGCTGAATGCTTTGGGTGCCGTCATTGGTGACCCAGTAAATTGTGAGCGTATGTTGAATATGGAAGAGGCCATCATCGTATTTCCCGAAGGGGTGCGTGGTGCCGGAAAAATATTTAAACACCGCTATCAGTTGCAGCGATTTGGGAATGGTTTTATGCACCTCGCCATGAAGCATAATGCGCCAATCATTCCGGTAGGTGTAGTAGGATGTGAAGAATCAATCGTTTCTGTGGCTGATATTAAGCCTTTGGCAAAGTTTTTGGGTATACCTTATGCGCCACTAGTGTTTCCAATGGTGTTGCCAACGAAAGTATATTTGCATTTTGGCGAACCCATGGATTTTACACCTAAGAATAAAGAATTTAAGGAAACCGAAATATCTGCCAATACTGCGAAGGTAACAGAAACAATAAAAGGATTGATTGAATTAGGATTAGCAAAACGAAAAGCAATTTTTGAATAATGGAAAGAGAAGTAAAACCACAAATATTGGTGACCGGTGCCGGAGGAGCACTCGCCAAAAAAGTCATCAACAAACTAAAAGCCAAGTATCGCATTGTTGCCGTTGATTTTCGCAATAAAGTCGATTTAGGCATTCCCGTAGAATCTTATAAGGTTGATTTTAATAAACGTATTTTCGAGGACATCTTCCGTGAGCACCATTTTGATGGTATCATACATTTGGGAAGAATATCTTCCAGCGATTCTGATAGGTTCAGCCGCTATAATGCCAATGTAATCGGCACGCGAAAACTATTGGATTTAGCCAAAAAATATAATGTAAAGAAGAACCTCATTCTATCTACATACTTTGTTTATGGGGCAAGTCCTTACAACCCATCGTTATTAGATGAAAAAACACCGCTCAAGGCATCCGAACTTACGATGGACTTAGTAGACTCTGTGGAGTTGGAAAACCTTGCCAATATATATTTATATAAGTATCCGGAACTGAATTTAACCATTTTGCGGCCCTGTAATATCGCAGGTCCGGGTGTGCGCAATACCTTTTCTACCTTATTAGCAGAAAAGAATGCGCCAGTTTTGTTGGGATTTAGCCCATTAATGCAATTCATTCACATTGATGATATGCGCGATGCTATTTGTACAGCATATGAGAAAAATGTAAAAGGAATTTATAATGTAGCGCCTGATGATTATATCGCCTTTCAGGATGCAGTAGAAATGTCAGGATGTAAGAAATTGTATATTCCTTCCATACCACCAATTCTGCCGGAGCGTATAGCGAAATTTTTAAAGTGGAAGGCATTTCCAGCACACCTCATCAATTATTTTAAATATCCTGTAATCATCGATGGTAGTTTATTTGCGTCTACATTTAAATGGAAGCCGACTAAGACATTGGATGAGATTTTTAGTTATTACAGAGGGCTGAAATAATGGCTACGAAAAAGGTAAAGATAGAAAAAGCGGAAGAGGTAAACCTCAACCATATAGGAAATTGGGATCAGTTTATTTCTTCTTTTCCTAAACCCGCTGGTTCTTATGGTTATGATGCATGGGGATTTAATATAAAAGGTGTCCTGCCTTTTATGAAGGTGGGGAAGTGGTTCTATGAACATTATTTTCGTGTACAAGCTTTTGGACTAGAACATGTACCCAAAGAAGGGCGGGTATTGATAATTGGCAACCACAGCGGACAATTGCCAATCGATGCGATGATGTTAGGATATACTTTGGTGACCAATCCTTATGCGCCAAGAGCACCAAAGGGGATGATGGAATTTTTTGTCCCGCAGGTGCCGTTCATTTCTACATGGTTTAGTCGCTGGGGTGGTATTGTCGGTGATCCGGAGAATTGTAGGAGGTTGCTACAGAAAGAAGAAGCCATTTTAGTATTTCCGGAAGGTGCTAGAGGAATTTCAAAACCCAATAGCAAGAAATATCAACTTGAAAGATTTGGCAACGGGTTTATGCGCATGGCATTGGAGAATGATGCACCCATTATTCCGGTTGGTATCGTTGGTTGTGAAGAAATCATGTATCAATTAGGCGACATAAAACCACTCGCCAAGGTACTTAGGTTGCCCGTTTTTCCCATCTTAGCACCCGTGATATTACCCAGTAAGATCATCATTCATATTGGCAAACCCATACATTTTAAGGTGGATGGAGAGATAAGAGAGTATATGCTGGAAGAGAAGGTCAATCATGTGAAAGACGAAATCAATAAACTCATAAAACTCGGTTTAGAGAAACGGAATTCTATTTTTGATAAGTGAAGTCGCAATACGCATTACACAATACGCAATACTACAACATTGCCTTCACGGCATCTATAAATGCCTGATTAGGCTTACCACCTAAGGAAATGCCTTTGTCTAAATCAGCATTCGCCTCATTATATTTTTTGATATTATAGTAAACATTCGACCGCTGCAACAGCGAAAATGCATCGTTAGGGTTCAACTCAATTGCCTTCGATAAGTCGCGAAGTGCCGTTTCGTTGTCGCCCAGTGCTTTATACGCCGTTCCTCTCTGACCGTAAGCATAGCTATTATTTGGGTCTAATTGAATTACTTTGGTAAGTGCGGCAATGGCTTCTTCATTTTTGCCTAAATTCCTGATGCAAGTACCCCGCTGAAGAAGGTGTCCAATATTATTCGGTTCACTTATAAGCAGTGTATCGTAATCATTTAAAGCCAAGTCAAATTTCCCTGCTTGCATGAGCGCAATAGCCCTGTTTTGTCTGGCTTCTGTGTAATTCGGCTTCAGGCGAAGTGCGTTGTTGAAGTCTTGCAATGCTTCATTATACATGCCTTTCATCCCGTAAACGATACCTCTATTGGAATAGGCAATTTCATAGCTAGGGTCATATTTGATGGAGTTGTTTAAGTCGGCAAGCGCACCATCCAAGTCTTTCAAATTATCCCCTTTATACCGTCCCAAATTATTCCATCCGGTTGCAACGTAGTTGTATTTGCTCAGGCAATCTGTCCATAAGGTATAGCTATTATTCCACACCTTACATCTTGCATAAGATTTGGCAGCATAGGGGAGGGAAATTAATAGGGTTATGAGCAACATGACATTTTGTGAAAGTCCGTTTTTTCTTGCCAGATGAAACAAGAAAGTCGCAACAAGAAAGAAGAAGACAATAGAAGGAATATATGTATAACGTTCACTAAATATGGTAGGACCAACGGCAAAAAACATCAAGACCAATGCCAATGTTGAAAAAAAGAAACCTGCGGAGAATAAATATATTTTTGTTTTTCTTGACGAGTAAACAACCAGTCCAAGCACTACTAAAACGGCAGGAATGGCTAAGTAATAATTTACAGGAAGTTCGTTGCCCTGCGGATAAGGGTGGAAATTGGATAGTTTGATAGGATAAACCAGGTACACCACATACCTGAGTAGGTTGTGACAGGCAATAGCAATGCGGTCGATGAGGGAAATATCTACTTTTGAGAAGGCTTCAGAACCGGCGGTAGCTTTTACCTGTATGATACCTATGGCTATAGCGCCGACAACAAAGGGTATTTTTTCCAAAATAATCTTTGCTATATTTTTTCTGCCATACCAAAAATCTAACATCAGCAACGGGCCAATAATGGAAACTGCCATTACCTTAGAAAGAAGGGAGAGAGCAAACAAGATAAGCGTTATCAGCAGCCAAACAATAGATTCATTCTTGCGGATATAGTTTAAGTAGGAGATGAGTGCAGATACAAAAAAGATTCCATATAAGGTGTCCTTACGTTCTGCTGCCCATGCGACGGACTCTACATGCATGGGGCTAACGGCATAAAGCATTGTACCAATGAAGGCAATGATTTTATTTCCGGATAAGCGTTGCAAAAACAGAAATACCAGTCCAACCATGATTAAATACAACAAAAGACTGGTGGCATGATAGCCTTTTGGATTGAGTTTATATAATTGGTATTCAATAGAATAGGAGAGTATGTGGAGGGGTTGGTAGTTGCCGAAATAAGGTTCTGTAAAGATCTTTTTTACCGTTGCTCCATCGAGGTGAGTAATGAGTGTGTTATTTGTCAGGTACTCAGAATCATCCCAGTTAGTGAGTTCATTTTGGAGAATGGGAGAGAAGGAAAGAGCAGCAAAGAGGATGGGAATTATCCATAGCCATTTTGTCCAGATAGCATCTTTTGCCACTATGTTTTTGGGTGGTGCTACAACTTTTGGGATGGGTTGATTTTTCTTACTCTTTGCCATTACACTACGATTGTTTTACAAAGTAAAGGCAGAAAAATTTCTTTCTGTAGATAAATTGTTAACGTAGCGTGAATTGATTGATTAAATTTGGCAAAAAATATATGCAACAATATAGATTATTATTTGTAGTAACCTTGTTCTTCTTTAACTTCAATTGTAATGGAAAAGATAGCAATATTCCTGACTATAATACAATCGCCAATTATTTTTTTGATACTTATTCATTGAATGATTATGTGAATGTGTCATCAACGAAGGTTACTTTTAAGAAATCACCGAAAGGGTGGGAAGTAAGGTTTATTGAATACACTAGGGGGGTGTTAAAAATAGCGATATGCTGTTATGGGATAAAGTTTCGGAAGCATTTGTTCCTTTGGAATTAGAAAGAAGAAAACCTAAGGATACAAGGTATGATTTTCTTGAGTATAACATTTCCGAAGTCGATAAATATTATTACGACATTTCACCCTATTATGGTTATGACGAAGCGGAAATAGAAAATATAGCACTTCTTTCACAAGAATCAATTTTAAACGATACACTTATGTACGTTCTAGGACGTTCATATTCAAATTATTGTAGAAATATATACTTCAAACTTGAATACTTGTCTCAGGAAGAGGTTAATGATTCTATTATTAAGATAAAAACACTGTTTCTGAAAGCTATTGAATGCTACAAAGAAGTAAAAAGGATTAACCCTGATTTTCAAACGATTTTGGGTTTAATAGGTACGACACTTGATTGTGAATATATCTCTATGGTGCTTTTTTTGCAACCCTTCATCCAACAGGACGAACTTTGGGCATTAGTACCAAATAATCTTTTTGATGGATCTATTAAAGCATTTGCCTTAAATAACCTTAATACATGTGACTCAAACGCCATCTTATTTTCAGAAGGAGATGTTCCTACATTTAGCATTATGTATTACCAACAAAAATATGGTATAAGAAAGGATGTACTGCATCTAAATACATCCATGTTAAACGATAATAAATATATTAAGTACTTTCAGGAATTAGACCATAGCCTTATGCGTATACCTTATGATTTTTTTCAGAATAACCAACTAGATTATTTATATATTGATAAGGAGAATAAATCAGAATTTGATATTACCAATCTGGTAGGGGAGATTTTGAGGTTGAAATCAAACCAAGCATCTTTATCATTTAGAGATTCAATATTACTACCCTTGAACTTATCTTGTAAAAATGAAAATAATCAGCTAACATGGATAGGAAGTTTTTTTGATAATGTTATCATTAAGAATCAAATAATTTTTTTAGATATCTTAAACAATAATTTCGGAAAACGGCCAATCAACATAATAATAAATGTTGATTATAGTTTCTTATGTGGGTTAAATAGTTATTTTCGAGATAACGGAACGCTAAATAAATTGACAGATGAGCCTTGCTATGAAGCATTTCGCAATGTTTGTTTAAATGTGCAAGAACTCTATAAGAATATTTATCAAAATTTTGTCTTGGATGGTTTTGAGAAAATTGATTATACCAAGGATGTATATTGTTTACAGTATATAATGAAATTTGTTCAACTATCTCAATATTTTGATAAAGTTAAGAATGATAGAGATAGTGCGAAAATGATTTTAGACGATGGGATTAAAAAGTTGAAAATATTTGAATCAACACCAAGTAAGTATTTAATTGAACTAGTAAGAGAATATTATCGACTGGAAGATTTTGAAACCGGTAATGCCATTTTTATTCATATTTTAAAACATAAGGAAGTCTTATTTTCAAATGAACATAATCTTTACGATAATCTTGGAGGAGGAATTTCGCAAGATGATTTTATGGAGAATGTGGATATATTAGCAAATCAATATGGACAAAGGAAAACATTAAAAAAATACTTAAAATAATTGAAAAGCAATTGAACGTAGCGTGAATTGACTCACCTTACTCTTCAATCTTATACCCTGTCCAGGAACGTGTATCGACATTGTATAAAAAAATATTGCCATTGGCATAAGCAAACCTAAAGGCATCGTTTACAACTGCATCGTCTGGTAGTGTTATCGTATAGGTCAATTCACCAGTTTTCTTATTGAAAAGATAGACCTTTTTGTTGTCAACATCTAAAAGCCCCAGTTCAGCACCTTTAATACCTGTATAGATCATAGAAGTATAGTTGATAGTACCTGCTTTTTTGGGGAGCGAAATAGCAAGTGTCTTTTTCTGTTCACCATTTCCTGGTTTATAAAACACTACTTCTTCCATGTCGCCATCCCACGCCAATAATAGATTCTGGTCATCGTCAAAAGCTAAACAACATTGTTCATTGGGCAGACTTTCGAGCGTTGTCTCAGAAATAGGCTCACCAGTTATAGCACCATTAGAATTTCTTTCATAAGTCAAAATATCCTGTTCAGAATAGCCATTCGCTTGTACCGCATCTTCTTCTGCATTATACCATAATCCACGTACATCGGCTCCTGCAGTTTTTTTCTGTACTTTACTACCCTGACCATTGAAGACTTCCAACGGATAATCTGCATTTCCGGCAAAGACTGTGTAATAATACCCTGTGTTTTCATCCCAAGCAACACCACTAGCATTGGTGCCATCTTCCTGAGAAATTTTTAACACCAATTTCGCCTTAGGTTTGGTATTAACATTCTGCGCATGGGCAAAAGAGCCTAACCACACCAACCCAATAAATAGTAGATTCCTCATCGTATAATTGTTTAAAACAAAATTATACAAATTGTTTGTTTAAAGAGTAAAAGATTAAATATTTGAATTCAAATTGTAGTAATTAATTCACATTTATAAACTGCATAAAGGGAGGCTTGCATGGAGAAATAAACGTAGAGGGACAATGAGAAATCAAATTTTAACGAAGCGTGTCACATATTTATCGCCGATTCTTACAAAATATATACCCGGTAAAAGCATACTTACATCACAAGCCATCGATTCATTTTCATTAATAACAAATGACTTATCTTGTACCACCGAGCCGTTTATATCATACAGGATAATTTTAAGTTTTGATTCCAGAGGTTTGCTTTTGCATTTGATTATTATTTGGTCATTGGTTGGGTTAGGAGAAAGTTCATATGCTGTTTTTAATATTTCTTCATTATTTCCCGTTATGACTTGTGAAGAATCTTCAATAATTGAAATAATTTTGTCACAAGCAATATCTCGAAGCGTTTGTTTAATTCCTGAAGGCCAAAACAGTACAATTGAATCAATTGAACTATGAGTTCCTAATCCAAAGTGAATTCTCCCTGCCGACTGACCACCATTATGTACTTCAGCACCTTTTAGGCGTACCTGAGACTTACCTCCGGCATAGCAGGTAACAAACGTTCCATTACCATTTCTGTTAGAATATGTTCCATTT
The DNA here is from genome assembly GCA_019694955.1 of Chitinophagales bacterium. Taxonomy (GTDB): domain Bacteria; phylum Bacteroidota; class Bacteroidia; order Chitinophagales; family JADIYW01; genus JADIYW01. The sequence goes on along the minus strand of JAIBAX010000044.1, from coordinate 21,077 downwards.
AAATCTATCTCAATCCAATGGTTTTCATTTCCAGCGTTTCTATAAAGCTTAGTAGAGCCTTGATTCAAGAAACCTAACCCTTCACCATTTTCGGTAAGAATATCAATAAACCCATCATTGTCATAATCGCAATATGTTATAGAGCCGGCATTTCCGAGGTTTGTTTCACTAAAAAAAATATCCTGATCGTGTTTTATGAATGTGCCGTTTCCAGTGTTTTCCAGATATATATTATTATTGTTGTAGCTGGTCGTAGAAGTATTTAGAATAAGATCGATATCCATGTCGTTGTCAAAATCGGCACTTGCTAAAGAATATGTTGAAGTAGAGAGGGAAAAATTGTTTGACTTTTTGTAATTTCCTAGTGTATCTTGAAGGTATAAAAGGTGTGGTTTCTTGTGATTAGAATTATCAAAGCCGCTGGTACGAATGTTACTTATGGGTTCTTGGCTGATTATTTTTATAGGAGCCTGAGCAAGTTTTATGTCGAGAATGGAAATTTCCCATCTATCCTGTAATTCATTGAAACCGACATATATACCATTGTTTTGCAATATATTATGTCCTTTCATTCCATATTGCCAAGTGGAATCCTTTGAAAAATTAACAACTTTTTCCGGGAGAACGATGCCTTCTTTTCCGACATGTAAAATAGGGTCAGTAATATGTGGAATCCAATCATACAACATAGTAAAATCTTTATCTGTTTGGAAAGAGAATGAAAACTCATCACCCTTGGGCTTGAAATATGCATGTACCGTCGTATCATTTACTTGATAAACTTCGTCACTTTCATATGAAGCAGCAACAATAAAATCCATTAACCCATCTCCGTTAAAATCATTATTGGAAACATCACTTGCACCATTCATCTTAATATTTGAAGTAAGGTTGAAGGGGATTTGTTTAATATCGTACAAATAGAGGTTATAATTGGATTTATTAATGGTAATGAGTTGTTCTTGCTTCAGGTTATGATTATATATTAACGAACCAAGATGTAAATAATTGTCTACAAGCTGCAAAGAATCAGTAATAATATCGAATTGGTTGGAATTTCTTTGAAGAAACAAAGAAGATTTTCCAGTATTATCGGTCGTTTTTTCATTGAACATCATCAAATCGAGTAGTCCATTCTTGTCGGCATCCAACCAGATAAGATTTCTACCACGGTTTTTATCATTTTCTAATGAATAGTTGTTTATGGTATTGTTTATATTGAGTTCACCCGAATAATTCTCAAAGAGAATATTTTTTATACCGAAATCAGTAAGGTCAAAATCTTGTCCTGTTGAAATGTATAAATCGTCGAAACCATCATTCTTAAAATCAGCAAAGCCACATCCGTGTAAATCATATTTTACCGGTAAAGCGTTAATAGTATCTACATAGAAGTTTACAGGAATTTCTATAAATGTGCCATCGCCCTTGTTATAATAAAGATAGGGATTTCCATGGTTGGTAGTGAAAAAATCAAAATAACCATCTGCATTGATGTCTGACCAAGCGCTTGACCATGTTGAACCTGTATATGTTATGCCGGCATGTTGCGTAGCATCAATAAAGTAAATGGACGCGGATGTGGTGATAGATTGCCCCAGTATTTGGCAATAATTTGATAGAAGTAATAGCCATAGTATGTTGCACTTATTCATAGAAGCAATTATTTTATTAATAATTTCTCACTTCCAACTAGTCGATGTGCTGTATCATAGAGGCTGACCAGATAACATCCGGAAGATAAATTGGGCAACTCAATCCTAGTGTTATTCCATTGAATCTCTTCATGTAATAAATCCTCGCCAAGAAGATTGTAAATCGTTAGTGATGCTCCCCGAATATTATCAGGTAAAACAATAGTTATTGAACCATTACCAAATACCGGATTAGGAAATAAAGCAAATTTTTGCTGCGTATGATTAAAAATGGTCGTAACCTCAGACTTATTTACCCATATAGGACTAGACCATGCCCAAGACTCGTTATCATCGGGTTTGTTTTTTTGTTTTACCCTTAAATAATACATAGAATTATTCTGATAATTAAGATCTGTAAATGTTTGCTCAGCATAGATGGAATGTAAGTCTTGATGTAAAATCACTTCGAATTTTGGATGGTTGTTTTCATAAGTGCCGTTCACAAAATCCCATTTAAGTATTTCAATGTACTCAAGTGTGTCGGTGCCTAAGACATTATATTCTATAGATGGATTTTCTGTAATACTATTGAGAATATTGCCCATTTTAAAACCATTGATGGTAAAATCTACGGCTATTCTTTCACCCGTTGTTCCATAGCAATTCCTGTTGTAGAGTGCCTTGAAAATTCCATCACGTGATTTGTCGTTAGTTACTACAGCTACCATTGCAACTACACCAGGTTGTGATGTGTGGTTATCAGAAGAAGCAATTACACCTAAACGCTCATTTAATGCCCAGGCATCCTGTGCATAGTGAGGCCCTTCGTTGCTATGGGCGTTTTTGTTTTCTATATTTTCATATGATAACGGATGTTGAGGATTATAGGCTTCTGAGAGACCGTGGTGCGAAAATATTTCAATAACCCTTTTATATTTGTTGCTTGCGTATGCTCCACCAAAAAAATTGACGCTTAGTTTTTCATCCATGGGGTCGTTAAAATCTTTACCACTATGGTGGGGGATGGCCATCACCTGTATGTTGGCATCTATGCTATCAGCCGAAGCATATCTATCCATGATTTCATATTCCCCAGCATTATTCCACATAGGAATCTTGCCAATGTTATTATTGCTGTAGTTGTATATAAACTGATAATGTCCAGTAGGTGCTTTGTCGCTTATTTCATAACCCAATAATGGTATAAACTCTCCCGGGGATTCATAAAAAAGTGAACAGTCGATTATTTCTTGCCATTCTAGCGAGTCAATACCATACTTATCTCCGGCTTGATCTGCGTGTTCAGTAGCAGAGTAAAAATCTAAACAGGATGCGTATTTTGCATACTCATAAGCACAGCTACCCATTCCATCACGGCTGAAGGCTGAATGAGAATGCAAGTCACCCCATAAGATATCAAAATCTTTATTGACAGTTACATAAGCATAGTTGCTTTTAAAACTTTTCACTCCATCCAGAAGACCTTCGATATAATGTTCGCCTGATGTATTGAATTTGACAAATATTTCCTTGTACCCATTGTCGGAAGGAGTAAATGTTATCGCTTCAGGTAAATTGGAAAGATTATCCGAACACGATAATCGTATTGTTCCGTTAAAGTCTTTTGCAACATTATTATTGTCATCCAAGGCAACGATTTTGACCTTGGTTGATTCCCATAATTTGATGACAGTAGGCACAACGATATTTACTTTCGAAGCAGGTCTATTGACAATTTTAAAGAATGGTTCAATAGACTGCTCAGTCCATGTTCCGTTACGATTGTCAACAGCAATTTTGATATTACCGTAGGTCGTAATAAAGGGTATTTGAGAACCATTTTGGCTATTTTTGCCACCCAATTATAGTACAATGGTATCTCCAGCTATAAAATCACCGGAGTATATTTGCAGTGTGATAATTTTTTGGTTGACATCATTATGCCAAGGATCATCGTGATCTTTAAAAGGTTCAAGTATAGTGAGAATTTTTACCTTTGACACATGACTTGTCGTGGTAACTCTTGTATATCCATTGTCAAACGAGGTTAAATTTTGGAAATTTCCCCATCCTTTTATCATGTTAATTTTTATAAGCGCATTCTTTTTTACAGTAGCAGTAGGAACAATGTATAATTTCCATTGCCCCACACTTCCAGCAACAGCGCTTTCTGGAATAATAGAGGAAGTCAATAATGCGGTATCCTGAGAGAAGACTTTTTGCATTTGAAAAAATACAAAAACTAAGAGAAAGTAATTTTTTAGCATAATTTTATTTTAAGAAGTATTAATATTTTTATGCAAAATTAAATCGGAGGTTTGGAACAATGCGCTTACATTATTTTGTTAAAATCGTATTTTTTTTATAACAAATATGAATATTTATTGTTTTAATATGTTTTTAGTGTCAATTAATATTGAAAATCTTCACTTACATTTTTATGTTAAAATCGAATAATTTTACTACTCCGTAGTCTGAAAATTATTTATAACAAAATATTATAAACCTTCCCATCGCATCTTCTTACCTTTGCTACATGTCTGAATTGCTGATAAATACAAAAAATGGACTTTATTGCCCGCAAGCAGATGTTTTTATTGACCCAACAGGTCGTGTAGACCGGGCTGTCATTACCCATGGACATGCCGACCACGCCCGACCCGGTCATCAACGTTATTTATGCACTGTTGATGCAGCACCTGTTATCAAATTCAGACTAACCTCCAATATAAATATCCAAACATTACCTTATGGTGCTTCCGTAAATATAAACAGTGTGAAAATATCCTTCCATCCCGCAGGACATATCATCGGGTCGGCGCAAGTTCGGCTGGAGTATAAAGGTGAAATCTGGGTGGTTTCCGGAGATTATAAACTTGGATCGGACGGTATTTCAGCACCTTTTGAACCCGTACATTGCCACACATTTATTACCGAAAGCACCTTTGGCATGCCCATCTATCAATGGAAAGAGCAAGCGTTCCTCATGAATGAAATCAATGACTGGTGGAAGAAAAATCAGCAGAATGGCATTGTATCTGTCATTCAAGCTTATTCTTTGGGAAAGGCACAACGCATCATCCAGAATATCGACAACACCATTGGCACCATAATAACCCATCCCAGCGTAGAAAGTACCAATGCCGTCCTCCGGCAACAAGGAATCAACATGGCAGAAACCTCTGAATTAAACAGTAAAATTACCAAACAACAGCTATTGTCAGGGTTAATTATTGCACCACCCGGTACAGTTGAAAATCTGCTTAAATCAAAAGGTTATACAGTATCCGTTGCTGCTGCATCCGGTTGGATGGCCATACAAAAGTACAGGCAACGCGGTGGTATTGACAAAGGTTTTGTCCTGTCAGACCATGCAGATTGGAATGAGCTAAATAAAGCAGTAAAGGATTGTAAAGCAGAGCGGGTATTGGTGACACACGGCTACGAAGACATTTTTTCAAAGTGGCTGAATGAACAAGGCATTGAAGCCCATAGTCTTAAAAATTTTTATAAATGAATGCATTCCTCGAATTACTGACCAAATTGAAACGGAGTAGCAATCGGGACTTGCAAAAGAGTTATTTGACAGACTATTATGCCGCCGTTTCCTCAGCAGAAATCTTATATGCTATTTTCTTCTTATCCAATAAGCAACAAAAGCATTATATAAAATTGAACGATGTAAAGTCATTCATTTTAGAACATGCGACCATTAAGGAGTGGCTTTTGGAAGCGTCGAATGAGGTTACAGGAGATTGGGCGGAAACATATTCGTTGGTTATGGAAGATACTTCTCAGGAATTTATTTCTCTCAGCGTAGCTTATCAGTGGCTGATGCAAGTGACTATGTTGCCTTGGGAGAAGAGAATGAATACTGCCCATGCGAGGACTTGTCATTTGCATCAGGACATTCGCACATTTATGATGAAATGGTGGATGGGAAACGGACGTTTTACATTGACTGCCCAAGTGCTGGTGCAAAGTCTGGCTTCTTTTACTGGACTTACTGAGGATATTATTGCGCAAAAACTGGACGAAGGCTTTGAACCGGATAAAGTAGATTTTAAAACATTATTCTATCGCTTCGATAACCTTAAATTTAAGCCAGTTCCATTTTTTAAGGGTACAGCTATTCAGGAAATTCCGCCACTACCATTAGACTCATATAGTGTCGAGTATTTGTATTCCGGAAAGCGTTGCCAAATAATACTGACTCGTGGAAACGTTTATATATGGACGCGATCCGGCGAGGTACTGGAGGGATTTGTGGATGCTTTTCAATTTTGGAAGAACGATATTCCTGATGATACAATCTTTGAAGGACAGTGGCTGGCAGAGGATGCAAGCATATCTTCCAAAAGTGGTTTTTCTAAAAGAAAAAGAATAGACATAACCGCCTCACGGTTTGTTATGTATGATTTACTCAAAGTTGGCGGCAGGTATGTTTACAATGAACCATATCATGTACGTCGACAAATGCTTGATGAAGTATTTCCAAAACAACCGGATGTGCGTATTTCAATAGGTGAAGCGTTGAGGATTACAACGCATGCTGATATTTTATACACACGGCAATTAGCTGCTCAAAAAAAATATAAGGGATTGATATTTAAAGAATCAGCTGGTAAGTATGGAGATGAAAAGGGGACAGCATGGCTAAAACTAAAAAATCAACCCCAAAAACTTATGGTCGTGTTGCTATATGTTGCTAAGGCAAGTGCAGGTCAACCTTATACGGAATATACTTTTGGAATACGGTGGCAAGATCAGTTTTTACCCATAACCAAGGCATATGAAGGACTAACAAATGAAGAACAACGATGTATTGATGAATATGTCAAGCAACATACTATCGAAAAATTCGGCCCTGTAAAGTCTATAGAACCCAAATTAGTGTTTGAAATCAGTTATGAAGAAATTCAAGCTTCCGCACGACATCGCTCCGGTGTTGTACTGAAATCACCGAAGATATTGCGTTGGCTAAAAGAGGAAACAGTAGCAGCGGTAGCGACAAAAGAAGATATAAATCAATTGATTATAAATGTTGAATGATAAATGTTGAATGTCCATCTATCATACTGCTACCTCACACGGTAATTATCTTCCTAAAAGAAGAAACCTAATTTATGGTAACAACAAATAATTTAAAATTTAAAATTTTGAATTAAAAATTCTTACCAAATATCTACCCGTATGCTATCTGCCCGCCACATCGGTTGTCCTTCTTTTATGCCGAAAGCTTCATAAAATTCGGGAATATTTGCAAACGGACCGTTGATGCGTAGAAATGTGGGTGAATGCACATCAGACATGATTTGATTGGCGATTCTTTCATCTCGGGAATGTCCCAACCAACCCAAAGCATAACCTAGGAAGTAACGCTGTATCGGCGTCAGTCCGGCAATACTTTTACCTTCTTTGTACTGTTTTGTCTTTTTGAAGGCATCCAATGCTATCAGGATGCCACCGTAATCGGCAATATTTTCACCTAAAGTAGCCTCACCGTTGACGTGCATATCTTTTAGCACCGTGTAGTTGTTGAATTGCTCCACCATCACTTGGGCACGCTTTTGAAACTCCGAAGCATCCGTTTCTGTCCACCAATCTTTTAGATTGCCGTGTTCATCATATTGGCGACCTTCATCATCAAACCCATGGGTTATTTCATGTCCAATTGTAGAAGCGCCTGCATAACCAAAAACTACAGCATCGTCGATTTCAGCATCCTTAAAACCGGGAATAGTGAATATTGCTGCTGGAAGTACAATTTCATTATTAGAAGGATTGTAATAAGCATTGTATGTCTGCGGCGTCATATCCCATTCTGTTCTGTCAACAGGTTTTCCGTACTTGCTCATATTATAGTTGAACCACCACTTATTGCCATTTATTACATTTAAAACAAAAGGACCTTTGTCGACTTGTAAGGCGGAGAAGTCTTTCCATTTTTCTGGATAGCCCACTTTTTTCTTTACCGTGCCAAGTTTTACCAAAGCCTTTTTCTTGGTTTCAGGGCTCATCCATTGTAAGTTTTCTATCCTTGTTTTATAGGCATCTAAAACGGCATCCACCATGTCTTCGTACCTTTTTTTCGTTTTTTCAGGGAAGTATTCCTTTACAAATAATTGCCCTAAAATTTCTCCCATAGCATCTTCTTCCCAATCAAGGACACGCTTCCATCGGGGAAGTTGTTCTTTCTTTCCGGATAGAACAGTTCCATAGAAACGAAAATGTTCACGGTCAAGTTCTTTATTGAGGTAGGGAGAAAAAGTGTTGACAAGATTCCATTTAAGATAATCTTTCCATATGGCCAAATCAACTTTTTTCAATTGGTTGTCAAAAGTTTTGAAAAATTCAGGTTGCCCTATAATAACCGTATCCACATTTTTCAAGCCCGTTTTCTCAAAAAACCTCACCCAATTGATGTTAGGCGTGAGCTTATTTAAATCTTTAACCGCATATTTATTGTAATTGGCATAAGGATCACGCAAGTCCTCCATTTTTCTGGATGCTTTTGCCAAGCTTTCTTCGAGTTGATAAACGGCGGCATCATTGTTAAAATCTTTGGAATTTATGCCACTAATTTTAAACATGGCAGGCAGGTGTTTGGTTTTATAGTCCTCCCTGATTTTTACGGTATTTTCATCCGTATTAAAATAGTAATCTCTATCCGGCAAACCAATTCCTTCTTGGGTGAGGTACAGAGCATATATTTCGCTATTCATTTGGTCTTGGTAGATGTCATATCCAAAACCCGTTCGGACACCTATTGTGTAATGGTGTGCAATCACATCCATAACATCATTATAGTCTTGGATGCTATTTACCAAATCCATTTCAGCTTTTAGTGGTGAAATGCCTTCTTTTTCAATAGAAACAGTGTCCATACCACTGTAATAAAAGTCGCCGATTTTTTGGTCGTTCGTACCTGCCTTAGCATTTTTCTTTAGTGCCGATTCATTGATTTCTTTGAGTTTTTCGCGGATTTCTTCTGATACAAGGTTGCCAATACCCCAAGAACTATAGGCGTCGGGAATAGGATTGTTTTTTAGCCACTTGCCAAACGCGTATTTAGAAAAATCCTCACCTGGGTTGGCAGTAGAATCAATAAGGCTGGCGACTACATCTCCCTTATCAGGGCGTTCACCAAAATTTCTACAAGAAAAGAGCGAGCCGATAATGAGTACAAATAATAATACTTTTTTCATATAAGTTGAATTGTGTGGTAAAGTTATGTAAAAACATGTATGTACCTAAAATAATACGTTAAAAATTGTTGCACATCTTTACTTAGATGAGCTTAGGTATAGTAGTACAGGGATATTCGTATTGCGTATTGCGACATTGACTAGTCGATTGTAATCTATTGACAAATGACAAATGATTGTAGCCTTTTGACCATTGACCATTGACATTTCCAAATCCTCACATCCCCAAATTTCCACATTTCCACATCCCCAAATTTCCACATTTCCAAATCACTATGAACCATGAACTGTGAACCATGAACATTTCCAAATCCCCCAATACGCCTCATTTTTCTTAATTATTTGTGAAATATTTGTGAAACCATTTGTGAATGAGTATTTTTAGCAAATTGCGCAATAACAAAATATCGATTATGGAACAAGTGGCTACAAAGAGAAGAAGAATTTTCAAGAAAAGAATCCCCAAAGAGACGCAACAACCCGAAATAAATGGTTTTGTAGCACCAGGTTTTGAACCTGTGTTGGAGATGTTTAAAGAAAATTTTGAAAAGCGTGGTGAGTTAGGAGCTGCTGTCTGTGCTTATTGGAGAGGAGAGAAGGTCGTCGATTTATGGGGTGGTTGGCGAGATGCCAAAAGGCAACTCCCATGGAATGAAGATACGCTGATTATAGTCTTTTCCACTACAAAAGGTATGTCAGCCCTGTCCTTTGCATTGTTACACTCTCAGAAGTTGTTTCATTATGATGATAAAGTAGCAAAGTACTGGCCTGAATTTGCCAAGAATGGCAAAGAAAATATTACTATCCGACAGTTATTAGCACACCAGGCAGGATTATGTGCCCCAACACGCCCACTCCGTGTGAAAACATTGTTGAATAACGATAAATTGGCGGGCATCCTCGCTGAACAAACGCCCATGTGGCATCCGGGCGACCATCAGGGGTACCATGCTTGGACCATTGCGCTATACATCGATCAGCTGATGCAAAGAATAGATCCTAAGAAAAGAAGATTACAGCAGTTTTTTGATGAGGAAATCGCTAAAAAACTGGGCATTGACTTTTTTATCGGATTGCCAAAAGATATTGATGGAGAACAGTTGGCAGAATTAGTGCCGTTTTCAAAACTTCATTTCCTCTTGAAACGCGACCCCACCCGCAATAGCAGTGCGATGAAGCTACTAAAGCCTTGGTCGCTATGGTTTAAGGCGTTGCTGAATCCCAGGTTTACCATCAACCTAAGAAATTTCAATAAGCGCAAGTTTCAGGCACTTCCTATTGGTTCTGCCTGTGGTTTTGGCAATGCCCGCGCTATTGCAACTTTGTATAATGAGTTTGCTTTAGGTGGGATAAAGTTGGATATCCATGAAGATACACTGGCAGAGTTGGAGAGCGCACCCATTCTTCCTTTGAAGTGGGAGAAAGATTTAGTGCTGGAGTTACCAATTCATTTTTCATTAGGTATGGGTAAGCCTTCTACACACCTTAATTTTGGAACGAATCATAGATCTTATGGTAATTGCGGTGCTGGCGGTTCAGGAGGGTTTGCAGACCCTGAGAAAAAAGTCGCTTATGCCTATGTAATGAATAAAATGGGAACAGCCATCGCCAATGACCCCAGAGAGGTCGCCTTGAGAAATATCGTCTGGAATTGCATCAACAACCTTGAGAACAATGAATAATTCGTGCTTAGTGGCAACAAAAAATTAAAGAACAATATGTTACGAATACACGAATAAGTTATAGGTCTTTGTTTTTGTACAGCGATATTCCTTTTGGATAAAGCGACAATTTTTACAACTCGTACCGATTTATCGGATTTCCAAATTCTCAAATTAAATCCTTTGTAAACTTTGCGTATAACTTTGCGATCTTTGCGGTTAAAATTCTATATCACCTGAACTTTTTTTTACCACGAATACACCCTCACATTTCTAAATTTTCAAATTATATCCTTTGTAAACTTTGCGTATAACTTTGCGATCTTTGCGGTTAAAACTTTATATCACATGAACTTTTTTTTAACACGAATACGCGAATAAGTTATAGGCGATTAAAACTTTAATTCCTACTTGTTCGAATATTGCATATCGTAAAATCGGATAAAATTAAACAGCCACAAAGTAATAAATCCAAAGGCACCGACAATATGCCATAAAGCATGAAAAGAAAGGATGTTCCATCCTACTTTATGACCTTCTGCTGTTGCCAGCAACAAACCTACCGCAAAAACTGCCGCACAAACTTTTAAGAGTGGTTTAGCATGGAAAGAAATCTTGTCTGCATTCAGAAAGAAAAAGATGAGTATAGCAAAGGCATCTACGACCAAGAAAAGTTCGCCCGGAAAGAAACCGAATAACCTGAATAATCGGTGATGGACCATCATTTCATAAACCATTGTTAAAGTCCCTGTTATGTTCCAAACCGTTATAATCCAATAGAATAACTTTCTTTTTTCTTTTGTATAGAAATCCAATAATAATGCAGAAAGTATCGCCCAACCCACAAATAGGTTGCTTCCGGTATCCAATAAGCTCAATGCATATGATTCCCCAAATCCATGATACCAAACAGTAGGTATGCCGGTCAGAAATATGGTGAAATAGGCTAATTTCCACCTGTTAGGTTGTACGGGCTTGGTTAAAACCGTAAATAAATAGGTGAAAATACCCGTAAAAATAGTTGCAAACCCCGTTACAGTGTTCGCAAGCTCTGTTGCAGATAAAGTTATAGTAGTCATAAATGGTTAGTTATTAATGGGTATGAAGTTATTGATTTAATTATTTTTTGAGAGGATATTAACATATAATTAGGATAAAATAAAAACTGCCTGAATGATTGGTTCAGGCAGTAAACGGTGCTCTTGGACATAAGCACTTTGTTAAAAAGGGAAGGACTATGAAAAAAGATCGTTATCAAATATATTGCGGATGTATTTTTAACACAATGCAGATTTCAGGAGTTTGTGATGTTTATTTAGGGAAATAATTATTTAAATAATTGAAAAACAAGAATTTATATACTTGCTTAAGGCTATTTTGAGATATTGTCTTTATAAAGCATTAGAAAATCATGTCAAAAGATTATTTTAGCAAAAAAAAGCATGGCATCATATTTTTATAAGACACCACAGGATTTTCAAATACATGGTTTTTGTGAACGTGGTTTTGAGGATGTTGAGGATGTTTTTAGGAATAATTTTGAAAAAAAAGGCGAAGTCGGAGCGGCATTTACGGCAATGTATAAAGGTCGCTTAGTCGTTGATTTATGGGGTGGGTTTAAAGATAAACTGCGTCGCCAACCGTGGGAAAAGGAAACCATGTCTATCGTATTCTCCACCACCAAGGGCATTTCTTCGCTGGCGTTTGCCTTATTGCATGCTCGGGGATTGCTGGATTTTGAAGAGCGTGTGGCACACTACTGGCCGGAGTTTGCTAAAAATGGCAAAGCTAAGATTACTGTGCGTCAGTTGTTGGCACATCAGGCGGGGTTGCTTACAACAGATATTCCCTTGACACCACAAGTTATAAAGAATGAACACCTGCTCTCCAAAATCCTTGCCGACCAAAAGCCATTTTGGGAACCCGGAAAATATCAAGGCTATCACGCTTGGACGATTGCCATGTACCAAAATGAAATATTGAAGCGAATAGACCCTCAAAAGAGAAGCTTATCTCAGTTTTTTCATCAGGAAATTGCCGAAAAGTTAGGATTAGAAATATTTATTGGCCTGCCAAAAGGATATAATAAAAAGAGAATTGCGGAATTAGTGCCTTTTGATATATACGATGTATTGTTTAGTCCGTATGCAGGCATGAATCTCGATATTATTTTACAGTCTATCGATCCCCGTTCAAAGCTATTTTCTTTTAGGTCGTTGTTGAATTTACCCTTTTCCGTCAATCCACAGAATTTCAATAAAGACGAAATTCGGGAGCTGCCGATTGGTAGTGGGTGTGGGTTTACCTCTGCCAGAGATCTGGCAAAACTCTATCATGAGTTTACCTTGGGTGGTAAAACCTTGGGTGTGAGCAAAGAAACGATTACAGAATTGGAAAACTACCCTGTATATCCAACACATAGCCCAAAAGATGTTGCAATATTCGTAGAAGTTCCTTTTCATTTAGGTTTTGCCAAACCGTCACCATTTCTGAATTTTGGCGTCAATCATCGTGCTTATGGAAGTTTTGGAGCCGGTGGCTCCGCCGTATATGCAGACCCGGAATTAAAACTTACTACCGCTTATGTGATGAATAAAATGGGTACGCATGTCGCCGGAGACCCCAGAGAATTTGCACTTCGAAGCAGTGTGTATGATTGTGTCGAGAAGATGATAAAGAAAAAGAAAATAGAAGTGGATGGTTAAACCGGAAATCAGCATTGGAAGAAAATAAGATACATTTGAACATTTAAAGGCTGTTATTTGTCCGCGGTCATCCCGATGAATCGGGAGACCACCGACCACCGCCGTAGGTCGGTAAAGGTATAAAAAATGAAATGAACTTCCTCTATGCTTAATTTGGATTTAATCAATTAATATTTAGTGTGAATTTGGTAGCGATTCAGACCGTTCGTGTCTTCACGAGCGGCGTTGATAGCATCATGTAATTAAGCAAACGCATAATATTTATGGTTGCGATAGATGTTCTGATGTTCGTGCAGACACGAACATTAGGAATTTTATATCCATTTGATGCTATTTTACAAGAATTATTGCAACGGGAAAAATTATTTACGCAATGTTTTCTAGCGCCCAAAATATTTTTTGCATAAATAAAATATTAATCAATAAACTCCAATGTCGTCCAATAAATGTTCGTTTTACCCAATTGCCCACGTATCCAGTTTTTTTCACCCTTTTTTGGGTCGTTGGTATAATTTAAAAGAATGAATTTGTGTTCATCAACTTGAACAATTCCCGGGAAAGCATTGTCGCCAGTAGCAGGAAAATCCATGATCCAAGTTAATTCCAAAGTATTCTTATTGAGTTTAAACAAGGAAGTAGTCTTCTTTGTAAGTGAGTAGCGGATTAAATTGTATTTCTTTCGAAATGCGGGCTTTCTTTTAGGATGGGCTTTATCCATTTCGCCATCCAAATTTCTTCGAGAAACAAGATACACTTCGTCATCGTGAAGAAACATCAATGCGCTATCATATTTATGTTTGGACTTTATAAATGTCCATTTATCCAAATGATTTTTTTCAGCCTTACAAATTAGTGCGCCCTCACTTTCTAAACGTACCGTAGCGAATAAAGTTCCGGAGGAATCGATGATAAACTCTCCTTCTTCAGCACCCGAAACGGTGACTTGGGCGCTATCGCTGATTGGAAATTGATGTTCGCCATCTACAGAAGTGAACAAGCGAAGATTGCCTTGGTGTCCGGCTTTGTACAAGTTTACACCATAATAAGCGGAAAGGAGCATTTGTCCGTTATAGGTTCGTATCCTCCATGGAACGAATCCATCTAAATCGGTATTTACCATCTGTGCCCATTTTTTATCGCCGATACACGATAAATACCAAATATGCTTAGGTTGGAATTGAAACATTGACGCACCGGCTTCAAAGAAGAAAAAACGCAAGGTATCATTAAAGACACAAAAACGCGGTTCGCGAACATCCGTTCCTAGTTGCACAGTTGTTTCACGTTCCCATTCCTTAAAATCCGGAGAAGAAAGTATATGCAGAACAGATTTTTTGGATGCAAAATGCGTAGGTGCCGTTCGGAAAGCAATATAATAGCGATTCTTGTAAAAGGCAATATCTAGATTATTATTGGAGCGCCTACATAAAACATCCTCCGGAATTTTTTCAGAAGGGATGAGTTGCTGCCAAGGCGTTGTAGAAATATTTTCTTGACAAATGCATACAGAAATGTTAAAAACCAACATTGCGCACAAAACAATATTACGAAATAGGGTGCTAGTTTTCATTTCTTTTTTTTACCTAAAAGCAATATATCAAACATAATGAAAACTTTTAAAACCGCCAATGAAATCAAAAGTCATCTTTATTTTTTATGGATTATTGCTATTTTTGACGTTAATAATATCTTTCAAAAAATGCCTATTATGAGAAAAAATACCTTCTTGACACTGATTTTACTATTGTTTTTTTCGTTTAATGCAAGAAGTTATGACGATATTTTTGAACCACCGTTGGATAGTTACCTCAACGCAATGGAAGAAATGAACAATGTTTTTAATGTTGCTAGGTTATCTGGCAGCTCTGATGGAGATTTGAAAACTGTCAATAAACTTATAGCAGAGATTGATTCTATTAAGTACCCAATTGAATATTATATGGCTACCCTAATAAATGAATACAGTTTGTTAGGGAAACAATATGCATTAAATCACCTTGCTGGTTTGAGAATAGAAACATCACAGCAAATATTCTTAGAGGCTTGGATGGCTTTGGTTGCAAATGATAAAGAGACATACGAAGCCTTAATAGATAAATTGCGTAGTTATGATGCCGTAGCATATATCACCAAGTTAAAACATCTTGAATTGGCGAATGATATTTTTGGATCCGACAATGAACAAAAACATGTGGCTCAGTCAATAGAAAAGATTCTAACATCTTCAACATTGTCGGATAGAGATCGTGTGTATTTTTCCTTAGCTAAATGTGATATGTTGGAAAGGGATGATTGGGCAAAATTGTCAATAATATTTGTGTTGGATAGTTTATATAGCAAGTTTCCAACATACTTAAACCCTCATTTTCTTTTGTCAAAAATTGAAGAATGTGATTATAGTGCATGTAAGGAGCTGAAAATCAAGCTTGATCCAGAGAGAAATTCAAAGGGCATGTCTGCAAGAGAACAGTGTCTAGAATACATGAGTGATATTAAATTAAGCAAATCTTTCCTTTCTGAAGAGGATGAGATCACACCTGAGCAAACCAAAGAGATAGAAATAGCACTTACCGGGTTTTTGCAGCAAGCTAAAGATTCAGTCGAACAAGAATTAATAAAAGGTTTAATTACATATAAACTAATGTATCAACTCAGTTGGAGTGAAGATGTTATTGGGATGTTTTTTGAACCTGCCATCACCTTAGAGCTTGAATTTTCTGAGTCATTCCAAAGATTAGTATCACCTAAGTTGCAAAAACCCATCTATATGGATATTATAAATGCATATATTGATACCATTCTTAATAATGAAACTTTCCAAAAGTATGCAGATTATGACACTGAGGACTTGTTAAAAATGAAATCAGAGTTAAAAACTTTAACTAGGGGAGATCTATTGTACACGACTGGGATGATACAATATGTGGTGCTTTTTTATGATGAAAAATTGCCTTATTTGGGAGGTTTTTTAGACGAAGCCCAAAAAGACGCTAGAGAAATGTCGTGGATGGCATTTAAAACCTACTTAGAAGAAAACCCATACCATGATTTTAGTTATTCAAACTATCCAGAAGTGAACAGCAATAGTGACATCCTCACTGCTATCCAATGTTTTAAAAATGCTAAAGAGCAATTTCCCGGAGCAGTAAATATACGGATGAAAGAGCTTGAAATTATTGCAGACCATTCATCTATGATAAGTTCCAAGAACCTAAATGAAATTGTTTTAGAGTGTGTCAAAACTATCATTGAACTTTATGCAATTCTACCTTCCTTGAACATAGAACTGGCGGATTATCATAATGATGGTAATTACCCACTCTTTTATTTGGATAAAGAATCTTTATTAGAAGATGCCTATTATTATCCCGATGAAGATGAAGAGAAATTTGATTTTATGATGAATACACTCACTGCAAGTCAACGAAAAGAGATACTTACTCTAATAGGTGAAAAAAGGGTGCTTTTGCCGACTCAAGAAAACTTGAAAAAATTAGAATCTTTGGTTAGAAATTTTTAAAACTCAATAGCAAATCTTGTTGATATGAAAAATTGTATAATATACTTGTTAATTTTAGTTACCATATGCAAAGCCTTTTCAGGTGAACTTCCCATACCATACATAGAGAACGGAAAAGTTGGCTTTTGTGATACCACTGGTAAAGTATTGCAGTCACCATCATATGAAAAAATGGCTGATATCGACTGGATGTATAATTTAGAGAAGAAAGGTCCTATAATTCGATATCTAATGGTAAAAGATAGCAATTATTATATCGTTGATGAAAACTTGAAGATTGTACTTAAACCCCATCAGGATTTTGATTCAGTTGCTTTAAACTGGACTTTTAGCAGCTATGATGTTTTTAAGAATGGAAAGGCTGGCATGTATGCCAATGGAAAAATAGTCGTTCCTTGTCTATATGATGAAGTATCACAAGTGAGTGATAGTCGTTTTGAAGTTAAACTAGATGGATTAACAGGTTTGGTTGATGATAAGGGTAAACAAATCATACCTATTGAATATCGATACATTTATGAGGATGCTCGAATAGGTAATGTTATTAAGTGGGCGGCAAAGGGGCAAATTATCCAGGAGTACTTTTATGATACGATCCCAACGGCTTCTATGGTGGAGTTGGATGGTCCGATAGCAATGTTAGGTGGACCCGGACCACGTATGAAAATACCCATGGAATTAGAGAATCATTTAGAAGCAACTTATCACTTTTATAGGATTTTTACAGAAAGATATATATGCGTTGAGAATGATGGTCAATATGGTATATACGATGCTGAGCTGCAAATAGTATGTGTGCCGTTGATGTATGAAAAAATCGGATATCTTGGTACTCTTGATCAAAAGAGCTTGTTTAAAGTAAAACAGAATGGTTTGGAAGGTATCGTCAATCAAGATAATGGCATCGAACTCGCCATATATTATGAGGATGTCAATTATAATGGTAGAGACGTTATTCTGTGGAAAAATCAGCAGTATGGTGTATGTAATTTAGAAACCAAAAGGATCATAGAACCCCAATATCAGAATTTAAAATTTTGGAACAATTTTAGAATGAACGAAAATGATTATTTTTCTATCTACTACGTTACAAAATGCGACAACAAAGGCTTTGTTGGCGAAAATGGCGTTGAGTATTTCAAATAACCTGATAGATTGAAAGTAATCACCTAAGGCTTGAACCTATTCTCTCGATTCATTACTGTTGCTTGAACAACAACTGCGGTTCTTCCCCCCATTTTTGTGTCTCCACGAAAATGAAACGATGCACTCAGCGTTTAGATGATTTACCGTTGTTGCTATTTTGTTAGCACAGATGTCTGCACGAGCATATTTTCCTTACTGTTGCTTGTACAACAACTGCGGTCCCTTTCCTTTCTTGAATACCTTCCTTCCCGGATCGATACCTTTTCTTAGGATACGTTGTTCTTCTAATGGCAATAATGAAATATCTTTGCAAGCATCACAACAACAACCATTCAATTTTTCTGCACATTTTTCGCACTGAATAAATAAGAGGTGGCAAGCCTGATTATTGCAATTGGTATGTGTGTCGCATGGCTCGCCACATTGGTGGCAAACGCTGATGATATCGTCGGTAATACGTTCGCCCAATCTTTTGTCGAAGACGAAGTTTTTGCCGATAAATTTATTCTCCAATCCTTTTTCTTTCACTTGACGCGTATATTCAATGATACCGCCATTCAGCTGATAAACATTTTTGAAGCCATTGTGCTTGAACCATGCGCTGGCTTTTTCGCAGCGGATGCCTCCCGTGCAATACATCAGCAAGTTTTTATCCTTCTTGTCTTCCAAAATTTCTTTGATTACCGGAAGCGAATCCCGAAACGTATCTACATCAGGCGTAAGCGCATTTTTGAAGTGTCCCACCTCCGATTCATAGTGATTGCGAAAGTCAACAACAACCGTATTTTCATCTTCTAAAAGGTGGTTAAATTCATCTGCCTGCACATGTACGCCGGAATCGGTGACATCAAATGTGCTGTCTTCCAACCCGTCTGCGACAATTTTCTTGCGTACCAGAATTTTTAGTTTGATGAAAGAGAAGCTGTTTTCTTCAATGGCGATATTTAACCGAATGCCATTTAGCCAAGGGTAGGAGAAAAGTTCATGCTTGAAGCTTTCGAAATTTTCTGTGGGAACAGAAATTTGGGCATTAATGCCTTCATTGGCGACATAGATGCGACCAAGCACACCGACAGCGTCCAATTTAGAATAAAGTTCGTCACGGAAATGTTGTGGATCTTCGAGTTGGTGGTATTTGTAAAAAGACACAGTTGTCCGAGGTACAGCACTTTCCTTTATCTTCTGCTCCAGTATCTTTTTGTCCACCTTGTTGTACAGATGCATGCTATAAACAGTTTGGTGCGTGGCAAAAATAAGGTATTCTAAAAAATTGGCATAGATTTTAGTGTTTATTTTAGGTGAAATATTTTTAAATGTTAGTAAATAAATTAAATTCGTAAAAAATTAATAAGACTATGAAAAGATTATTTGCTGTATTAGCTACCGTATTCATTTCAATATCTGCATTTGCAGGTGGTGATATTGTAGGCACTTGGAAAACTATTGATGATGAAACCGGCAAGGAGAAGTCACATGTTCAAATTTGGCAGAAAGATGGCGTTTATTATGCAAAAGTAGTGAAGCTCCTCTTAGCAGAAGACCAAGGAAAGAATTGCGAGAAATGCGAAGGCGACAAACACAATAAGCCGGTATTAGGTTTAGAAATTATGTGGGGAATGAAAAAGAAAGATGCCACCCATTGGGCAGACGGAAAAATTATGGATCCCAAGAATGGGAAAGTGTACAGTTGTAAGATAGAACTTCTTGCCGATGGAACACTAAAAGTAAGAGGCTATGTAGGCGTATCGGCATTGGGAAGAAATCAGATTTGGCGACCGCTGAAGTAATGCAGATGATAAGATTGTTTCAGGTTTTATTCCTTGTTTATTTAAATGGAGTATTACCAATAAATACGTATGGCCAAAATCCTAAAGCCATTGTTGTTGCCAAAAAAATGGATGTCATGTATATCGGAATTGATAATCCGATAGAGGTGTATGTAGAAGATTTAGATATTTCAGAATTCGATATAACTGTAAATCAAGGAGTTGTCGAATGGATGGAAAATAAAACCTATAAGGTCATCCCAAAGAACTTAGGCACTTTATCTGTTTATGTAAACAAGAAGGATGGTAGCCCAATAACACAACAGAATTTTAGGGTGAAAGATATTCCTCTACCAGTAGCGATGTGTGGTTTCAAAAGAAGTGGAAGCAAGATTCCTGCAAGTCACATGAAAGCACAACAAGGAATTTCTTGTGTTTTAGATAACTTTGATTTCGATGTCCGATATCAAATCGTTTCTTTTAATTGCAAATTGTATCAAAAGGAGGGTGGTTTTTTGGAGGTGAACAACGAGGGTGCTCCATTTAGTGAACAGCTAAAAAGTGACATACTAAAAACCGTAAATAGTGGAGATGTCATTATTTTTACAGATATCCGTGTCAAAAGTCCTTCAGGTAATGAGTTAGTCATTGCGCCCATATTTTATCTTATAGAATAGGATTTTTACCCATGGATAAAAAGAGTAGCGTCAAGTTCAGATGAAATTATTTCGATATTGGAATCTGAAATCTTGCCTTCTAATAATAATAAATGGAAACTTCTAGGTAAGATAAAATCATTTTTGAATCGATTATGATAAGATTATTGCTAGCGGCTCTTAATTTGAAAATTCAGTGGTCTGTTGACCGTCGACTATTGACATAAATGCTTTTAAACACTACTTTTATCCCATTTTTCTTATGTTAACTCACATACGCACCAACGCAGCATACTCCTTCGCCGCATAACTAATGATGATATCTGCACCGGCACGCTTTATGCTTAAGAGTACCTCTTGCATACATTTGTCATAATCCAACCAGCCGTTTTGTGCCGCAGCTTTGAGCATGGCGTATTCGCCACTCACATTATAGGCAACAATAGGCAGTTGGAAGTTTTCCTTTAAAACATGAATAATGTCTAAATAACTCAAGGCAGGTTTTACCATGAGGAAGTCGGCTCCTTCCTCCGCATCCAGCATCGCCTCCCGCAAAGCTTCTATTTTATTGGCAGGATTCATCTGATAAGTCTTTTTATCACCCGACTTAGGTGCAGATTCTAATGCATCCCTGAAAGGACCATAAAATGCGCTGGCATATTTGGCTGTGTATGACATAATAGATACTTCTTCAAAGCCATTCATGTCTAGTTCTCCTCTCAGGTAACCCACGCGACCATCCATCATGTCAGAAGGGCCAATAATATCGATACCCGCA
>JAIBAX010000043.1 GCA_019694955.1 Chitinophagales bacterium | reverse complement strand
ATCTTTATGAACTCAAAAAAGTATACATCAACAACGCCTGGCATACAGAACCAATTAATAAAACAACTCAAAAATTAATCGATAACCTAAAATTATATATTCCGTAAAATATTTCAATGTTAGGGTTTAAAATTTATAATTTTTAATTTATAATCGTTCTAACTATGATTTGGTTTCAACCGGTTGACATTCAACAACTCAACAATGCAAGCACACAAGATATGGCTCATTTCCTAGAAATGGAGTTTACAGAAATTGGAGATGATTATCTCAAAGGAAAAATGCCCGTGACAGATAAAATTCGGCAACCCATGGGAATTGTTCATGGTGGTGCCTATGTCAGTTTTGCCGAAACACTGGGGAGTTTAGCCGCCAACCTTTGTTTAGACATGACAAAAGCTTATGCCGTAGGTCTCAATATTTTTTCCAATCACCTAAAAAGTTGCTCAAAAGGCACCTTGTTTGGCGAGGCAAAAGCCGTTCATATAGGTAAATCCACACAGGTTTGGGAAATACATATTTTTGATGATGCCAATAAGTTGCTGAATGTCAGCAGGTTAACTATGATGGTAAAAGATAAATAATAGTATTATTACTTTTTCCACAGTCCATAATTTTTACTAAAAATCTATTAACTTTGTTGCCAGTTTAATAGTTATGAAAAAATATTTCTTATTTCTTTTGGTAAGTTTCATTTTCGCTGCAAATGCGCAAGATTGCCCCGAAATCAATAATTCCACCATCAACAACAGCAATACCGCTACTGTCTGCGCTGGAGATACACTTACAGTGTCCTCTTTAGGTGTCAATTTAATCGGTGGCAATAGTGTTAACTGGTATCAGGGTACAACACCTGATTTTAATCCTTATCAGGGACAGGGTGTTTTACTTGGAACATCTACCGTTCCTAACAACGGCGGCGTTGGCTGTCCCACCGTTTGTCCTGATTTACTTGCCATATTCATCAACTCTTGCAATGGTAACGGTGAAGAATATAACAACGAGTTCTTTATACTTTCTTCCGGATCAGGATTCGCTGTCAACGACCTCGTCATGGATTTTGACACAACGAATAACGTAAATCAACCGGGAAGTCTGGGCAATAACGATATCAATATCGGTGCAGATGCCTGCCAATTGCAAACACCTTCAACGGCCTTGATAGATAGTTTAAGAAAAGGTTCTTGTAATCCTACCAACATTATTCCGCTTTCCCCGGGTGACATCGTTCCTGCAGGCGCTTTAGTATATGTGTTTACCAGCAATAATGTATCTGTAAATTATGACTTAACGGATATTTGCAATGATGGAAAAGTAGTGTATATCCTACAAAGTGGTTGCGAAAGAACGCAAGGTGCGTTCACCAATTCTGCCAGTTGCAGCAATAGCAACCGATACAGAAAGCAAATTTTACAATTGAAAAATTGCAATTGTACAGACGAATTAGTGTACGACAGATGTGGAATGATCAATAGTGATGGCGAGTATTCATTAGATCCGGAAGGAGATACCGCAACAGTTGCAGACGATCAAATACTAATAGGCGATCCTCCCTGTAATGGTCCAAATTTCGACCAATTACCTATTGTAGACCTTCCATTGGAATTAAAATTCGTTGCCAATGACTCCCTATGTAATAAAGGTATTAGATATATAAAAGCCATTATCAGTCCAACTCCAGGTGCGTCCTGTGGGGAAGTTTTCTCTCAAACATTGACCTTTCAAGTTGTTTGTCCAGATGTAATGATTCAACCTGAACAACCGGAAGTCTGCTCAGGTGGTTCTCCAAACATTCAACTAACCAGTAGTGCACCCAACGCTACTTTCACTTGGACAGCACAAAACGTCGATAATGTAAATGGCGCTTCAAATGGTACAGGCAACGTTATCAACCAGTCATTAACATTGATAGATAATAATACTTCCGGTTCAGTAGAATATGTTGTAACCGCTTCGGCAAATGGATGTACCAGTGTTGCGGATACGGTAAAGGTGATAGTAAATAAAGGAAGTGCTGTTTCACTTGAAATAGAAGGAGATCCCGATTTTTGCTTTGGCGGCTCAACGGTACTTACCGCTACAGCTGGCTTACCTAACTACACTTGGAGCAATGGTGCCACTACCCAAAGCATAGAAGTTACTGAATCCGGCACTTACACCGTCACCGTTACAGACGCAGGATGTTCAACCAGTTTATCCACGCAAGTAACAGAATTAGAACCGCTAAAAGTAGATATCATTGGCAATGAACAACTCTGCAAAGGTGAAACGGCATTACTATATATAACAGGTGAATATGCTTCTATTTTATGGAATACAGGTTCTGACAATGATAGTATTGAAATATCGCAGCAAGGATTGTATTCCGTTACGGTGAGCGATGGTGAGTGTTTTGGCAGCGACAGCATCCTTGTAGTAAGCAATGATAAAGTAGTGGATATTATCGGGGATTTAAATATTTGTATAAATGGCTCCACAGTCTTGACAGCTACCCAAGGATTTGATACGTACCTTTGGGGTAATGGTGCTACTACACAAGGCATCACCGCCAATAGTGCCGGAATATACACAGTTACCGCAACCAGTGGAAGCTGTACTTCTGTGGACAGTGTAACCGTTACAGAAGGTTCACCGCAAAGTATCAACATCTCCGGCAACCTTACCATTTGCACCGGTCAGACTACCCAGTTGACAGCTACTGAAGGATTTAGCAGCTATGCATGGAGCAATGGCGCCACTACACAAAGTATTAATGTGGGTGTAGGAACATACACAGTAAATGCCACCGATACAAATGGTTGTGCTGCAACTGCGTCGGCAACAGTATCGCTGAAACAATTAAACATCAACATAACGCAAACAGGCATCACCTGTTCTAATAATGCGGATGCTTCAATTACTGTTTCCAATGTTTCTGGTGGAAGCCTACCATATACCTATAGTATCGATGGACAGAATTTTCAGGAAAACCCTGTTTTCTTAGGCTTAGCGCCTGGTACTTACACGGTAACAGCAAAAGACAACCAAGGATGTACGGTGAGTACAACTGCTACTATTACCACTATATCTCCTGTGCAGGTTAATTTGGGAGAAGACCAAACAATTGAAGACGGCGAAAGTGTGCAACTCAACGCCATTGTTACCGGTGCACAAGGAAATATAACATACGAATGGTCGCCAACGACTTCTTTAAGCTGTAATGAATGTAATAATCCTGTTGCCAACCCGGAAGGCACAACTACGTATGTGGTTGTAGTGGAAGATGATAATGGTTGTACAGCGACAGATACCATTGTTTTGAGATTTGACATTGGAGATGGTACTGTATTTATTCCAAACTCCTTTACGCCAAATGGCGATAATATGAATGATATTATCAAAGTATTAGGTGGTGCAGATATCATGCGTGTAAAACAGTTCATTATATTCAATCGTTGGGGGGAAATGGTATTTAGTCAGGAGAATTTCCCACCAAATAACAATGCATATGGTTGGAATGGTTATTTTAAAGGGAAAGTAGTACCTGCAGACAGTTATGCATATTTTTGTGTGATAGAATTCAAAAATGGTTCGGCAAAAGAATATAAAGGACATATCAATGTCCTTCGTTAGAACTTGTCAGAGCGACGTGTCGTGATCGAATGACGATAATATTTAAGAGAAAATTGCGTTTTAATGAGAATAATACCTTATTTTCATACTCCAAAGAAGTTTAGTGAAAGATATTTATACGCAGCGGAACCGGTTAAAAAGGATTTTGTTGATAGTTGCCGGAGGAATCGTTTTTTTTTCGTTGTGGTACACGCATAAATTGGCACGTGAAATAGCCAGACAAGAAGTCAAGAAAGTAGAAGAACTTGCAAATGCTTATCAAACACTGAATACTGCTACCGAAAATGCAGATTTAGCAGCAGCCTTGGAGACCATAAAGAAAAATACAGAGATTCCTGTAATTTGGGCAGCAGAAACCGGAGAAATCTATGGCATGAAAAACTTCGACACCACCAGTACTTTTCAGAAAAACGCACTACATAAGACCATCACGAAGCTTAAAAATGATAAACAGTATGTAGAAATCGCCTTCGACGCAGATGTTAAGCAATACCTGTATTATAAAGATTCGTTGTTATTACAAAAACTTCGCTTATATCCGTTTTACTTGCTGGGGTTGATTTCTTTTTTCGTCTTAGTGAGTTTTATAGCATTTAGTTCCTCCAAGAAAGCGGAGCAGAATCGCGTGTGGGTAGGAATGGCTAAGGAAACTGCTCACCAACTGGGTACGCCACTAAGTTCTTTAGCGGCATGGATGGACATCTTAAAAGACAAATACAACACCGAAGAAGACATTAGCTTAATCAACGATATGGAAAAAGATATCGCTCGACTGGAGTTGGTGGCTGAACGCTTTTCAAAAATTGGCTCATCACCAGATTTGCAAGAAACGAACATTTCAGAGGTAGTAAGCAAAATTGTTCATTATATCTCCAAGAGAGCCTCCAAAAATGTTGAATTCTCCATAACTGACCAAACCGAAGGGCAGGGGATGGCCCTCATCAATCCGGCATTGTTTGAGTGGGTATTGGAAAATTTGCTTAAAAATGCTTTAGACGCCATTGAAGGGAAAGGCAAAATCAGCGTAACCATACAAGAAAAAGCCAATGAGACATTAATTGATATTGCTGATACTGGGAAAGGCATTCCAAAAAACAAGTTTAACACGGTGTTTGAGCCTGGATATAGTACCAAAAAGCGCGGTTGGGGACTAGGGCTTTCCCTAACAAAACGCATCATGGAAGATTACCACCACGGCAAAATCATGGTAAAAGCTTCAGAACTGGGAAAAGGAACTACCTTCCGGATTATACTGTATCGGTAATCAACCTCGGAGGTTGGTTGCAACCAACCTCCGAGGTTGAAATACTTTACAATATATTTACTTTCAATAGGTTGTAAAAAGAATAATACCATAAAATCATTCAACCCTCGAGGTTAAAACGCATCCAACCTCCGAGGTTACAATGCCAAAATAAACAGCGAGTAATCATACCTGTCAAACAAATGAACCCCTTCAATGGCAATTTTGTTCTTGTCTTTTTCTATTTCTTTTAAGGTGAATTTCTTGATGATGAGCAAGTCCTCGTCTCCTAAGAATTTCTGCAACACCTCAGACTTCGGGTCGTCATGATTTTGAAGAATGTCCTTCCAATTCAACCGGACAACAGGCTCCATTTGTTGCAGTTCATTTTTACTATCCATTTCTATGACAACAATAAGCAATTCATCATTTTTGTCAACTGCAGACATATCAATATTATATGCCAAGGTCTGTCCCGACTTTGTATATACCATGTTTCGCAACAGTAGGGGAATGGGAACACCACCATCAGAAGGCAACTTATACAAATAAACATTCAATTCATCATTGGAAGTGATTTCCTCAGAAAGATTATTGGATATGAGTTTCACCTGATGGGTCGGCTTTTTAGGCGCTTCCGTTGAATGATTGGCGTCTTTAATTTCTTTTCCAGCCTTGCAAGAAAAGAGGATGAGTGGTAATAGTAAACAAAAAAAGTATCTCATCATTACTGTTTAAACTTATTCAATAAATATGCTAAATCTGTTGTAGTATCTACAGAATAGGCATCGAAATTTGTTTTTCCTACAAGAATATTCAACCCATTTTCCAACCAACGCCATTGCTCCAATGCCCGTTCTTTTTCCTTTATTGTTGGCGACAATCGAACAATATGTAGCAACGAATGATACGTATAACCATAAATGCCAATATGTTTGTAAAAATGCTGATTGGAATCAAAAGCAACATTGCGGTAAAAATTGGTTGCCAAACCGGAAGCATTAAAGTCAACTTTCACAACATGTGGATTTTCGATATCGGCCTTATGGAAAATAGATTTTGCCAAAGTACAAATATCTGCTCCTGCCTCCAAGAGTTCTGCTACTTGTGTAATCTGGCGTGGATGTATATATGGTTCGTCCCCTTGAATATTGATAACGGCATCCGGTTGCACTGAAAGGCTACTCAATGCTTCTGCGCAACGTTCCGTACCATTAATAGGTAGTGCGGAAGTTTTTATATATTGACAATCCCAGTCCTTCAGTACTTCGATGATTTCATCAGAGTCGGTACATACATACAGGTTAGCGATATTGGGAGAACGAGCGGCTTGCTTATATACGCGTACTACCATTGGAATGCCATTGATATCTACCAACGGCTTTCCCGGAAAGCGCTGTGACTCCATTCTAGATGGTATGAGACCCACAATGTTCATCTATACCTGTTTTACGACAATAGAATATCCTTCATGTTTGACAACCTTAATGGCAGTTCCTTTGGTAATATATTCTCCCAATGTCAGTGCATCATACACTTCTTCTTCAATGGAGACTTTTCCGCTTGGACGCAAATCAGTAAGGGCGAAACCTTCTTTTCCACCCAATTGCTTATAGTCTGCTCTGGCAACACTAAAGCCATGGTGGGCAGTTTCTTCATTCTTCAGTATCATCGGCGCAAGGGCTTTCGATTCAAACATCGACTTGCCAAATATGAGAAAGAAGATGAGTCCAAAAAATACTACTGCAGTAACCCTAAAAAACGCCCAGCCGACAGACAGCATACCGATACCTTCAAAGTTCAGCTTATCATTATCAATTAATGCCAACCCTAAACCGATGATGATACATAAAATCCCGCTGATACCTGCAATACCAAAACCCGGTATGACAAAAATCTCTAGCGCCAGTAAAATAAGTCCGGCAAGGAACACCAAAATTTCCCAATTCTTGGCCAAACCTTCTAAATATAGTGGTGCAAAGTATAGGATAGCGCCCACAATTGCACACCCCAAGGCAAAGCCGATTCCGGGCGCTTTCATTTCGTAAAAAATACCGCCAACAATCATCAGCAATAAAATACTGTTTACAATAGGGTTTAACAGAAAAGAAATAAAAGCATCTAAGGCTGTTGGCTGATATGACTTGAGTTCATAGTTGGTAACACCTGCATTTTTCAGGGCTTCTTCAATATTTTCCGCAAAACCGTCACAGAAATCATATTTTATAGCTTCTTCCGTAGTGAAAGTGAGAATTTTTCCCGTGTCCTTCATTCCAGCAATAAAGATTGATTCATCCACCATTCCTTCGGCAATAGTTGGATTCCTTCCTTGGGTTTCTGCTGTTGAACGCATTTTTGAACGCATGTATGATTGGTATTTATCCGGCAGCTTTTCTCCTGACTCATTAACCACTGTGGCAGCACCAATACTGGCACCCTTTGCCATATAAATACTATCACAAGAAAGGGCAATCAAGGCACCTGCAGAAGCGGCATTGTTCTGGATAAATACAATGGTTGTAGGCTTCGTCTTTAAAAGCCTGGTGCGAATAGTATCTGCAACGTCCACCATACCACCGTAAGTATTCAAGGATACTATAATATAATCAGCTTTCCATTTTTCTGCTTCTGAAATCGCCTTTGTGACATGTCTTTTTGCTGCCGGCATGATCTCCTGACTTAAAGTAAAATGATACACTTTTACCTTGTTTTGTGCGGGTAACGAGTAGATAACAAACAATAAAATATTGATTATCAATACTCTTAACCAATTTTTAGTTCTATTCATATACATGGTTAATTTTTGTTATATACACTTTTGTGGATAACTAAGATTATAGTTTAAACAACAATCGGTATAATTTTCGTTCCTAAAATTAGAAAAATTTTATGATGAATTATTTTAAAAAGTTTGCTTTTGTCTTATTGACGGCGTTGGTAAGTTTAAATTCCTTTGGACAAGGTGGAAATAAGGGCATTTGCAATGTTCAATTAGAAGGGCAGGAATTTGTTATCCATGTAGTAGAATTAGGAGAAACCTTATACTCTATTTCAAAAAAATACAGCACGCCCATGAGTGAAGTGTGGAAATACAATACTACCATTGTTGATAGTGTTATTGTGCCCGGGCAAATATTAAAAATACCCTTTAATGAAAAGATTATGGCACCTAAACCTCCCATTACCAAAACGGATGTGAAGCCAACTATGCCACCAAAAAATGAAGTTAAGCCACAACAACAACCGACCGCTAACAATAATACGAATGCAAATACACCAAAACCAACCAATAATATCAATGCCACAGTGACGCCAAAGCCCATTAAATTTGATAGCACCAAAATTGTTTATCATTTAGTTGAAAAGGGTCAAACCTTATATGGCATTTCCAGAACGTATAATCAACCTGTAGAAAAAATCGTTGAATGGAATAATCTTGGTGAAAATCCCAATATACAAGTCGGGCAAAAACTCATTGTCAGCCCATTTGGTGCCATCAAAATTATAGACGAAGAAAAGAAGGAAGTCAAAGAAATCAAACCTTCTACTGAACCCGTTAAAACAAAAGTAGCCTTAAACGATCAGCAGGATTTCTTGTTTGAAGAATATCAAAAGCAAAAAAGCAATTCAAAAACAGGTGCAAAAAGCGAGCGTGGAACAGCAGCATGGTTAGAAACAGGCAATCCAATGATGAAATCAAATTATTTCTGCCTACATAAAACGGCACCTATTGGTACAATTGTCAAAGTCACCAATTTAGTGAACCAACGCTATGTTTTATTAAAAGTAATTGGAAAATTACCGGAAACAGGAGAGAATGAAAACGTGATTTTAAGAATCTCGCCCGCCGCAAGAAAAGATGGCGTTTTCATGGAAGGAAAGAACTATACCCAAGTAGATTATTATAACAACTAAAAAGTGCTATTCATAAAAATGCGGTTCTTGGACCGCATTTTTTATACCATTATAATAAAATATTAAAGAATAAACCATACATTTATCTCTAATTTTTAAAATTATATGCCATGGATACACCTAATGTTAATTGGATTGTCGTTTTATTAAATGCCCTCATTCCCTTGGTTATTGGATTTATTTGGTATAATCCAAAGGTATTCGGAAATGCATGGATGAAAGCCGCAGACATGACCGAAGACAAAATGAAAGGTGCTAAAATGTGGCTCATTTTTGGGCTTACCCTTATTATGGGACTCGCTATTTCTTTTGGTTTACTCACAGCCGTAATGCACCAATTTGGCGTATTTCAGGCTTTACAACACTATGCTAAAGATCCGGAAGCAATAGAGTATTATAAATCTTTCATGACTAAATATGGAACAGAATTCAGAACATTTGGTCACGGTGCATTACATGGCGGTATCGCTTGTATGACTACTATATTTCCTGCAATAGTAATAAATGCCTTATTTGAAAGAAAATCATTCGCCTATATTGCCATCAATGGCGGCTTTTGGTTAGCATGTTTGATTATCATGGGCGGCATTATCTGTCAGTTTGCGTAAAAAACCATAAGAACATTTCGTTTTGTATTTATTTAAAAAAAAACATTTCATAGATAAGTTTCTAATTGGACTTACAAGTTTACTCCTTTTATATGGCTACCTATGTAGAATCATTGGTTGTTATTTTTTCTGGGAAAGTAAAACGTTGGGATGGTTTTTCCTATTTATTAGTATTATTTATTTTCTACTGAAAAGAATTAAGCAAAAAAATAATGGGAAGACAATTTCTGAAAAGATTGCAATATGTTTAATATCCGCATATTTGCTGATTGCAATAACAATTTTATTTTTATTTTCCACATCTGACGCCTTTAGGTTTTCTAAAAATTATATTACAACTAACAAGGATTTAGTTGAGCAAATTGGAAAGATAAACACCATAATTGCCCTACCAAGGGGTAGTTATTTTTCAACAAATAATCAAGTTGAAGTTAATTTATGTGTTATTGCAAAAGGTAGTAAGAAATTTAAAGATTTAAATGTTCAACTTTTCAAAAATGATACCTCTGATTGGGTTATTTTAAACACTTATTGATACATAATGAAAGATTTCTTTTCACTTGAAGGAAGGATTGATAGAAGTGAATATTTTATATCCTTAATTGTCTTTTTAATTTGTCTAAAGGTAATTAATGAAATTATTTCAGTGAATGATAATCTGTCATTTTTTGAATTGTTATTTATCCCACTCTTTTGGATGATTATTGCCCAAGGAACAAAACGTTGTCATGATATTGGTCAGCATGGATGGTTACAAATAATACCATTTTATGTATTCCTCTTGGTTTTTAAAAAAGGACAACTCGGAGTTAATAAATTCCAACTTGACTCAAAAGAAACAGATGAGGAAAGCAATCTTTTAGATAAAAATTTATTATGAACGATTTAAAAGTTACATTCACAGGAAGTAAACTCATACAATTAAAAGATGAAACCCATCAGGTTGACTTCCCTGTGCTCATACATTATCCCACACGACAACCTTCTTCCCCAACAAATTTTGGTCCCTACGTGCTGGATGTAAGTGTGGATGCCGACCTTATGGAGGGTGAATTTCCCTTAATCATCATCTCTCATGGAAACAGCGGTTCTTATTTTCTTTATAGAACCATCAGCACCTATCTGGCAAAACAGGGCTATATAATTGCCATGATAGAACATTACGGCAATAACCGCAACAATAATGCCTTGGAAAAAACAATCGAAAACCTTCGTTATCGCCCATTTCACGTAAGTTTGACCATTGATGCGCTATTGGAAGACAGTTTTGCTGAACATATAGATAGCGAAAAAATTGCAGTAATCGGCCATTCCTTTGGTGGCTATACGGCATTAGCATTGGCTGGTGGTATTCCCTATACACAGGCAGGAGAGCGTGTAGATACCGTTAAAGATGCGAGATTAAAAGCCTTGGTACTCATGGCTCCGGCGGCACCCTATTTCATGCATCCACATTCTTTGGAGCAAGTAAATATTCCTATTTTACTGCTCATTGCCGAAAAAGATGCCATCCTACCAAAGATGTGGACGGAAGACATTATACGTCAAGGCGTTGCCGATGCTACAAAACTGTCATCTGTTACCATTAAAAATGCAGGACATTTTTCCTTTATTAGCCCTTTCCCTGCTTCCATGACACAACCGGGATTCCTTCCTGCCACCGATCTTCCGGAGTTTAACCGTGCCGCTTTCCATGAGGAATTGCCAGTGCTGATATACGACTTCCTTAAAATCAACCTCGGAGGTTGATTTTACAGATGGATTTCCTATTTTCGCACCACAAAATGAATGGTTTGCAATATGAAGAAAGCACCTCAAATATTGGTATTAATAGGAAGTCCTTGCTCGGGGAAATCTACGTTTGCCGAATATTATGCAAAATTCCACGATGTCTTTAGGATAAATCGCGACGATCTTAGAAAAATGCTGCGCTTTTCTGAGCAAATGGAATTTTATGATGAAGACCTCCTTACGGAAATAACCTATAAAATGATGGGTACAGCATTAGCAAAGGGCAAAAACTTGCTCATCGACAACACCCATACAAAAAAAGAATATTTAGACGAGATTATCCAACGGTTTAATCATCTTGCAGACATTAAATTTAAGGTCTTCGAAGTGCCATTGGAAGAACTTTTAGAGCGCAACCAAGAAAGAACCAGAAAAGTACCCTTGGGTGTAATACGGTCAGGATTTGACCGCGTCAAGCACCTTGTGCAATCTTTTGATTTTTCTGATAGACCAAAAACAGACCGCCCACACCGTGCTAAACAGCAACCTTTTCAGCCTGAGAAACCCTATGCCGTCCTCTGCGACCTCGATGGTACATTATGTATCACGAATAGAGATATGTTTAACCCGGAAGAAGCCGAAATCTTAGCAGATCAGCCCAATATACCTGTGGTGGAAGTTATTGTGCCGTTAGCAATAAAATACACCATTATCTTTGTTTCCGGAAGAGAAGATAAATACAAGCAAGTATCCTTGAAGTGGATTGAACAACATACGGGAATAAAAGATTGCCAGTTGTTGATGCGAAAAACCGGAGACTACCGCAAAGACAGTATCATTAAGTCGGAAATCTTAAACGAACAAATTTTGCCGAATTATAATGTACTTTTCGCCGTTGATGACCGACTGCAAGTCTGCAAGATGTGGTACGATGAAGGCATATTTTGCTTCAACGTCAATCAGGGACTAATCGAATTTTAACCTCAAACAATATGTATGATTATTAAAATAAGTTGCGAGAATGCTTATTTCTTGGATATTCTGAATAAAAATCCGGGAACAGATTTGGGATTATACCTAAAACCGCTTAAAAATGGCGTAATGGTGGGCAATTGCGTGGATGCACATCACTATGAAGTTATCTTTCAAGATACTAAAGATAGCTTCCAAACCGAAAGAGGGCAGATGGATTTCCAATCCTATTGTAATCCCGGTGTAGTTTTGCAGATCATCAACCAGTTTTTCAGCCATCTTATCATAGAGAAACAAACTTATCAGGCAAAAGTCGTCAGTTGGTTAGACAAAACCTATGAAACCATCGACCATACTCCGGCGGTTATTGAAGTACCCAATTTTTATCTCGACAGTTCTTGGTATCGAAATGGGCGTTTTTTATTGGGAAAATATATTAAAGGCGTTTCATTAACCCATGTCATCGGTAACAATTACCATCTCAAGATTGAGGCTGGCAACCTTTTCGAAGCCATGAATTTATTGGCACTAATTGCCTGCCTAATCGATATTACCAATTCATACCCATCCGCATACCTCAACGAAGAATGGTACCTGAAGTATGTAAGGATTATGACCAATATTGAACACTTGCCCTATTTCGTATTTTACCTGTTCATCAAAAAATGTATCCGTTCAGAAAAGGCATTCGAAACGATACAACCCGTAGTAGAGGCGTATTTCAACCACGAAATAAAATTCTCCTTTACAGACAATTACCAAACCAGAAAAATAGAAGTATTGAAAGCCATCGGACTGGAGCACCCCATTTTAGATATTGGCTGCGGTGAGTTACAATACTTTAAGATGTTCAGAAACAAAGGATTTAAACGCCCATATTTTGCCGTCGACAGGGAAGAAACCTTTGGAGAAATCGCTGCAAAGTACCAACGGGACTACCCCTTGTTGACATTTAGTACCGAACTGGCAGATATAGACATTGACGAGCCTGTAAATATCATCATTTCAGAGGTGATAGAACATAACACGGTCGAAGATTCCATTACCTTCCTCAAAGAAGTGGCGGGATTGGATTTCTTGCGCATCATCATCACCACACCCAATGGCGATTTTAATCAGCACTATGAACTTGACGGTAATTTCAGACATGAAGACCATAAATATGAAATGGGCCAACATGAGTTCGAATCTATGATTCAAGATATTTTTAAAGACATGAACGTGAAAACATACGGCATCGGTGACTGCATAAGAGGCACTTATCCTACACATGTTGCAATAATTGACAAGAAAAATTAACCACTATGGAAAAAAGTCCGGCAGAGTTGAGAAGATTAGAAAATAGAATAGATTGGTTTTGTAAAACAAAGTGTAACCATTTTAGTCCAACCATCAGTCCTGCGCCAAAAAATAAGCAAAAAAACGAAATCGAGTCTTTGGAAGAAGCCATTCGATACTTCTTTGACAGAGGCGTACAAAAGGTTACCCTACAACCCAAATACATGGGTTCGTACTGCGATATATACCTGAACAGGGATATTGAAAAAACATACTTCGTCAGCAGAAATGGCCACGACATCTCTTATATCGATGTGGAAGATGCACGGTTAAAATGCAAACCGCTGCACGAGAAGTTCACCGATTTCTGGGAAAATAATGGCGATTGGGTGATTGTTCAAAGTGAATTGATGCCTTGGAGTGCACTAGGAAAAGGACTTATTGAAAGAGAATTTGCAGGTTATCTGTACAGCCATGAACACCACCTGCATTTTTTACAAAACAGCACCCTCCTAAGTAAAATTGAACAAGTTAAACGCTCAGAACCTTATTTGAAGTATATCCTTGATACAGCCAAAATGGCTGCAAAAGAAATCAAGCAACACTACAAGGATCATATCATTCGCCAGTATGAGAGTATTAGAAACTTTTTCGTTGAAGATTTGGAAAAATATGCACAAGCGATAGCACTCTTTGAACAGCAATTGCAAATGTTTGGTAGCGAAGGCGAATTGCACTTTAAACCCTTTAACATCCTCAAATACATTTTCCTGGATGGGAGAGAGGAGATTCCCAACAATAATATCGCTGCTTTCGAAAAAGTGAGCGATGACAAACAATTTGTAGTGGCATCTGCCAGTTTTGAAGAAAATATGCCAAATGCTTACTCCTTTTATCAAGGGTTAATCGATGCTTCCTTAGAAGGTGTTATGGTAAAACCCGAAAAATGCTTTATACCGCAATTGCCACCAGCATTTAAAGTCAGAAACAACCATTATTTGCAGTTGATATACGGCATTCGCTTCAATGACCAGTATGACTATTATCTGGAGCGCCGAAACATAAAAGCAAAATTAGAATGCTCTATTAACGACTGGCAAATCAGTGCCGACATGATCAAGATACCGTATCGAAAGATAGATGCCGAAAACTACCTGATGAAGCTTTTGTGTTATAAAAGAATCATGCAGGAAGAAGTGGAAAGTACACTGGACACAAGGTTATAGGGCAATCCACCCTATCGGGTGTCGGGCTTTCGTCGCACACGGTTGCTCCTCTATCCCTATTGCGGTTTATTGATAAAATCCATCATTCCATTTTATGTTTTGGCTACTTTGGGTGCTTAGTGCCTTCTTCGAGAAACTTTGTGATACAATGCTATTTTCCCTCTTCTACTCTAACGTACTTTTCATCAATACCCCAACTTTTCCTTATTTGCCACTACCCAACGGGTAATATTATCCATGCTTTCTTTATAGCTGTAAATAGTTTTCCAACCCAGTTCTCGCTTCGCCTTTTCTGTGGATACCCTTCTATCGGAACCCAATGCCATGATGGCTTTCGGTGAGAAAGGCGGTTTCTTTCCCAGCGGTGTCAGGATAAAATTCAGCAACTGCGCAATTGGCAGAATGATGGCTTTAGGGAAACTTAACGTAGTTTCCTTCCCAACGATGCCCAAAACATCGTTGATAAAAGTCTTCCAGTTTACGCCATAGTCGTCTACAAAGAAATACGTTTGTCCGTGCGCCACCTCGTTGGTCATCGTTCTATAAATACCGTCTGCCATATTTCTCACATCGATGAGGCACGCATCGGCAACGCCACCATTGATGAGTGCTACGCCAGGCGCCTTGTGCATCCGCAGCAAAGGCTCACGAACCCAAACACTATCCGGACCAATGACCGCACCCGGTCTTATAATCGTAAAATGCATATCGTGTTCCGCACAGAACGTCTTCACCATATTTTCGGCGACAATTTTTGCATCATCATAATGTACACCACTCATTTTTAAAGGCACCGTTTCATCCGGAAGGCCGTTCGTTCTATCGAGATAAGTGGCCGGTCCAAATGAACTGATATAAATAAAATGTTGCACCTTACTTTTTGCTGCTTCCTCTAACATGAAATGCGTGGCATCCACATGGGCGAGGTAGAAATCCTTCTTTGTTCCGTGGTCAATGACCCTGGCAGCACTGTGTACCACCACCTGACAGCCATCGCAAATGCCTTGCAATTCTTGCGGATTGCAAATATCCGCCTGCACCATTTCTACAGGCATTCCGGCAAACATATCCTTATTTCTGGCACTAAAATACTGCCCCCGAATTGCAAAAGTACCGCGTTCCAGTACCAACTCCGCTAAATGGTTGCCAATCAATCCCGAGATTCCGGTAATAAGTACTTTATCCATAACGGTTGTTTATAATGTTAATGTCCACTCCAACACCTTCTCAATAAGGCTATCTACCGTTCTGGCAGCATCCTTGGTAAAGTCTCCGGTGGCCCTGTTTGCCAGCAAGGCATTGAAAGAAATGGCGTGATGTCCCATGGCTTTTGCCATCATATACATGGCGGAAGTTTCCATCTCTAAGTTGGTAATCCTGCGACCATTAATATCCATACCCGCCAACTTATCGATGAAATGCACAGATTTTGGCGTCAGCCGCAATGTTCTCCCTTGTGGACCATAAAATCCTGCATTGGAGACGGTAATCCCATTAAAAATATCAAAATTGATGCTGTTATATAATTTTTGTGAAACCTTACAGACATAAGGTTGTACGCCTAAATTGTCTGCCGAGAGGCATTTTGTCACCGCATCTTTAATGAGGATTTCTTCCTCAGTATTGTCAAAAGAATAGAACCCACCTAAACCATCTAAACCAACGCCAAATTCGCTGACCAAATGTGTGTCAACACCGAATTCTGCCCGAATCGTACCGGAAGTTCCTACACGAATCAAGTTTAGCGAGGTCAGGTTTTCTTTCACACGCCTTTCTTTTAGGTCGATATTGACCAAGGCATCCAACTCATTGAAAACAATATCAATATTATCAGTACCCATTCCCGTAGAAATAACGGTCATCCGTTTTCCTTTATAATAACCCGTATGGGTAACGATTTCTCTCTTCTGCTTTTTCAACTCAATCTTATCAAAGTACTTAGACACTTCCGGCACCCTGTCCGGATCGCCGACAGTAATGATATCCGTGGCAATATCGCCCGGCAATAGATGTAAATGATATACGCTGCCATCACTATTGAGAATCAGCTCAGAAGCTGCTATCTGCTTTATGCTTTCCATTTTATTTTTTTTGTTTATTTTGGGAAACAATTTACGTTTTTATTCTTAAATGTCCACACCTAAGGAAATATTAAAACAATACTGGGGATATGATACATTCCGAACACCGCAAGAAGACATCATACAAGCGGTATTGGAAGATAAAGACGTACTGGCAATCTTACCAACCGGAGGCGGAAAGTCCGTATGCTTTCAAGTGCCTGCCATGCTACGTGAAGGGCTGTGTCTGGTAATTTCGCCACTCATTGCACTCATGAAAGACCAGGTGTTACAACTCAAAAACAGAAAAATTAAAGCCGGCGCTTTATTCACCGGACTCAGCAACCATGAAATGGAAACCATTCTGGACAATGCGCAGTTTGGGTGGTATAAATTCTTGTATGTCAGCCCGGAGCGGCTTAAAAGTGAATGGTTTCTCACCCGCATCAAACAAATGAACATTGGACTATTGGCGGTTGATGAGGCACACTGTATCTCGCAATGGGGTTATGATTTCAGACCGACTTATCTCGAGATTGCTGCTATCAAAAAAATCATTAACCCTTGTCCAACCATCGCCCTTACCGCTTCCGCAACACCGAATGTACAGCAGGACATCATGGAAAAATTAGCGTTCCGGCAACCGCTGCTGTTTTCAAAATCATTCCTGCGAGACAATATTTCCTTCATTTGTAGAAATGAGGAAGCCAAATCCGTCAAACTCTTGGAAATTGTTCAAAAAACGAAAGGAAGTGGACTCATATATACCCGAAACCGCAAGAAAACAGAGGAAATTACAGATTTCCTTAAAAAAAATAACATCAACAGCAGCTTCTACCATGCCGGATTAAAAGCACAAGAAAGAAGTAAGCGCCAAGATAGTTGGATAAAAGGCGAAACCAGTATAATGAGTTGCACCAATGCTTTCGGCATGGGCATCGACAAGCCGGATGTGCGGGTAGTGGTACACATGGACTTACCAGACAGCCTCGAAGCTTATTATCAGGAAGCCGGACGTGCCGGACGCGATGGCAAGTTGGCTTACGCTGTCGCATTATATAAACAGACAGATATTCAGCAACTTAGAAAGAATGTAACACAATTGTTTCCGCCACATGATGTTATTAAAACTACCTATAATGCACTATGCAATTATTTGCAGGTAGCGGTTCATTCCGGTGAGATGATGACTTATCCCTTTGAAATAACCGAATTTTGCAGGGTCTTTCACCTTCAACAACAGCAAGTGTACTATAGCCTGAAATTGTTGGAAGATGAAGGATTTTTAAGTTTAAGTGAAGGCGTTTGGCTGCCCTCCAGGGTAAAAATAATCGCTCAAAAATCGGTCTTGTACAAATATCAGGTGGAAAATCCTAAGCATGAGCCATTATTAAAGCTACTCCTACGTACCTATGGAGGCATTTTAGAAGGTTATATCAAAATCAATGAGTCTTTCTTGGGTAGAAAGCTCAAAATAAGTGAGGCAGAAGTGAAGAACTTACTGATTTTGTTGAGCAAGCAAAACATGTTGCGGTACAATATGAGTAATGACGAACCACATATTACTTTTTTGCGTGGTCGGGTAGTGGCAGAAGATTTAAGACTGGATGTTAAAAGACAAGTGCAGAGAAAAGCTGCCGTTGTAGATAGGGTAGAAGCAATGATAGGCTATATCACACAAGAAGAAATTTGTCGACAAGTATATATCGCACAATATTTTGGAGAAAAAAATCCATTGCCCTGCGGAAAATGTGATCATTGCATTGAAAAACGAAAGAACCAAAATACCTCGTGGAAGTGCATCGAAGATGCAATTTTCCAAATAATTGGTACGTCTGCTTTAACATTGGATGATTTATTGGCAAAAGTAGATGGCCATTATACCAAGCAAGATTTTTTAACCACTTTACGGTTTCTTTTAGATGAGCAACAACTGAAAATAAATTCCAAAAATGAAATCTCCAAAGTCTAAACGTATACTGTGTACAGTGAGTAACGATTTGGGTACCGACCAAAGGATGCATCGAATTTGTAATAGTTTGCAAAAAAATGGATATGAAGTATGTTTAATTGGAAAATTAAGTAATAATAAATTAAATATTGACAATCAATTATTTAAAACAATTTATTTAAATATATTGTTTAATAAAGGTTTTTTGTTTTATACCTTATTAAATGTTCAGCTTTTTTTTACTTTATTATTTAAACGAGCAGATATCATTTGTGCGGTTGACTTAGACACTATTTTGCCTTGCCTGCTGGTCGGGAAGATAAAAAGAATTAAAGTGGTGTATGATGCGCACGAGTACTTTCCCGAAAGTCCGGAAATCACGCATAGACCTAAACTCAAACATTTTTGGCAGCAAATTGAAGCACTCGCCATGCAATACTGTGATTCATGCTACACAGTTACCGAATCTATCGCAGAAATATTGAGCCAGGCGTACAAAAGAGAAGTAAGCGTCATTCGAAACTTGCCTTATTACAGCCCTGAAAGAAATGAAAACAATGGGAAATACCTACTATATCAAGGTGCATTGAATGAAGGTCGCGGTTTGGAGGAGTTGTTGGTAGCTATGAAACAAATTCCCTTACCACTGTATCTTGCCGGAAGTGGGGATATTGCAGACAAGCTCAAAGCCTTGGCGAAGCATTTAAGAATAGAAGACAAAGTACATTTTCTAGGGAATATATCTTATTTAAAACTTAAAGAAATAACATATAATTCATTGATTACAATTAATTTATTAAAATATAATTCAAGTAAAAGTTATTATTACTCTTTGGGCAATAAGACATTTGATTATATTCAGGCGGAAGTACCCTCGATTTGCATTGACTTTCCTGAGTACCGAAAGATTGCAGAGGCATATGAAACCTGTATTTTGGTAAAAGATTTAGAAGCCGCCACTATTGTTTCAGCAGTTAAAGAATTGATGAACAACAAATTCACCTATCACTTGATACGTACAAATTGTCAAATAGCCAAAAAAGAACTGTGCTGGGAAAAAGAGGAAAAAAAGCTGTTAGAAATTTATGCTGCCTTATAATTTTCTTGAAAAATCTGGTGTTGCGAGGAGAAGGAAGAGATTTTAGCGGAGAGAGAGGGATTCGAACCCCCGGACCTTTAACAGTCAACGGTTTTCAAGACCGCCGCAATCGACCACTCTGCCATCTCTCCGGGGGCAAAGGTAAAAAGGTTTTCTGTAATAGAAAAATTAAATTCCTTGTTCATAATAAATTAACGTTGCAACTTGGGAAAATTACAAATCCAACATTTTCCTACACGTCTGCATATTTCTCGTTGTACAAATGACTTTTAACTTTGACTCAAAAAACTGATTGTTCAATTTCGTACGCCCATAACCATTTGGAATATGTAAATAAATAACGGTATCCTTTTGCATAAATTTATCATCTTCATCAGAAAACGCCCTGCTCAACGCTGCGGTAGGCATGTCTTTACAAAAGGTAAAATACAAAGTTCCGGAAGGTGCATCCTTGTAAGGATTTTGTTCTAAATAGCTTTCTAACGCTTG
The DNA here is from genome assembly GCA_019694955.1 of Chitinophagales bacterium. Taxonomy (GTDB): domain Bacteria; phylum Bacteroidota; class Bacteroidia; order Chitinophagales; family JADIYW01; genus JADIYW01. Next base: position 21,314 of record JAIBAX010000043.1, on the reverse strand, counting down.
CGCAGAAAGAACAATAGCCGGAACGGTCATATTGAATCTTGTCGCAATGCCTGCTTCGATGGTACCTTCCACATCTTTTTTATCCATATGATCACTATAAAAGAGAATATTGCCACTTTGGATATAGGTTTTTACAGCAGTAAAACCCATTTCCTCAAAAAGCCCCTTCAACTCATCCATTTTAATCAGGTGCTTACCCGAAACATTGATCCCTCGCAAAAAGGCAATATATTTATTCATAGTATGACGGTTTATTGTTCGGAAATATAGTGAAAATCGTACTTAGTTTTGAGAAATTAGTATTGAGAATTGTATGCCCATCTTTACATTCTCAAATCTTCCATGAACAATACTGTCAATTCGTATGCTTTTTGCCACGAATGCACGAATTTTAACATCTCCTTTTTTAGTACAGCGATATTCGTATTGCGTATTGCGACGTTATTTGCGACCATTTCTGAACAGTCCATTGTAAAGAATTTCAACCACAGCGCGCACAATGAGATACACGATTTTTAGTATAGAGAAATTCGTATTTCGACATTGGTTAAGTTTTTAAGTCATTAGCAGCAGGAGCCTACATCTTCAAATTTTCAAATCCTCACATTCCCAAATGTCTGTGAACTGACCACTGTGAACCTTTTTAGTACAGCGATATTCGTATTGCGTATTGCGACGGTGAACCATTGACTATTGCCCTTTGACTGTTTTTAAACCATCAACTGTGATTTTTTCTGCCACGAATGCACGAATTTTAACATCTCCAAATTTCCACATTTTCAAATCTTCACATCTCCAAATTCCCACAAGGAATTTTCATAATATTTTCATAAAACCCAATAATTGCAATGCATGCATTTAAAATATAACTTTGCATAAAATTTATATCATGTCTGTACAATCTAATAAACCTGTTGAGGGAAAGAAATGGTTAAAGGGTGGTTATTTCATTACAAATGACACCTCGCCTAAAGATATTTTTGTTCCGGAAGAATTTACGGAAGAACAAAAAAGTATTGCTGAAATGGTAAAGGAATTTTGCCTTAAAGAAATACATGGTCTTGGTATTGAACGTGCCGCCATGATGGATGCATCTAAAGACATGGACTTGATTTTGGAAATCTTCCATAAAGCCGCCGAACTAGGTATTTGTGGAGTTTCTATCGATGAACAATATGGAGGATTGGGGTTAGACTTCAATACAGGGTTGATATTTTCTGAGGCGATAGCGTTGGGATTTAGTTTTGCAACTACCATTGGCGCACAAACTTCTATTGGTTCTCTTCCTATAGCATATTATGGTACAGAAGAACAAAAGCAAAAATATTTACCGGGTGTAGCCAGTGGTGAGATCAAGGCGGCGTATGCGCTTACAGAACCTTCTGCAGGTTCCGATGCCAATAGTGGAAAAACACGTGCTACCATCACACCGGAAGGCGATTTCATCATTAACGGTCAAAAAATGTGGATTACCAATGGTGGGTTTGCAGACGTATTTGTCGTTTTTGCCAAAATAGAAAATGATGAAGACCTTTCTGCATTCATCGTGGAGAAGAATTTCGGTGGTATTGAAATCGGTAAAGAAGAGAAAAAATTGGGCATAAAAGCGTCCTCAACCGTGCAATTGTTTTTTAACAACTGCCCTGTCCCAAAGGAAAACTTACTCGGTGGGAGAGGTGATGGTTTTAAAATGGCGTTGAATATTTTAAATACAGGACGCATCAAATTGGCAGCCGGCAGCATTGGCGGTTGTAAGTTTGCTGCCACCCAATCAGCACAATATGCCAACCAAAGATTCCAGTTCGACAAACCTATTGCAGAATTTGGTGCGATACAATATAAAATTGGCGAAATGGCTACCCGTGCTTTTGCGGTAGAATCGGCATTGTATAGGGTTGGAAAAATGGTCGATCAGAAGTATCATGAACTGAAAGATGCCGGAATGTCTAACAATGACGCTAAACAAAAAGCCATTCGTGAGTACGCAGTAGAATGTGCCATCCTAAAAGTTGCCGGATCAGAAGCGGTTTCCTATGCCGTAGATGAGGCCATTCAAGTATATGGCGGTATGGGTTATAGTATGGAAACCGGTGTTGAAATGGGTTATAGAGACGCCAGAATTACACGGATTTATGAAGGCACCAACGAAATCAACCGCATGCTTTCAGTAGGCGAGTTGATGAAAAGAGCTTTCAAAACCAAAGAAGTTGACCTCAACAAAGCAGGTAAAGAAATCCCGGCACAGTTATTAAAAGAGTGGTTGCCGATACCAAAATCCGGAAAGTTTGGCAAAGAAGAAGCCATCGTTGAAAACTTGAAAAAGGCGTTTATCCTTATTTCAGGTGCAGCAGGACGTAAACTGAAACTCAAATTGGTAGACGAGCAAGAGATTGTTATGAACTTGGCAGATATTCTCGCTGAGTCATTTATTGCAGAATCGCTATTGCTGAGGATCAAAAAACTCACAGAAAACAAGTCACTCAACCAAGAGCATTTAGATACGAAGAAGAAAATATTACAATTGTATCTGTACGAAGCCCTGGCAAAAGTGCGTAAAGCAGGTAATGATGCCATTGCCAGTTATGCAACCGGTGCTGAGAAAACAATCGTCACCAAACTATTGGAAGTATTGACAGAATCATATGATGTCAATCCAAAAGAACTTAGAAGAGCAATCGCCAAAACAGTATTGGCGGCTGACGGATATTGCTTCTAATACGTATACCGATTAAGAACTTCCAATCCTGACAGGTTTTGGAAACCTGTCAGGATTTTTTGCATACTCCTTTTTCAAAAAACTATATATTTACATCAAATTTTAATATATGAGTCGTTTAACACCATTTTCGAGAATATTAATTGTTGCGTTGGTTTGTTTGGGTCTGTTTTTTGGTTTCAAGAAGTTTATTGCGCCAAAACTGGATGCCAAGAAGGTAAACACCGAAACAAGTACTTCTCAAACTTCTACAGTTGAAGAAGTGACCGAAGCAACAGAAAACGTTGAAGAGGTGACTGAAGCCACTTCATCCACCTTTACATATACTGCACCGGAACCTATAAATGGTACATTAAAGGGCGTTGTAGAGCTTGGCGCTACCGGATTTAATTCATTTATCGTCCGCATCGACGGCAACAAAAACTGGAAATTGGAAAAAGCAGATTATGGCGCATCTCTAGTATATGAAAACATGGCGACAGATGATGATATCAGGGCGGGATTGAAGAAGTATATCGCTGAAATGCTGGCCTTCGGCGTTAGTGGTAAGAACATACATTTCGTCATCAGCAGTGGTGCCAAAAAAGCTGAAGTCACCGGAAAAATCATCACTAATCTAAAAGGAATGGGTTATGTAGTAAACGAGGTAACACCACAGCAAGAAGGCAAACTCGCCTTAAATTGCGTCCTGCCAAAAGCGTACCAAAACAAGGCCTTTGTGGTAGATATCGGCTCCGGCAATACGAAAATCTCTTGGATGAGCGGCGGCTCAACAACTGGACTTGAAGCACCAGGAAGTAAGTTTTTCGAAAAAATGTCTGCAGATGTCGCACTACCTCAAGTACGCGAGCAAGCAGCTAAAATTCCCGCCTCCAATAGCCAAACCTGCTTTATTATTGGCGGTATTCCTTTCGAATTAGCCAAGCAAAGCAGAAATGGCAAAGAAAGATATACCGTCTTAAAAGCACCAGACAGCTATACAGCACAAGGAGAAAAGCAAAAATCTGGATTAGGCATATACAAAACCATCCGCGAAGAAACAGGTTGTACCGAGTTTGTATTCGACTGGGACGCCAATTTTACGATTGGGTTTTTGTTGGGATTGTAAGCATATAGGATTGTGTTAAAAAAAATAGTAGGAAGTGTACTATTTACCTTGTTACTTATTGCTAATATTTTTGGGCAAACCGTTCATGGTAAGAACATCGAGTTAATAAATGAGTATGTTTTCCAAAAGGATATCATTGGCATAAACTATAAATCCAAAGAATTTAAGGATTTTGATAGATTTATGTATAAAGATAGCATATTTCTTTTTTTTGATTGTATATCTTCAGGTGACGAGTATTCAACATATTATTTAAATGTTTATTACCTAAGACATGATGACCTTATAGATTCCTTGGTTACATATTCCATTGAAATTTTTCAAAACTATGAAAATTATCCTGTCACTAATTACGATACAACTTTAGCTATATATAGAAAAAAATTTGTATATAACCATGCAGTTGGAACAAATAATATAATTTCGAAGACTGAAATTTGGTATTTTAATGACTCTATCGTTAAATCAATTGAATCAATTTATGAATATGATTCACTAAATAGAATTGTTCATATCAAACAAGACCGTTCTGAGGAAAATAGTTTTTTACGCCTCGTTAATGACACTTATTTTCATTATAATACATATCCAGACGTTATGAATATTAGAGGTAATAATGACTATTTTATTATTGACAACACAGAAAGTTTTCTTTTTGAAAATATTGCCAATGATAAAATTCAACATAAAAATATCAACGATATTTATCCACAATACATAAGCCTATATCCGCCAACACTATCCAAAGTAAAACATCAAAAATTAAAAAGTCGTATCCTAGATTACATAAAAGAAGATGAAATGGATAAAAGAATGATAGAAACCAACAAAGAACTCATCGAACTATTTTTACACTTTTTCGACAAACCATCAACAAACATAGTGAATGAACTACCTTCTTTTCCATAGATTACTTATATTTTTTTGCTTATGTATTTTTATTGGCAGTAAAAGTCATAGCCAAACAATGTATTTATGTCCCAATCAAACAAAAATCAATCAAGATTTTATTAAAACCATTTTTACAAATAATATAAAGAGCGTAGCAATAAAGGGCGAACAAGTATTAGCTAACTATCAAAAAGATAAATCCTCGTTAACTGAATTTGTATATTTCCCTTGTTCCAACTGTTTAAAAGTGAATATCTATTTCCTAAATTCTTCGTTAGAAATCGATTCAATTATTACATTTCGTGGGTTAAGTATTGATTCGATTATTGAAATAACAACAATCAGGGATCCCTCAAATTTCGAGTTTCTTTTTACAAAAGGTATTGTTATTCAACAAGACCGTATAAATGTAGATACCAATAATATTATGGAATGGAATTTTGGAAAATTCTTACCTACAAACAACTACTTTAGATTGAAAAGTCAGCCGTTGGAAAACGATGAAAAGCTTTGCTATTTATCTAATGGACGACTTTTTGGCATCTCTTGTTCTTATAAAGACAAATACCCATTCTTTCAAATACATGATATTAGAAAACGAAAAATATCCTATTTTACCTATGAAGAAATGCGTTCAGGTTGTGTAATTGACTTAGAAAAAGCTTCAAGCCTTACCTCAATAAAAACTTCCAAAATTGGATTAATAAAGAAATTTAACAATACACATTACATTTATTCCAAAAGGAATTCAAAAAAAACACCAAATTATAAATTACTAAAACAATTAGAATATATTCAATTATTGTAAATTGGGATTATAAAGTATTGAATAACATTTTAGCTTTGAAAAATAACGATAAATGCTTCCAATGATTTATCTGCCTTTATTCTTTTCTCAAGTAAATTATCCGATATGGGCATACTCTTGAAGGGTTTCAACCCCCTCAAGAGTTGCTTCAACAAAACAAAAAAACCATTCTCCCGGTATGGTGCAGGAGAATGGTGAGGAGAATGGTGAGGAGAAGGGGTTGAGGGGTTTTATGAGGGGCAAAAGGAGCTGCTATTTTTTAGTGAGGAAGAGCTCCTTCAACTGCTCCGACAAAAGGGAACCACCGGAGAGATTCAACTGATTGATTTTTTCTGAAATTCTTTCTATATACTCCATTTCTTTCAACTTCCACAACATCTCATTTTCTTCCATCAATTTGGCCGTATTCAATAAGCTTCTGGTCGATGCAGTTTCTTCTCTGCGCATGATAACATTGGCTTGTGCCTTCTTCTCTGCCATCAACACCTGATTCATGATGTCACGCATCTCTCCCGGAAGAATGATGTCTTTAACACCACATGACAAAATGGTCAAACCAAGTACATCACCTTCCCGTTGAATGTCTTGCAACATCATCTCAGAGAGTTCACCTTTTTTCTCCAATAACTCATCTAAGCTTAATGCACCCACCAAAGCCCTGAACGCCATCTGCACTTGCACATACAATTGCTTCTCAAAGTCCTTGTTTTCCATTACTGCTCGATAGATATCCTGAACTTTATACTGGATATGACCATTCATCCTCAATGTAGCCTTGTCTTTAGTAAGCATCTCTTGACCCGGAATTTCCATCTGCAACATCCTCATATCCAACCTTCTCAATTCAATAGATTGCTGATTCCGCCAATACCTATATACACCGGCTTCCAAAATTTGCGCATATTTGCCATCCACCAAGAGTACCGCCTTTTCATACGCTTCTACCCTAAACTCACGGATAAACGCCATCAACGACGCATGTTGGAATAAGCGAGCATCCACAGCAGCATCTATCACATAGCTACCGATATCCACTAACTGAAATGCCCTCGACACAACACCTTTCCAAAATGCATACTGCCCATATTTCAATACATCAGTAAGCTGACCATTGTCGAACTGCAATGCCAACTGCTGCTCGCCAACTTCCACCATTTGAAGCCTTTCTGCCAACAATGGATACCCCAACAGTATTTCCAACGGTTGTCTCGGCGTGAAGCGCTCGGTCATATCATAAACATCCACCTGGTCGGTAAATCTCACCAAATGCCTACCTTCCGATAAAACATCCACCAAACGATTGTTTCTATATTTCAAGCCTATCTCATAAGCTTTTATCCTACATATCTGAATCATATTCTTATTTTTTAATATTTTATAAATTTTACTTAATGCTAACATCCGAATAATTTGGGCGCCAGACACGTGTTCCATTTGTAGTCCTCATGCCGCTCGCCAACCCAAGCTATTCCGGGCTACCATTTCACCCGTTGGCGCAAGAATTTGTATGCCACTACTCGTTGTATTTTATCAAAAACTCAGGGTTTATCACCTTGAAGGAAACCCTGTTTTGGTGCAATAATCCCTTGCTATATGCAACCTCGTTCATTTCTTCCAATGGTCTGATGACAATGCCTTCGCACCAAGTTTGTGGATTCAGTTGCGACCTCATCTGCGATAACGCTACCAATGCTTCGATATCATTTATCAAGTGGAAATGGGCATCTATCACCGGAACCATGCTTAACTTCAGTGCTGAAAGGATGTTCTTCAAAGCTTCAAAACTTGCATAAGCATAGTTTTGGATATCAAAGAAATTGAAGAATATTGCCGTTTGACCTTTCAACTTATACTTATTGCCTTGAATGCCTTCACCAATCAACTCACCCTGAAGTGCACAGTCTTTGTTTAATGACCGCAATTTCTCTTCTATCTGCAAAGTTCTGGCAACCTTCCACAAAGTATTGTTTTCGGTTTCTAACAATTCAAGATTTCTACTGCATACACCAAAAATGCCATCTTTAATAAAGTAAGTAACACTAGAACCATCCAATTTTTCAGCCACATAGCACGGCGTACCGATGTATGCATCTAATAAATCCTGCAATACCTGCACCCTTGTTTCATCCGTTTTTGGAATAAAAGAAGGAAAATTTCCTTTCACCAAACCTGCCAACTCAGCCGGAATAGGTGGCTCATACTTGATTATTCCCAACGCTTCCGTTATATCCTGACCTTCCGATAATTCAGTAGGTATCAAACCGTAGTTCTTTACAATATCGAAAGGAAAACAAATGCCTTGTGAAACCTGTCCCCGAAGGCGAATCGTTCTTATCCGCATTCCCCGAGGTTTCAAGAAGTCAAAATCCTCCGTATTGGGAAACAAGCTATCTATTTCACAATAAACGCATAAGTCACCCACTTGGAAGTCGCCTTTTTTAACAACCACATTCCAACCTAAAATGGTAGCTTTTTCGATGCTGTCCGCACCGGAAATAGGTTCCAAAGCCTTAATTTTCTGAATACTTGCTAAATTTCTCATGTCTTTGTTTTTTTATCAATTCTAAGTAATAATTTCTCTAAAATACCAAGGTAAAACCATTGCCCTTCAGTTGTAACGGAAATCGGGTTGAGTTTGCGCTATTTATCTGGTTCCATACTTTCATTGAGTACAAAAGCAGATACATCCTTCAAACGGTATCCTCCAATTTCAGGTTATACCTTCCATCATTTTATCATAGATAATATTTGGAAGGTACTTTCTTTCCGCCGGTTCAGTTGGAAAGAAAAATTGTCCTGTCGCATGTGCACATTTACAAAAACCTGGATTTCTCCGTTGGTCATGCAATGTGCCGGATGTTTAGTCCATGCCGGAACAATGGTTTTTGCCTTAGTTCAAAAAATGAAGATGATGTTGAGCACCTTCGACTCTCTGGTAAATGATTTTTAAGATCATTCCATTGCCAACCACGGCTGCTGTTTAAAGAAGCAACAGGAAGGATTCGAACCTTCTTTTGGTATAACTTCCGCAGCATACACTGAGCAAACTTGCCGTGCACTATGGGGCAGTACCATACCCTCATCCGGTCAGGAGTTATGTTTTGTCAACCTCGAGGGTTGGTTGCAGCCAACCCTCGAGGTTGATTTTAATCTTCTTTGCTGCCATCATCCGCCATCCGCACAATTTTGGGTTGAAACTTTCCCAATACTTCTACCAAATCTTCCTGCGCTTTCATCACCTGATGGATGTCTTTATATGCACCCGGTGCTTCATCCAAACCACCACCGATTAAGGTGACGCCATGGTCGTTGAGCATTTTCTTTAAGGCATGGTGTGTAAATGACTCGGAGGCAGTTTTACGGCTCATCTTTCTTCCGGCACCATGAGATGCGGACATTAAGGCTTCCGGATTCCCTTTACCTTTTACTAAGAAACCTGGTGCTGTCATTGATCCCGGAATGATCCCCAGTTCTTTGTTGGAAGCAGGCGTAGCACCTTTCCGATGAACAATCGCTTCTTTCCCATACACCCTTTCCTTCCATGCAAAATTGTGGTGATTTTCTACTTTTGCCAGCACCTGCGCACCCATTGCCGATGTCAGCTTGCTGTGTATCACATCGTGACAGGCTTTTGCATAATCTCCGGCAAGGTGCATCGCCAACCAATATTCCATACCTTCCTCGCTATTTAAGTCCAGCCATGCCAAATTGCCGACTTCTCGTGGCAGTCGCAGCTGCTCTTTAGCAATCTTCGTATAGTATCCGGCAATACTGGCACCTAATCCACGTGATCCGGAGTGGGAGAGTAGTGCTAGGTATTTCCCTTTGGAAAGATTTAGTTGTTCATCTTCCTGAAGGATTTCTATCGTACCCCATTCGACAAAATGATTGCCACCTCCAGAAGTACCCAGCTGTGCCACTGCCTTGTCATTCAGGTTGCGTAAGTAGGGTGTGATGCCAAAGGTTTCATGATATAAAATCTCATGATCTGTCAGCTTCTTGCCTTTAAACCCATTGCCTGCACCAAACAAGGTATGTTCTACTAATGAGCGTTTGAACTGTTGTTGCTGTTTTTCAAAGAACGTTACCGGAATATCCAAGATGGTCATGCTCATTCTGCAACCGATGTCCACACCAACCCCATAAGGAATGATAGCATTATCGGTAGCAAGTACTCCGCCAATCGGTAATCCATACCCTTGGTGTGCGTCCGGCATTAAGGCGCCGGCAACTGCTATCGGTAGTTTTGTAGCAGTTTCCATCTGTGCCAGCGCCCCTCCATCAACAAATGATGCACCATATACTTTGAATCTAACGCCCTCAGTTAAAGTGGTCAGCTCTTGTTCCTCCGGTTCAATGAGTTTGACAGCAATCTTTCCGAGAACATCATCTCCTAAAAATTTATCAGGATGTAAAAGAACTTGTTGTAAGACGTCGAACACCTGCTGTTTGTCGACTTTCTTATAATGTTTTTTCGCGACCTCCAAGGCTACTGAGATGGCGGGTGATTCCGGGTAACCTAGTACCCTCAATTCACGTGCGGTAATTCTATACTTTGCCATCTCCATTAATTGTTATTCATGTAATTCAATTGGAAGCCAACTTTCCTTTCTCTCTTTTCAACACAAGGTTTTGCATCAGGGTGGGTGATTTCCGCAATCGTCATCGCTTGGTCAATTTCTCTTGTATGTCCAAGATGATTGGATAAACGCTGTGCTTTCTCTTTACTTAATTTTCCAAACTCATACCTTGCAATCAACCTTCCTTTTCTCATCAGTGCTTCATCTACCATTGTCAAAGGATGGTTGAAGGTGCAAACCAATTGGATGTTCAGAAAGTCAGAAAGCAATCCATCACTGATATTCAACAAATTAGAAACGCTCGAACCTGAACTTAATCGCCTATCCATGATGATGTTTTCTGCATCTTCAATCACCAATACTGAATTTGAGTTATTGATTAAAAGTTGGATAAACTGAGGATTGGTTATAGAGTTTGCCATTTCCGGCGAAATAAACAATACTCTCTTCTTTATCTTTCCCATCAAGTAACGCAAATAAGTTGTTTTTCCTGTTCCCGGCAATCCGTGTAAAAGAACGATTCCTTTGTCATTTTTCTTATTAAGCCTGGATTGAATGACCTGATCTACTTCTTTAAAATCATCCTCATAAAAGAGATTTATATCCAGTTTAGTGCGTTTGATTTCCATGGAGCGAATGCATAAGCCATCATTAAAGGTTATGATATTTATTTCCAGTGGATTTCGTTTGTTGCGTTCTTTAAACTTTGTAATAAAATCAATATACACTCGATACTCGGTTGGCTCATTGGCGCAGTAAATGTACACATAGCTTAATGTGAAATAGATGATAATTTCATTATTGAGTACGACATACATATCGTCAAGATCAAACTTTTTCGTTCTTGGTTTGTAATCAACCTCTTGGTAGATGTTAATGATGCATGCACTAAATTTTTCAATGAACTTTTTGGAGGCTTTCTCTCCGTTAATGTTTTCTAGGTAAATAACATTGGGTAACTTTTGAAAATAAGCGTAATATAATTGCCTATAATTGTAGTGATTGCTACCAAAAATATTTCCTACATAAATTTTACTATCTGATAAATTGTTCATAATGTTACTTTTATAAATAAAAAATCCCCGGCTCGATGCATCGGCCGGGGTCAACAACTTTTATTTAGTAAAATATAAGCTATGTATGTACCCACTGCCGATGCCTTGTTGTTTCCATCCATACGCGGTAGGTATGGTCCTTACAAGCATCTAATGCTTGCGGATAAAATGGTGTTAAACTGTTTTTTAGCATCTTTTTTTGTTATACAATTTTAAAATAAAAAACCCCGGCGTTGCTGCCAGGGTATGTATCATTTTTAATTAAAAAAATCAACTTTTTCCCCGGCTAAAAATATCATCTCTACCAATCGGACTTTCTGTTCCGAAACGATAATTGAGTATGAAATTTGTTTTTAGCATGTCGTAATTTTGTTGGCACAAAGGTAAATCTATCATTTTCATATTTCCAAATAATTTGATTTTTTTTTGTTCAGCTTATTGATTTTTTTGGTATTTACTCATTATCGATTTTTCAATAAAAATTCTCTTTTATTGAAAAATCATTTCATAAAATGAAAATAAATGTTCCATATAAACAAAATATCCTTTGATCAGATATTGATTTTGAAAAAGTAATTTTTATAAATAAAATATGCTTTTTGTAATATATTTTTCTGTCGAAGTGCTTATTTTTTGTTTATCTTTCCTGCAAAGATTATCTTTGCTAACAAGGTAGTAGCTGAGGTAGTGTAATTACCGAATATGAAAAAATTAACCGCGCGTCAACGTCTTCAGTATTTATTTGACTTTCATTCTTTTGAGGAGGTGGGTTCTTTAATTTGTTCAAGGGGTTCTTTTACGAATGGAACTGGTGATGGTGTTATTACTGCGTTTGGAACTATAAATGGCAGATTGACTTTTGCATTTTCTCAGGATGTCACTTATTTTGCAGGTACAAGTGGCATACATCATTGCCAAAAGATTTGTCGTCTCATTGACATGGCAGTACAAAATCGAGCCCCTATTATTGGATTTATAGATTCAGGTGGAGCGCGCATTCAAGAAGGCGCCATGTCTATAGACAGTACAGCAATTTTTGCAAAAAAATGGGCTGAAATTTCTGGCTATATTCCTAATATCACGATTATTTGTGGTTCATGTGCAGGTGGCTCTGCTTATGCTGCCTCCATGTCAGATTTTAACATTATGATAGAGAATCAAGGACATATGTTCTTGACTGGACCAAAGGTCATTGAGAAAGTATTAAATAAAACGTATTCTTTTGATGACCTAGGTGGCGCCTTTTTACATAGTCAGTTAACAGGATTGGCATCACATGTTGTACAAAATGAATATGAGGGTATAGAAATGATAAAATCTATTCTAACCTTCTTGCCTCAGTATTTCGATGCTGAAAAACCATTGTCAAACTATAAGATTTCTGACAAAGACCTTATTCCCTTACTGGACAACTTTTTCCCTGAAGATGATAGGCAGGGCTACGATGTCCGGAATATTATTGAAATGATAGTTGATGAAGGTCGTTTTCTAGAAGTCAATGAAGATTTTGGTACTAGCATAGTTGTAGGTTTTTCAGTAATCGGTGGACTGAACATTGGTATCATTGCCAATCAACCTATGGTATTGGGTGGTGCTATTGATGTAAAGGCATCGCAGAAGGCTGCCCGATTTTTAGAAATCTGTGATGCCTATCAAATTCCTGTAGTTTTTCTAGCAGATTCTCCCGGAATGTTGCCAGGAAAGGAGCAAGAAGAGAATGGTATCTTAGGAAGTGGGGGCAGGTATTTTCAGACACAAGGAAATTCAACGAATCCTAAAATTACAGTTATCATGAGAAAACTAATTGGCGGCGCTTACGGTTTTATGGGGCCAAAAGGCATGGGTATTGATTATAATTTTGCCTATCCTCAATCTGCCATTGCTGTTGTTGGCTCTGATGCGACATTAAGTATTTTGTTTGAAAAAGCTGCTTTAAAACAAAACGACCCTGAGCAATACTTAAAAGGGCAGATTGATCTATATAAAAAACGCTTTCTAAATCCTTATGAGGCAGCGGCAGAAGGGATTATCGACCAAGTAATTTTTCCACGGGAAACCAGGATTACGCTTATTAAAACTCTTTTATCTCTTCAAACCAAACATGTAGTTCAATTTCCAAAAATAAGAAGTATAACACCCATGGGATGATGTAGTGCTATGTGGAAGTTTTTAGCGATAGGATTTATAAAATTGCTTTGCCTTACTTTTTACTGCCGGCCCTTCATGGGGCAATATCTGTTGTAATAATATGTCCAATTCTTGCGCCAATTCTGGATAGACCTTGATATATTTTGTGATGATGGCAATGGCATAAGCTTTGGGTGCGGGAAGTTCTTCAAATGAACCGATGATATTAAAACAAATATCAAATAATTCGCCTTGCCATTCTTCAGAAATGCTTATGAATGTTAATATCCTCAGGCAATTGCGCTTTACAGCTTCATGTTCGGGTTGTTTGATTTTTTGAATGATATCCGGAATAAAATTAAGAAACCACTCTGGGTGTATTTCGCCCAATGCACCCATTACCCATGCGACTCTCTGAACAACCCTGTATTCATCCGTTAGAAACAAGTGCATGAGTTCTAAAAAACGCTCATGATTATCGCCAATTAATGTTATTATCTTAAGTTGTTGTTGCTTAGAATGTTCTGCTAAAACAATTTCACGTAATTCCATTTATGACTTGATAACGTTTTTAAGAGCAAACTTAAAAACAATGAATAGCACCAAAAATATGGCTATAAAACTCCATATGCTACCAAAAAATACAAAAGCAATAAACACTCTCTGTATTAAGAATGTGGCTACAAATGCCAATATGATGACTGTTACAAGTCCCGAAAGTCTTTGGAATCCCGGAATTTGATCCATTTTAATGGTTTTGTTAATAATGGCTACCGTAAACAGGAGGGAAACGATGGGCAAGAAATATGCTAACACACTTGAGTCTAATAAATTCGTATGAACAAAAAGTATGGCATACAAAATTAGCACAAAACTAAATATGGCAGGAATACATACAGCATAAATTAATACGGAATATATAAATTTCCATGGTGACTTTATTGCATTTTCGCCACAAATCCAGCCTAAAAGCAATGCAAATAATGGCAGTCCGGCAAAATAAATTAAGGTCGGCACTACAAAGCGATCCAGTTCATTGATAAGTTCATTGACAGTCATTAGAATCTTTTTTATAAATTTCTAAACAAAAATGACATTTTTGCATTGAAAAGAAAAGAAAAGTTATTCACGTTGGAAAATATGGAAATGGAAAAAGAAAAAATGGTGGCTATTTTTGAGCAAATCGTTCATGAAAGAAGGTCGGTAAGGATATATGATGAGTTGGCACCTTTTGATGGAAATGCAGTATTGAGAAGTTTGGAACGTGCCGTATTGTCGCCGAATAGTTCTAATTTACAATTATGGGAGTTTTATCGGGTACATACTAAGCAAAAAAAGGATGAACTGGCGGGATATTGTTTGGGGCAAAAGGCCGCTAAAACGGCAAACGAATTGATTGTTGTTGTAACCAGAAAAGACAAATGGAAGGAGCGTGCACAGTTTGTATTGAATGAAGCGCGAAAGTCATTCCCGGAAAAAAAAGGCAAAAAGGAAGCGCTTATAGAAACGTATTATGAAAGGTTGATTCCAATGTTATACGGTAATGATCCTTTAGGACTCATGAATGCTTTTAAGAAAACTGCCACCTTTGGAACAGGTGTTTTCCAACCGATTAGCAGAGAAGTTACTTCTGATGATATGCGTGTTGTTGTCCACAAAAGTGCAGCGCTTGCAGCACAAACTTTTATGTTAAGTATGAAGGCAGAAGGTTATGACTCCTGTCCAATGGAAGGTTTTGATTCTAAAAGAGTAAAAAATTTCTTAAGGCTGCCAAAAGAAGCTGAGATTTGTATGATAATCAGCGTCGGAACTGCTAAACCAGAAGGTGTTTACGGAGATCGCATAAGAGTGGATAATAAGACTGTTATTTTTAACATCTAAGCCTTAAATTTTATATATATTTTCAAACACATTGAAAATCAACAAGAATACACTTTAAATATATTAAATATAATATTTTATTCCGAACACTTGTAATTGTATTAATATTTACTTAACTTTGAGGCGAAGTTAATTGAGGGACTAATTTTACAATTTATGAGGGTATTTTTTACACGCTATGCTTTAGCATGTTTATTTTTATTTGTTTTACAAGAGTCTAACGCACAAATTATAAGTCTTGAAGACGTTAATTTAAAACAAATTGACAACAATTTACATGGTTATAATCTTGCCAGACAATGGTCTTATATTATAGGTGAAAATGCGAATGGAGGGTATAATGGTAATATTGACCTTGAGGCCATTAATAATCTGAATAATCTAAACATTAATACACTAAGATTTCCAGGTGGTGGCACATCTGTTGATTATCATCGATTTAGAAAAGGATATGGTGAACGAATTGACGAGGGTGTTTTAAATCTTAATTATACTGACCCCTTAGTGACCAATGATGGGTATGATAAGATTAAGGACTATAAAGCTTATAACGACCCTACAATTTACAGTTCTTATGCGGGTTGGAATGCTTCTTCAGTTGGAAATAACAATATAATTTTCCCTTTTATGCGGTTCGTAAAAGAACTTAATAAAGACAAAAATAATGATGGGATTAACGATAATAATATTAAAATTTTATACGTTTTAAATATCGTTCCTCACTTCTCCTTTCACGATAATTTAAGGAATGAGCTTATTCAAAAAGTAGCTGAGATTGAAAATATTCAATCATTGACAGATTTGACAACTAAGAAAAATTCGGGAATCTTATCTGAGTCCTTTTACAATCTTGTCCTTGAAAATATCGAGGCCATTTCTAACTTACAGCAAGAAATTGGCGTTGCAGGTGTAGAAATGGGTAATGAAATTTCCTTTTTAAAATATAGATCAGACTATACCTTGGAAAACTTTACAAAACCCAATACACAGCTTTACGAGAGAACGGATTTGCATTTAAAAATATATACCACTCAGGATGCAAGTTCTATTAAATTTTACGCAGCTTTAGTTAAAATGTATACTAACATAATTAAAAATTCAGTTTCCAATGGCAATACTATAAAAATTGGTATCCCCATCATTCCTGAAACAAATTATGACAATCAATGGAATAATTATATTTTTGCTAATCTAAGTAATTATGCAACTTCATATATTATTCACAATTACTTTTATGATTTCCAACCCACCACACTTGCCAATAATCTTGTAGCAGATTTTAAAAACTGTAGGAGTACCATTACGACTTTTTTAGAAGACAAAAAGAACGAATTTAGTTCTTTAAAAAACAATATTAATCTTATTGGCAAGAAATTATGGCTCACAGAATGGGAAATAAAAATGGATGAAGTTGCCAACTCGGGGGATATTTATGGACCAAATCGCAAAAAATTTGGCAATACCATGCTTCAGGGAATGTATAATACGGAGTATTATATGATGATGTTGGAAGTAAACAATTTAATTAAAGAATCAGGCGGTTTTATTGAATATGCGAATCATCAGTTTTTGTTTGATGCACAAATAGGTTTAGGAGAAAGCAGTACTCCAACCTATGAGCTTTGTAATCTTTCAAACAATACTGCCACAAATATTGTAAAAAGAACAAATTTTATCGTTGCAGAAATGATAAGAAATATTACAACAGGGACTCTTTTTGCTGTAAATTCTTCATCTGGCATTATTCCTTTAAATACTGATATCAAAACAAAAATTTACTATAAAAAAGGTATCAGCAATACGGATGGCGGAACAATATATATATACTATTCCAATTGGTCAGAAAGCGAAATATCAGCCAACCTAGGAGGATTGACCTTTTTACAAACAGGCTTTGCTTTCGATATTAATACCATTACACATCAGTATGCGGTTGCCAACCAAATGTATGCCTCAAGAGGAATGACAGCATTCTCAATTGATGAGACATTATATACAAATGACTTGGACAAAACTTTACAATATTCAACGACATCCTTAAGTAATTTGTCCAATTTTGTATATCCAAGATATTCGTTTGGATGTCTCATTATAAAACTAGACAAGTACGATCCAAATGGGGGAGGAGGAAACAATGGATGTTCTTACCTTAGGCTTTCAAATACAGGGGGTAAAGGAGATTTTGTTAGAATTGCTAACCCCATTTTCAAAGATTTTAGTAAAGCTGACTTTACCGCAGAACTTAAAGTGAAAGGATTGACTAATACCAATTATATGGTACTACTCAGCAATGCACCACAAGCTTATTTCCCTTTCAGAAATAATTTCACGCTCGCATACAATAGATACAATGGCTATGATAGGATAGAAGTTTGGATAAACGGTAAAAGAATGCTGTTTGGAACATGTAAAAACCTATATGATGGTCTCTGGCATCATATAGCAGTAGTAAGATACAGGAAAAATATTTCAGTATATATTGACGGTAATCTTTGTAAATCATTATTATACTCAACTACGGGAGAAACAGTAACACAATCAGCCTATTGGTCATTTGGTGGGGGCGACAAATACACTACTGGCACCACAACTTGGGGAAATTATTTTGGTATGACTGGCGATATGGATAATGTGAGAATTTGGAATGTCGCAAAAACTGCTACGGAGATTAACGAGTTAAGTTCATCTACAAGTGTTTCTCCAGCAAGCCTCGGATTAATCGGTTACTGGGATTTTAATGACAGAGGCAGCCAAATTATTTATGACCTTTCAACATCAGGAAATTTAGCTACTCTTGGTGAAACATTGGATACGGATAATTCAGACCCTTTGTATAAAAATAGTGGATGTAATAATAATAGATTGACGGAAGATATTGCCGAGGAAAATACCCTTTCTAATGAAGAAAAATTAATCATCTACCCTAACCCTACTTCAAATTATTTGCCTACCATAGAATACCAATCTATAGAGAATAAAACCGTGCAACTAAGTTTAATTAATATGAATGGAAGTATAGTATTTTCGAAAGAAATAAAAGTATTTACTGGAATGCAAAAATTAGCACTAAATGATATTGCCTTAGAGAGTGGTATGTACATACTTATATTACAACAACCTGATAAACAGCAAATTATAAATAAAATTATTATAACAAACTGATAATAACATGAAAAACATCTACAAGTTTTTATTATTAACCCTAGTAACACAATTTTCTATCACAAAAACTTGTGCTCAGGTAATTAGTTTAGAAAACACAAATACTAAAAAGATTGCGAACACCCTTCAAGGGTACAACCTTTCCAGACAATGGTCATTTATCATCAACTTAAATGCGGATGGTAGTTATAATGGAGAGATTGATCCTGATGCAATTGCTGAATACAATAACTTAAATATCAATACACTTAGATTTCCCGGCGGTGGTATTTCGAACGACTATCACAGATGGCGGAATGGATTTGGCGAGCGCATTGATGAAGGTCCTGTTAATATTTTAAATTGGGATCCAGCCATTACAAACGCGAGTTATCAGAAAATGAAAGATGAAAATGCCACCAATAACGCATCTACCTATCAGGGTTATGCTGGATGGAATAATCCTAACGGTGGACAAGGCAACATCATCTTTCCATTTATGAAGTATGTGAAAGATTTGAATAGTGATAAAAATGGTGATGGTGTACAAGATAATAATATCAAAGTGATGTATGTCCTCAATATTATTCCACACTTTTCTTTCCACGATAACTTAAGAAATGAGTTGATAACAAAAGTGGCAACCATAGAATCAATCACATCGCTCGCCGACTTAGAATCGAAAAAAAATCAAGGATTGATTTCTCAGAAATTCTACGAGTTAGTAAAAGAAAACTATGACGCAATCACCGATTTAAATACAGAAATCGGTGTGGCCGGAGTAGAAATGGGAAATGAATTGGCCAACACCAAGTACCAGTCTGATTATACCTTAGCAGATTTCAAAAAAACAAGTACTACTCTTTTTGAACGCATAGATCTTCACCAAAAAATATACACTTCTACTGATACAGCTTCCCTTCGTTATTATGTTGCTTTGGTCGGCATGTATAGTAAAATCATCAAAAACTCAATAACAAATGGTGCCAATATTAAAATAGGTGTTCCACTCTTGGATGACAATGGTTATATCAATCTTTGGAACTACTACATGAACAACCACATGCAAAACTTCTCAGATGCTTACATCTTACACAACTACTTTTTCAAATACGACCCACTAACTTTGACAGATAATTTAGATACAGATTTTCCTGCTTGTAGGGATTCTATGAATTATTATTTAGATAAAAAACTAAGTGAGTTTATAGGGCTTAAAAATGGGTCTTTATTAGGAAATAAGAAGCTTTGGATTACGGAATGGGAAGTAAAAATGGATGCCGTTTCTATTCCCGGCGACCCCTATGGTCCAAACAGAAGAAAAGTAGGCAATACCTTACTTCAGGCAATGTATAATTTTGAATATTTCTTGACAATGTTGGATGCCAATAACTTAACCACGGATTCAGAATTTATTCCATATGCTACGCATCAGTTTTCATCAGATGCAGATTTAGGCACCAGTGAAAATCCATTTCCAACATATGAATTGTCTAATATGAGTTATAACGCTGCTCAGCAAAGTGTTAAACAGCGGGCTAATTATATTGCTGCATCCATATTGAAACCACTCTGCAAAGACAGCCTGTATATTTGTAATGGTACAACCAATATTTTGCAAACAAATCCCAACATAAAAAACCGGGTTTTCTATAAACCAGGAGGTGCTTCAGAAACAGATGGTGGTACATTATATATCTACTATTCTAATAAAACTGAGGCGGATATTGCAGCTGGGTTAGGTGCCTTATCTATGATCAGTACTTCCTATGATTATGCTATTCAATCCATCCATCACACCTTTGCCACTGCTGATAAATTATATGCCAGTCGTGGTACAACTGCATTTTTAAATGATGAAACGCTCTATAATACTAACCTAAACAAAACCATTCAATTTTCGGAGGATATCCTATTAAGTTCACTCAATACCTTTAATTATAGAAAATATTCTATTGGTTACTTAGAAATAAAGCTTACTAAAACACCGAATGGTAGCAGCGGTGGATCATGTTCTTATCTGAATTTCACCAACACAGGTGGTGCCGGAGATTTTGTCAATATGCCTGCAATAGCACTTCAAAATATTAGCAAATCGAGTTTTACCATCGAGTTAAAAGCACGTGGTTTTAGCAATACGAACTACATGGTTTTATTGTCCAATGCACCCCAAACATTTTATCCCTTTAAAAACAACTTAACTGTAGCATACAGTAGATATAATGGAACAAATCGCTTAGAAATATGGCTAAATGGCAAAAAGTTCGTTTTTCTTCCCTGTAAGAATCTAAATGATAGCAAGTGGCACCATATTGCCATCGTTCGTAATGCCAACATGTTATCTGCATATGTAGATGGCATCATTTGCAATAGCAAAACATATACAAATACAATTGAAAGCCCTACCGTTGCATCTGGATGGAGTATTGGCGGTGGAAATAAATATAAAACCACTGGAACAACAACTTGGGGCTCTTACTTTGGCTTTACAGGTGACATAGATGAAGTAAGAATTTGGAATGTCGCTAGAAGTGTTTCAGATATTAATACCTATAAAAATACTACCATTAACCCCCAATCGAATGGGTTGGTTGGGTATTGGGATTTTAATTCAACTGGAAGTCAAATAATAGACGATTTATCATCAACAAATAATAATGGCAGTTTGGGACTAAACGTAAATGTTGGAACGGATGATCCTACATATTTAAATAGCGGTTGCAATGCCAGACTTTCTGAAGAAGAAACAACCATTGAAGCCGTGCAAATACCAACAGAAGAAAATCTGCGAATATTTCCGAATCCGTCTAAATCTGTTCCTGAGTTTGAATTCTTTGCAACAACCCCGGGCGAAGGAATATTAAATATCTTTAATATAGAAGGTAAGCTCATATTCAGTAAGAACATTTACATAGAAGAAGGATATAATTACCTCAATGACGCCATAATTCATCTAAATAGCGGCTTTTATATCGCTGAAATCCATAGACAATCAGGCAATATTTTT
>JAIBAX010000042.1 GCA_019694955.1 Chitinophagales bacterium | reverse complement strand
TTCGTCATTTGGTTGTGATTCTGTGGTTCATTTGACGTTGACGGTAACACCCCGAATCATCAGTAATTTGGAGCGTACCATCTGTGAGGGCAGTAGTCTTACAGTAGGGACACATGTATATTCTACCGGTGGTACGTATAGCGATACATTGGTTTCGTCATTTGGTTGTGATTCTGTGGTTCATTTGACGTTGACGGTAAAAATGTTGCCAGTAATTGATGCAATAGTAGATAAGCCTGAGATAATGAAAGGGGAAACAGTGCAATTGGATATTAATAGCAATGAAATATATACATATCACTGGCAACCTGAAAATCTTGTTTCAAACGCTGATATTCAAAATCCAATGGCAACTGTGGAGAATTCGGTATGGTTTTATGTGTTAGCTACCGATCAAATAGGCTGTGGTTCGGTTGATTCTGTTTTTGTACAAGTGAATAGTTTGGAATGTGGAGAGGATAATGTTTATATCGCTAATGCTTTTACTCCGAATGGGGATAAATATAATGATTTATTTTTAATACAATCTTTAGTGCCTTTGCAGGAGATGGCATTATTAATATATAATAGATGGGGAGAACTAGTATTTGAATCTACCGATCAATCAATTGGTTGGGATGGTAATTATAAAGGGATGCCGGCAGTTGGTGATTCTTTTGCATACTACTTTCGAGGTATTTGTGGGTCAATAATAATTGTTAAAAAGGGAAATATCTTGATGATAAGATGAGACATTTTATATCTATAATAATATTATCTATTGTAGTATGTTCAGTAAATGCTCAGGATCCGCATTGGAGTATGATACAATGGAATCCTGTTTACCTGAATCCTGCTAATATTGGTTCTGAATTATCAAAAAATAGAATTATTGGTATTTACAGAAATCAATGGAGAGCAATTCCTGTACCATATAATACTACTTTTTTGTCTTATGATGGTTGGGTGATAGATAATCATCTGAAGGGGTTTAGATTGGGTGTTGGCGGTAATTTTCTCTTTGATCAGTCTGGAGATGGTGTATTGAGTCAGTTTATTCCGCAAGTTGGCGTTTCATTTGGGAAATACTTTAATTACAGCAAACAGTGTGTAGCTATAGGTATGCAGGGTGGACTTGGAATTAAATCGTTAGATTTTAATAATTTAAAATTTGTTAACCAATATAATGGAGTTACTTATGATCCTAATCTTATTTCAGGAGAGCGGCTTCTGAATGAAAGTGGAAAGATAGGATTGTTTAGTATGGGTGTTAACTTTAATACTACTCTGAAGGGATTAGGTGATTTGAATATTGGGGCGGCAATTTGGAATCCGCATACACCTAAATACGAATTACTATCAACCTCCTCCAATGAGTTACCGATGCGTGTAAATACCTACTTAAAAACAACGTGTATGTTGGGGATAAAAAAAATGGGAGGGTTAACCCCCGGCTTTTATTACCAGCATCAAGCTAAAAGCA
Source organism: Chitinophagales bacterium (assembly GCA_019694955.1). GTDB lineage: Bacteria > Bacteroidota > Bacteroidia > Chitinophagales > JADIYW01 > JADIYW01. Next base: position 40,853 of record JAIBAX010000042.1, on the reverse strand, counting down.
ATGAGTATTTACTACAATTATTGGGTAGTTATGCTATAAGTAACCTTAGTTCTTTTAAACTAAGTATGGGTGTTGGGTATAGAGTGAAAGATGCCGTTATTGGATATTTGGGTGTTGACTGGAAAAATTTAAAGTTGGGTTTTTCAATGGATGGCAATACATCTCTATTGAAAAAGGGAACACAAGGTAGCGGTGCATATGAGGTATTGATGACTTATTGTTGGGAAAGGAAAAAGAAGGAAATTGTAGATACATTGGTTATTGCCGACGAAGCACCAATAGTAGAACCTGAAAAGCCTGTTGAGGTGGTGAAGGAAGACACAGTTATCCAAAAGATTGAAGTAAAGACCCCCGAGAATAAAATCGAAGAAATGATGGTGGATATCAACAAAGCATTACCTGTCGTGGTGTTTTTTGACAACGGTCAGCCATCGACATCCCAAATTGGAGAAAGCTATACTAATTTATATCGGGAGTATAAATTAAATGAACAAAAGTATGTTGACATCCAAAATAGAGCGGGTTCTAGTTCTTTTATGAATGAGGTAGATGAAGGCTATACGAAATTATCCGTTTCACTTCAGGATATACTTTCTCTAATGGAGAAAGGACAAATCCTAGAATTGGAAATTAGTGGCTATGCTTCACCATTAGGTAGTTTCCAAAGTAATAAACTCATCACTGATAATAGATTAACAATCATAGAAAACGAAATTAAGAATTTTAGTAACGGAGCATTGCTACCATATATAAATTCAGGAAAATTAACCATTAAAAAGGTTTCTTATGGAGAAGTGTTAGCATCCAAGAATGTTTCTGACTCAATAAATAATAAGGAATCAATTTATAGCACCGAAGCAGCGTATGAACGTAGAGTAGAGATTCTAATCATCAAACTTAAGTAAACTTATCTAAAAATTACTTTGGCTTTTGGGGGAGGACTGGCTTCCTCTCCCTTTTTTATTTGTAAACAGATGTACACTTTTATTGGATACTACTAACATAATTCTAGATTTTGCATTAGAAATAAATGTCGTGTTTGCGAAAAGGTAAGTACAACAAGCCATTGGATACCCCGAAAGTATTCGGGATGCCTAGTTTAATGATTGTATTTTTCTATTATAAATATTTGATTTTCATATAGTTGTTGTGTGTTTTAGTGCCGTTGGTTGCCATCTTTGATTCAAATGACTCCTATAAGGTCGGAGTTACTTTAGGTAAAAGTGTATTTGCAAATCCGCCGTTTTTTTGTGACCCTTAGTCTAAAGCTTATTTTGGATTAATAGTATCGATTAATTTAGTGTAGTGACCTCTTTTGTGTAATCATTTTTTTTGTATAATTGTATGAAAAACAAGTAATTGTAATTTTTTTATTGGTTAAATGTTCTTGAAATCAATAGGGCTTTTATAATAATTCTATGATGTCAGCATGGTGATTTTAACCATAATTTTAAGGTTACAATGATAAGAAAATTAGCTGTCACTCAAATGAATTTAATAATCATGAAGATTAATATGAGATTATATTGTTTAGTATGTTTACTTTTTATGCTTATTCCTATCAAACCGATTAATGCTCAGGTTGTAATCAATGAGGTGATGCATAAACCGGGTCCTTCGGTGGCACCACCTAATCCTACCATCAATCAAGGCGTTCGTAGAAAGGAATATGTCGAGATATTCAATAAAAATTGCTTTGCAGTAGATATTAGTTGTTGGCTCATAGGTTCACATGTCCCAGCAGTTGTAGGGGGAAATTATGATGGAGCCTTCCAGTTTCCAAGTGGAACCGTTATTCAGCCGGGACAACATATGGTTGTCGGTGGGACACAATCTCAGAATAACTCTTCATATCCAGCTTCCTATCTTACCTTTGACGTAAATAGTTATGTAGGTACACCGAATCTGAGCGACCCTAATACGAACTGGTTATTCCCCAATGGTGATGGTTGGGTAGCTCTATATGATAACAACGGTGATGTAGTAGATGCAATTTATTGGAGTTTTAGTAGTTCAGCTCCTGATTTAAATACGGATAGTGATTTTGGTTCTAAACCAACAAAACCTACAGCCTGTACAATAGCTGCGGCAACATTAGCCTCTGCTAGACAAATTAAAGCCAATACCCCAACAAAAATTACCTATGTAGGGGAAGCAACAAATTTTGATATGACATTCAGCCGTTTGCCAGATGGGGGTACATGGACACGAAATGTGGCACCCTCAATAAACCCAGCTGCACCAACTGGAAGATGCAATAACGGCCAATGTGCTACGATTCCAGTAATAACTTTTAATGCTACAACAGTGCAACCTACTTGTGGCAATAATAATGGCAGTATAACCTTAAATGTTACTAGTTCAGGAAATGCTACTTTTGTTTGGGTACCGAATCCACCAGCTACCAATACAGTCAGTTCAACCTCCGCTTCAAATCTAGGTGCTAATAGTTATAAGATTACAGTATCTCAAAATGGATGTAGCAAAGATACTACCATCGTACTTTTACCATCTTCCTCCCAAACACCCACTATCAATATTACGGCTTCGGCTAATCCAATTTGCTTAGGAACAAATGTTACTTTTAATGCCGTGAATACCAACGGAGGAACAGCTCCAATATATCAATGGAAAAAAAATGGTGCAAATGTTGGCACAAATAGTTCCAGTTTTTCTACCACCGCTCTTAATAACGGAGATATTATTACTTGTGTATTAACTTCTAATGCACCATGTGTGAGTCCAATAACTGCAACATCAAATACTATCATTATGGTGGTAAACACACCTGCTAATGCCGGTATCGACGGCACTACTAGTATTTGTGATAATAGCAGTACGGCAATTAACTTGGCTTCTTTAATTACGGGAGAACAACCTGGCGGAGTTTGGACGCGATTAACCGGTACTGGCGGAACATTTTTGGCCGCATCGGGTACTTTTACACCTACACCGGGTGCTATAACGAGTACTTTTCAATATAGCATTATAGGTACTGCCCCTTGTGCAAATGATGTGAGCGTGGCTACGGTAAATATTTCTGCCCAACCAAATGCTGGTACCGATGGTAACATTAGCACTTGTGATAACAGTGGCATCGCCATTAGTTTAGCTTCATTAATAACTGGTGAGCAATCAGGCGGTGTGTGGACGAGATTAACCGGAACAGGTGGTACATTTGTGGCTGCAACAGGTGCTTTTACACCAACACCAGGTACGACAACAAGTACTTTTCAATATAGCGTTGCAGGCACTGCACCTTGTGTAAGTGATGTGAGTATTGCCACAGTAACTATCTCAGGAAGCCTTCCCGCAAGTGTAAATATCACTGCCAGCAGTAATCCCATTTGCTCAGGTACATCTATAACTTTTACAGCGAACCCTACAAACGGAGGTGTCCCTACTTACCAATGGAAATTAAATGGTAATAATGTTGGAACAAATTCATCTACTTATACAAACAATAGTCCTAATAATGGTGATATCGTCACTTGTGTAATGATATCAAATTTAGGTTGTGTAACGGGAAGCCCTACAACTAGTAATCAAATTGCCATCACCGTCAATACACCGGCAAGTGCTGGTAATGATGGCGGCATGTCAGTGTGTGAGGATAATAGCACTGTAATCAATCTTGCCACCATTATTACAGGTGAACAAAATGGAGGCACTTGGATACGGCTAACTGGAACGGGTGGTATATTTAATGCTACATCAGGTACTTTTACACCTGTGATAGGTGCTACAACTAGTACATTCCAATACACCGTAACCGGAATAGCACCTTGCGTGAATGACATAAGTATTGCCACTATCAATATCTTCTCTAAACCAGATGCAGGTACTGACGGGTCAACTACTATATGTGGTGCTAGTACTACTCCAGTCAATCTATATAACTTGATAACCGGCGAACAAAATGGAGGAGTATGGATACGGTTAACGGGTACTGGCGGTATATTTGATGCTGCCAATGGAGTCTTTACTCCTACAGCAGGTGTTACCAATTCTACTTTCCAATACAGTATTTCAGGTACTGCTCCTTGTGCGAATGATTTAAGCATAGCTACTGTGAATTTCTCTGCAGCCCAATTGGCAAGCGTAGCAATATTAGCCGATAAAAACACCATCTGTACGGGTGGTACAGTTAGTTTTACAGCCGTTCCTACAAATGGGGGGGTGTTACCAACTTTTCAATGGAAGTTAAATGGAATTAATGTCGGACTCAATCAATCTACTTATACTTCTTCTACATTACAGAATGGTGATATGATTACTTGTGTAATGACATCAAATCTGGCATGTGTAAGCGGTAGTCCTGTAACAAGTAATCAAGTAACGATTACAGTAACCACCCCTGTTATACCCACTATTTCTATAGTTGCAGATAATAATCCTATTTGCGCAGGACAGTCAGTAAATTTTGTCGCCAATACAGCAAACCAAGGGACGACACCAGTTTATCAGTGGAAGCTAAACGGAGTAAATGTAGGCTCAAATAATGCCAACTATTCCAGTACTTCATTGGTAAATGGAGACATTGTTTCCTGTGTACTCACCTCCTCATTAGGGTGTGTTACCAGTGCCTCTGTAACTTCTAATAATATAAATATACAAGTAACATCGGTAGTGATACCTACTATCTCCATAACTGCAAGCAATAATCCGATTTGTGCCGGAACAAATATTGTCTTCACAGCGGTAGGAAATGGAGGTGGTAATAATCCTGTTTATCAATGGCAGCTAAATGGCAATAATGTTGGAACAAATAGCACTGTCTTTACCTCATCAACAATCAATAATGGAGATCAGATTTCCTGTACTTTTACATCTTCCTCATCGTGCGCAAACCCTAATAGTACAACCTCAAATGTTATTATGATAACTGTTAATCCAATTGTAGTGCCAGTTATTAGCATTGTATTGAATAATAACTCCATTTGTTCGGGAACACCTATAACAGCTACTGCAACTATTTCTGGTGGAGGTTCATCTCCTACATATCAATGGAGTGTAAATGGTATTGGTGTGGGTAATAATAGTGCCACCTATTCTTCGAATTCTTTTGTTAATGGTGATAAAATAAAGTGTGAACTTACTTCAGGAGCTACATGTGCTACACCTTCATCAGTGATTTCTAATGAATTGATTGTTGTCGTCAATGATATCGTTATACCTACAATTAGTATAAATGCAAGCAATACGAATAGTTGTTCAGGTCAAAATATAAGTTTTAGTTCCACCATTACCAATGGCGGTAATTTACCATTGTATCAATGGAGATTGAACGGCATAGATATTTTAGGAGCAACAAGTAGCACCTATATGAGTAATACTTTATCCAATGGCGATAATATTTCATGTGTATTAACATCTAGTGCATCCTGTGCCAATCCTGTAATAGTTACATCAAATCCTGTTGTTGTAAACATTCAACCAGTTGTTATGCCAACGATAACAATTGCGACACCAAATAATCCACTGTGTAGTGGAGAGACAGCCCAATTTACGTCTCTAATAGCTAATGGAGGTTCAAATCCTATTTACCAGTGGAAAGTAAATGGTGTCAATATAGGTATCAATAGTGCCACATTCTCGTCTTCGGCACTCACCGATAATAGCCAAATAACATGTTTGCTTACCTCAAATGCAAACTGTGCTAACCCAGTTTCAGCTACATCAAATACTATAATCATGGATGTTGTCAACTCAAATATTCCGGTTCAACTTGGGAAAGATACACTCTTATGTGTGGGAGATACATTAACACTTAGCATAACAGGAAATTATCAGGTCACTTGGTCTAATGGCAGTCATGATAACACAATCAACATTACTACACCTGGGTTGTATAGTGTATTGTTGGAGTCTTCCGGTTGTGCCTTTGGCAGAGATGAAATTGATGTGGACTTTGAAGACTGTAGCTGTCATGTTGAATTTCCTACTGCCTTTTCTCCAAATAATGATAGATTAAATGATTTCTTTCTTCAGGTAAGCAATTGTCCCGGTTTAACAGACTACTTCTTACAAGTATATAACAGATGGGGACAGTTGGTCTTTGAAACAAATAACCCAACTACAGGCTGGGATGGCATTTTTAATACACTCAATCAACCTGTGGATAACTATATCTATAGGTTTAGTGCGAATATTGAAGGTAGGCAGGAAAGTGGATCAGGAATGTTCATGTTGATTCGCTAATCTAGTAAGCTCTGTAGCCGCACCATAGATTCCTTTATTCTTGGATGGGTTAAGGCGATGCGCATTTCTTCCTTTTCCTTTTGTGTGAGGTGTATGCTCATGGCGGCTTCTAAGTCGTCTCCCAAAGGTTCATATGCAAAAGGAATGAAGTTAATGTCGGTTTTGCTCATGTTCTCAATCATAGCGAGAGAGTTGTCGTTGACATATTCCTGCTCGGTCATAAAATTGGCATATATGCTACCAAAAGGATTGACAGTCTCAGCGATAATACTGGTTTCTTCCTGATCTTCTAATTCCACAAACTTCCAGTCTGTTCTCAGTTGGATAAAGATAACGCCACTGGTATTTTCGTCTATCCAGTCTTTGAAAACATTATAAAATCGCGTGGATGTACCTAAGCCGTAGTTTTCTTTTAGTCCCGCATCTGAAACCTTCATTTTGGGGCGGGTGGGTAAGTGTACGGAAGGAAATAAATAGGGAAAACTCGCCTGCATCCTCAACGCACTTACAAAATCAAGGTTTTCAGCACCATAGTCTTCAAAGTAAGACATGAATTCTACACCGTCAATACCGATATAATCTAAATATCCTTTGGAGTTTCTCACATAAGGTTTGGTGAGGTAAGAAACAGGCTGTGTGGAAACATATAATGTTCTTTGGTCGTTAAGGATGGTGGGAGACATAATCATTAATGGAATCTTGGCAGATTCTTCACTTTCTTTGTAGTCTAAGAGTTTTTTATCTAATATATAATTCGTGTTTTCATTGTATTGCTGTTCAAAAGCGTATCCTCTATCCATTCGGTAAGTTACGCCGTTCTTTTCTCTGGTGCGCCAAGGAAAGAATAAGTCGTTGGTAGAGACAGATGTCATAATGGAATTCAATAAATCCTTTCCGGCATATTCTGCATAAATGCTGTCATATAGATTGTCTATTTTCCCTTCTTTTTGCCGAAGGTATAATTCTCTGTATTCTGCAACACCCCACATACCACCGGAAGCCCCGGAAATTAACATGCAATGATCGAACATTTTTCCTCCTAAAGCCTTGTCTGCCATTTGTAATACCAACATACTCCAATAGGAAGACTTAACGCCACCCCCACCGGTATTGATGAAAACCAGCTTAGGCTTCTCTTCACCATATTTCTTCTGCATATTCCTTTTCCATCTGTCCAGAATTTTTTTGGTATGATTGATATCTACTTGTATCTGACTTTCTGTAGCGAATGCCTCAATAGTTTCCTGATTGTAGGGAATCGCTTCCATTTCGTAATTCATGCCAATAAGCTTATGCCTATAGACAAAGAGATCGAAGGTAGAGAGGTAATTTAATAAGAATAGGGCAGTTATAAAGGCGAAACTTCTCCACTCACCAAACCAATAAGTGAAGGCAGTGACAGAAACAATTACTACCGTTACCAGCAAAATAATGGAAGCACCGGCGGGAATCCGAAATATTGGATTATGCGTAATAGAACCAAATGTAAACAAGGTGATGATACTTGCTAGAATAATTACAAAAGCATTGTAATGGTGTTGGCGCAACACACTTCTGATGACCCATGGGTCATAGTGATCGACATTTCTGGCAAGTTTCCAGCGGAAAGAATTTGAAAAATAAGTTTCAATGATCCATTGGTTATTTGATTCTTGTTTCTCGGGAAGAATATCTAAATGTATACCACTTTCCTGAAGTTTGTTTTTTGTTTTCTCTTTTAAGCTTTTTAGGAATTTTGTTACGTCCTTATTGAACAAGACAAAATATATGCTGCTGAGAATGGTGTTGAGTAATATCCCGGAAACTAACCCCAGTACATTGGCAAAAATAATACCCCTTTCAATACCCTCAGATAAATCAAATCGCACTATCTGGAAAATATAACACCCAATGAATGTAAGCGGCACTATCGAGTTATTCAGACAAAATGTTATAAAAGGACTTGAAATGGATGCCAGGAAATTAAAGCGGAAACTATTGAGGATATAAAATGAAATATGCCACGCCATGATAAAGCCGCCAAGCGCAAAACCAACAATCAAGAAGCTGAAGAAGTTGACCTGCCCTAAATACTCCGGATCTAGGTATAAAAATGGATAGCCGTAGTGATTGCCAAAGAGCTTAAATATACCCCCAAACAGCATGAACCATATGATGACCAATAAATGATGTTTCTTTAATAAAAGGATGAATAGCTGTAAGGGAAAGGAGTAAAAAGTATTTCTTATGGCTTGTTGGATTCGCTTCATCTACGGTATATATTCAAATGCTCCTAAATCGGGGAATCCATCTCTTGGATTTCCATCTAAATCTGTTATAATACTTAGGTTGCTACCAAAGTCTCTACATGGGCTTTCTACTTTTATGTGGAAGTCGTATTTGTTTCTATCTCTAAATAAAGGATCTTCATTCTTTTTGATGGAAGTAAAGCCACTCGTGTTGATGTCTTTTTTTGTCTTTAGTAATGTGTGGTCAAAGCTATAATTAAATTGAGCGGTTGCCAATTCCGGTTTTACCGGATCAAAAATCAATTCCTCGTCTAAAGAGCCATCTATGATACAATTGATGAAATCAGCCTTCTCCAAATCTGCCACTAAAAAAAGTTGGTTGCCCTCATCTTCAAAGAAGTTGCTGAGGTAACACACTGGATCTTTATGGTCTAAATAGGCATTGCCTCTATTATAAAAGGTACAATGCTTAAAAGTGTAAGCCCCTCCAACCTGAAAGGCTACACTATTTAACCCCGTAGAATGGATGAGCACATTTTCTGCTGTTAGGTCAGAAAGAAAGGCATAGATGCCAAAATATGCCATATTATAGATCTTTGTACTTTTTAATATTAGATTCGGAGCATTGGCACGAGAAATATTCGGCAAATCTTCTATACTGGCAGAACCCAAACTTAAGCCATAGCTACCATTCCTAAGTTCTGCATTTTCTATTTTATTGTCAGTGCTGCCCCGTAACAAGAAAATACCCAACCATTGCCCTGGAATTTGATCATAGGGTGTCCCATCTAAGTCTTCATCCAACCGCAATCCTCTGAATACCACCCTGTCAACACTATCGATGCCTCCAAAAACCACTATATTGCCATTGACAAAAATACCGGAATTAGGCCCCATAAATACGGTAACACCCGGATTTATCTGCAATGTATGACCTTCTTTTACGACCATTGAATTGAGTACCACATAAGGTAAATCATCATCCCAAACTTCAGATTCGATTTCCACACCATCATAAAAATGGGCGTTTTGTCCCCAAGCACGCAGTATAACTTTCTGTTCATTGCCATTGGTTTCAAATTTTACTTTGTCTTCAATAACAAAAGGAAGATTGTCTTCGGTGGGATCTACCGTTACTTCTACAAATACATAAATGCTGTCATTTGCCGGGATTTCAATATTTGAAGTATTCGTTACAGGTGCACCATCTACATTCATACGGAACTTAGAGTTTTCACCGCCTTCCAGTTGAATGTTAGAGATAAGAATAGGTTGTTTATGCTCATTTCTAATCGTAAAAAGCTTGGTGGTAGAACCAAGTCGTACAAAAACAGTATCAAAAGTCAGGGTGTCAACGGAAAAACTAAGCTTGGCAGAACCATCTGTAATTAATTTATCCTTCTTGCAAGAAAAGAATCCCGCAAGAACCACCATTATTAAGAACCATCTGATTACAACCTTCATGTAAATTAACTAAGTGTTCAAAGATAAGATATTCATTAAATTTAGAGATGTTTTTTTATGGATAAACGTTGTAAGTTCGCAAATACTATATTCTAATGGAAAATCTGGTTAAATACGCTATTGTCTAAAATTAACACCAAAACATTTCCAAAGAATTTCTTTTTGGTCAACTTATGCTTTTATTAGATAGTGACTTATGCGATATGTAAACCATTGGAAGGATGAGCCAAGTATAGAATCCTATAAGGCTAACCATGAAAAGCTAATAACTAATTGCCAAAGACTTAATTCGTGCATTCGTGGCAAATAAAAGCTTATAATTCAAGGTGTTATCTATAGATTGTCTCAAGACGCTATACGAATATCGCTGGACTATTAAATATATAAAAACTTAATACATGGTTGTGGTTAATTTTAACTAAAAATATGGTATCTTTGCAGTCCGTTTTAAAAAACGGGGAAATTAATTATTGTTTAACCATTTAAAATTGTCAAGATTGACAGAAGAAGAAATCTTAGATAATGCCGAAGAACAGGTAGTATCTGAAAACGAAGAACAAGTGGATGCACTCGCCACTGATGAAACCCAAGAAGAAATTATTGTTGAAAAAGAAGAAGAGGTAGTAGAAGTGGAGGATATCCCTGCTGTTGTCGTTCTTAAAAAAGAAGTAAACAAAGATTTCGATTGGTCCATCAATAAAAGAGGTGCTAACATCTATTCAGTTGATAAGAAAAAGGAGCTTGAAAATTTATATGACAACACCTTTAGAACCATCACTGAGAATGAAATTGTACAAGGTGTAGTTACTTTAATTACCGACACAGATGTTGTATTAAATATCGGATTCAAATCTGACGGGTTAATACCACGTTCTGAATTTAGGGATATGCCGGATTTAAAACCGGGCGATCCTGTAGATGTTTATGTTGAGTCTAAAGAAAACAAAAAAGGACAATTAGTTCTCAGCCGCAAGAAAGCGAAATTAACCAACGCTTGGGATGCTATCGTGGATGCGCATGCAAACGATAAAATCATTACAGGTAAGGTTATCAGCAAAACAAAGGGCGGTTTGATTGTGGATGCATTCGGATTGGAGACTTTCCTTCCGGGTTCTCAAATCGATGTTAAACCTATCACCGACTACGATCAGTTTGTTGGCAAAGTGATGGAGTTTAAAGTAGTAAAAATCAACGAAATCATCAAAAATGCAGTCGTTTCTCACAAGGCGCTGATTGAATTTGACTTAGAATCACAACGTCAGGAAATCATCGGCAAATTAGAGAAAGGTCAAGTATTGGAAGGTACTATCAAAAATATCACGGACTTCGGTGCATTTATCGACTTGGGTGGCGTGGACGGATTGCTGTATATCACCGATATCTCTTGGGGACGTATCAATCATCCAAATGAAGTGCTGGAAATCAACCAAAAAATCAATGTGGTTGTTCTTGACTTCGATGATAACAAAAAACGTATCTCTCTCGGCTTGAAACAATTACATGCACATCCTTGGGACACACTTACTGCTGATATCAATGAAGGGGCTAATGTAAAAGGTAAAATCGTTAACATTGAAGACTATGGCGCATTCTTAGAAATAACGCCAGGTGTTGAAGGATTGATCCACGTTTCAGAAGTGAACTGGAGCAGCCAACCCATCAACTCACGTGATTTCTTCAAGTTGGGTGATGAGTTTGAAGCGAAAGTAGTTACCATTGACAGAGAAGAGCGCAAAATGTCACTTAGCTTAAAAGCATTGTCTCCAGATCCTTGGACAGAAGTACCGAATAAATATCCTGTTGGCAGCAAGCACTCCGGCGAAGTGAAAAACATCACTCCTTATGGTGTGTTCGTAGAACTTGACTCCGTTATCGGTGGCATGGTACATATCAGTGACTTAAGCTGGACAAAACGCTACAACCATCCTAATGAGTTTACCAAAGTAGGTGAAACATTAGATGTTATCGTATTGGAAGTGGATTTAGACAACCGCAAGATAGTTCTTGGCCACAAACAATTGGAAGAAGATCCTTGGGATACTTTCGAGAAATTATTCCCTGTTGGCTCTATTCACACTGGTACAGTTACACGTAGAGAAGACAAAGGCGCCATTGTTCAATTACCTTATGGTATTGAAGCATTTGCACCTACCCGTCATATCAAGAAAGAAGACAATAAATTACTTGAAGTAGAAGAAACTTGCGAATTCAAAATCCTCGAGTTTGACAGAGACGACAAGAAAATTATTGTTTCTCACACACGTGTAATAGAAGATGCGAAAATTGTTGAAAAACAAAAAGTAGAAAAAGAAGTGAAGAAAACAGAGAAGAAAACACAAGACGCCGTAAAACAAGTCAACAAACAAGTAGAGCGATCTACATTGGGCGACTTGGGTGTATTGGAATCTCTGAAAGCTCAAATGGAAGAAACAGAAGGAAAGAAGAAAAAATAATTTCCACACTGTAGTGATAAAGCCTCTGCGAAAGCAGGGGCTTTTTTATTTGTTGGTTTATTCGTTCTTATAGTAAGATTATCACAAAATGATTTATAGAATAGCCCAATACGAAAACTACAATTCCATGTTCTCGTGTCTCCACGAGAACACGAGAGGATTAGTTTATAAATCATCCTGTTATTACTTTAAATCATGAATAAATTGCTGGTGGCTTCTTGCAACAGGAATCTGATTTCCATTTACCATTTCAAGATGGTACTGTTGCATTTTGATTATCTTAGCTACGAAACTGGGATTTATTACAAACGATTTATGAACCCGTAAAAAACCTTCATTTAAAAGAATGGATTCAAATTCTTTTAATGTTTTTGAGGAGCAAACTTTTTTGTTTCCCAACATATAAAAGTTGGTATAATTACTATCTGCTTCCGCATAAAGAATCGTATTTATTGCAAGGAAAATGGTTTCCGTTTTGGTTTTAATCGTTAACTTATCTGGTTTTTGTGTCTTGTCAATAATATTATTTAAGTATTCTATCTGATCTTTTTCGGGAGGAATAACATGGGCTTGCTTCCAACGTTCCAATGATTCGAACAGCGCTTGTTTATCAATTGGCTTCAATAAATAATCAAAGGCTGCATACTTAAAAGCTTCGATTGCATATTGGTGATAGGCAGTGCTGAAAATTACCGAAAAGGGCGTTTCTTTTAATTGTTTTAGCAGTTGAAAGCCATTTAGATGCGGCATTTCGATGTCGAGGAATAAGATATCTATATCTAATAAAGGCAATTCCATAAGCGCCTTTAAGGGATTGTCGAATACTTTTACTACTTCATATTCATTGCCGAGTTTGGATAATAAAATTTGTAGCGTTTTATATCCCGGCAATTCATCATCAACGATGGCGATCTTTATCATAATAGGTTAGATTGGTTGATTATAATTAATATAGAGGTTCCAGTTTCTTGCGATGGCATTTTTTGTACTTCCACTTGAATATTGGCATAATTAGATTGGTTAAAGGTAGCGATTCGCTCTTCCGTGATTTTCATTCCTAGTGATTGATGTTCTTTAATCTTGCTTTCTGTTTGCATCCCGATGCCATTGTCTTCTATGGTAATAATGAAAATATCATGGGTGCTTTCTTCAACAGAAATCTTTAAGTACTTGTCCAATCGGTCGGATTTTTGCAATCCATGCCAAATGGCATTTTCAACAAAAGGCTGTAACAACATGGGCGGCAAGAAGATTTCCTCCAAATGTATATTCTTTTGCGTATCAAAGAAATATGTAAAGCTATTATTTAGTCTTTGCTGCTCTACTTCAATATACAATTTTAGTAAAGTCAATTCACTATTCAAATCAATTCGGTCAACCCTGCTCGCCTCCAGAATTTTTCGAAACAGAGAAGCAAATTTATTTACATAGATAGATGCCTGCTCCGTATCTTCAGAGAGAATGAGGTAGTTTATGGCGTTTAAACTATTGAAAACAAAATGCGGATTGAATTGCGAACGAAGTGCTTCTGCTTTAAAAGTATTCATTTTTTCTAGTAGCACTTGTTTTTGTTCCATCTGTTTGATGTAATGCTTATTATAGCGGTCTTTATCGCGTTCCGTTATAAACATCCGCCTTCCTAATGCCATACCAAAAAATAAAATTTCCACCAATATGCCGGTCTTTAATACCACATAATAATTGATTCTAAATCCTTGATAAGAAAGATTAATTCCTAAAATATCATCAAAAACGAATGCAATGATGCCTGAAATAAAAAACACTAAACTACCAGCAATTACAAAGCCTTTATACAGGGATCTTACTTTCGTTAATAGAACTAAAAAAATAATCGAACAGCATTGTACATAAATCCTACTGGCGATATACAAGAAATCTCTTCCGGCGAAATCATAGAATAGAATGTTTGTCACCAAAAAAACCGCGTAAGACAGCATTATGGTGGAATTAATCAATACAAACCGATAGATAAAGGGATGATTTTTATGGGTAATCTCTAATAAGGATAAAACGAAAAAACCATAAAATCCGGAGAATAAAAACAAAGAAGGCTCGTGTATTAAAAATAGAAATGAAGTGTTTAAGTGAAGTGCTGATGCAAGTATAACCGTATTCTTTACGCCGGGTAATGAAAAAATAACTACCGCAAACAAATACAATATATAATAAAAATAGACAGGATGTCGATTGAAGGAGAACAATAACAACACGAACAAAAAGATGAAAAATACCGCTCCAAAGAAAATCAAATTGAAATTACTATGAATAACTCCATTCATATGGGAGTCATTTAGGTTCTCAAATATATACGTTTGTGGCACCAATATCAATTGGTTTATTTGATGGTAGGTCAATGCTGCATTCCAATCTATATAACAAGTTACGGTTGTTTGTGGAGGCACCAATGTTCCCATTATAGTCCCTTGACTTTTAAAAAAAGTCTTTTTTATCCCGGCAATATAACCACATATGGCCGTGTCTATAAGGATATTGTCTCGACTAACATACAATGTAAGAAAGTCGTTATGCGAACCATTGATAAAAAGCCATTGCGATGATGTAAAATCATTGGTAACGATAAACTTAATGAGATGATCTTTCTTGTTTTTTAAATCCATAGATGAAAAAGACCTAAATCTGGCGGATGTTAACTTAGACTCAAAAGGGATACGTTGCTCATACGAGGATACTTTTATTTGGTTCAGTTCTTCAAAATAGGTGGGTTTATCAAATTGACTAAGGAAAATAGTGTCGTTAGCCCTAACAACTTGGTAAAGAGAAGATAGAAATACGAGCAAAACAAACCTAAGCATACTAACAAATCTACTAAAAAATTACCATTCACTCATTAATAGCTACCATTCACTCAACATAAAAAATTAAACCACCAATTGGTTACATATTTGAACTGTAAATCTTAACCAAAATTTTACAATTATGAAAACTATTATTAAAAAACAGAAAATCCTCCTTATCCTTCTTTTTGCAACCTTTTTATTTTCATGCAAAAAAGACAAAAATGAACCTGAACCAGTCATTACTTCCCCAAGTGTTAGTTTAGGATTGATTTCTAATATTACCAGCACAG
This sequence comes from Chitinophagales bacterium, assembly GCA_019694955.1. GTDB lineage: Bacteria > Bacteroidota > Bacteroidia > Chitinophagales > JADIYW01 > JADIYW01. Next base: position 25,398 of record JAIBAX010000042.1, on the reverse strand, counting down.
GCGCATATATCACAGCCGAAGTAACAAATGATGGTGGTGCAGCCATTTCTGAAAGAGGTTTTTGTTACAATACCGTAGCAAACCCTACAATAGAAAACAATAGAGTAGCTGCAGGCTCCGGCAAAGGAACATTTACAAGCAATTTGACAGGATTACAGAAAAATACCATTTATTATCTAAGAGCGTATGCGAAAAATGACAAAGGAATTGCTTACAGTACTGAAATCTCATTCACCACCGAAACCTCGCTGGCGAAGGTTGTAATGAATGAAATTTTAACAGGAGCAGATTTTCTAAAGCCACACAGTGTTACCGCTTATGCTACTGTTCAAGAAAATGGTGGCAGCGTTGTTACCGAAAGAGGAATATGTTACGGCACTTCCCCAAATCCTACCGTTGCCAACGATAAATATGATGGCGGTAGTGGAAACGGATTGTTCGGAAATATTATAGGAAAACTTACCTATGGCACCACATATTACTTTAGAGCTTATGCTGTTAATAGCCAAGGCACAGCATATAGCAACCAAGTGCAAATTACTACTCCATATTATGCAATAGGTGAAGAGGGTCCTGCTGGTGGCAGAATATTTTATGACAAAGGTACTTTTTCTGATGGATGGAGATATTTGGAATGTAATAATGAAGATTTAAATGGTCCAGAAGGCATCGCACAATATGGTTCCTTATTAGGACCATTCCCAACTACTTATTCCCAAATAGGTTATGGACAATTAAATACCACCAATTTAATAAATTATACCATAATTAGAACAAATTCAACAGATTATGCTTGTTTCAAAGCTGCTGATTATGAACTAAATGGCTATACAGATTGGTATTTGCCAACCATAAATGAATTAAAGGAACTGTATAAAATCAAAAATGCTGCGCAAATAGGTAATTTTTTCTTTTGGAGTTCAACCAATAGAATGGCATTCAGCTTTATCGATGGAACCCAAAAAGAAAGAGACGCCTCTAACAAGTATTCAGTAAGAGCAGTTCGTCAATTATAAAAGTTAAAACATTCATTCACATAAAATTAAAACTATGAAAAACAAACAATTAAAAATGGTATTTTTTCTAATGGCACTTTCTTTCCCATTAGTTTTCATAAGCTGCAAACAAGATGAACCTGCGTGCATTGATTGTGATCCTGATATTGAATATATTAGTGGAAATAATAAACAATTAAATCCAATAAATGACGTAACAGCAGTAAGGAAAGAAGAGATTACGGAATTAGACTTTAATAAGGATGGTATAAGCGATGTGAAATTTATTTTTTTTAGTGACATACAGGATTTAGGTGAAAATTTAGAATATCATATTAGCTATGTTTCAGTTGAAGGCTTAAATGATTCAAGAATAGGATTAACAGCAGGAGTATTAAAAAAAGAGGATGGCACGAATGGAAGTGAGGCAATACCTTTAGGACGAGTAGAAGGACAAGGAATAGATGGTTCATTTTCTTATGATGGTATTATTGTGGATGCCGGATTAAGAACGCATGGAGTCTTAAATTACTATAAATCTAATTATAATACAAATACTGGCGTTACAAGCAATAAAGCTTTTTTAATTGATACTTGGGAAATGATAACCTTTAATCTTGGAAATGTAAAAAGATTTATTCCAGTGAAATTAAAATTTCCTGGAGAGACGGATTACCATTATGGATGGATTGAAGTTAATCATACAAATAATGGTAATGGAGTAATCCGTTACTATCTTGTCGGGTATGCCTATAAATTAACCCCAAATGAAGCTATTATCGCCGGACGCTATTGAGTTCCCTTTCCCTTTATTTCCGAGATGAGCAGAAAAAAGAACAAAAAGCAATTCTAACTGCCCAATAGGGAATGCCTCTGCGAAAGCAGGGGCATTTTTATTTCCATGCCCCCAATCTATAAACTTTGATTCTATACAGGGTTGTTTTGCAAATGCGGTAAGCACCGCCTATTTTATATGATTTGAATGACAATTTGTTAATATTCCTGAATCTTTTACATATTTGATAAATAGGTACTTAACCGTATCTTTGCGGAAAATTTTTAACCAAAATTATGAATATGAATGATTTGTTGATTTATGTAGCACCCATATTAGGTGTGGTAGGATTGTTGGTGATGGCGATGAAATCTTCTTGGGTAAATAAACAGGACGCAGGAGATAAGAATATGCAAGAACTTGCAGGACATATAGCCGCAGGTGCTATTGCTTTCTTGAAAGCAGAATGGAAGATTTTGACTTATTTCGCCATAATTGCAGCGATACTATTAGGTATCCTTGGTTCTACAAATGAAGAATCAAGCCCCATTATTGCAGTAGCATTCCTTATTGGTGCAGTGTTTTCTGCAACCGCAGGATATATCGGGATGAAAGTTGCTACCAAAGCTAATGTACGTACCACACAAGCAGCACGTACCAGCCTAGCACAAGCACTTAAGGTATCTTTTACCGGCGGTTCTGTCATGGGATTAGGTGTTGCAGGTTTAGCAGTATTTGGTTTAGGAAGTTTATTCATCATTTTTTATAAGTATTTTGTTCCTGAAGGTGCCGCAGTGAGCGGTCATGAAATGAAAAAAGCGATTGAAGTACTCACAGGGTTTTCTCTTGGCGCAGAATCTATCGCACTATTTGCACGTGTTGGTGGCGGTATCTATACAAAAGCCGCCGATGTAGGTGCTGACTTAGTAGGTAAAGTGGAGGCAGGTATCCCAGAGGATGACGTTAGAAATCCGGCAACCATCGCCGATAACGTAGGTGATAACGTGGGAGACGTAGCAGGTATGGGCGCAGACTTATTCGGTTCTTATGTGGCAACGGTTTTAGCTACCATGGTATTGGGACAAGAAATCGATTCCAAAGATAATTTTGGCGGTATGGCTCCTATACTTTTACCAATGGTAATTGCAGGTATCGGCATCATCTTCTCAATCATCGGTACATTATTTGTTAAGGTTAAAGACGATAATGGTGATGTACAAGGTGCTTTAAATCTTGGAAATAATCTTTCTATTATTTTAACCGGAATTGCTTGCGTACCTTTAGTAAGATGGATGTTGCCAGCCGAGATGACCCTCAGAAATCACACCTTTACAGCGAACGGTGTAATTGGTGCCATCGTTGTAGGATTAGTAGTAGGATTTTTGATGAGTTTCATCACTGAATACTATACTGCCATGGGCAAAAGACCTGTAAAAAGTATCGTTCGTCAATCTTCTACAGGGCATGCCACAAATATCATAGGTGGTTTGGCAATAGGTATGGAGTCAACAGTATTACCCATATTAGTTTTGGCAGCAGGTATTTTCGCTTCTTATGGTTGTGCAGGTTTATATGGTGTGGCTATTGCCGCAGCAGGTATGATGGCAACAACAGCGATGCAGTTAGCTATCGATGCATTCGGACCGATTGCAGATAATGCAGGTGGTATTGCCGAAATGAGCCAGTTACCGGAAGAAGTAAGAGGAAGAACAGATATCTTAGATGCCGTTGGAAATACTACTGCCGCAACAGGTAAAGGTTTCGCTATCGCATCAGCAGCATTAACTTCATTAGCACTATTTGCCGCCTTCGTGGGCGTTTCTGGTATCAGCGCTATTGATATATACAAAGCACCCGTTTTAGCAGGACTTTTTGTTGGCGGTATGATTCCATTCATCTTCTCAGCATTGGCAATTTCTGCTGTAGGTAGAGCGGCAATGGCCATGGTAGAAGAAGTAAGACGTCAGTTCAGAGAAATTCCAGGTATCATGGAGTACAAAGCAAAGCCGGAATATGAGAAATGTGTGGCTATTTCAACAGAAGCCTCAATAAAAGAAATGATTGCTCCAGGAGCGATTGCGTTAATCGTTCCAGTAGTGGTAGGTTTTATCTTCGGTCCCGAAGTTTTGGGTGGTTTGTTGGCAGGGGTTACTGTATCAGGCGTATTGATGGGTATGTTTCAATCAAATGCCGGTGGTGCTTGGGACAATGCTAAGAAATCCTTTGAAAAAGGCGTGGAAATAAACGGACAGACTTATTATAAGAAATCAGAACCTCATAAGGCAGCTGTAACAGGTGATACCGTTGGTGACCCATTCAAAGATACTTCCGGTCCTTCCATGAACATCCTGATTAAGTTGATGTCTATTGTTTCACTAGTAATTGCGCCTTATCTGACCATCAATGGTTTGTTTGGCAATGTCTTCGACGAAAACAACTCTGGTGGGCAAGTGGCGATGTGTGCCGATGCTCATGGCAAAATGTGCGAAGGAGAAAAAGGCGCTTGCTGTAAAAGAGAAGCTGACATGATTGGCAATTGTAGTATTGATGAATGCTCAAAAATGACGAAAGAAGAATGTGCCAAAATGTGTGATGAAAAGGGTTGCACACCGGAACAAAAGGAACAATGTATGGCTATGTACGATGAGAACGGAAAGTTCATTGGGCCAAATGTTAAAATAGATATCAGAAAGATAAAGTTTGACAACGGCACAGAAATTACCTTTCCAGGCAATAGCTTAGAGCAAAAATTGTTAGGATTTATTGAAGATAAAGCTGCACCGATTTCAAAGACAACTTGGTTTGATTTCGATCGCCTGTTGTTTCAGTCGGGAAGCACCCAACTTACACCAGAGTCGCAAGAGCAATTGGATAACCTTACCGCTATTCTAAAAGCCTTCCCTACTGTAAAAATTAAAGTGGGCGGTTATACGGATAATGTTGGCGACGATGCTAAAAACCTTGCGCTGAGTGGTGATAGGGCAAAATCAGTGATGAATCAACTGATAGCCAAAGGAATTGCAGCGGACAGGTTGAAATCAGAAGGATATGGAGAGCAATGGCCTGTTGTCAGTAATGATACCGAAGAAGGGAGAAGACAAAACAGAAGAATTTCTGTAAATGTTTTAGAGAAGTAGTTTAACCAAACGGATAGTTATAAAAAGGGAGCGAAATGCTCCCTTTTTTTGTTTTAAAATTTCAACCTCCGAGGTTGGTGAAAAATCATTTCATTTTGACAATCAATGTTTTACTAATAGGTTGGCTGTGTAATGTCGGAAAAGTGCCGTCAACCCTCGAGGTTGACGGCACTACAATCCACAATTATTAATAAGATAAAACACCTCATTAATACATACATTGTACCTTTGCGGTATGGGAAAGAGTAAACTCCATATAGATTTTAATGTGGACTTCCTCATGTGGGGAATCGTTTCTTCCTTGCCTGAACACCGCCTTTGCTGGATCATCAATAAAGCTTTCGACTGGAAATTTAAAAGAGAGGAAGATGTGCAGATGTACGTCACCTCAATAGCATCTACTGTCACTTTTCCATATTTTAAGTATGATATTGACGAAGATCATTACAGTTTGGAGATCATTCGCAATAAGAGTACGGGAACTTTTCTCTTGCCGGAACTAAAAAGCGTCGATTATTTGTTTTTGGTAAAAGGAGAAACAGATTTTTTTATGGAATGTGACTTTTCAAGATACTTGCTGAAAATCCCAGGTGTGCAGCATGTGTTGGAAATAGATCCTGAAAAACTCAAATCCCGCCATAATCTAATTCTTGAATAATATGCGCAAAACAAAAATAATCGCTACCATCGGTCCGGCCACTAATAGCTATGAAATGTTGGTAGAACTATACAAAGCAGGTGTGAACGCCTTTAGACTCAATTTCTCACACGGAAAACATGCCGACCACCAGAAAGTGATTGAACACACACAACGCCTGAACGAAGAACACAATGCAGCAGTAGCACTCATTGCCGATTTACAAGGGCCTAAATTGCGCGTTGGAAAGATTGAAAACAATGCTATTGAGCTACTCAATGGTGAAATCATTCAGGTAACAACAACTCCGGTATTGGGTACGAAAGAACTCATTGATGTAACCTATGAGAAATTGGCCCAGGATGTACGTCCCGGCGAATTGATATTAGTAGATGATGGAAAAATTGAGTTAAAAGTTATAGAAACAAATGGAAAAGACCTTGTAACATGTAAGGTAATCAACGGCGGTATATTGTCCTCCAATAAAGGATTTAACTTACCCAATACCAATACAACCGTTCCAAGTTTAACCATAAAAGACAGAGAAGACCTTGCTTTCATATTAACACAACCCGTCAATTGGATAGCTATTTCTTTTGTACGTAACTCAAAAGTTATACATGAACTGAAAGAAATCATCAATTCCAACGATCATCACGCTAAGGTTATCGCAAAAATCGAAAAACCAGAGGCCATAAAAAATATCGACTCCATCGTAAAAGCTTCTGATGCCATTATGATTGCCCGTGGCGATTTGGGTGTAGAAGTACCTATGGAAGAAATGCCTATCGTGCAGAAAGACATCATCGAGAAATGTATTATTTCTGCCAAGCCCGTAATTATAGCTACACAAGTGATGGAGTCCATGCTCGAAATGCCACGACCTTCACGTGCGGAGATTACCGATGTTGCCAACGGCGTGTTTGACGGTGCGGATTGTATCATGCTTTCCGGAGAAACATCTGTAGGAAAATTTCCTATAAAAGTGATAGAAACCATAGATAAGATCATTACCAGAACAGAAAAAGAAAGCATCATTTATCACAAAAACCTCCACCCCAATAAAGATTCAAAAACATTTCTGTCGGATGCAATATGCTATAATGCCTGCCGGATATGTGAAGATGTAAATGCAAAAGCCATCAGTGGAATGACATGGTCGGGATATACTGCATTTATGATTGCCAGCTATAGACCTAAAGCCAATATTTATATTTTTACCAGCAACAGAGCCATCATCAGCTCATTCAGTTTAGTTTGGGGTGTGGAAGCTTTTTATTACGACGAATTTGAAAGTACTGACCGCTCCATAAATGATGCCATAGACATCCTCAAACACCACAAGCGCGTGATGCCGGGAGATATCATTGTACACACCGCAAGCATGCCCATTAAAGGAAGAGGTAGAACAAATATGATTAAGGTGAATTATATAAAGTAGCAAATATCTAATAGCTGCTGTATAAATTTAAGTTCATGAAGTTTAGTGTTTAAAGCTAAAATATAGAACTTTTGAGCCAGAAAATTCTTTCAAATGAGCCACAAATATTAGTCAAACTTAACTTAAAGGTTCAAAAAACTATCTGTATCACAAATCTTTACTTTTTTACCCGTTTCTACATTAAATGACCAAACAATAGAGCCTTCGTTTAAAGAATTAGTTAAAATGAGGATGGTCATTTCTTCAACCTGTTTAAAATCTTGTATATTCATAAAGTCATCCTCCACAATTGTTCTCAATATATCATCTTTCCAAAGGAATAGCTTCTTCCCTCCAATAACAGCCCATTCATTTGAAAGACCAATCCATGCGCATGTAGCCCGTTCCCCGATATTTACCCGCCAAACATCTTCATTGATATCTTTGTCAAAAAGGAATATGTCTTCGCCATCGGCAAAAATCATGTATGAATCGGTTTCACTTAATGGTGTTGGCATTTTTATCCGTTTAAGAATATCAAAATTAACTAAACTACGACAAAAAAACCCTTATTTTGTAATTGAATACATGCACTATGAACTTAAAACAGCACGTCCAAGCATTAACAGCAACATTAGAATCGAAATTGATAGCTGTTCGACAACACCTCCACGCACACCCCGAACTTTCTTTCCAAGAAGAAAAAACAGCGGCTTTCATTGCCGAACAACTTAAAGAAGCAGGTATTCGCTTTACTTCAAATATTGGAGGGCATGGCATTGCCGCCATTATCGAAGGGAAAAATCCAGATAAAAAAAACATTGCCTTACGTGGCGATATGGACGCACTTCCTATTACTGAACAAAATAATGTAGTGTATAAATCGTGTAATACAGGTGTCATGCATGCCTGCGGACACGATGTGCATACTACTTGCGTTTTAGGTGCAGCCCTGCTTTTGCAGCAACTCAGCGCCCATTTTGAAGGAACCGTTAAGATCATTTTCCAACCTGCCGAGGAGCGACTTCCCGGTGGTGCTTCCTTGATGATTAAAGAAGGCGTTCTCGAAAATCCGCACGTAGAAACCATTGTAGGTCAACATGTATTGCCACAATTAGAAACCGGAAAAGTAGCCTTCAGGGCAGGTATCTCCATGGCTTCCTGCGATGAACTGTTCATTACAGTAAAAGGAAAAGGTGGTCATGGGGCAGTACCACAATTGGCCATAGATCCGGTGTTGATTGCTTCGCATATCGTTATTGCTCTTCAGCAAGTGGTAAGCAGGAATGCCAATCCTACTTTGCCAAGTGTACTCACCATCGGCAAGATAATCGGCAATGGTGCCACCAATATTATTCCCGAGGAAGTGTATATGGAAGGAACTTTTCGCACTTTTGACGAACCTTGGCGCGCCGAAGCAAAAAAGAAGATGATACAAATAGCCACCTCCATAGCAGAAGGAATGGGAGGCACATGCGATTGTAGGATAGAACACGGCTATCCATTCCTGAAAAATGATGAAACACTCACAGAAAATGCCATCAAATGGGCAAAAGAATATTTGGGAGAAGAAAATGTGTTGCCGTTAGAAATAAGGATGACGGCAGAAGACTTCAGCTATTTCTCGCAGGAAGTGCCGGCCTGCTTCTACCGACTGGGCACAGGTAACAAAGAAAAAGGCATCACCTCCCCCATACATACCCCCACTTTTGACGTGGACGAAAGATGCCTCGCCATCGGAACTGGACTAATGACTTGGCTGGCATTGCGGCAGTTGGAGTAGATTTTCAAATCAGACCCAACCCTTTATCTTTATTTTGCCATATACATTTAAAAGCTAACCTTAAAATGAAATATGAGCAAAGGAAATAAAATTACAGCAACTATGAATATTTATGAGGATCCTTTGATTTTCAAAGGAATAAGTAATAATGACGAGACATGTCAGAAGAAATTCTTTGAAGCATATTTCGGCATTGTAATGGGAGTTGCGAGGCGGTATTTTAAGAATGAAGACGAAAGATGGAATGTCGTTAACGACACTTTCCTAAAAGTATTTAAAAATATCCAATCCTATCAACTAGGAACAAATATAATAGCGTGGTTAAGAAAGTATGCAACGCTTACGGCACTTGAAGAAATCAAAAGGAAAAAAATATCCTTTGAAGAACTTACCGAGTTCATGGCATCTGATAACTTTCATGAAATGATTTTACCAGATACTCCTTTAAATGTTGAGGATCTTTTGGATCTTCTTGTTGAACTCCCTCCTTCAAGTAGAACAGTATTCAACTTATTCGCTATTGAAGGATATAAGCACAACGAGATAGCTGAGATGTTGCAAATTTCAATTGGAACCAGCAAATGGCACCTCAACCATGCAAGAAAAATCCTTCAGGAGAAAATAAATACCATTACAAAATAACTATAAGTTAAAGATATGGAAGATAATAGAAATAAAATTGATGATTTATATAAGCAGGCTTTCGACAATTATTCTGTGCCGTATAGTGAAGAAGATTGGTCGAAAATGAAACAATCATTATACACACAAAAGCGTAAGTATCCATCAAAACTTTGGCTTTTGATAATACCAATAACATTATTTTTGTTGTATTTGGGGATTCAAAGTAATATAGAACATGGTGCTGGTAAAAAAGAATGTGGCGATTCAATCGAAACGACAGCCGCTATACCCCAACGTCAAGTACTGAAAAAGAAACCTGAACTATTTTATATTACTGGCAAAAAAGATCATTTTTTATTCTCTAAATTTGGATATGGAATTGCTATTCCCGAAAATGCCTTTATGGATAAATATTCTAAAATCGTTACAGGGGAAGTAAGGTTAGAGGTGAGTTCGTATCTTTCTGCTAGTGACATCTTATTGGCAAATCTTTCTACGTTATCCAATGGAGAACTCCTACAAACTGGTGGTATGATACTGATTGAAGCCTATAAAGATGAAGAGAAATTAACACTTTCTACTGGCGCTTCAATAAATATCATCCTTCCGGAGAAGCTTGTACCATCAGGCATGCAGTATTTTGAAGGTAATATTTCAGACACAGGCATTAATTGGGTTAACCCTACCAATATTGAGAAAATCAACCCTAGTTATAATAAGCCTAACACGCCAGATGTAGAGCCTCTTTATCCTTTGGAAAAAGAAATTGAAAATTTTGATACTGTTGAGGAGTACTATGTTGAGATTAAAAGTGACACAATAGCTCGTAATGAAATTGCAATTAAGTTGGATACTTTAAACACCAGAGCAATTATATGCCCCACAGAGGAGTTCGTCGAACCTAACTACATATTTTCTATGAACAAACTTGGATGGGCAAACATTGATAAGTTTTATAAATACCCAACAACAAAAGAAATTGATTTAACCACTATCGTACCGAATTTCAGTAGCTATAACCATATTTCAATTACACTGGTAATTGACAAAATGTATCTCCCACTATTTCAAAAAAGGGATAAAATGCAGACATTTTCATTCATGGGCGGTCAAACCCTTAAACTTCCCTTAGGTCAATCAGCAATCCTCGTTGCGATTGCCTATTATAAAAATATACCTTATTATTCTTGCGAGTACCTTACTATAAGTGAGCAAATGAATGTTGAATTGGATTTAAAGCAGACTTCGCTCGATGAATTAAAAAGAGAATTGAATAAGATAAAATAAAACCCCTTTCAACCCCATGTTAAAAACTCTCCAATCGCTTTCCCGACGTTTGACTTAATTTTGACTCAAATGCGCAGATGACTATGATTGCAGATATTGTACAACCACTCAGAGACGAATTTCTAAATAGTATTCCGGATTTCCCCGGCAACTGGAAGTCTGCCGTTACCTTCTATCAAGGAGGAAAACCGGATTTGTCTGCCTATCAAATAGCCATCATTGGCGTGAATGAATCCCGTGGTGAACCCTCCAACAAAGGCTGCGAACTTGGCCCCAATGTAATTCGAAAGCACTTGTATGCTTTGTTTAACCTTCCGCATCGGATAAAAATCATAGACTTAGGCAATATCGAAAGAGGGCAGCAGCAAAGCGATACTTTTGTCGGACTTTCCTCGGTTGTCAATGAGTTGCTGAGAGAAAATGTTTTTCCTATTATCTTAGGCGGCGACCAGACACTCACTATCGGACAATATAAAGCCTATCAAGGGTTAGACAGATTTGTAAATATGGTCGTCATGGACGAACGCTTCTCCATCTCTGACCAACTCAAGAAAAAAGTTACTACCAACGACCATCTATATAGAATATTTACAGATCAGCCCAATATCTTGTTCAATTTTGCCCTCCTCGGTTACCAATCTTATTATGTACCCAACGAATATATTGCATTGCTCCATAAAATGCAGTTTGATAGTTTCAGACTTGGCATTGCCAGAGAAGATTTGAGAGAAACAGAACCAATAGTCAGAGATGCCGATTTGTTGGCTTTGAATATAGGTTGTATCCGCCAATGCGATGCCCCCGGATTTTTCCAACCCTCTCCGAATGGTTTTTTTGCAGATGAAACCTGCCAAATATTCCGCTATGCAGGGTTGAGCGACCGACTAACATCTTTGGGAATCTACGATTATAACCCGAATTTCGACCACCTGAATGCTACTGCTAAGGCAATTGCACAGATGATATGGTACTTTGTAGACGGCTTTTCCCAACGAAAAGGAGACTATCCCATCGTGAACGAAGCAGATTTCAATAAGTTTATCGTCACCATCGATGGACAAGAAGAAGATATCGTTTTTCTAAAAAGCAAAAAAAGCGATCGTTGGTGGATAAAAATTGACATAAATACCGAACGCAGTAAGCGCCACAAACTTTTCCCATGTACCATCAAAGATTACGAAACTGCTTTGCAGGGAGAAATTCCCGAGCGTTGGATGACGGCATACAATAAAGTGCTATAAATGCATCTTTTTGACCTTAAACAAAAAAATAAGACTAAAAACCAATTACTAAAGACTTATAACTAATTTTGTGATATGAACCAATACGATATCCTGATTTTAGGCGCCGGTCCCGGCGGTTATGTGGCTGCAATACGAGCGGCACAACTGGGCTTAAAGGTGGCAATAATAGAAAAAGAAGCACTGGGCGGTATCTGCCTGAATTGGGGATGTATTCCTACAAAAGCACTCCTAAAAAGCGCTCAAGTCTTTGATTATATCCAACATGCCGAACATTATGGCATACATGTCACCGCTTCGTCCATCAATTTTGAGCAAACCATATTAAGAAGCCGTGAGGTGGCAGAAAGTATGAGCAAAGGGGTTCAGTTCCTCTTGAGAAAAAATAATATCGACGTAATTTTTGGTTATGGTAAACTAAAACCCGGAAAAAGAATCGAAGTAACAGATAATAGAGGCAATATCAAAGAATATAAAGCCGCAAAAATCATCATTGCCACAGGTGGGAGAGCAAGGAAATTACCCAACTTGCCCATCGATCAGGATAAAATCATTGACTACCGAAAAGCTATGTCCTTAGAGAAAAAACCTGCATCCATGATAGTGGTAGGGGCAGGAGCGATTGGACTGGAGTTCGCATATTTTTATAGTACCATCGGTACGAAAGTTACTATTGTGGAGTTCATGGATAGATTAGCACCCTTGGAAGATATTGAGGTGTCAAAAGCTTTGGAGAAATCTTATAAAAAAGCAGGTATCGAAATCCTGACATCATCAAAAGTAGAAATGGCAAAGTCTAGCCAAGAAGGGGTGAGAGCCGTCGTACAAACGCCCAAAGAAACCCTCCATCTTGAAGCAGATATATTATTGTCAGCAATCGGCATAGAGACAAATATCGATAATATTGGGTTGGAACATACAGGCATAAAAACAGCATACGGGAAAATTCTAGTCGACAAGTACTACCAAACCAACGTTGAAGGCTATTTTGCCATCGGCGACGTCGTCGCAGGACCTGCATTGGCACATGTCGCCTCTGCCGAGGGTATTATATGTGTCGAAGCAATAGCCGGACATCATCCTGAGCCACTTAACTATGATAATATTCCGGGTTGTACATATTGCCAACCGGAAATAGCTTCCGTAGGCCTTACCGAAGCCAAAGCCAAGGAAAAAGGCTATGAAGTACTGGTCGGTAAGTTTCCCTTTTCTGCTTCAGGAAAGGCTAAAGCAGCCGGAAACCCAGATGGTTTTGTAAAGCTAATCTTCGATAAAAAATACGGAGAATTGCTAGGAGCCCACATGATAGGCGCAAATGTTACAGAAATGATTGCCGAAATAGTTGTGGCACGTAAATTGGAAACCACAGGTATGCAGATAGTGAAAGCAGTACATCCGCACCCAACGATGTCAGAAGCCATCATGGAAGCAGCAGCAGCAGCTTATGGAGAAGTCATACACCTATAAATGGAAAGATATTATTAACAAAATTAGATACAATGAGATACTTAATAACATTCGTCCTACTAGTTGCAACATTGCAATTGCACGCACAAAAAGAAATAAAAGGAAGTGCCAACAAGTCCTACGAAGTAAGAAACTTCAACCAAGTATTTGAAAACATCGAAGTCGAAGGACCCCTGAATGTTGTACTCACACAATCCGAAAAAAGAAATGTTGGCGTAGAGGTAGATGATAACCTACAAAAATATGTTCTGATGGTGGTAGAAGGCAATACCCTAAAAATAAAACTGGATAATCAAGTCGTCATTAAAGGAATGAAATTTAATAAAATAGAAGTGTCAAACCCTCGTTTTGTCAATATCACGAAAAAAGGAACTGGGTCATTGACCTCAGCGAATAACCTTACAGGAACGATGGGTCAGCTAAACATAGAAGGCTCCGGCACGATCAACCTCAATATGGCAGTTTCAACGTTGAATGTAATATGCTCCGGCTCAGGTGAATTGAATTTGAACTACATCGGAAATACCATCGGTATCGCTGCCAGCGGTTCCATCAATATAGAGGCGCATGGTGAATGTAAAACCTTGAATATCGCACAGTCTGGCTCAGGAAACTTGAATGCCGAACACCTGATTTCAAAAACTATCAACCTAAATAAAGACGGTTCCGGAAATGCAATACTAAATTGCCAAATATCTATGAATGCAGTGTTAAATGGTTCAGGGTCAGTAAAATACAAAGGACCTTGCATCGTAAATAAAGAAGAGTACGGCTCGGGAAAGGTTGAACAAATTATTGAGTAAGGACGCAGCATAAAAGAACAGCATACCATATCCATTTGGGCACCCGGGCGGGCTTTCCGCTTGTATCTTTTTGCCCAACACCGTGCCAACGCAAAAAAAGGATAACGCTCCAATCCCTGGTGCAATTCCTTTTTAAGGAAAGATGTGTAATGCTAAATTATAAATGTTGAATGAAACGGTTAAGATATCACATACTATTTCAAATTTATCATAAAGACAATTACTCCGAAAATTCTTATTTGATACCTATAATGCAGTGTTCTCGTTTCTTCATGAGAACAGAAGCGCTTACACCCAAAACCCATTGCAATTGTTTGAAAATTATCACAGAAGAAATTATCACAAAATGATTAATAGAATAAGCAAATAATAATACTACAATTCCCTGTTCTCGTGTCTCCTCGAGAGCAAGTGGACTATTTCCATTTCGCAAACTACATTTTCTCTAACGTGTATTCTCGGTAAGTTCCTCGTTCTCGTTTCTCCACAAGAACAAAAGTGCTTTTCAGTAGCTACGGTGGTCTCCCGACACATCAGGATATTTTCTTCTCATGCTGATTTTCGGTTTATAAATCATCCAGAAATAAAAATCAAAATACACACCTCAAACTGAACTTTTAATAGCATTGTACTGTTAAGAAAGTATACCAAACAAGATATTTAATTAGAACTAAAAATTCTGAAAAAAATTTTGTGCAAGTTTAATATCTTTGAAACGTCAATTTAAAAATTCGATAATATATGGCAGAGAAAATTTCAATCAGCAACGGCGTGTTGCAAGTCCCCGACGAACCTATTATTCCATTTATTGAAGGTGACGGTACCGGACCGGATATTTGGAAAGCTTCCGTGATGGTATTTGATGCAGCGGTAGAAAAAGCATATGGCGGAAAAAGAAAAATACATTGGAAGGAAGTGTTGACTGGAGAAAAAGCCTTTAAGCTTACTGGCAGTTGGTTGCCCGATGAAACATTAGATATCATCCAAGAACACCTTTTAGCGATAAAAGGACCACTTACCACACCGGTAGGTGGTGGCATACGCTCCTTGAATGTGGCACTACGCCAAATTCTTGACTTGTACGCCTGTGTACGCCCGGTTCGCTATTTTACTGGAGTCCCTTCCAATTCGAAAGTTCCGGAACAAGTAAATATGGTCATCTTCCGTGAAAATACCGAAGATATCTATGCTGGAATAGAATACCTAACCGGCACACCGGAATGCCAGAAAGTGATGGATTTCCTCCAAAATGAAATGGGCGTCAATAAAATACGCTTCCCGGAATCTTCATCTATAGGCATTAAGCCTGTCTCTTTGGAAGGTTCGGAAAGACTTATCCGTTCCGCAATAGAGTACGCACTTAAGCAAAAACGTCGCTCAGTAACATTGGTACACAAAGGAAATATCATGAAGTTTACCGAAGGTAAATTCAAAGAATGGGGCTATAAACTGGCAGAAAGAGAATTTGGCGATAAGGTATTCACATGGGCGCAGTACGATAGAATTTTAGCAGAAGACGGTGCCGAAGAAGCTACTAAAGCCATGAAACAAGCCGAGAGCGAAGGTAAACTCATCATCAAAGATGCTATCGCAGATAATTTCTTACAGCAAATCATCCTTCGTCCTGATGAATATGATGTGATAGCTACCCTCAACCTGAACGGTGACTATATCTCTGATGCCCTCGCCGCATTGGTAGGTGGTATTGGAATCGCTCCGGGTGCTAATATCAATTATACCACCGGAATGGCAATTTTTGAGGCAACACATGGCACTGCACCAAAATATGCAGGTCAGGATAAGGTGAACCCTAGTTCAGTAATCCTCTCAGGTGTGATGATGCTCGAATTCATGGGCTGGCAAGAAGCTGCCGACCTCATCGTGAAAGGTATCGAACAAAGCATCAAAGAAAAAACCGTCACCTACGACTTCCACCGCCTCATGGAAGGTGCTACACTCTTGAAATGTTCAGAGTTTGGCAAGGCCATCATCAGCAATATGTAATACAAATAAAGACACATAGGAAAAGCATCTTCTGAAAGGAAGGTGCTTTTTTTTAACCTCGAGGGTTGATTTTTCCATCTTAAAAAATACAATACATTTATTTTCAATGCATTGGTAAAAAATACACTTTATACATCCCTTAAAATACCGTCAACCTCCGAGGTTGATACAAATCTCGTATCTTTACTCCCAAAACGATGGCTTTTTGGGATGGACTATTTCCGAACACAGGTAAGAAAAATTCTTTCAGAGACAACCTGAAAGCACTAAAATACTTATTACCCCTATTCAAACTCATCTATAAGACACATAAATTCCTCACCATCTCCAACATCAGCTTGCGGTTGCTGAAAGCAGTACTCCCTTCTGCAACGCTCCTCGTGGGCAAAATGATTTTAGATGCCATTATCACTTCAATAGAACAAAAAGCACCTATTAAAGAACTGTGGGTGCTGGTAGCAATAGAATTGGCATTAGTGCTTTTTAATGATGTCCTCAATAGGCTGATTACGCTGGCAGATGCGCTTCTGGGAGATTTATTTGGCAATGAAACCTCTATAACACTTATCCAACATGCCGCAGAACTGGATCTGTCGCAGTTTGAAGACAACCAATTTTACGACAAAATGGAACGCGCCCGCCGACAAACCACCAATAGGGTAGTGCTGATGACGCAAGGTCTGTCGCAGTTTCAAGACATCATTACGGTAGTGATGCTCATTTCCGGATTGATTTACCTACAACCATTATTAGTGATTTTACTACTGATTTCTGTGATACCTTTTTTTATAAGTGAACTATTTTTTAGCCAGCAAAGCTATTCTTTGGCGCGCAGTTGGACGCCGGAGCGCCGTGAACTAGATTATCTCCGCTACATCGGCGCCAGCAATGAAACGGCTAAAGAAATTAAAATATTCGGATTGGAGAACTTTATCATCCGTCGCTTTTCGGTTTTGGCAAACAAATATTTCCTTGCGAATAAGAAACTGGCGGTACAACGTACCAACTGGGGTATCTTGCTGAATATCCTCGGCGAAGCGGCCTACTATTTCGCTTACGTATTCATCATACAAAAAACCATCCTTGGTATCATTACCATTGGCAGCCTCACCTTTTTATCCGGCTCATTCGCACGGCTGCGGTTGCTCATGCAAGCCATCTTTTCCCGATTTTCCTCCATTGCCGAAAGTGCCATGTACGTACAGGATTATTTCGACTTTCTCGCCATAGAACCCAATATCAAAAATGTCGACCAACCACTCCCATTTCCAGAGACGCTAAAAGAGGGCTTTGTATTCGACAAGGTTGGCTTTAAATACCCGGGAACAGATATTTGGGCGATTCGCGATGTAAGTTTCCAGCTGCACCCCGGCGAGAAGATTGCATTAGTGGGAGAAAATGGTGCCGGTAAAACAACGCTGGTGAAATTGCTATCCCGTATGTATGAACCTACGGAAGGCAATATCTACCTCGAAGGGAAAAACTTGAAAGCATACCACCTGCAAGACCTGCGCAGACATATCGGCGTTATTTTTCAGGACTTCGTCAAGTTTTATTTCAATGCCAAAGAAAATATCGCCATCGGCAACATTGAGGAGTTGGACAATATGGCTTTAATAGAGCAGGCGGCGCAGCAGAGTTTGGCAACAGAGGTAGTCAGTCAGTTGCCACAACACTACCAGCAGATGTTAGGGACACGCTTCGCCGGAGGAGTGGAACTCAGCGGTGGGCAATGGCAGAAGATAGCCCTCGCCCGTGCCTATATACGCGATGCATACCTGCTCATCCTCGACGAACCTACGGCAGCATTGGATGCCCGTGCCGAGTTCGAGGCTTTCCAGCGGTTCACACAGCTCACACAACGTAAGATGGCAGTACTCATCTCCCACAGATTTTCAACGGTGCGCATGGCAGATAGGATTCTAGTCTTAAAGCAAGGCAAACTAGAAGAAATAGGCACCCACGAAGCCCTCCTAGAAAAAAACGGACTATATGCCGAATTGTTTCACTTGCAAGCTAAGGGGTATTTGTAGGGGGAGAGTCAATGTCAAATAAGAACTTCAAAGGATTAACTCTTGTCATCTTATCGAAATACACCTCCAATTCATTTTTAAAATGTTCTTGTTTTTTCTTTAAATTTTCCCTTTCAAATAGCACTACATGGAAATCAGTACCATACATAATCTTATCTTGAATGATTGGATGCTCTTCAAGGACTGTTTTTAATTTTTGTATAATTGTTGGTTTCCCTGCGATATTATAAGAAAAGTCTGTATAACAATTATATTGAGGATTTTTTAATAAATCAATAATATCTCGTATTCTTTCATGATAGTTGTGATGACTACTTTCTTCCCAATGATTATCAGAACCAAAATGGGCAAAGTTTATCTTGAGAGATGGATAATTTTCTAATACTGGTCGCCAATGATTTGGGTCGTTAAGATAATATGCTCTATCTTTTCTACATTTTCCTTGTAATTTACGTTGTTTTCTATCACCATTTTCGTTGACAAATTCTATATACTCTTCATTTGTGCTGATAGCCTCTCCTCCGCAATGAGTAGTTATAGGAATTCCTTTTTCTGCACAAATCCTAAAGATGGGGTCTAATCTTTTATCGGAAGGAAGAAATCCGAGAGAAGGGTAGCATTTAACGCCAAAAAAAGGAGCGTCTTTATCAGTGAAGGCTTTGATAAATAAATCATATAAGTTTGCTCTTCTTGGATCAACAGCAAAGAATGGCAAAATTGGATATTCTTTTGAAAGTTTCTGCAATTCTTCCATTTGTTGTTCAAAAGACTTCCTAGGCTTGTTCATTCCAAATTCAAAATCCATCATTAGGGCGACGGTGAGTTGGTGCTGGTTTCTGTCTTTTAATTGGTAATTGTTTACATATACCTCAAGTAAGATATTTTCTTTTGTTTTTAAATAAGTAATTATAAAATCCCAACTAGTCTCTGTTACTCCTGGAAATGATTCATTTTTATCTTTTTCTTGAATCAAAATATTAATATCATTTAACAACATCTTTTCACCTACTTCTTCTGAGACTTGGAGTTGGTCAATTTCAGCCTCTGACAAATCCAATACTTGCAAATTATTATCTTGTTGAGATATGCTGTAAGATTCATTTAATTTATTTCTTCTAAAAATTGATAAAAGATCACTAAAAAATATCTTTCCTAATATATACTTAAATGGAACATATTTGAATGCAAAAAAATGTGCATGTACATCAAAAGTTATGGTATTATATTTATTTGTATAAAATTCTGTACATATTAAAGATAATCTTTCAAATGCATTATCTTTAATCTTTTCTTGTGCCTCTGTTAAAAATTGAGGGTTAAATAAATATTCTATTTTTTCCATAATTTTACTAATTGGAATACAACTATTCACTTGAAGTCCATCAGGACTATTTGTTCTAGTATGCATTGCAATTAATTCATATTCCTCATTAAAGATTGGGGCACCGCTTGAACCTTTGTAAGTATGAATATTATGTTTGTAAAGAACAGGATCAGCATCTAATATCCAACCGTCAGCCTCTCTTTTGTAATCCTTTTTTCTATCATCATTAATTTCAACAGGATGATGAATTATATGGCATTTGTTGTTCTTGAGAACAGATTCACTAATATTATATGAACAGAAAGTGATTATTTTACTATTTAGCTTTAATACGGCAAAATCAAGGTTAGGGTCAGCATCAAAATAAGAAATACAATCTATTTGCACATCGATTTTATTAACTGAAGGTGCATCTTCCACGTGATTAAAATTAATTATTAAATCTTCTATTCCATTAATTTCTTCAATAAAATGATAGGCAGTAAGGATATGTGATTCTCCTAATAGGAAGCCGGTTGCACTACATTCTCCCTTTTTTAGGATGCAAACATTATCAGATATTTGAGCAGATTTCTTGACTAAAGAAATTTTTTTTTGATATTCACTTACAAAGGTCTTTCCATTAGTTATTTCTCCAATAGAGTAATTTCCTTTATCAAGGCTATTTTGTATTAAGCTTTTCGCAAGTAAGGTAAATTCATCAATAAATTTCTCAGTAAAATTTTGTTTTTCATCAAATTCCTTTAGGCAATATGCACCCCTACCACCGTTTGTATTAATCTCTTTGACTATTTTATTAATATCAGGCAAATACTTTTCTTCATACGTTACGAATAAGACAGGTGTGCCTTCTAATCTAGGATGCTCTTTAATGAAATTTTGATAAAAATTCTTTCCGTTAACACCAACTTCGTCAGGCTTAAGTTCATAATCAAGAATAAGAATATCCACGTTATTACATTTTTCTAATACCCTGTCTATTGTTTTTTGACCAAATTTTTTATCTGAATTATCTGAACTTTTAGATAATTTCAATCTAATCCCAAGCCGTAAGTCATTACTTTCGGAAGCTTCTTCTGGAAAAGATGTTTCAAACAAATTACTTATTTCAGAATAGTGTGCACGAGTATCATCAACTATTAAGGCTGTATAATTAATTTTCATCATGTAATTTTTTAATTGGGATATAAATACTTAATGAATTGGGATATGAACTTGCAAAGGCTAGAATACCAATTTCTTTTAACATGTCCCTAATTAGATTGAGACCATCCTTTTTACTAGGGTTTTTTATGTGATTATTAATATTATTGATATTATCTTGATTGTCATTAAAGAAGTTATTAGTAACAACAAAATAAAATACATTTTCGGTTATATTAATACTTAGTCTTAATTCTAATTTTTGGCTGTCAAATTTTTTATAATATTTATCAATCACATATTTACGTATATTCCATAATATTTCAAAAAGCATTTCTTTATAGAAGTTTTTAGGGAATCTAAACTTAAGAGTATTCATATGACGAGTTTCATCAATAATTACGACCTTTTTATTGATTTCACTTTTATCTATTCCAGTATAATTAGGATGTTCAATGCTAAAAATATCTTTAACTAGTAAGTTAATCTCTTCAATTAAATTACTAACTTTTAACAATTCATACTCGTATGGAATCACATTAACCATATTTAGTAATCGTAATTTATTCACGAAGTACTTATTTGCAAACCTTATATTGCTTAAATCAGGAACTTCTTTATTAAATTCATTATTAAACATTCCAATATACGTTTCAATACCATGCTTATTGTATTCTATAGTATAACGCTCCTTCTCCTGCTCAACAAACATCTGCAATACATCATTATCCAAATGTTCAAAGATAAATTTGTAGAGATCATCTCTCAGCATTAAGAGAAATCTTACTCGTTTAGGGTCAAAAAGAAGATTATTGTTATCATCTTCTTTTCTGTTCGTATTATTGTAAAATGTGATGACTGCCAATGGATCGGAATAGAATTTTGGCTCTTCTTCGGTTGAGGTCTTATCTTCTACTTTTTCATTATGCTGTCGTTCTTTAATCTCTGTAATCCTCAAAAAAAATAGATTGTCATAGATAATATCTCGCCTACCTTCTAATGTATTTTCAATAATGGTTTTATCTTCCAAGTCCCTAAACTCCCATTTATCATTATTGTACATTAACTCCAGAATTGTCTTTGGTTTCTTGCTTTCCTTTTCTTTAATCCCCTTAAAGGTTCTTAATAAAAGCGAATCTTCATCCACTAGATCAATATTATTTAAGATGTCATCCTTATTATTGTATTTATCAAACACATATAGGTGTTCTCTTGTTATATTTTCCGGAAGTTCATTTTTTTTGAGATACCTAATTGTAAAATAAGCACCGCCATTATCTACTCCTAAAATCTCACACATTGTTTTTAGTATTAGATTTATAGTATCATTAATATTTATAGATTGGTTTTTATGTAATATTTCTTGATGCAAAAATGCTCGTAAAAACATCGTTTTATTAAATGCCTGGAGAATGCCTTCGTCATCAACTCGCATCATTTTATCTTCTTTTATTTCAAATTTATAAAGCATAAGGTTCAATGCATCAAATCGATACCTAGTACTATTAATATACTCTTCTAATGTGTCATAAAATTTATGAGGATTTTTATTGTATTCAATGCGTAATAATTCATTTTTATTTTCTTCATAGAAATTCTTAAAGAAGGTACTAAAAATGAAATTGTTCTCCAAAACCAATAACCTTAAAAGATGAATAAAATGGTCATTTACATCATTTCTTAAGTCTCGTTTACTAACATAGTTCCCATTACTTCCTCTTAATATCCATACAATATTTTTTATTAAGCGAATAGCTTTTGCCTCATCTTCATAAATCAGCTCTTGCACCAAAGCGATGTAATAGGTTATAAAGCCGATTGCATGAACGGGTCTGTTGGTCCCATTATTTTTCGTAATTTCTTTAGGTCTCTCAAGAAACGTAAGTAAAGGTTGTATTGCATTTAATAAAAATTGGACGGAAAAAATATAATTTATTTTAAGATTAACAGCTAAACGCAGAAGCAATTTAAATCTTTGGTACTGACAATATTCCGTTTCCTCATCGCCCAATTTACATATAAAATGTTCCTCATTAGAAATGAAATTCTGTTTATCTTTAAGCCGTTTCGATACCTCTTTAAATGCAATTTCTTTGAGGAAACGGTATCGGCTAAAAGGTGGTTCACTTAGGATTCTTAATGCATTAAGTTCTATTTCGTTTTCAAACAATGGATTTTCCTTCAAAAAAACTTTTAACTTTTCCTTGAGAAACTGGATTAAGTTCTGAAAAAAAGTGCTTTTATCATCATAATGATTAAAATGAATGTAACTACCATCCCCATTTTGTTCAAAGTAACAGAAAATATAATGATAGAGTAAGAGTTGGAAAAGATTATCTTCTGGTTCTTTTTTTGTATGATGTTGACTTATGTTACCTTCATTGGTGATATCAAATGGCGAAATTTTAGTATATTCTTCTTTAAAGTATATTCGCAGGGTATCTAGTAGAGATTCTTCTCCAAGTTTTTTATAAATTTCCATTCTTCTATCTAAAAATATTTTATCATTTTCTTCTAATAGAGAGGGTATATTTATCTTTAGAAAATAATGCAATGTTGTGTCAGAATAATTCTCAATTTTTTTTTCGTCCCCATAATTCAGGCGATTAAAGATTGTTATAATGCCTTTAATTACATACTTTGAACTTTTATTTGAACTTTTAGATTTATTATCAAAATAGGAAAGGTAATCGCGAATGAGTTTTACATTTTTTCCTGTCGATATAATATCATCAACAAAGTATATCTCAGCATTATCTAATAATTCTTGATGAAATTTTTTAAAATTCTGATAATTGTCATCGGAGGCACTATATTGTAGGATAGTTGCTTTCCCGAAAAACAACGCTTCGTTTACCAAGTTTACAAATCCAGAATTAGAAGAAATGGAGGGTGTAAATATTAAATTCTGCTTGTTGTAATTTACTTTAATCTCTTTAATCCAGTCTTTTATTTTAGATGCATGCTTTTTTAGAAAAGTGGCTTGCTTTATGAAGAAGAGATAATGGTTTTTAAGTTTAATAATATGTCTATGATAGATAAAGTCATTATTTTCATCAGGAAGAAGAAGTTTTAACCTCTCATCATTTTCTTTGCGAGGCTCTTTCGTTATAGGCAAGTCAAAAATTATATCAGGTGTAACGTTATTTTTTTCCGTTTCTAATAAACAAACTTCTTCTCTTTCATTTTCGTTAGGTATGAATTCTTTGGTATTTTCTTCTTCTATCTCAGGAAAACAATATCGACAACTATAGATATGGTTCCAATCTGATGCCAAAGGAATAAAATAGAATTGTTCTGTTCCCCCTACCTTAATAGTATTTATATCATTGCCTTTTTTCCAAAAGAAATTCTTATAAATCAATCCCTGATTGTCCCAATCAATATCCTCGATATCCTTGTCTCCAACCAATAGAATATTGATATCAGGGGAGAGAAATGTTGGTGTTGGTTTTTGACCTTTTTTTAAACTTTCTATCGTCTTCCTTATCTTACTGGATGTTGAAAAAGTAGAACTTATTGGTACAATAAGGATAAAATTATCTTTTAAATTTTCAACTGCTTTAAACACTACCTCTGATTCTAAAACAACATCATGATTAATATGGTCATATCCTATATCATTCAATAGTTTTCTTATCATGCTCACCAATAAATCAGAGTAATTGCTATAACCAACCAAGGTGATTTCAATATCTTTATTCTTCTTTATCAAATGTGTATTTAATATTTTATGCGCAATCAAAAAAGCAAAGCGATTAGAGAAAAAGCTATTATAAAACAATCTCTTGGCATAATAATAGGTGCCAATATGGATCTTGGAGCCGATTTTAAAATGGGCATTGGTTATCTTATATCCTTTAAATTGTTGGAAGAATTTTTCCTTTAGAGATAATTCTTTGGATTCATCAGGTGCTTGCTCATCTTGAATTTCTATTTCTAACAACGACTTTACGGTTTCCTCAAAAAGTGTATAATTGCCATTTTTAATTAATAATTCAAAATTTAAGAGATACCCATCATCATAAATATTTTTTGGAAGATCAATCTCTTTAAAGTCAGTTGACGTTTTTACTCTCAAACTGAGGAGGTTATAATGATAGTGTGCAATTTGCCGATTTATATCTAAGTACTTTTCATAGGTTTGACCGGAAAGCAAGTGATTCATCCATATTTGTATTCCATTATGTTCAACCTTACTATAAAATAAAATGTCTATGTTCTTGAAAGAGAACTCATTCGGAATGAAAACAATTTTGTTTATCTCTATTAAGTCAAAAACATCCTCTTCAGTAATATTGTAAACAATAAAAGAAGACTTTCGTTGTTCATTCATCTCGCTAAAGGTAGCAAAGAACCGTAGCCAATCACTTGCATCTATAAGAACGTCATGGCAATCTTTCGCATCTAGCAATACAATGCTATCTTTGGTTTTTAAAGAATTTCTCTCTATGAGGATGCTTTTTACAAACTCCTCCAGCTTCTCATACTTATCTTCAGTATTTGGTTTAATGAATTTATTTAATAAAGGTATCTTTTCTGTCTGTTGTTCTATACCATCTTCATCAGATTCGCTCACTTGTTTTCCTATATAATAATTAATGACTATCCGCTTTTATAAACATTTCCATACCAAGGTGATGAAACTGAGGCAATTAGTAGTCTATCGAATATTTTTTCACCAAAATATCTCCTATTGAATTTGTAACAATATTCGTCAAGATA
>JAIBAX010000069.1 GCA_019694955.1 Chitinophagales bacterium | reverse complement strand
TAATGGATTTTAAGGAACTTATCAAAATAATTACAACCGCTACTGATAAATTTTCAGAAGGACTTCCAAAAATTCAAGATAATTTATTGGATGAGATATTATTATTGACGAAAGACATTAATACGAAAAACGGCAGAATCACAATAAGCGCAGAAAATTTAAGGAAAATAGCCGCATTGAGAGGCAAGGTCTTAAATGTTGTCCTGAGTCCTAAGTATAAAAAATCTGTTAAGGACTTTATAAATGCATATGACAGTATAATACAAACACAGAACGATTATTTTAAAGAGCTCTCTAATAAGTTTGAACCTCCAAAGCTTGGCGAGGCTATAAAGAAGGAATCTATCTCGACTGTTGTGTCGCAACTAACAGAAACCGGAATTGAGGCAAATGTTTCAGAGCGGATATCTAACATGGTAAAAAGTTCAATACTATCAGGAGAACCATTTTTGCTGCTACAGAAAAAATTAACAGATTTTATATCAAAAAATGAATCCGGTGATGGAATATTACAAAGATATGGTAGCCAAATAGCTGTTGACAGCATGAATCAATTCTCGGGCACCTACACTAATATTATCACTTCTAATTTAGATTTGGAATGGTTTCGATATTCTGGCGCAAACATTGAAACGACCCGGCCTTTTTGCTTAGCATGCACAGATAGAAAGTATTTTCATCTTTCTGAAATCCCCAAAGTTCTAAAAGGTGATTTCCCGGAATTCAAAAAATATGACGGCAAGTTAAATAAAGATGGCCTACCAGTAGGCATGATTCCAGGAACAGATGTTTCAAATTTTGTGGTTTATAATGGAGGCTATAGATGCCAGCATAAATGGAGGCCGGTGTCAGAAGATTTAGTGCCACTAGATATAAGAAGGGCAATATATCAAACCAACGATTATCAAAACTGGATAAAGATTCGGGGTAAACAAACACCAGAATTGCCGATGCCGGAACCGAAAAAAGAGAACACATCCTTTATAAATAGGGAAATTAGAAATATTTCCGACGTAAGTGATTTGTTTGAGCAAAAGCAAACTGAAATAAGTGACTGGTTCCAAAATGGCTATAAAAAAATTACAATAACCCAAAAACAAAATATTAATGGATTTACCGACATGAAAGGCACTATATCGCTTAGTCGAAAAAAAGCCGATTTAGTAACAGAGTCATTAGAAAAGATAAGAATTGGTGAAGAATTAACTGTCTCGCATGAGAAAGCACTATCAACACTATGGCACGAAATATGGCACAACAGAAATAAGGAAGGGTTTGTGAAATTAACAGATAATGAAACAAAATATATGGAAATAGGAAATGAGTTTGTTTCCAGAAATACACTAGAGACTTTCTTTGAAAAGATCGGAACAACACTTACTAATAAATCTTTGATAAGTAATAGGGATGATACTGGTTATAATACATGGGTGAAAAACTTTGACCACCTAATAGATTTCTTTGACGCAGACAAAGACAGGGTTGTCTCCTACATGGTAGACAAAATGGAGAATGGAAAATACAACGAGGTTAAAACATACCTACACGATGCATTAGAAAAGAATGCAAACAAAGATGTAGGAACTTTAAATAAAGCATTGAGACATATCATTTTAATGAGTGAGAAAGAATTTAAGAAGACTTATTCATTGAACAACTGAGATGTCAAGTCTTCATAATCAGCATTAATCTTTTCTCGAACCCTCTTTTCATTTATAACATCGTTGCGCATAGAAAAAAGCTGTTCAAGATCGCACAAAATTAAATATGCACCCGGGGGGTGTTCAATATGAATCATGCTGTCAATATATTCAGACTCTGATACTTCTTCTGAAAGTATTTCTAACACTTCTTCTTTTGTTAGATTATGTGTGAATATTGTCTCCATCGCCATTTAAATTAATTTCTAAAATACTATCTATTGACAAAAACTTGTGTGTCCAAATTGCCTCTCCTGTCCTTTTGTCAATAGAAAAATCAGGTTCACAAACACAATCTATAGACTGCTCATGAAGTTGCTTTTCCTGCGGCGGTATTAAATGTATCTCCATTTTTAATCTTGTTATATTCTCTAATTATCATAAATATAGTTGATTGTTTTGAGAATTGAGAACCACAAATAGCTTTTTTTGCTCCTTGCTCTTTTAATATAATTCTATTAACATCTTCAGGAACATTTTTTAAATTCATTGATATCGGCATAGTAATAAATTATAACATTTTGTTACAAAATTATAACTTATAAATGATAAATAAAATTTATAAAATATAAATTTGGACAAAATAATTCAGGATGGCAAAAAAGCTATTGATAAAAAAGTCAAAAACTGGAAAAGGCGGGCAATTGGTGTATGACCAAGACAAAAAACCAGTATTTACAACAACAATAGTTGAGTTGTCTGCTAAACGTCTTTTTGAAGATCAAAATGCAAAATTACCTGAACACCTTAGGATGACATTTGAGGAAGTGGAAGTGGAAATATATACACACACCACAGAGTTGTCAGAAATTAGAGCAGAACTTTCTAGGCTAAAAGAAGAGAAGGAAAAACTCAATTATGCCTCAGAGATTGAAGCGCTAAAGGCGGAAATTGAAATCTTGAAAAATAGGAAGTCGAGACACAATACATCACCAGAAAGCAAGTAATATGACACTCGGACAATTAATACAAGCATTAGCTGAGAAGGCGGGGATAGACAAGATAACCGACCAAAATTTGATAAATGTTTTGTCAAATGCTGAGCTGTCAAAAATTTCTGTTCATAGCGATCTCGTTAAAGCACTGAATGAAAATCTACTTTCCGTTGATGCAGCCGCAGACAACCATCCTTTGATTGGCGCAAAATATAAAGCCCAGGCACTGAATGCGCTAGACAAAAAACTCGAAACCATTATAGATGGGCTACCAATAGAAGATGATGTAAAGGTTGAGTTAAAGGCCAATAAAAACTCGTATGCGCGACTAGATAGTGTTTTTGAAAAGCTTAAAGATGTTAAGCCTGCTCAGGCTAAAGGAGATGACAGCGCATTAAAGGCGCAAGTTGACACGCTGTTGGCTAAACTTACAGCCAAGGAGCAAGAATTTGCAACATTAAAGGCTGAATCCGATGGAAAGATTGAAAGCATTAAAAAAACAGCAAAACTCACTGCTCTTTTGGGAGGGTTTAAAACAATCTATGATGAATTGGACCCGGAAATAAAAGAAACAAGCCTATTAACCATAATAGAAAAAGAATTGGCGAAAAATGACGCTAAATTTTCTTTTGATGAGCAAGGTAATTTTACAATTATTAAAAATGACGGCTCCGCTTTTGTTAACGCAAGCCATTCGAAATACAATCCCAGTTCATTTATTGAGCAGGTATTAACAGATACTAAGACTCGGGTTGTGGCTCCTGTTCCTGGTCCAACACCAGGACAACAACCAATAATTCCAGGCACTCCACCTCAGGTGGATGGCACCAATCAAGCCGTTGCAGATTTCAACTCAGCGCAGTTGATATAGCACCAAATTATTTTATTTTTTTATTATGCCAAATGGATATGAGCTGCCAATATTAAGACATATGTCAGCTGTTTCTCAGTATAATCCTGAGAGAAAATTACAACCCCTAGGCTTTCTGCAAATGATACTTTCCACAATGGAGGGTCGGGCAGAATTAAAGCCAATTAATAACGACTTATATGACCAAGGACACGAGAGAGACCTAAAGGTTTATTATCGCAAGCGCCCAACGAAATCAGAAGTAAGGACAACTGAATCCGGCTGTGATGTTGCGAGCCCACGTGCAAGAGAGGAATTCAACTTGCCAGCATTAGATCATGCCGAGGTATCATTTTGGATGCCAGATGCGTTGATTAGGCAATATGAAAAAGACGCAAGTCAAAACATTGTAATTAATCAACAAACGGGTCGCGTAGATCAGTTTAAAGGGCAAACAGCCGTGATGAAAGAGGTGTATGATAACCTATTCATGTATGCGGGCGTTTTGTTAGCTAAAATCAATGAAATGCTGGTTGCCGACATGGCAACACAATTTGGTGTAAATGTCACAACTGGAAACAACGCTGCCAAGCCATTGAGTTTTCAAATTGGCACCGTGGCACTACAAGATGCATTAGTTCAATTATTGTCTGATTTTCGTGAAAACGAAATGGACATGGTTAGCATTTGCGGAAATGGCGCATTTGCCAATTGGGATGTTATCAGAGACATTTACAGCACATTTCCAAACTTGCAAGGCGTGAACATGCAGGCAATGTCGGGAAAACTTCCTAAAGTGTGGTATGACAAAGATACTGCCGGAATATGGGGTGCAAATCAAGTTGGTGTTTTTGAAAAAGGCTCTATTGAGCTTTTGACAAGAAACAAATACATAGGAAACTTCAAGTCACGCTTAGGCACATCCTCATTCTTTACCATGGCTATGCCGGTAAATGAATTAGCAGTTCCTCAGCAATTCCTTGATAGAATGCTTCTTGATGTTCAGATAAAGGAGGTTGACTGTCCTACCGAAATTACCATTGATGGAACGCCTACAACTGTAACAGAAGGTATCATTATCTTCCTTAAGAAGAAATTCAAGCTTTTTGTTGCGCCAGACATGTATGATGCTACAGATTCTTTAGCTGGCTCAAACGGCACATTGAGATATGAATTAACCGGATGTACCGAAGGTTGCGCATAGGTTTCTAGTATGGAAAATTGCTTAAAAGACTATGTCGGTGTAAAATGGTGTGGCAATACTCAAATGCCACTCAGTGGCTTTTTTATAAACCAATTACCCGGCATTAGTCTTGAAAGCATCGAAAAGACTGCAGAGAAAGAACAAAAAAATTTCCTTGGCGTTTGGGAAGATGTTCAAGCAAGAGCCTGGTTGAGATTATATAAGGATGTTAAAGTCAACCTAAGAAAAAGGCACAAGCTGCTGACAAAAATGGCGCCTATTGATTTCAATGCAGAATTAATTGACACAATAATCGCTCCAGAAGCGCTATATAAGGGGTTTGTTTTGCAAGTTGACAATCAAGTCTTTACCAGTATTTACATAAGTTCTTTGAAAATAACCTTCCCGGCAGATGAATCTGTAGTTTTTAATTTCTTCAGCGAAGGGGTATTGATTCACTCACAAACAGAATTGGTAACAACTGGAGCAAATACTATCAAGATTAACAAAACATTCGGAAATGAAGTTTTTGTTTGCTTTGACGCCACTATGCTATCTACTTATAGTTCTACAAAAGATGGGGATTGTTATTGTGAATGTAAAGAATTTGATGATTGTAAAATTCGAATGTTTGGAGCAACAGCAGAACTATCACATCCTGAAGACATAAACAGTTCTACAGATTTTTTTGGTATAACAGAAATTTGTGCTTCAATGCACTGTGATTACAGTTCAATTATCTGCTGCTTTAAAGATGAATTTATAGATACTTGGATGAACTTGCTTGGAGCGGAATTAATGATTGAACGAAGATTTTCTTCCAGGCTAAATAGATTTACAACAATTGACAAAGAGGCAGCCGCAGAACTCTTAGACTACTATACTGCGGAATACGAAAAAAGTTTAAATGAGACTATTAAAGGTATTCAAGTGCAAGAAAATAATTGCTGTATTGTTTGCAATCCCTTGCTGGTTTCAAAACACACATTACCATAAAAAAAATAAAAATGGCATCTATTTTTGAAATTGCAGGATCTACGGTAAGAAGCTTTACTATAAGACCAAATGCACATAGACCCATAAATCCGGAAGAGGATTTTATTTCAATTCCATGTGCAGATACTTCTGTTGAATGGAAAGAGGATATAAATCCAACTGCTGGCACTAAATCAGGGCGATTAACATATACAAACACAAAAACTGGGAAAGTTGTGTACGATAGGTTTTTTGCTGATGATGCTGCAACACATTATGTTGGATTTGGAACTCTGGATGATTTGCGCAACCACATCACAAATCTTGTACAAAATGCCTAATGCTGACCATTAGAACAAATATTGGCATTATTGGTCCAGAGATACTTTCTCGGATAGAGTTGCTCAGAAATCCATCTGAGCAACTTAAAATTGTTGCTAATGATGTTCTTGTATTAATAAATGAGCGTATTCACGAAAAGGGACTAGCTGCAGATGAGACCAAGATTGGGACATATTCTTCACAATATTTGAAATTCCGGGGAGATAACGGCAGAGGTGGAAAAACAGATGTTTTTTTAAGCTTTACCAGACAATTGCAAAACTCACTTGATGTTGTACAGACAGAAAATGGATGGGGCATTGGAATAATTAATGACAGTCGATTGCCGATGGACAATTTCTTAAACAAAAAGAATAAAGCAAAAGGCAAAACAAGGAAAAATGGTGTTACAAACTCGGAGTTAATAAAATACCTCGAGGATAAGTACAAAAAGAAAATCTGGTCACTCACACCAGGTGAAATAAATTATGCAGTCAATAAGTTAAATGCATTAATAAAGGCTGATCTGCATGGTTAATGAAAAAGTCATATCATTTATAAACCAAGCACTTGAAGAGGGCTTAGAGGGTAGGCGTTTTCAAAACAAGAAAATACATGGCCTTGCAACAAGAATGCCACGTATAGATGGTGCCAGGGTTGAAATAATTCCTGTTGTTTTGGACGATGATTTTGAAGGTCATTATGTAGGCATGGACGATGATTTTGACTTAATAATGTACCACACTATTTCAAACACAGTGGTCAAAAAATCCTTAAACAAAGGCTTTGGAGACGCAGATGCAAATATTGTTAATGCTACAGATGTAAGCTTAGTTATTTATGGCAAAGCTTCTACACTTTGTGTGTCGGCCGATGGCATGGGGTTTATTATCCAGGGAATATTACCTGACAAGTTTAATGCAAAGATTGATGGAGTAAGCTTTGTTGACATACAAGTTAAATCGATAAAGACTGACACATTGGTTATTCTCCAAGAAGAATTTCAGGGCTTTAATTTTAAAATAGGTCCGGAAAACTTCCTGGTAAAAATAAACTACACAATTGAAAGTACTTTTTCAAAGAGGTGCTTTAACACATGCAACTAAAAATTAATTTATAATTATTATGTCAACTTTAATTTATAATCCTTGCGAAGAGGAAATTTTTGACCCCGTATGCGACCCATGTTTAGATGATATTGAACATGGTCGCATACGCAGTATTGCGTTGATTCACAAAAGCTATAAGGCAACCATAGAATCGGATCCCGAAAACCCAAATTTGTGGGCTGACGGATTAAATGCAAAATTAATTTTCATAATTCCGGAAACACTCGGAAGTTTTGATGGTGGCTCTCCAGTTGAAGCAACTGGATATGGAGACCAGAGTACCAAGGTAACAGGATACAATTTTGTTGCAAACTACAAAGACCCTAACTATAAAGGGAATTGTAACTTCTACAACTCAATCAAAAAGTCTTCAAATTGGCATTTTGCATTCAGAACCGAAACACTTACAAGAATTTCCGGCAAGCCTGTTTCTATAACACCAAAGTCTCCAATAGCTGAAGACTTGAATAGTGAAGTGGTATGGGACGTGGAAGTAAAATGGGCTGAAAAAGACCAGCCGTGTCCATTTGTTACACCAGAAGGAGTATTCAGTTGTGATTTTTTAGCATAGGGCTCGAATGCTCCTATACATATGTCGAATGCGACTATTGGGACGAGGATTATTCGAGCTAAATTATTAATTTATAAAATATAAGGAAATGGGATTATTATCTTTATTTAAAAGATCTGTTAAGGGGTCAAAATTAACTTCTGCTGAGTTGGATCAAAATTGGACAGACATTGAAAATGTATTTCCAAACCCAACTGGCAATGCAAATAAGGCAATTATAATCAATGCAGGTGCTAACGGGCTTGATTTATTAGATTTGACAAATCCACTATCTGTGGCGAATTTATTTACCGCAGATGGGACATTGCAGAATAATAGAAATGTAGAACTCGATGGAAATGCTATAATATTCATAAATTCTTCGTTTGGATTTAGTGGTTTTGGATATTCTCCGGCACCAGGTTCAAATGTGCCTGCCCAGTACTTAATGATACATCAACTTGGTGATGTAATTGCAACAAGCAATGTGCTTGAAAATAATGAATTAGGAAATGAGCACCTATCCTCTGCGGTCGGATTGAAAAATAATGTTACACAAAGAACACAGGGATTTTCAAACAAATATTATCCCGGAGCTGGTATATATCAAACATACATACATCTGAATGTGTTCGGTGCTGCAATTTACTTCGCTGTTCGAGACGGAGAAGGATTTGTGATTTCTCCATATAACTTTGATGGAGTGACATACACGGATCCATGGTCTGGAGCGACAGTTTGGAAAGTAGAAGACACCAACGGAGTTTCACAATTTGAAATAACACCTGCAGGTATAAAGCGATTTAAATTGCAAGAATTTGATGACGATTCAGCAGCTATTGCTGGAGGTTTAAATATAGGGGATGAGTACAGATTGTCTGCAACAAACACATATTCTTTGCCAGCCGGTCTTCATAAAACAATTGTATAATGGAGGCATTTGCAATTCAACTATTAGGCACCGACAACTATCTAATGGTAGTTGTCGGGTTTCTTTGGTCAATTATAGGACTATTGTACAGGTATCTAAATAGTGACCTACCCTTGTCTTACAAACAAGTAGTAATTAATATTTTCACTATTATTATATGTATGCGCTTTAGCAAAGAAATCCTCTCTGAAATAAATATTGGAGACAACATAACAGCGTTTTCCGGCATAGTTATTGGGTTTGGCGCTGAACCTATGCGAAACATGGTTATAAAAATTCTCAATAAATTCTAATGGAACACGAAAAATCAGGAACATTTATGCCGTTTTTATCAAAGCACCCACTTTTAAGTGTCTTGTACTCAATTTCCGCATTTCTATTGCAATTTTTTGGAAAAATCCATGACAACATTGGAGTTATTTCAATATATGGAAGTATAATTGTGCTAACCCTAACTGCTATAGCGAAATGGCAGGAAATCAAAATAAATAAAAAAAAGTTAAAATGATATCTTTAATAGATC
>JAIBAX010000068.1 GCA_019694955.1 Chitinophagales bacterium | reverse complement strand
TTTAAATTCTGAACTAAATTTCCTCCTAGTCCTTTTTGTTGTTGTCATTTTAACCTCCATTTTTTTGATAAATCTAACCATTTCTTCTTAACTTAATCAATGGTCCATTTTTTGGGGAGTATTACAATTGGCTCATCAGGCCCTTTTGAAGAACTGACGATTTTATCTGCTGCGATACCATTTTTCACCAAATATGCTTTAGCGAAATCTGCACGTTCTTGCCCCAATCGAATATTGGTATTTCTATCTCCAGTATTATCGGTATGGCCTACACAGCTAATTTTTGCGGATGGAACTTTATCCAAATAATTCACCAAATCAGCAACTTTTTGGCGTTCCTCAGGAGTAAGATTAATCTCAGCTTGGTTGGTTTCAAAATACAAAATCAGTGGAGCGGCGTTGATTTTTTCTCTCAATGCCTTATAATCCACAGTTGGCGTGGCCTTCACATCAATTTCTTCTATCAAGAAATCTACGGGACCCACTAAGGTATCGACATCCATTCTCCATCTTTCCCTCTCTTCTCCGGCAATATCTATCCTTTCAGCAGAAATCCCCTTAAAGGCCAAGTAATTTTTAACATTATTGGCACGTGCTAGTCCCATGTTTGGAAATGCCGATGTGTTCTTTTCATCCGTGGTATAATATCCGGTAATCTTCAAGCGTTGGTCTTTCACTTTATCGAAATGTGCTTTCAATATATCCAAACCTGCGTTAATGGAATCATGAACTGGCGTAAGATGCTCATAACCATTCTTTGGAAACCTAAAATTAGCATCGCTTTGATAGTTAATATTCGGTCCACTTAAGTTAAACATGTTATAATCACCCATGGGTATATCATCTGTTAAAACTGGCTTACCCTTCGAACAGCAATTACAACAATACTTCCAATATAGCAAGGTTCCAACCAAGATGGTTAGTATAATTCCTGCTATGTACAAAAACTTTTTTGACATGTATTATTAATTTTATGCTAAAAGTAATGTTTTAAATAAGTACTTGGTAGTTATGTTAATAAAATATTTAGAAATTGTAGATAATTAAATTGCTGATATTAAGCTATTAATAAAATAAATAATATGTAATTTCATTTTTGCATTATATAAAAAGGACCTATTATCCCAGCATCAACATTAGAAATTTACTGCAAGAAAATTCTACTTCATATCTATTTCTGTACTCATTTTTCTGTCCTGATGCTGAGATTATAATAAAATGAATCAAAGGTTTATTTTTACAAAAAAATAAGTAATGAGAAATTCTTTGGTTATTCTTGTGGTGTCACTTTTATTGAGTGCCTGTTCTAATAAGCCCGGTATTAAATCCCCGAAAGGTTATCAGACGCATGATGGAATTATTTACTATAGTTATGGTTATCCGAACATGCCTTTTGTTATTGAGGGGGCGGATGCAACCAGTTTTAAAAGTCTGGACACTGTAAATGCTTATGCGAAAGATAAGCAACATGTTTATTTCGCTGGCAAAGTTATTAAGAATGCCGATCCGGTGAGTTTTGAATTTTTAGAAAAGCCTTACTACACAAGGGATAAGGACAATGTTTATCTGAGTGGCTCTTATTTCTGTAGCGATGCTAAGAATTTTACGTTTTTAGGGAAATATTACTGTAGAAATTCTCAGGAGGTCTTCCGCCCAATTGGTACTGGTGATTTAGTATCTGAAGACGCTGCTCATTTTAAAATCTTGAAAGAAGAAGCTGGTTATGATTACGCTATTGATAGCAAATTTGCTTACATAAATGGCATAAAAATAAAAGAAGCCAATCCTTCAACTTTTTCTGTTCTTGGCGGTGGTTTTACAAAAGATAATGCTCATGTTTTTTTTGAAACAGATGCCATTCCGGTGAGCAATAATAGATTTTTCAAAGTTTTAGTGGGCAGTTATTCTACGGATGGGAAATACGTATTTTATAAAACAAGTTGGCTTAAAGACCTTGGTTTAGAAAACCTCAAAGTACTCAATCTTGAAAAAGCGTGTATTTGCGACGACAAAAATGCGTATGTAGGAAATGTTAAAATAAAAGAACCTAACCTACAACCTGCCAGAGAAGGAAAAGGTGCTGTGGACTGTACGGAAGAATATATTGTTTATGAATAAAAAGTTTTGCGTCGAATTATATTAGAGATGCCTATAGTATCACAAAGTTTCGCAAAGAAGGCTCTAAGCACCCAAAGGTGTCCACAAAAAGTAGTTAGTATTGTGTATATAGTATTGAGATGTCAATTAACAATGCTGAATTATATATTATAGTGATATTTTTGGAATAATTTCCAAAATCTCATATCTCTCAAATTTCTTTTTGCCACGAATGCGTGTTAATAAAAATAAAAGTGTTCATTTCTAGGCAATCCCAATTTGTGAATTGACGGCAATTAAAATTCAGGTATTATCACAAAAGCAATTAATAAACAGTCCAGTAATAAAAACCAAATTTCTTTGTTCTCTTGAAGTCACTAGAACGTAAGTGGATTACTTTAGAAATCATTATGTTATTACTTAATGAGTACAAGTTTTTGATTGACGTTGTTGCCTTCAAAATTTGTATGTAAAATATAAGTTCCTTTTGACAAATTATCTAAATCTAATTCGACAGGCGTATTTTTTTCGATACTTAAGTGTTGTTCATAAACTACCTTTCCCGTTATGTCTACAATGGAGAACAATTGATCTGGCATCGTTTGTTGGGCAATAATTTTCACTTTTCCACTGGTAGGATTCGGAGAAATTATTAATGGCAAAATATCGGTGGATGGTTGATGATTTCCTGAAGTTATTGGTGTGGTAAAATAAATGCTATAAGACCAACGTTTCCAAGACCCTCCACATTTAGCCCGAACCTTTGCTGAATAAAAAGTATTGGGTTCCAAGTTTGTTAACGTGTAGGAGGTATCTAGCCCGGTATTCACTGAAACACTATTTCCGGTAGAATAATTGGTGTATTCGAGTTGATATTCTGTTATATTCGAAACATGTATCCCCCACCACCACAAGGAGGCTTCTGTTGGTTTTATATCCTCCTCAACATATACATTATTATAGCTGGTACATAACATTTCCTTTGTAGTAAAGTATATTGTATCAGAAACATTCCATGTTGAATCATAGCATTGACTTTCAACATAAGCCATATATGTCGTACCGGGGGCTAAATCGTACAAAGAAAAATAGCTGGTATTATAGGGATAGAAAATTTCTTTTAGAACGGCTACATTTACGCTTCTATATTTTATTCTTTGTGCGACATTGCCTATTTCTGAGTTTCCATAAATATCCTGAGAAATTTGCGTTCCTGAACCAAGAGTAAGGTTGGTTGTAACTCCACAGGTTGCCTCCAATGTTGTAAATTCTACTACATCAGTAAAGGGCTGCCAGATATTATTACAAAGGGCGCTGACCTTGGCTTCGTATCTAGTACCAGGGTATAATCCACTAAGATTAATATACTCCGAAAAGATTCCACTATAGTTATATATTCTTTGGGACTCCCATTCCAACGTTCCTACTGGTCGGTAATTGACTTCAAAAGAATCTGCTTGTTCATAATTGTCGAATAGCAGGGTTGCATCGAAATAATTTACATAAGAGACATATAATCCTGTAATTTGTGAACAAACACAGCCGATTGTTTTAAGCTCAGCAGTAAGGTTTGTTTGTACTTTCATTCCCGACTCGCACAACAACCCTAAGGTAATGGTATATCGGGTGCATTTTTTTAGTCCTTCTACCCTGAAAGTATCTCCGGAAAATAGGGTAACCCGCTTAAATGCACCACTAAATAAACTGTCTGATTCGATATAATTTACGATATATTCAACATCACTATTAATATTATTATTCTCGATAGTAAATGTTGCAGTATTATTTCCAATACTTAATATTTTAAATTGCCAACTATCTGTACCCTCAACGACACAGGGTTCGCCTATTCCTACGGCATACCAAGCATCGTCCACACTTTTCCTTTCCGGAGAATTTGCACCATAAAGATCTTCGGCACACTGAAGTGTAATGGCTCTTGCAGTTACAAAATCGGTGGAAGGTGTCATATAAACGGATTCTGCTCTAAAGGCGATTTGCTCAGCTTTTTCTATGGTAATACCAGCAACATTATAACTGTTGCCATTATCATTAACACCTATGCCACCTTCTGACAAAAGGTAAAACCAGTAGTTAAAGATCCCGCTGGTATTGTGTACTTCATCGTACCAAAATTCACCTAAATAAGTGTCCGGATTTCCTTCCACCTTGGGGTCGCTCATAACACGTAAGGAAACATGTCCTTCTCTCCTTTCAATGTCTTCTCCAATTTTCCATATCTGGTCTTTCGTTCTTCCTCCTGAAAAATGCTCCACGCAAGCTGCCCATATATCACTATAACCTTCATTCAGTCCTCCCGATTCTCCGGCATATATTAAATTGGCTGTATGGGTACAAACGCCGTGTCCAATTTCATGCGCACAAACATCTAATGAGGTGAGTGCATCAAAGAAGTCTCCACTTCCATCTCCATAGGTCATCCGCTCACCATCCCAAAATGCATTGTCATAAGCTACGCCATAATGGACATAACTTTTTATGATGGCACCATTACCATCAAAACTATTTCTGCTATGAATATTCTTCCAATAGTCCCAAGTCATTTCAGCACCGAAATGGGCATCTAAGGCAGCATTGTCTTTTTTAGCATTGTCATATTCAGTGGCGGTCCACTGATTATTTGCATCTGTAAACAACTTAGCGGTTGCATAATTACTACCTGTTTTAAGGTTATATGTCTCACACTTTCTGCTCCCGTTTTCTTTGAGTTGGAATAATGTGCCGTTGTTAAAAGTGGTAATATCTCTCGTTCCATTATACCTCGTTTCGGCAGTACCTACTTCATCGGCATGGTGTATGGTTTTGTTTACAAATAAAATAGCGCCCGTCTCGGCATCTACATATACATCACCACGACTTACGGGTTCTTTCGCATATATATCTAATTTAAAAGCCAGTCGCGCAGTATTCTTACCGCCAAAAAAATCTTTCACATACACTAATTTTGCCTCCGGAAAATAAGAGGCGGACGGATTTCCGGTTTCTATCTGAAGCAAGTTTTCCATTTCTTCATCTTCCCACATATACTGCTGGGCGCCGATAAAAGACTTTGCTTTTTGTACTGCTGTAAATACATCTAAAACCGGTACGTTAGGGGAGTTTTCATCTATAACGAAGTATTCCCCATTCGCACTTTTTGCCTTACCATCCTGATAATGTATCGTATAAACGCCAAATTCTACCGGGAAATATCCGTAATACTGCTGATATCGCTCATGAATTTTACCATAAGCATCCGCTTTTGCCGTTTGTAACTTGTAACTATCCTCCAATTTCAAGGGAAGTATTTGTCGTAAAATGTCATTACCAGAAAGTCCAGACATTCTTTGTGCTTCTGTAGCGTCAAATGTTTTATATATAAGATATCCCTGATCATTGGTTAATGAACCCGAAAATAGGGCATTTGTAACACAACAAATGATTAATAAAGCGATTACTTTTTTCATTTATTAAAATTTATTTGATAAAAATAATACATTTTTACCAGACGGCAAATTACACTTTTTCTTCATTGTCGAAAAAAAACAACCACTTTAAACGGGTTGTGGGTGCATCTTTTCATATCCCCATGCTTTGAAAGCAAAATCCCATTCCTTATTGATTCTTTCGATGATATGTGGCTCTAAATCGGGAAATTGGTTTTTTTCATATTCACTTACGCTATTCAAATATTCTGCAATTTTAGGACGGGCAGCCTCAAAGTTTTCTAAATTAAGTTGGGAATAAATTTTTTCAATCGTCGGCCAAGGTTGTTTATCTAACTCCTCAAAACTAATTTCAAGAAGATTTCCTGTCGGAATCATATGTCTTTCGTTCAAGTACTTCTGCAGGGTGGAAGAAAAATAGTAAAAGACCCTGTCGACAATTTCTTCTTCGGAGAAATTTTGGAGGAATTGCGTGCTAATCGCCTTTCTAAAAAGGTGTCTGGTAGAATGAAAC
Organism: Chitinophagales bacterium; assembly: GCA_019694955.1. GTDB lineage: Bacteria > Bacteroidota > Bacteroidia > Chitinophagales > JADIYW01 > JADIYW01. The sequence continues at coordinate 3,091 of JAIBAX010000068.1, read as the reverse complement.
ACTGCATATGGATTCCTATGAATAAATAAAAACTTAGATTGAGGGAATAGTTCGAGCAATTCTTTAACCCGAGGCGTGTTATGCGGATTTTTTAATACTAATTTGTCCTTACCATTGATATATTTAATCAATTTAATCAAGTAAGTATAATCCTTGCGCCACAATCTCTTTTCTCTGGGTTTTATGCCTTTGAAAAGGTTATATTTATCGTGATAAGTAATATTTTGTGGAAAATAAAAGGTATGTATCCCACTTCTCAAGGAGATATTTGAAAAAGGTTGTTCCTCTTCTGCGGGTTCATCTGTAGACATTTTTATATTATCCTGCGGCCTGCCATCGGGCATGAGTGGGGATAGTAACCATTTGAGCCAGGTTCTTCCGAGTAGAGAAACATTCAGCAAAAATGCCTGATAATTAGATAGATACGCAAATTGCGGATCTCTGGCAAAAATATAATGCAAATGTGTAGTGCCGCTTCTCCAATGTCCAAGAATAAAAAAAGGCGGATTTGTCGTAATATCCACCTTTTTTATCCGCCAATGGAAAAGCAAACTCTGCAACCATTGAAATACGGCGGTTAGTATTACAAACATCCATATTCTGGCTGCCATTTTCTTGTTATCAATCTTATTATCTCTTAAAAGTTTCCACCATACCTTTATGTATGATATGGACAATTGGTGGTCGTTAATTTCAATTTCTTTTTTTGGTTTAGACATGATGATTTTTATTGAATGGTTTAAGATTTTGACAAGAACAAGTGTTAAGCGCCTGTTGGCATTATTGCTGTTCTCTGGTATAGAACAGCTTAATTGAATTTGTTTGATTGATGAGTAATTCTTTCCTGATAGAAAGTGCCGTTGCAAAATCCTTCTCTCTCAGGCAACGAATAAACATACGATGTTTTGTTACATCAAATTTGCCGTGATAAATATTTTTCAAAAGAACTGATAGCAACACCATGTTTCTCCTCAGTATGCAAAGTGCTATTTCTGTGGCAGCAGGTTTTTCTGCTATCCTATAAAAATGGTCAAAAAATTCTGTTACAAGGCTTGGGAACTGTGAAATATCATCACAATTTTCCATAGCATCAATAATCTTCTCACCCTCATCTATTTCTTTGGAGCTAATTTTTTCAAAGGCAGGTGAAGTAAAAATATACTCCATCAACATAAGTGAAATATCTACATTTTCATCCAGAAGTTTAAGATCCACTTTCTTTACTACCGCACCAGCATAGGGTACTATTTCTATGAATCCCTCGCTTTCTATTCTTTTCAATGCTTCTCTTACCGGAATACTGCTCACTTCGAATCTTGAAGTAAGCATGGATTCTTTTATTCTTTCACCCGGTTTAAAGTTGCCATTGATTATCTCGTTTCTGAGAAAATCTGCTACTTGTTTTGAAATGGTTGAAGATGCCTTGCTCATAATTGCTTTCAAGCCTATTTATAAGCAAAGATAAATAAAGATTCTATTAATTATTTAATTAAGTTTTTTGTCATTGGTGATATTAGTACAGCGATTGACTTTTGACGACTAAAGGCTTTTGACAATTGTTGACTATTGACCATGTTTGCGCTAGAACCCAAATTTAAACCCTGTTTCCAGAGAGTAGGTCATTTTAGGCACATCCACTGGAACCTTGGTATCGTACAATAGACTAAAGGATGTCTCGGTCGAAACCCGCTTAGTAATACTAATTTCCATACTGTTTTCCGTAGCGATTCTATAATCACTCCAATTGTTTAGTTTAGGTTGGAAGTAGGTTGTGGATACGATAGAAAAATTATCTCTCGGAAACATAGAAACTGAAAGATAAGCACTCACCCGATGGTTTTTTTCTATGATTGCCTCATCTAAAAGTTGCTCATATTCAAACATATATAATGTGCCAACATATACCCTGAGGTCGTCATACTGACTAAGTTTAAAACGGGGTCCTGTTCCAACCAATTCTCGGTGCCTGATTTGTGTAATTCTATTATATTGCGTTTGGAAAAATACTTCCCAACGCAGCCAATCATTGATTTTATAGTTATACCTAGCATGAACGAAACCTGTATTTCCAAATTCTTCATTCTGTGTCTTCAGGAAGCTAAATTTTGTAAGCAATAGGAACAAGTTCTTTTTGTTGGGTGTTTTGTATTGTAAATGGGTGCCGATGTTAAAAATTACAATTCTATTGACATTGCGTTCTAAACTAAAAGAGCCTTTGATGTGACCTGCCCAACCTGAAGTGTCGGTTGACATGCGTTGAGATTCAATATTTACTACCTGAGCACTTACTGAAAGTGTACAAAAGATGATGAGCATCAAAAAGACAATTTTTATATTCATCTTTAGTTTATTTAAACAAATTTAAATTATTGATTATTATAAATTTTAAGCAAATTTATATAATATTTTAATTTAATTTAAAAATATTACAATTATCTGACTTTCGAGCACACTAAAATGGGTTATCTTTGCAAAAAATATCACTATGCAACGTCCTAGAAGGAATAGAAAGAGTGCTGCTATCAGAAATTTGGTACAGGAAACAACCCTCTCCCCTGCCCAATTAATTTTACCACTCTTTTTAGTGGATGGTGTGCAAAAGAACAACCCCATAAAATCGTTACCCGGTATCGCTCAACTCAGTATTGACAATGCACTACGTGAAATGGAGGATTGCATAAAAATTGGTATTCAGTCGTTTATTTTGTTCCCTGCTGTTGAGGAAAAACATAAGGACAAAGAAGCAACCTATAGTTATTCTGAAAAGAACTTTTATCTCAAAGCCATTCGTACATTTAAACAGGCATTTCCCGAAATTTGCTTGGTGAGCGATATTGCTATGGATCCCTATTCTTCGGATGGGCATGATGGCTTAGTAATGGATGGCAAAATTCTGAACGATGAAACCTTGCCCATTTTGGCGAAGATGGCACTTGCCCAAGCGGATGCGGGTATCGATATTATTGGCCCTTCTGACATGATGGATGGTCGCGTGGGTTACCTGAGAGGAGAACTAGACATGAATGGCTTTGAAGAAGTATCTATTATGTCATACACAGCCAAATATGCCAGTGCTTTTTATGGTCCTTTC
>JAIBAX010000041.1 GCA_019694955.1 Chitinophagales bacterium | reverse complement strand
GTCCTCCAATTTTTTATCTTTTATAAGAAGTTGCTTAAAGTAAACTATCTGCCCAGCGTAGAAATGCAACCATTCCTAAGCCAAAGATATTGCCGATAGCATAACCAAATATAGCCGTTACCATACCTGTCAGCATTACAGAACGGTTATTGATAGCTGAAGCTACTTGCCCTACAAAAACGGGTCCGAATATAGTGCCCGTTGTAGTCATTATGGTTGTGTCGACATCAATTTTGAAAATAAATGATAGTAAAACCTGAAAAAATGCGGAGAGCCAGTAATATACAGTGGCCATGATTAAAATTCCTATACTATCTTGGAATATACTGGCAAAATCTGCTTTTAAGCCAATTAAAAGGCCAAAAACCAATAACAGGTACTGTCCTAAGTGTTCGCTGCTTTTTAAATTTCTTATTTTTTGGCTGGCAGAAGCCAATAATATGGATAATATGCTGATGGAAATAATCATGAATCCTTCTTCAATTCTTTTTTTAAACAAGTAAGAAAGTCCGGCAGCAAATAATACAATTAGCGCTGAAATAAGAAGAGATTGAAGACCTTCCCACCATTTAAAAGGGCTTTTTTCGCTTTCAGAGAAGATTTTTTCTTCTTTTTGTGTTTCATGGTATGGATAAGGTTTAAGGATTTTTGCATATAATGGTTTTGCCAAGGAAACAAGAAACAATAAGAATACAGCGCCGCTTATAACGTCTGCACTGTTCACTAATAAAAATGTTTTGGCATCAGCATGTAGGGCAATGCCAATTGCGCTAAGATTTACATTCGTTCCTATCAAACTGCCAGTAATCATACCCATGGTTACCAAGGCCTCTGGTACAAAATTGTGCAGCAAGAAAAAAGTTGTTATTCCGGCAAGCGTCACCCCAACAATAGAGAGCGCCATAGATTTAATGGCTGGTCGTGCATGTATTGCCCATTCTTTAAAATCCGTGGTAATGAGTAGTAAGGGAATCGCTAATGGAACAACGGTCTGTGCAGATGTGCTGAAAAAATGTTCTGAGACATTTATAAAGCCCAAATTTCCCAATAAAATACCAAGCGCATAACACAAAACTATCGGGCTCAGAAATGAAATGTGATTGAACTTCTGATGTATTGCGATTAATGCAAGTGGAGCAGCGAGGATAAAAGCTAGTAAAAAAAGGTCATGCATCATCTGTTGTGCTTTTGCCAAAAAAGAAATTATTTTTGGTTTTGCTCAGGAGAATTTAATTCATCAACAAACTTTAAGACCATTTCTTCCAGTGTACCTGTTCCCTTTAATTCGCCCATCATGCCATACATGGCGGCTTTCCGTTTGCTCTCAGCACCTCCGCCACCTTGACCCGCAAGTTTAGTCAACTTTTCGAATAAGGGCTTTGGCAACAGTTTATTGATTTGCTTGACAGCGCCTACCTGAATATCTTTTTTGATGTTTTCCAGAGAAAAGGACTTTGCCTTCTTAACAGCAACAGCCAAATCATCCAAAAATACCTGTACTTTATCTACATGATGGTGTGTAACAAAGCAGTGAAGTCCGGGCGGTTCGGTTTGCCTGTTGATATACCATCCCAATTCTGCCAGCTCATCACCAATTGTTTGAATGTCTAATTTATTTGAACCGAAAGAAAACAAAGTGGCATTGGGTTCTCCGAAAACTTGTAATTCAGGATATGCACGGATGCCTTGTATGAGTTTTTGGGTAGCCTGATAGGTTTCATGCACCATGTTTACATAACCCTCTTCGCCAATAGCATGTAGTGTTGCCCAAGCGGCGGCAATAGCTCCTCCCGGGCGCGTGCCTGCGAACGAAGGGGAACCGTAAATTCCGCCCATCCAATCCGTTTTTATATAAAACTGTTGCTTTCTAATATCGCTATTTTTGTACATAATCAAGGAGGCACCCTTGGCAGCATAGCCATATTTATGTAAATCTGCAGAAATGGATGTTACACCATCCACCCTGAAATCCCAAATAGGCAATGTTACACCTGATTTTTCCAAAAATGGTAACATAAAACCGCCAACACATGCATCTACATGACACAACAAATTTTTTTGCTTTGCCAAGGCGGCAATTTCTTCAATAGGGTCGATGACGCCTTGTGGGTATTGTGGCGCGGAGCCTACTAAAAGAACAGTATTTTTGGTAATAGCTTTTTCTATAGCTTGAACATCCGCCCTGAAATCATCTTTAACAGGGATAATTACTTCTTTTAAACCAAAAAAATGGCAAGCCTTGTTAAAGGCAGGATGGACAGATTCCGGTAAGATAACCTCTGGCACGCCTTCGATTTTCATGATTTTTTTGGCATACTCTCTAGCAGATAAAAGTGCCATCATAATGCTTTCAGTACCTCCGGAGGTCATAACGCCGGTAGTAGCTTCATTGCCATGGAAGAGGTTGGCAGCGATAGAAACCACATCTGTCTCCATTTTTCTAAGTCCGGGAAATGCTGCCGGGTTTAAACCATTTGCCGACATATACATTTTATACGCTTCCTGAATGATATCATAGATTTCTTGTCCCGGATAGAAAACATAACCGAAAAACTTCCCATTCTTCCAGTCAATATCTTTCTCTTGAAAATGTGTTATTTGTGCAAATATTTCCTCCTTTGAAAGCCCATTTTTAGGGATGGATATCGAATTGCCCTTTGCCATATTGTTAGTTTATCTGCTAATATGCGAAAAAATGCTTGATAAAGGAAGATATATGTACGATTTGGGTTATTTTTTATTTCCTTAGCGCAGAACTAACAATCAAAATAACACCAACGACTAATAAAAAATAGTATATATACTTTTGAAAATTCTCTTGTTTTATCTTTTTATTGAGTATTCCACCGAGAAACATGGCGGCTAAAAGTCCCGGTATTGAAAAGAGGACAAGTTTTTTTACGTCAAAAGTTATAAGATCCTTGGCGAGGAATCCGGAAAACACGAATAAATTTGTTGGCAAGAAATACGCTTGTAAGGTGCTGACAAATTTCTTAGGCTCCCACTGTCGAAGACTGGCATAAATAACTACAGCTGGGCCGCTGCAATTGAAGGCGCCACCCAAAATTCCGCCTAAAAAACCGAACGGTAAACCCCACCAATCATTTTTTATTTGTATATTATTTTTATATAAGAGTTTGAACAGAGAAATAATAATGATCACAATGCCCAATCCAATTTTTGCATTGTTCTCATCGGCATTTTTTAACACATATATTCCAATAGGTACGCCACAGAGCGACCCAATATCTAAAAAAAGCGCATCTTTCCAAGAAAGGTGTCTGGATTCTTTAATGATAATGGAGATGGTCAGAATAAGCCCCGTGATGTTTAGATAAGGAGCTGCTGTTTTTAATGGAATAAATGTGGATAGTATGGGGATAGCGATGAGTGCGTCTCCAAAACCGAAGGTGCAGAAAATGGTGGAGGCGATGAAATTAATGATGAGAATGATGAATAAGAATTGCGTCATATGTTTTTTTCATTGTTAGTTAAATATATATCATCCAGAATTTCTTCATCAGAATTAACCACCTTATCTTCCATATTGTACTTTAAATACAGCATTATAGATATAGACAAGCTACCTAATAAATCAAGGATGTAACTTACTATATTATTAGAGTCTTTACTAACAAAAATATAAATAGTCGAACAATATCGTTGTAGCAGGAAAATAATTAAGAATATCCGATACGAAGGTTTCCAATTATTTAAATAACTAAAAATGAGATAAGGAATAATCATAGCACCAAAACTTGCCCAAGTAAAAAGCATTGAATTGGGGTGGTGTAAAATTCGTAGGACGTAGGAGACTAATAAAAATATAACACCAAAGATGAATGAAAAGGTGCTAAATTTGGTTTTTAGGAACATACTCTTATCCACAATTAAATACAATATTGCTACTGAACTAATTCTGGCGATAGCTTCTGTAATATTGTTGATGATGGTGTAATCTGAAAAAATATTTAAGATAGGTATTGCTATTAATGCTACAATGGTAATTTTCCACAGATGTTGTTTCATAAAAACCTCTTTTGTAGTTCAGGAGTGGGTAGCCAACAACTTTCCTGTTTTCCCCAAATTTTATATCTGTTTCTGGCAATTAGGGAATAAACAAAGTCACGAATAGGTTTTGGTATAATGATGCATGCATAGGCCATCCGCCATTTTTTTCCTAGGTGTTTTAACACACGCAGCGCAGCAGTAGATTTGGTGTAATATTTGTCCTTTTCAACGAGGACAAAAGTGTCAAAGTCGTTGACGGGTAAATGAAAGCTATGGAGTAATTCCTGTCCTTTTTCAGATTGTAAGGAGGAGAACAAGAACTTTTTCTCTTCATCATGTTTGATAATGAATTGTACAGAAGAATTGCATAAATTACATACGCCATCAAATAATACAATAGGTTGGTTGATTACCATCACATCCATCTAACAAAAATAGGATATTTAGGTTTAATATTTACCCAAAAATCAGCATTAGAAGAAAATAATACACTTGAATAGTTGAAGGCTGTTATTTGTCCACATCCCGATGAATAAATTGGGATTAAAGAGAATGCTAATTGCCTTTCATCTTCTACAGTTTATTCGATAAATCGTCGAAGTTCAGTTGTTTGAAAAGTCCATTCCGGGGTTTCCAATACCTGTCCATCTGGAATTTGATACCATGGTGAAAGGTTTTCGTTGTTTGGGTTTTTCAAAATATGAATTTCTTGAGCAGGCATGTAGCTTTGTGCCAACAAAAATATCCTTTCGTCGCTATTTTTGTTTTTTGCAACTTGTAAAACGATAACGGCATGTCCGGGTGAGCCGCCATGAATGAATACATCTCCGGGTTGAATATTTTGGATAGGAGTAGGAGAGAGTTCTTTTTCTAAGCTCATTGTTCCGGCATAAGAAAACACCGTTTCAAGATATTTTTCAAAGGCTTTTCTGGAAGTGGAAGGTGCGGCAGTTTTTTGCCAATTGCAATGATTGCCATTGATTTGTACCCTAAATCCATCTTTCCAGTGCTGATAATCACAGCAAAATCCATTCGTGAAATTGAATTTTAATAGGTTAAATGCTGCTTTTTGGTATAAATATTCTGCCCTTAAACGCATCACAGCATCGGCACATTGTTGTAAGTCTTTGTCGCCAACCGAAATATCCAGTACCGCCGCATGTACTTCTTGATTGCTCTTTAGTTCACCGTTGTAGAGGTGTACTTTACTCTTATCTGGCAATAGCTTGATATGAGAAAGGTATTCTCCAAAACCTGCCAAATGTCCAATCAATTCGTAACCTTCCGGAGGTGGAAAACGATCGCAGAGCATCGCACTATCGAGTTGTATGTTTAAAGAAGCATGATTTATATTTCTATCACTATCAGAAGCAGTGGTTTGTTTGGGATTGGAGGAACATCCATAAAGCATGTTAATGATTAGAGCGATATAGAACATTTTGTGCATATGCCAGTAATAACGCTAAAGCGATGCTAATATTTTAATTAAGATATTAAGTTTTTTATTAGGATGCTTGCTTCCATTTTCCTTTTTCGAAAATTGTCTTCTGATTCATCTGTTTTCTTGTCTAATATTTTAGGGAATATTTCCTGATGGTCGCCGATGGAAGAAGGTTGGATATGGTGCAAGTGTAGCAAGGATTCGCAGGCATGATATGTAACCAAGTAATCAGGGTGGAATTCTATTACCTTCAATAAGAAATCATCTATGCCAGGATAATTGAAATGTCGCAGTGCTATGGCAAAATTTAAGGCTATACCCCAGAAATTATTAAAATTGCCAACTTCCAAGAGTCGCTTTGCATAACTATCGTCTTGTTGGATCGTTTTAAGAGATACTGCCAGATTGACTAGGAAGTCTCCCTGTGCAAGTAGGTATTTCTCTTGCATGAGCTCAATCAATTCCGGGTTGTGAAGTTTAGTGGCTGCCTCAGCGGCAACAGGGTCGTTGTTCTCTATGCCTGTCTTTAGCCATAATAATGCTTCTTCTTTAGATTCATTGGCAATGGTGTCGATGGCATCAATATTTAAACCGTCATGCCAAATCATGTAGGGTGTGCCAAAAACATCTTCGATAAAATGATCATAATCAGTCCATTTCGTCATATGGCGAAATATTGAAAAAACAGAAAAAATAGAAATAGTACCAACCAAAGTATGTCAACAAAATGCCAAAACAGCGTAAAAAGCATGAGCTTTGATTTTACAATGGGGTCTGTGAAATATACAGGTGAAATGTGAAAATCAATCAGTCTTTCATGCATTTGGAAAGTAAATATGCTCCAGAATACGATGCCGGCGAAAGCATGAAGAAAGTGCAAAAATGCCATGAAATAAACCAATATCTTAATACTTTCATTTGCACTTTTTTTATGATTTAACCCTTCTAACATCATCCACCAGGCTATAATCTGACAAAGTAAAAACCCAATGCCAAACAGCAGTGTAATCAGTGCATTTTTTTTAACTTCTTCAATATTATCCTTTAAAAAGGCGTGTTTGGTTTCTTGAAGAAAATAGGAACTAAATAGTATGATGCCGGTACTTAGGAAAAAAAGCTTAGGCAATGCCAATCCTTCGGCTTTTGTTTGAAAAAAGTAAACCGTAAAGAAAAACATCAACATGAGAAACATAGTCAGGCTGGCAATAATTGCTGCTATGATAATGGTAGTATAGTTTTTATACCTTCGTTCTACAAGGTACTCAAACGGCTTCGTTTCTTTAATAGTTGTTTTTTCCATATTACTCCATTGAACAATGCTTGCACACACCTTCCATCAGTAAATTAGACGAAAAAAGTGCGTATCCGGTTGGTAAGTTTAACTTTGGTATATGAACATGATGCAGGCATTCAATGTTTAAACATTTCATACATTTAAAATGTACATGGTTGTCGCTGTGTTGATGGGTTTCACAGTGGTCGGCACATAAAGCATATTTCGCAACACCCGTATCGTCTAAGACTTTGTGTAAAACACCTTTTTCCAAAAAAGAATGTAGCGTTCTATATATGGTAACACGATCTGCTTTCTTGCTAAAATGTTCTTCAATATCTGCATGGGAAAGTGCTACTTTGCGTACACTGAAGAATGCTAACACATCTTTTCGTACTTGTGTGATTCTTAAGTCATGCATTTTCAGTATTTTATCTAAATCTTTACTCATGTTGATATTTTTTTAACGCATTTACTTGCAATAATGTTGCAAAAGTATTTATCTTTGTTTTGCAACTTAATTGCAATGGAATTACAAACTAACACAAAAAAAGGGAATTTTGCAAAGGCAAGCACTTATTTATCTATAGGTTGTGCGGTACATTGTATGATTTCTCCGCTCTTTTTGATGTTTTTACCATTTTTAAATACAACTGTCCATCAGTATTTTTGGTTAGAAGTTGTCGTAGTAGGTTTGGCAGCCATATTGGGATTAAGTGCTTCATGGCATAATTTTAGAGCGCACCAAACTTCCATTCATTCATTTTATTTATTGATAGGTGGTTTTGCTTGTATGTTTATAGGATTAATTTTTCATGAATCTGTCGTTCATATTCCGCTTATGCTTATAGGTGCAGGAATGTCTTTGTATGCACAATGGATGCAATATCATCAGAAAAAGGCATTTGTACATAGCTAATATGAAATAATTGTACTCATTTTTTATTGCATAAAATATTTATTATCAATTTTTTGCATTTTTTTTACTAAACGTTTGTTTGGTAAAATTTGCACAATTAAATCTTATTGCTTTTCTTTGTAATAAATACTTAAAAATTAAACTATGACTTCAAAAGAGATTGTATTAGGATTACCAGCACGTTTCAAAAGTGAGGAAGCTGCCAGCGAAACGGGGTTGTTTCATTTTGTTCTTTCCGGAGAGACGGGAGGAGAGTTCACGGTAACAGTTGCCAATGGAAGTTGCACTTCTGAGGAAGGTCTTTCCGGTGACGCAGATTGTGTGATTACTGCAGAGGCTACAGATTTTGAGGATGCAGAATTAGGAAGAACAAACAAGCAAATGGCAGTGATGATGGGTAAGATAAAAATTAGTAATTTGGGTGCCATGCTTAAGTTTTTGACAATGTTCAGAGATTTAGAAGTTTAAGAATTGCTAAAGATTAGAATAAGAGCACGGCAGATATTAATTTTGCCGTGCTCTTTCATTTAAACATGTACCTATGTCGTTAAAAGGAAAAATAATCGCCATTACCGGAGCAAATTCCGGAATTGGTAAAGAAACTGCCCGAGCTTTGGCAGAAATGCATGCTCATGTAATTCTTATTTGCCGAAATGAAGATAAGGCGATTTCAGCGCAACAGGATATTATGGCACTGACAGGCAATTCTAAAGTAGATATTTTACTATGCGATTTTTCAAGACATGCCTCGATTCGGGAGATGTCAGAAATGTTTCATGCCCGATATAGTCATTTGGATGTTTTAGTAAACAATGCCGGAGGCATTATCGGCGAGAAGAAGATGACACCTGATGGATTTGAATGGATGTTTGGCGTGAACCACTTGGGTTATTTCTTAACTACACATTACTTATTTCCTGCTATTGAGCAATCGAAGCATGCAAGAATCGTGAATGTCGCATCATTAGCACATCGGTTTTCCGGCTTTGACCCTGATAATATGAATGCTGAGAAATCATTTGGTGAGATGAAGACCTATGGTTTTTCAAAGCTTTGTAATATATTATTCACACGCAGACTGGCATCTATGACGCAAGGGAAGAACATTACGGTCAATTCCTTGCATCCTGGGAGCATTCATTCTAATTTTGGCAACTCTGGGTCTCCGTTATTTAATGGATTAATTAAAACTTTTGGGAAATATGTGCTAAAAACTACAGTGCAAGGGGCCAGGACCTCTATTTATTTGGCATCTTCGAGTGAAGTAGCGGATATCACTGGAGCGCATTTTTCTGATTGTAAGGTCGTAATACCTTCGGCAACGGCAAGAAACCAAGGACATGCAGATTTACTTTGGGAGAAGAGTTGTGCGCTAACTGGTATTCAAACATTTGGCAAGTTTTAGATGTTGACATCATTAATTTCAGGTATATTTCATTTCTTTTGGGATAATATTCCCGATATTTCATTTATTGTTAAGGCGCTACCTTTATCGATTCTTTACGCTGGGCTAGCACTTCTCTTTGCAGGTTATTGTAAGAAAAAGCTTCATTGGCGAACCGGCATAACGCGAAAGATATTTCATTTCAGTATTTTCTTTTGTGCAGTAATCGTGCAATACGCATTTGGTCTGGGTGGAACGTTTGTTTTTGGCTGGGGAGTTAGTTTGGTGTTGATATATACTATTTGGAAGGGAGCGTCCAATATTTTATACGAAGCGATTGCGAGAGAAAAAGATGCTCCCAAACGCACTTGGTTCATTATCATGCCGTATTTGGCGACATTATTTGGTGGTTTGGCGGCTAATTTCTTTTTTGCTCCCATTGCGGCTATGGCGGGTTATCTGATAACGGGTATTGCAGATGCCATTGCCGAGCCGATTGGCACCAGATGGGGGAGACATAAGTATAATGTACCAACAGCAAGAGGGGTTGTTTCGCAACGGAGTATCGAAGGTTCTACTGCCGTTTTTTGTGCTTCCGCCATCAGTTTTTTTTGCATCTTCTTTATTCGCAATACCGGATTAGGATGTAATGCAATTGATACGCCTTATATTCAAATTATTGCAGGGGCTTTTATTATTACACTTATCGAAGCCATTTCTCCCCATGGTTGGGATAATTTCACTACGCAAGTTGCGGGAGCGGCACTTTTTAGTTGGTGGATGATGTGAATTTGTTAGTGGTTAAGTGATGGGTTTTTGGTTATAAATTTTTGTAAAATCTAGCTAAATTAACCTGAATTCGGGAATGTAGAACACTTGCTCTAAATTGACTTCAATGTTAACGCAAAGGGCGCAATGATCATCTTTGCGTCCTTTGCGTATTCTTTGCAACTTTGCGGTTAAGATATAACAGAAACTAACTAAAATGCTTATTCCTTCTGATGTCCTTTTTTCCAATTGGTTATGTACCAATCAATATCATCAATTTCGATACGTTTAGCGATGATTTTAGCCTCTTTGTCGATGATAAGCACTAATGGAGTGACACGAAGATCATAATATCCACGCCAAGGCGCTCGCCCGGTTGGGTCGTACCATACTTCAATGTCATCAATGTTTGTATTGTCTACAAATTCTAATATTTTTTGCCTATCACGGGAAATGCTCACACTGACAAGACCAATATTTTTTGCCAATAAAGTATCTCGCCAAAGATTGCGCAACATAGGCATATCGTGTTTGCAGTGGCTGCAATCCGGATCCCAGAATGCCAACACGGTATAGTCGTATTTGAAGACTATTTCATCCAATTTATGTTCACGAATGCTGTCTTTATCAAGTCCGGTAACCCTTGGAACATAATTTCCAATGAGTGTTGGTTTCATGTATAGGACGGATTCTTGTATTTTTATCAAAGTGGAGTCGTCGGCCCACCATGCTTTTTTGGGAAGATAGTATTTCTCTGCCAGATGACAATATACCTTATCATGCCCCATTATCTGACTTTGCGCATATTTGTTGAGTAACTCAATACATAAGTATTGATACATCAGCGGGCTTTTATCTGCCTTTGAAATAATCAAATCGCAGGATTTTATTAAAGAATCTGGTTCCGGATCTGTATAAGCATTTAGATAATTGAATACTTTTCCGTAAAAAACCGGCGTTTTTATCAAGTTAGAGTCACCAAAATCTACATTGTCGAAATAATGTTCTCTGATATAATTTCTCGAAAATTCAATATCTTCAGTTCCATCAGTTTTCTTTGGTATTTTCGGCACTTCCGGGTCGTTGATCATAGCAATTATCTTGCTATAAAAAAGAGATGGGTATTTTTTGATAATAGATGCTCTTTGTTCTTTGAGTTTTTCCTCTAATTCCTTTATCTGATCGTTTAATTTAACAGCTTTTAGTGAATCTGTTTTAAAAATGGAATCGCGTTCTTTTCTTAAGGGATTGATTTCTTCTTGGATTTTTCCCATTTTCTTCGTATCTTCTGTAAATACTTTGTTTTCTAGCGAACCAATGACTTCTATCGTACTAAAATCAGCGGTATCTGTTTTTAAGGTAAAGGTAGTTTCTTTAATTATGAACTCGAAATAGCGATATTGCATGGAAGGGAAGACCAATAGATAAACGCCGTCGGAAAGTTCTTTTTTACCTTGTAATTTAGCGACGCCATTAGCGTCAAAGGTAACCTCATCGGCTTTTAGTTTCTGATTGCCATAGTAAAATCCTATAATGGCTGTTTCATTTTTGATGCCTTTTACTTCAAAGGTAATGTCAAAATTTCTGGAAGGATAGGGGCTTTGTGCATTTAAGTTGTTGGAAATGAAAGAAATAATAAAAAGTAAAAAGTATATTTTTTTCATATTTAGCTATTTTAATACATGTTATTCAAAAAGCGTTCCCAAAAATAGGAATTGGGACTAAAATAATAAATTAAATAACATTTCTTTATCAATTTCCTTTACTGCTCCATTGGGTAAATCACCCATGGTGAGGTTGCCGATTTTTACACGTATCAATCTCAGCGTAGGAAGTCCAACCGCTGCCGTCATTTTGCGTACCTGATGGTTTTTCCCTTCAACGATGGAAATTTCTAACCAACTTGTTGGTACAGTTTTTCTAAAGCGCACAGGTGGATTCCTCTCCCAAATGGTTGGTTCTTCTAATGTGGATACTTTTGCTGGCAAAGTGTGATGTATTTTCCCTTCAACTTTAATGTCAACACCGTTTTGCAGTTGTATAATTTGTTGGTTTTCAATAATGCCTTCTACTTGTGCCCAATATGTTTTTGTAGTATTTTTTTTAGGATGGAGCAATTGCGCATTCAAACTTTTGTCATTTGTAAGCAAAAGAAGCCCTTCCGAGTCTTTATCTAGTCTTCCTACGGGATAAACGTCTTTAGGAAAAGTAAAAGGTAGGTCTTTTAAGGTGGTTTGCCCAAGCTCGCCAGTGAACTGGGTGAGCATTCCAAAGGGTTTGTTGACGATATAATAGGTAGTTGCCAAAAAATGTTATCTTCGATAAAAAATGTAAAGGTAATGATTTCTTTTTTTTATGTTGCATTAGGTGGTGCATTGGGGAGTTTGGGTAGGTATGTCTGCACAAAGTATCTTTTGACAAATCCCGTAGTTGGTTTTCCTAAGGGCACTTTTTTGGTAAATGTCATTGGTTCATTTCTAATTGGGGTGGCTTGGAATTTGAGTAAACATTATAGTCCGGAGTTTCGCAATTTTTTTATGGTGGGCATTTTGGGTGGATTTACCACCTTTTCCGCATTTAGTTTGGAGAATGTGCAGTTGTTACAAAATGGGCATATTCAAATGGCATTTTTGTATGTTTTATTGAGCAGTACAGTTTGTATTACGGCGACGTATTTGGGTGTTTTGTTAGGTGGATTGCGTTGAGATATAGTTCAAGGGGATAACTAAAATGGTTTAAGATATTGTGGAGATTTTGTTTTTAGCGGTTTCTAACCAAATAATTTGTGTCATTTAAAATTACGTTCAAGGTGGTTTTTAATTTTTTCTTCTATTTGCTGATGTGTATAAGTTCTATTTTCTTTTAAGTCTTGCTCTCCTTTTTCTAATAAACGTTTTTGATTTTCAGTCAATTCATCAAACCAATCTGAAACTCCTGAATGGTTGTCATTCGAATTTATCTGAATTTTCATTTTAAGAGCCTTTGCAAAGGCTCTTAAGGCTTCCGCCTGTTCTGTAGTGTTAATTTCGATTCGAGCAATCATAGAACAAATATATACTAAAAGTTTTTATTTCTATATCTGGCGTTAGGGATAATTTATACATTGTTTTTAGGAAAGTACTGTATATGTTTTGCATTGATTGCATTTATGTTGAATGTATTTTTACAAAAAATAATATTCAAAGATTTGGAAAGATTTGATTAAATGAAAAATGGGAAAGTACACTACCATTAACTTTGATTATCACTTGAAAAAGCTATTATAAACCATACAATTCCCAAAATAAAAAGAATATTCCAAAAGGACTGTCAAATCCATTCAATGCGACTCTAACCAAGTGCAATTTTCCAGATCTCTGAGGATTAATAATTTTCACTATTTGTTAACTCATCATTTAACTCAGTATCTAATCTAATAACTTGTGTCTTAGAAATAATATCATGCCAACCTTGCGTGAAAAAAAATGAATACCCATCAAAAGGTATAAGCCTTGAAAGTGTTCTAATAACGATAGATTTAAATGAAGGCTTTTCACCATTTTCGTTTACAACAATTGTTTGAGTAAAGAATTTAGCAGGTGTAGCTCCTAAGATGTATTCAAAAAATGGGAAATATATCAGACTTGAAATTATATAAATTAGTGATATTGTAGTAAGGTCTCCGAGGTCAGAATTTATCCAAAATTTAGGTGCTAACCCAAGGACAAAACCTGTTAAAAGTAATAAGCACAATAAGGTGTCAACAAAGAAATGAAAAAATCGTTGCCACTTTGAAGCATGAATATAATCTACGATTTGGTCATTATCGGTATTGGCTATTTTCCTTTTTATAGGATTAATATTGTTTAAAACAAAATAAGAAACATAAACAAGAATAATATCTTTAATAATAAATATTGTAGTCCACCAATGATAATTGTATTCTTTGACTAACGCCAAAAAATAGATATAATCTATAACATAGGTGAAATTTTTAATCAGAACAATAGAAAACAAAAATTGTAAAAGCTTAGTTTTTTTTCCCTCCATTACTGAAAATTGTATTGCGCCGATGAATAGTAAAAGGAAGAAAAGTGTATTAAAAACATTAAGTTGTAGAAAAGGAAATGTTCCTAATCCAAAAAAATCAATATTTACACAACGTAAAAACGACTTAAGGTTACTGAATTCCATTGCATGTTTTCCACCATTAATGTTAAGGACAGCCAACGCTTCTGCTAATAACCCAAATATGGCTAAGGTGTATGAGATAAAAGTGATTTTTTTGGTCATGTGATTCGTTTTATCTAATTTGTAGTGGAGTGAAATGTAAAAATAAAAATCCATTCTGGTAAAAAAAATGTTTCTGGCATTGTAAAAATCTGCGGATTGCCAAGGTTGTTGAGGTGATAAAAGCGTCGGGGGAAGTGTTTTTCTTTCGTGGTGACAAGAAAGTATTGAAAAAAGAACTATAACAAAGATTTGATGAGCAGTTTTGTACCAACCCACAAGAACCAAATATTGATAGCAAAAGGAAAACTTAACCAATGAATTGTTTCTGGTGCCAAAAGATGTATTATCATGCCAAGAATACCAATGATAAATCCATGCATGGCAAAACCTACACCACTTTTTGAAGATAGAGGAAGGTTACAAACAAAATTAAGTAAAAGAGCTAATAATGAAGAAGTTAATGGCAAAAAATAGGGTACATGAAATGCAAGTATAGTGTGAAAGCAAAACAATACCGATAAAAAAACGGAAGGTATAATTCTTTTATTTTGAAAACTAAGCAGTTGCCCAAATATTAACCATATAAAGATAAAAAATCGATACCATTTTACACCATTTATTGTGGCGGTACATCCGTAAAGAAAGTTTACTATGCATAACCCAAAAAACATCCATGTTGCTGAGTTCTTAAAAATAAGAAAGGGAAAAGCAAAGCGCTCTTCCCTTTTATAGGTATCTTTAATATTTGTGTTATTTAAACTCAAAATCGGCAGCGGTAAGTGTTGGGTTTAGCTTTAATGATTTAAACTCATACGTTTCATACATACCTTTATCGTCTTCCATTTTATGGTAGATAGGAAGGTTAGTAGTTTTATCTATATATAGGGTGGTTTTTTTGGCGTATGAAGTAGGTATTTTTATTTTTTTACCTGCTGTCATATCATCATAGTCCATCCAATTGTTCAACTCTTTCACTTTATATTCAGGAATGGCTTTTGCCTCACAGATTTTCCAGATGGTTTCTCCTTCCTTGATGGTATATTCTGTAGTGCCATATTTGGTGTCGTTCAATTCGATTTTGTAACAATCTTTGCCATCGTAGTTAACAGAACCAATCAGCTTAACGAACTGATTCAAATCCTCACCTTTTCTGGCGGCGACACTTTTGTCTAAGATTTTTTTCATATGTGCAAAACCAGATCTAGAGATAGGATTATGTTGTTGCTTCATTAACAAACCAGCTGTGGGTTTTAAATTAACCTTTAGTATACCTTTTTTTACATTTACCTCTGAGGATTTTGCAGGTTCATACTTTAGCTGCGCTGCTTCAGGCAATTTCGCATCTGCATATACTTTGAATGGGGAGGCAATGATCTTAAAATCCACTTCACTTTTTTCAATAACACCACCCTTAAATCTTTCCTGAGAATAGAATTTATAAGTAAGTGTTTTTACTGATCCCATTGCAGTAAGTGCTTTCTGCATGATTTCGATGGCACCCATGGTTTTTTCCGGTTTTTTGAAAGATAGCAAACCGATAGCTGCGATAGTAATGATGAATAATTTCTTCATGGTTATAATTAAATTTTAGTGTACGAAAATAATTGTAATATTAATCAATTACAAATCACTTGCCAAAAAGTTTATTCTGAAACTAATTTTTTTAAGGATTTCTGTATTTTGTCAAAAGGAAACTGCTTTACAACAGTGTGGAAGCCTATTTTAATGCGTTCCAACTGCAAATTATCCTTTGAGCCAATATGTGCATGTGGCAATAATTTGGGCATCTCAAATAATCCTTGCTCAACAGCCAAACCTACTTGTATGTATGCATCCCGGAAAGGTACGCCTTCCTGCACCAACTGATTGACCTTTTCCACGGAAAACAAAGGGAGGTATTTTTTATCTTCGAGGATATTTTCTCTTAAGGAAATGTGTTCCAACATAAAGGTCATCATTTCAACACATTGCGATGTTTCTTCCAAAGCTTCCAAAAATACGGCTTTCATTTCTTGCATATCGCGATGATAGCCACTCGGCAGATTATTGGTGATTAATGTCAGTTGATTGGGGAGATTTTGAATTTTATTCGACTTAGCACGTATTAATTCAAAGACATCTGGATTTTTTTTATGTGGCATAATACTGGAGCCTGTTGTCAGTTCGTTGGGAAAGCTGATGAAATCAAAATTTTGGCTGAGGTAAAGGGTGATGTCCATGGCAAACTTAGAAAGCGTTGAAGCAACAGCTGCCAGTGCTGAAGCGGTAGCCTTTTCCATCTTTCCTCTTGTCATTTGTGCATATACAGCGTTGATATTCAACGCCTCAAACCCTAGTAAATCGGTTGTTTTATCTCTGTCTAAAGGGAGAGAACCACCATATCCAGCACCTGAGCCTAGTGGATTTTTATTGACGATTTTAAATGCTGCCAACAACATCTCCAAATCATCAGTAAGGCTTTCGGCATAGGCACTTAACCACAAACCAGCAGAAGATATCATGCCAATTTGGAGATGTGTGTAACCCGGAAGCAGGATATGTTTGAATGTTTCACTTTTTTCGAGCAGTAATTCAAAGAGTCCCTGAATATTTGATACCAACGCCTCGATTTTAGCCCTTGTTACCAATTTTAGGTCTAAGATGACTTGGTCATTTCTACTTCTACCACTATGCACTTTTTTGCCTACATCACCTAGCTGTTCCGTTAACCTGAATTCTACTTCTGAATGAATGTCTTCTACGCCTTCAGAAATAGAAAAATTGCCCAATAAGATATCATTGTAAATACGGATAAGAGCCGGTTTTATTTTATGCCATTCTTGTTCGAGCATCAGCCCTTGTGAAACCAACATTTCTACATGTGCCAACGTCCCTAAGACATCATATGCTGCAAATATCATGTCTGTTTCATTGTCTTTGCCGATAGTGAAATGTGCTACCTTTTCCTTCCACGGGTGTTGTGCTTCTGTGTTTTTTGACCACAATTTTTTCATGAAACCAAGTTAATTGTTTTGCTTTATAATATGTCTTTTCAGCGTAGAAATGATTTGAATATATGTTTCCAAGCCGTCATGCAATTCTGATAAATAAATGAATTCTTCGGCTGTATGGCTGCGTTCTGATTTCCCGGGACCAATTTTTACGCTAGGGATATTTAATAATGCCTGATCCGATAAAGTCGATGAGCCGAAGGTTGGAATGTTTAATTCTTGTGCAACGGTATGGAGTATATGTTGTGGTGGCAAAAAGCTTGGTTTTAGACGCATAGATCGTGGTGTGAGTATTCCGTTGATTTGTGGCTGAATGATATCTAATACTTCTTGAAATCCATATTCCGGTATCATCCGAATGTCCACAGTGTACTGACAACTCCCCGGAACGACGTTGTGTTGTGTGCCGGCTTGAATGATGGTTAGCGACATTTTTAGTTTGCCCAAGGTTGCTGATTGTTTTGGGAATTGGTAATCTTTGAAAAAGGCAACATCCTTTAAAGCGAGATAGATGGCATTGTCGCCTTCTTCACGGGCGGCATGTCCTGATTTTCCTGTTACGACACCGTCCACCACCATTAATCCTTTTTCTGCGATGGCCATATGTAATTCCGTAGGTTCTCCAACAAGGGCAAATGAACATTTTTGTGTGATGTCTTGCATGCTTTCAATGCCGTTTCTTCCAGAGATTTCTTCTTCTGCGGTGGCAGCAAAGAGTAGATTGAAGGGAAGCCCATCGTCTTCATAGAAATGTAAAAATGCGCCGAGAAGACACACTAAAGCGCCTCCGGCATCATTACTGCCTAATCCGAAAAGTTTACCCTCTTCAATGCGTGCTTCATAAGGGTTTGTTTTCCAGTTGGCATTTGGACGCACCGTATCGATATGAGAATTTAATAGTATTGTCGGTAGTTCGGGTTGGAAGTATTTGTTATAGCACCAAGTATTATTTAATCGCATTTCATAAGGAATGCCTCTTTCTTGGAGGAAATTTCTAATGAGCGTTGCAACTTCCGTTTCCTCTTTGGAATGGGAAGGTGTGCCAATAATTTTTTGTAATAAATCAATGATGATTTCGTCCATATGCGTTAGCTTGTAAAAGTAGTACCCATTTCTGGTTCGTCGATGTGGGTGGCATGACAAAGCCTGACAACGGAAATATGGTTTTCTAATAAATGGGCAATGTTTTCTACTTTGGCAATCATACCTTCTACAATAATTTTTTCATCAACGAGCGATTTTATTTGTTTGTATTGAATGTTTTTTATGAGGGAAGATTCATCTTTTATATCTTTTAATAATCCCAATTTGTCAAAACAGAAGACAACGGAGACTTCTCTTTCCTTTGCTAATGCCAGTGCTATTGATGAACAGATGGTATCCGCATTGGTATTAAGGAGATTGCCGGAGGTATTGTGTGTTATCGGGGAAATGACAGGCATTAGCGATTGGTCGATGAGGTGTAGAAGGAGGGATGTATTCACTCGTTCTATATCACCGACGAAGCCAAAATCTATCTCTGGGTGCACTCTTTTTTTAGCTTGAATGAGGTTGCCATCGGCACCACAAATGCCAATAGCATTGATATTCAATGCCTGTAACTGTGCGACCATTTTTTTATTGACTAGTCCGGCATAAACCATGGTGACGACATCTAACATTTGATCATTGGTAATTCTTCTGCCATTGACCATTTGTGTTTCAATGCCTAATTGCTCTGCGTATTGTGTGGCAATTTTTCCACCACCATGAATGAGTATTTTGTCTCCTTCAATAGGAGAGAATTTCTCCAAAAATGTAGTCAGCAGTTGGTTATCATCTATAACGTTCCCACCAATTTTTACTATGGTAATTTTTGCTGCCATCTTTTTTTTCAAAAATACTACTCATCTAGTAATATTTGAATGGTAGACATAATTATAATGTTTATATAAAAGAAAAGGCCGGAAAAATTCCGACCTTTCTTTTATGATGAGATTAAGACAATATTAGTCACCCATAGTAGAGCGTGGACCGCCTGGTGCAAATACTGCTAATACTCTTGATTTTTGTCCGTTTGTAAACATATACATACAAGCATCATCTGTGTAGTCCATGTAGTTCATCGTCATCTCAACAGGATTTCCTGAACAAGTTGAATAATGAGGATAAGTTGGACAGCCATAGTTAGCGGTGTTATGTGTTGGTGTGTCGTTTACTAAGTCGCTTCCGCAAGTAGCATCACCCCAGATATGGCGTAAGTTTAAGTAGTGGCCAACTTCATGAGTAGCTGTTCTACCTTTGTTGTAAGGTGCGGCACTACCACCTGGAAGTGAGGAGTAAAGGAGAACAACACCATCAGTAGCAGCAGCACCGCCAGGGAACTGTGCATATCCTAAAATACCGTTACCTAAGTTACAAACCCAAATATTTAGGTATTCTGCTGGATTGGTAGGATTTACTCCACCTTGCGTACTTTTCTTAACAGCATCATTTGTACTCCAAGATGTTTTGTTTGTTTTCTTTCTAACAACGGCTTGTTGAACGAAACGAATACCTACGTTGCCAATAGAACTTTGGAATAATGTAGGAACTTTGTTCAAGTCTGAATTTGTAGCGTTGAAGTCAGCATTTAATACGGCAGTTTGCGCATCTAACATGGCTTGAGAAACGTTTTGTGCAGTTGTTTTATACACTACATTATAAACAATAGGAATTTCAATAACGCCATTTACTAAACGATAGTTTCCTGATTCGATTACACGATTGGTGAAATCTTCAATTTCTTGGTGTTTTTTCGCATAGTTTGCATCTTCCGCCATCATACGGTTGTGTACTTCCATAGTAGCACATTGTCTGTGACCAGCAATTGGATTTTCAGTTTCATTGTTCGTTAGGTCTTTTTTGCTACAACTCGCTAGCAAAATCAAACCTGCAAATAGTACTTTACTAATTTTCTTCATAGTTTAAATTTAAATGATTAAAAAAATGACGTGCAAATATATAATTAATTTTTTAATTTGTCTGCGTGTGAATGTTAATAATTATATGAACGATAATGGCTAAACTTTATTATAAAAATAGGCATTTATGAAGCAAATAATCTTAGCAAGCACAAAATAAGCGACAATGGCAAGAATTTTTGCTTTCATTAGCCGATTGCTCCTGTGTTTGATTTCTTCTATGGATGTTCCAATAATATATTCGCTGTAATCTGTAGAATTGAATATGATTGGTACCGTATCGCCTTCCTGTAAATGTTCATAATTGTCAGGTAATTGTTCGTTTAATAGCATCGTATTATCATTAAATACCACATTAATTTCTGCTTGTTTTGTGCTGAAATTTTCAAACTGATGTATCACAATACGTTGTATGATACCGTCTGCGAAGTAAGCATTTTTTGAAATGCGGCGTATTTTTTGAGAAGAAATGATGTGGTGTATCATGAGCGCAATGCCAATAATGGCACCCAGTAAATACAATATATACTCGATTATTTTCAAGATAATAGCTTTTTAATGACGGATTGTGCCGCCCATTCTCTGTTGCCGGCTTGTTGTATGACAATAGAATTTTTTGAGTCGATGACGGCATCCTCTACTACTAGATTTCTCCTAACTGGAAGACAATGCATGAATTTAGCATTATTGGTGAGTGACATCTTTTCAGTATTTACCATCCAAGTCTCATCTTCGCATAAGATTTTTCCATAATCTTCGTAGCTGCTCCAGTTTTTGGCATAAATGAAATCTGCGCCTTTGTAAGCTTCTTTTGGTGCGTGTAAGATTTTTGCATTTCCACGAAAGGAAGGTGCTAAATCATATCCTTCCGGATTTGCAATAACAAAATCTACATCTGCCCGGTTCATCCATTCTGCGAAAGAATTGGGTACACATTGCGGCAAAGCCTTTACATGCGGTGCCCATGTCAATACAACTTTCGGGCGTTTTTTCTTCGAAAATTCACGGATGGTTATCAAGTCGGTTAGGGATTGCAGGGGATGCACCGTTGCGGATTCCATGTTGACAAGCGGGACTTTGATATTTTTTAGAAACTGCTGTAATACAAATTCGCCATAATCGCGGTCTCTATCAGTAAGTGACGGAAAACACCTCAAACCAATGATGTCTGCATACTCACTGATGACGGCCGCACCTTCTTTAATATGTTCAGCAGTAGTGCCCTTCATGATGGCACCATCTTCGTATTCCATGTTCCAACTATCCTGTCCGAGGTTGAGGACGATGGTTTGCATTCCTAAATTTTGTGCCGCCTTTTGTGTGCTCAATCTTGTGCGAAGGCTGGAGTTAAGGAATACCAGTACCATGGTTTTGTTTTTACCCAGTTTTTTATGCTTAAAGGGATGTTGCTTGATTTTAAGGGCTTCTTTTGCCAAAGCCTCCACATCTTTTACGTCATGAACAGAAAGAAAATTCTTCATACCTAATTTGTATCTACGAAAATAAAAAAAGCGCACCAAATAATCATCGGTACGCTTTTATAGTATTGTTAAACTATGTATTAGTTCACTTTTGTTCCGGTAAATGTTCCAACGTTATTAGAAAGAAGCGTTATATTACCTGAAATAGATGTTTCAGAAGTAGGTGCAGATACAAGCTTTAAATCCAACGCCTCTAAAAGAAGATTCATTTTTAGAGAATCACCATCATAACTCCATTTGCCAATGCCTACCAAACCTTTTAAATAAATAGAATCATTGCTTCTTAATTCAAAGGTGTCTGTATAGTCTGGATCGCCAGCTACTTTAGTAGTGATTTTGAATTTTGAATCGTCAAAATTCAACGTCTCGTCATCTTTCTTACAGGCAACAGCGAGGATGCCAAATGATACTACTGCAATAAATAATTTCTTCATAATGTATGTTTTAATTTTAATCAAAGATAACGCATTGTTACTCAAATCATTGTTAAGAGAATCTTAATTTTATAAGAAATGGTGGTTTACAGTGAAGATATGATTTTATCCATTAATGTGTCTACATGATTCTTGGTAATGTTTAATGGTGGCAAAAGGCGCAATGTATGCGATTGGTTGGCATTTCCAGTAAAAATTTTATGCACTTTTACCAAATTATGACGCATTTCTTTGATGGGCACGTTGAATTCTATACCTAACATCAATCCTTTTCCCCTGATTTCCCGAATGCCTTCTATGGTTGTAAAACGCTGCTTTAGGTAGTCGCCCATATGCAGGGCATTGGCAATCAGATTTTCATTTTCGATAATTTCTAATACCGATAAGGCGGCACGGCAGGCGAGGGGAGCACCTCCGAAAGTTGTACCCAGTAATCCGTGGCTGGGATGAATATCTGGATGGATCAGCGCACCTGCAACGGGAAAGCCGTTGCCCATACCTTTGGCAATGGTGATGATGTCAGGCTGTACATTCGCCCATTGGTGGGCAAAAAATTTCCCTGTTCTCCCATAACCACATTGAATTTCATCTGCAATAAAAATCACGTGGTGTTGCTTGCAAAGCCTTTGGATAGCGGATAAGAATGCCGGAGTGGCTTCGTAAATGCCCTGAACACCTTGGATGGGCTCGATAATAACGGCACAAATATCATTTTCCATTCGCAAGGTGTTTTCCAACGCTTCGATATCGTTGAACGGCAGAAATATGACATGTTCGTCGTTATTGATGGGGGCTTTTATTTTTTTGCTATCGGTTGCCACCACAGCGCCGTGCGTTCTACCATGAAAAGCACCCTGAAAGGCGATTATTTTCTTCTTTCCGGTATGAAAGGAGGCTAACTTAATGGCATTTTCATTTGCTTCGGCACCCGAATTACAGAGAAAAAGCTGGTAATCGGTATATCCGGAGACTTCACCCAATTTAGTTGCCAATTGCGCTTGTAAAGGCAGGTGGACAGAATTGGAGTAATATGCCAATTGTTCCAATTGTTCTTGCAAGGCTTGTGTGTATTTTGGGTGGTTGTGTCCAACAGAGATGACGGCATGTCCGCCATAAAAATCCAAATACTCATGGCCTTTGTCGTCATAAACATAAGCGCCATTGCCCTTTATCAAGGATAAGTCGAAAAGCGGATAAACGTCGAAAAGATGCATGGTTTTAGATGATAGATTTTGGATGATAAATTTTAAATGGTGTCTTTTTAGGATAACTTTGGATAAACCTGTCGAAATGTATTTCAATTAATAATAACATGTACCTTTTTAATATTTTTAATCAGAAGTTTTATAATGTAAGTTAATGATTTATGCCTTAATTAATAATTTAAAATTTAAAATTTTGAATTTAAAATTAATAGGCGGATGCTTTTAGTTTTAATCCGGTTGTTTCTTCCCAACCCATAGCGAGGTTCATGTTTTGTACTGCCTGTCCACTTGCACCTTTTACCAAATTATCGATACAACTCGTGATAACAAGTTGATTACCTTGCTTATCGAGATGAATAAAGCATTTATTTGTATTGACGACTTGCTTCACGTCTATATTTTTATCGCTAATAAATACAAATGGGTGTTTGGCATAGAATTGTGCATACAGGTTTTTTACAAATTCTAGGCTGCCTTCGAAAGTAGTGTGCAAGGTGGTCATAATACCTCTCGTAAAGCTACCGCGATAGGGAATAAAATGAAGGTTTTTATCAAAGGAGTGTTGCAATTGCAGCAAAGATTGCCCAATTTCTGCCAGATGCTGATGGGAGAGAGCCTTATAATTCGATACATTATTGTTGCGCCAAGTGTAGTGCAATGTCGTTTCAAGTTTGTTGCCGGCACCTGTGGAGCCTGTAATGCCCGAAATATGTACGTTTTCTGTTAGGCGTTGTGCATTT
This sequence comes from Chitinophagales bacterium, assembly GCA_019694955.1. GTDB lineage: Bacteria > Bacteroidota > Bacteroidia > Chitinophagales > JADIYW01 > JADIYW01. Next base: position 18,850 of record JAIBAX010000041.1, on the reverse strand, counting down.
GCCAGTGGGAGTAGCGCCAACTGAATCGCAGTAGCAAAGCAACCCGGATTGGCAACTTTAGTGGCAGTTTTTATGTTATCACGATTTAATTCTGGTAGACCGTAAATAAAGCCGTTCGCATTTTCTTTTAAACGGAAATCATTGCTTAAATCGATGATTAGTTTTGCTTGTATGGGATATTGTCCTAAATATCGCTGTGTTTCACCATGTGGAAGGCATAGGAAGACAATATCACTTTCAGGATGTGCTTGTTCTGAAAAGGAAAGCTCCGTTTCTCCTAATAAATCTGTGTGTATATCATAGACTTTCTTTCCAATGGTGGAGCGGCTCACCAGTCCAACCAACTCAACCTCGGGATGTTGTAGTAATATACGGATGAGTTCACCACCAGTAAAACCTGTTGCACCTACGATAGAAACTTTCTTTTTCATATTAATTATTCTATTTAAATAATTTTAAATAAATATTTGTAATACATTTATTTATGAAATTTTATTTATTTTTTTAGTTTAAACAAATTCAAAATTTATAATTTTAAATGAATCAATGATTTATCATTCAAAATTTAACATTTATAATTACCCTTCATGCACTTTATGCCAAATCATGACTTGATTAGAGAATATTTTGGAGAATCCTTTCACGTCGTCGCCATTCCATGCATTGTTCATTTCTCCATAAGTACCAAATTTGGAACGCATTAGGTCGTAAGGAGAGTCAATACCAATTAGTTCAAAATGATAGGGTTTTAATTGGACAATAACCGTTCCGGTTACATATTGCTGTGTGCTTGTAAATAGGGCTTCCATATCACGCATCAAAGGTTCGTAATATTGTCCTTCATGTAAGAAGCTGCCATAAACATTGGACAACTGGTCTTTCCAGAATAGTTGCTGTTTGGTGAGGGTGTGTTTTTCCAGAAGATGGTGCGCTTTGATGATGATGAGTGGTGCGGCTGCTTCAAATCCGACCCTGCCTTTGATGCCGATAATGGTGTCTCCAACATGTATGTCTCTTCCAATGGCGTATGGTGCGGCTAGTTTTTCTAACTGCTTGATAGCTTCTGTTGGGTGGTCAAAGCGTTGATTGTCAACTTCTATGAGTTCTCCGCCCTCGAATTTAAGGATAACTTCTTTCGGTGTTGTTTGCGAAAGTTGTGTTGGGTATGCTGACTCGGGGAGCGTCTGATGGCTGGTGAGGGTTTCTTTCCCGCCAACTGAAGTACCCCAAATACCTTTATTAATAGAATATGCCGCTTTTTTAGCGTCAATTTCAAAGCCATGTTGTTTGAGATAGTCGATTTCTGCCTCACGCGAAAGTTGTAAATCTCGGATGGGTGTAATAATCTCTGTATCAGGAATCACTATGTTGAAAATCATGTCAAAGCGTACCTGATCGTTTCCGGCACCGGTGCTGCCATGTGCTACATATGCGGCATCGATGCTTTTGGCATATTCTGCAACTGCCATCGCCTGAAATACCCTTTCTGCACTGACGGAAAGCGGATAAGTATTGTTTTTTAGAACATTGCCAAACACCAAGTATTTGATGCATTTGTCATAATACGCTTTGATGACATTGATGACTTTGTAGGATTGTACGCCCAATTCTTTGGCACGTATTTCTATCTGTAGCAGCTCTTCTGCTGAAAATCCTCCAGTATCTATAGTTACGGCATGTACTTCTAAGCCTCTGTCAACGGTTAAATATTTTGCACAAAAGGAGGTGTCTAAACCACCACTATATGCCAGTACAACTTTATTGTTCTTGCTCATCTGATTTTTTGTTTTTTCTAAGTTCTTTTGGTAATGATACTTTTATGCGTTTAGACTTGGGTTCTCTAAGTTTTAGCGGTATCCTTTTGTTTACTTTTTTGATGGCATCTTCATAAATTTTCTTTTTATCCTCTTTAGGATCATATAGCATGCCTGTGCAGAGGCACATCTTTCTGTCAGTACGGGTGAGTACATCGAAATTAACACAACTTTGGCAGCCCTTCCAGAAGGTGTCGTCGGAAGTAAGTTCAGAGAAAGTAACCGGTTTATAGCCTAAGTCGGAGTTGATTTTCATTACTGCCAAGCTAGTCGTGATGCCGAAGATTTTCGCATTAGGAAATTTCTTGCGGGTATGTTCGAAGACTTTCTTTTTAATCTTGGTGGCCAGACCATGCTTGCGGTATGCTTCATGTACAATTAAACCTGAATTGGCGACATAGTCTTTATTGTCCCAAGTTTCGATGTAGCAAAATCCGGCAACCGTTTGTGTATTTTCTTCGATGGCGATAATGGCTTTGTCTTCCAACATTTTTTGCCGCACATAGTTCGGGTCTCTCTTGGCGATACCGGTTCCCCGTTTCTTGGCGGCATCTTCCATCATGTGGCAAATCTCATCTGCATACGTAACATGTGCTAAGTTTGCCACTTGAATGTTAAAGTGTACTTTATGCTGTTTGCTCACGGCAGTTGATTTTTTTGATAGGTAAGCAGGATAAAATGAAAGATGTTTGGTTGTTTCACTATTTTAACGATTGAATTTGAGTAAATTAAAGATATTACGATGGAATAGGTACATGCTGTCAGATGGTTTATCTGCATCGCCTTCGTGTGGCGATTGGTGTGGATATTGGCCTCAGTCGTCTCATCTTTTTAGTGCTATTGGTTCAAAAATAACCATTTCTATATTTCAGGTAATAAAATAATGTTAAACAAAATGTTAATCCTTGATATTTATGCTAATTTTATGCCAATTTTTAACATTTTCGCCATTACAATAGTTTACACAGATGGATTTATTACTGGGATTTATAGAGTGGAAGGTAAAACCGGAGATTACCGAAGTATTAGGCTATCCAATTAGGTATTATAGTCTAATGTTTGGTATAGCATTTTTCTTAGGATACTATATCATTGAGCGTATATTTAAGTTTGAAAAAAAGAATTTAGAGGATTTAGATGCGCTGCTCATGACCATGTTTTTGAGTACCGTAATAGGTGCAAGGTTGGGACATTGTTTATTTTATGATTTTCATTATTACTTCGTAGAACATCCCTTAGAAATTATACAAGTGTGGGAGGGAGGATTGGCTAGTCACGGTGCTGCCATAGGTATTTTGTTGGGACTGTACCTGTTTCAGAGAAAACACCCATACTACAGCTACCTTTGGGTGGTGGACAGGATTGTCATCGTTGTCGCTTTAGCGGGTGTATTTATTAGGATCGGCAATTTCTTCAATCATGAAATTGTAGGTATTGTAGATTATAATAGCCCATTTAGTGTGATTTTTCATCATAATACGGATGAGCCGGACAATATGCATGAGCCAAGGATTCCCATTCAATTGTTTGAATCCTTCTCTTATTTAATTTTATTTGTCATACTATTGGTAACCTACCTCAAAAAGAATGTTCGTTTGCCGGATGGGCTTCTTTTGGGAATGTTCCTGATTGGCTGTTTTGGTGCGAGAATAGTGAATGAAATTTGGAAAGATAGTCCTATTGTAATGTTTGGGTTAAAAAACGGGCAATTGCTGAGTATTCCATTGGTGTTGATTGGTGTTGTTTTGGTGGTATTGGCGTTAAGTGGAAAAACGAGGAGGGTGGAGGCTTGATGCTTAACAGGTGGCTATTAGTTTTTTTGGTGCTTTTATGGGGCGGACAGTCGTTCTCACAAGAAATTGGGTGCATAGAAGCGGTTGAAACGAATGAAATTATCCTAAAAGGCAGTATTTCGAATAAATATCCGGTGACCATATATCTTAAAAAATTTGAATATTCACCAGATCATTTGGGCGTATATAGTGTTAAAGGGTGGTACTATTATGACAAAATAAAAGAAAAAATACCTTTAGTCGGAATATATGATGGTGATTTGACCTTATATATTTTTGATGAGCAAGCGAAAGCAGATTCTATTTTGAATTTCGATGTATCGAATCAAACTATAGATGAATACATGGAGCATTTTAAGGAAATTTTGGGATTTCGGGAGAAATTTTTTATTCATTCTTCCCAATCTGACACTTCCGAATCTTATTGGCAAAATGGTAAACGAAGGAGTACTTTTTATTATTTTGCGAATACAATTGTGCCGCATCAGGAATATGAGTTTTTAAAAATTGCCCATGAAAACGACGTCTATTGGCAAGATTTGCGTAAATTATTCGAAGGTACTTCCAATTTTACATTAGAGGCAGCGTATGCAACAGAAGATTATACCCAGTTTGTGTTTTCATTTGAGCATTCATCTTTGGAACATTTTTATGGGATATGTGGCGGTGGCATAGAAAAGGGCTATTGTTCTCTAAAGCTCAATAAAGATTTTGAAATAGAAGAACAGGTTCAGGTTTTGACGGAAAGTTGCCTTGAAAGTGTGTCTTCTGAAGAGGTAAATGGTAATGCCCCTAATCAAAAGGTTTTTACCATTTCTGATAGAAATGAAAACAAAAGTACCTTGACGGTAAATATTGCTATGGCTTCACTCTTAGTTGCCAAGTAGTTATAATCAAAAGAATGGTAGAAACGGAACATTTATTTTTGAGAGAACTTGAAGAGAGTGATGCTACCTTTCTCATGGAATTGGATCGCGATTTGGAAAAGATAAAATACTTTCCACCGCCCGAGGAATCTCAAAGTATTGATTTTCAAACGCATAATATTCGAAGGAATCAGGTTTACTATCAAGCGTTTCCAGGATTAGGTATCTGGGCAGCCATAGAAAAGGAGCATGGTGCGTTTGTAGGATGGTTTGCGCTAAAACATTTGGGAAAGACTAAGGATATTGAGATAGCATACTGTATTGTAGAGAAGTTCAGAAGAAAGCACTTCGCAACGGATATGGCCAAAAAGTTAATTGACCATGGTCTTAATGAGCTGGGTTTGGAAAGAATACTCGGAGTAGTAAGCGAGGAGAACGTCGCATCCAGAAAGATACTAGAACATATTGGAATGACATTCGATGAAAAGAAAATGTATAATGGTAAAGAGCTGCTATTTTATTCGATAAGTTCGTAAACTTTATACTTTCCCAAAACAAAAAGCCACCCCAATAAGGAGTGGCTTTTTGTTTTATACCGATTCTATCGATTAATATCTATAGTACTCCGGTTTGTATGGACCTTCTTTAGGAATGCCTAAATAATCAGATTGTTCTGTAGTAAGTTCATCCAATTCCACACCGATTTTTGCTAAGTGCAACCTTGCCACTTTTTCGTCTAAGTGTTTTGGCAGTACATATACTTTGTTTTCGTACTTATCAGTATTTGTCCAAAGTTCAAGTTGCGCCAATGTTTGGTTGGTGAAAGAGTTCGACATCACAAATGAAGGATGTCCAGTGGCGCAACCTAAGTTCACCAAGCGACCCTCTGCTAAAATGATAACATCTTTGCCGTCAATGGTGTATTTATCTACTTGTGGTTTGATTTCTACTTTTGTATGACCATAGTTGTCGTTTAACCATGCCATATCGATTTCGATGTCGAAGTGGCCGATATTACATACAATGGCTTTGTCTTTCAGCAATTTAAAATGTGTTCCGGTAACGATATCACGACATCCTGTTGTTGTAACTACGATATCTGCTTCTTTCACGGCGTCTGTCATTTTCTTCACTTCGAAACCTTCCATCGCTGCTTGTAAGGCGCAGATAGGGTCGATTTCTGTTACGATAACACGAGCACCGGCACCTCTCAAAGATTCGGCAGAACCTTTTCCAACATCGCCAAAGCCTGCTACAACAGCAACTTTTCCGGCAATCATGACGTCTGTAGCACGGCGGATGGCATCTACACAACTCTCACGACAACCATATTTATTATCAAATTTAGACTTGGTCACGCTGTCATTAACGTTAATGGCAGGCATAAATAAAGTGCCGTTTTCCATGCGCTCATACAAACGATGCACACCTGTGGTCGTTTCTTCCGATAGTCCTTTAATATGTTGAATCAATTCTGGATAGTTGTCGAAAATCATATTGGTAAGGTCGCCACCATCATCTAATATCATGTTGATAGGTCTGTCTTCGCTGCCGAAGAACAAGGTTTGTTCGATACACCAGTCGAATTCTTCAGCGTTCATACCCTTCCAAGCAAATACAGGAATTCCGGCGGCGGCAATAGCGGCGGCGGCATGGTCTTGCGTAGAGAAAATATTACAGGAAGACCAACGCACTTCTGCGCCCAATTCAATCAACGTCTCAATAAGTACTGCTGTTTGAATGGTCATATGTAAACAACCTGCTATTCTTGCACCTGCCAACGGTTTGGTTTGACCGTATTCGGCTCTCAGCGCCATCAATCCGGGCATTTCAGCTTCTGCTAATTCAATTTCTTTCCTTCCCCATTCTGCCAGAGAAATGTCTTTTACTTTGTATGGTAATGATAAATCAATTACTGTTGATGTTGCCATAAATATTTTTTTTGCAAAGATAAATAATCGTGTACTAATTTCAAAAATAACAGTAAATGGCAATGTTTGTTTAATAAATCTAATCCGATATGTAAAAATTATGCATGAATCATATATGATAGATGAAATCAATGCATTTTACGAAAATTATGTATATCTTTGCGCATGGAAAGGTTGTTAGGTGAAGTTTTACTTCGCAAATCTTGCTTCCCAGTAGTTAGTCCCTTTTCTACTAGTCCCTTTTAAAATATAGCAAGATAACAACCTTTCCCTTTTTTATGCTATCTTCATCATCATGTTATCAGAGTGGCGGCAAAAAGGACAATTTATTTCTTTATTTGGGAGGAAATTGTTTTATATAGATTCAGGGAATGTAGCATTACCTGTTTTATTAATATGTCATGGTTATCCATCGTCTTCCTTTGATTACTATAAGTCTTTTGATGTGCTGAAAGGTCAATTTCGGGTAATCATTCCCGATTATATTGGCTTCGGTTTTTCTGATAAGCCGGAAGATTACAGTTATTCATTGTTGGAACAAGCAGATTTTGTGTTGGCGTTGCTGCGGGAGCTCGGTATCAAAGCGTACCATCTTTTCGGGCATGATTATGGCACTACTGTTGCAAATGAGATACTTGCAAAACGAGCATTCGGCTATGAACCTGCGAAGGTATTGTCTGCCACCTTTTGTAATGGAAGCATGCACATAGAAATGGCAAAGTTGAAGTTAGTGCAAAAATTGATGAAGCACAGATTTTGGGGTACGGTACTCAATCATTTTAATTCAGCAGCACTCTTTGAGCGGACCATGCGAGATATTTGGTTTGATAAGGACAAGTTTAATTTGTTGGAGATACAATGTCACTGGCAGCTGATCCATGAAAACAATGGGAGGAAAGTATTTCCGAAGATCAGCAGGTATAATAATGAGCGTGTTCAATTCTGGCATCGATGGATACCTTGCCTCACCCAATTGGATATTCCGGTACATATTTTATGGGCGCAAGAAGATCCTATTGCCGTCAAGGCGATTGGTGAACAACTTTTCAAGGAAATACCGCATGCCACAATAACGAGAATGGAGCATTTGGGGCATTATCCAATGCTTGAAGATGCAGGTAGATGGCAAAAAGCACTCCTAGATTTTTATGTTCAAAAGGAAATCATATAAGTAATCCATTAATAAAATTCAATTCCCTGTTTTCGTGTCCACGCGAAAACAGAAGTTGAGCCTTTTCGAATATTTTATAGAACTATCTACTGCAGGTTTGTTCATTTTTAGTCAGAGTTGTAATGTTAGTTTTAAATGTCCACCTAAGCCTTTTTGAATAATTTTCATTAAGGTTGAAAGGCGAATGTCACTAGCGTTATTTTCGATACGTGAAATGTAAGATTTATTCGTTCCACACTTTTCAGCAAGTTCTTCTTGTGTCATACCAAGTTTAAGTCTTGCTTCTTCAAGTAAAACGCCAAGTTGGAAACTTTCAAATTCCTGTTCCCATTGTTCTCTTTTTATTTCACCTCGTTTTCCATATTTATTATCAAGGATTTCGTCAAGGGTTGTGATATTACTTTCTTTCGCTTTCATATTCTGCTTTTATTTTTAATGCTTTTTCAATCTCAGTCTTTGGTGTTTTTTGAGATTTTTTTTGAAATCCATTTCCAAGAACAACCAAATTCCCATTGTCGAAAAATGCGAAAATTCTAAAAATGTTTCCACCAAATTCAACTCGAACCTCGAAAAGTCCGTCTGTTCCAGACATATGGCTGAAATATTTTTTGGGAACTTTGTCAATTGTACGCAATAGATTTAAAGTCCATTCAATTTTTCTTTGTACTTCGTCTGTTTGTCCATGGTAGAAGTCCAAAAAATATTTCTTATATGCAATAACCTGTCTTATGATTTCCACTTTACAAAGTTAACTATTCAGACAACAAAATGCAAATTTTTCTCCGATTTTTTGACGAGAAGAGTCGTTTACGAATGAGTGCTTATGAAAGTCTTTCTAGAAGATTTTAGTGATGATAATTGTTTTGATTTTAACGCAAAGTGCAATAGAATATATACACGTTTGATAAGGAAACTTGTAAACTTATTTCAACTGCACATAATGGTGTTGCATATGATTGTAAATGAAATCAAACGTTTGGCTTAGGTTGAAATATCCTGCTACGGGATGCTTAAATACAATTTTATCTTCGAGTTTGTCCATTCTTGCAATGATTTCTTTGAAATCTGCTGAATTTTTGATCCATTGTTTTGTAGCAGCATCCAAACTTATTTCATTTGAGGGCTCTTTCAGCACTTTGGGTGCTTTGAATTTTAGTGGTAAACTGAGTAAGATTACTAGCAGCCTTGATTTTATCCAATTGCCCAAAGTTGCATTTTGAAGTTTCCCGGTATCAGCCGTTTTTTTGTTGATATAAGCAATTACACCGGTTTCTGCTTCAATAAGGTGAATGAGCACCTGCATTTCCGACCATTTTCCTTCGCTAGGTTTTGCATGCTGTTCGCTTTTACTTTTTGCGGCAACTTTTTGGAGCATTTTTCCTTTCAATGCTTCTATTTTCTCATACTGCTTTGTCAAATGCATCGTTACATATTTAATTTATAATTGGCTTTTAAGGGTAGTATTGTGGAGATAATCAGTATTATTGAGAGCATCAGCGGTATTGTTGCAACATGAAATTGCTGCGGAAACCATGCAAAAGTGATGAGAATAAGTATTAAAAACATTCTATAAACAGCAATATAATCAAATAACCACTTGGAAATGTTTTTTCTCCAGACAAAAAATGAGGCGAAAAAGTTTAAGGGGCATAGCCATAACACATTGAGGTTCCATTTAGTGCATCCATGATCTGTACCCAACCACATGAAAAGTAGAAATATGCCTAGTATTCCGGTGATGAACAAGGTAATAAAAACGCCTGTTTTTCCGAAGGCAAAACCATTCCCTCGTCTAATAGAGATGATGAGCAATAGCAAAAATACCAGCCAGAAAATCAAGCCTGGCCCTGGTTTAATTTTTTTTATCGTAGAGGCATCCGATTCATATAAAGTGGTTTCTCGTTTTACTAAATCAGGTGTCATTTGGAAAGCATTTTCCAAATCAAAAGGCAAAAAGTATAAAGAAGCACTATCCGGTTTTTTGTCCATGCGCATTCCTAGCAACAAATCTATGCCAAAATCTTGCCATTCGTTGTACTTGTTGTAATAATCCAACATTTCCCGGATGGTTGGTTGCGGTTTACCTTCAATAACAATTGGTTTTAGTTTGTCTTTAAAGATGTCACGGAGTTTGGTACAGCAGTTTTCATATATAAAATCATAAAGGTAATACTTGTTTTCCTCCATTGAATTAAATACCAAAAAATTAAAGACATCTTGTTTCTCTTGTTGCGTAAGTTGAAGGATTTGAGAAGTGACACTTCGTTGCTCCATTTGGTATTCATAAATGAATTCTGCCGGGGAATTTACAGATACGAAGTATAAGAGTTTGCCACGAACAAATTTTACCAAAAAATCTGGGTCTTGAAAGTCAAACGTGCCATAGTTATAAAACTGGTCAATTTTATTGGCGGTATCTTGTACCCTGATGGCGCTATGTCCGTAAGCTTGCCATGAAATTGGTCCTGAAGCACATGTCACAACAGAAATCTCAGCCGTTTCAGAGAGTTCAATCGTCTGTATCGCATGTACCCTAAGCTGAAGCAAACAAAAAAGCAAAAAGACTAACCTTTTCATGGCGTAAAGATAGATAAAATACATAATGATGGAATTTTTTCTCTTACTTTGTGGTTTAAATCAGTTAAAAGGGACGAGATTAATGGATGAATTATTAGATCAATCTGAAGCTATACAACCTAAATTTGCGGGTTTTTGGGTCAGGTTTATTGCATTTATGATAGATTCGATATTGCTATCAATTTTTGGAATTCTAATTGGCATACAAATGGATCACAATGTTTTTCTGGGAATTACTGCGGCACAATTGGTGAAGCTCTTCTATGATGCTTGGATGGAGAGTGGCCCCAAACAAGGGACTTTCGGGAAGCAGTTTATGCACATAAAGGTTGTGGATGACCATGGACGGAGACTTACTTTTAGCAAAGCATTCATTCGTTCAGGTGGGAAAATTCTGTCTGAAATCATCTTTTTGATTGGATACCTCATGGCTGCTTTCGATGCACACAAACAATCACTCCATGATAAGCTAGCGAGGACTTTTGTTGTTAAGGACTAGTTATATCATTTGTCGAGCGGTTTTGTGTTGACAGCAATTTTTTTGTGAAAAGAGGCGCTTGAAAGTTGATATCGTTTCGTCTTTTTGCCGAGTGTATATTTTAGCACCTTCCATCTTCTTTGCAGTCTTTTTCTTTTCTTGAATAAATAGGTTATAGTTGTTTTCTTCTCGTCTATTTCCGGATTTTTCCTTGAGAATGCATAGAATGCAAACCCCAATACAGCAAATATGAGCAAAAGCGGTAAGAAGAACATGTTTAAAGATAGCAAAAATATTTGCTCTTGTCAAGCCTATGCCAACATGTATTGAAAGATGAAATAAATGATGAAGAGGGCGATACCGGTAATATTGTATATTTTACTTTTTACAAAAGACTTATAAAAAGAATCAGGGAAATGTTGGCTTTTTAATCTTTGGTAGGAAACATAATTAGAATATAGCACCAAGCCACCTAAGGCAATGAAATACAATATGGAAGTCGCAAAAAGGTATTGTGGGAAGAATTTGCCTGCCAGAAAAAACAATACAAGGGCAATGATTGTAGGAATTAGGTAAGTTTTGGCAAGACCTTTAGTGGCGTTCATCAATAGTAACTTTTGTTGATCATTGAGTGAATAAAATGCCTTCATCATGATGGCTCTACCAATGAAGAGACAAATGAATAAAATGATTAAACCCGGTAATAATTGTCCTAACATGTTAAAAATGTCGACAAATGTATGTTTTTTCCTTTAAACATGGAGAAAATGATTAATTTTCGCCTTCAAAAGTATGAAAAACTACTGCCTTTTTATGCTACTGCTGTGTATACTCATGCCAACTTCCGGCTTTGGGCAAGCCGTTATAAAAGGTAAGGTATGTGATGCCAATACAAAAGAAGTACTTTCTTTTGTACAAATAATTAATCAGGATTCATCCAAATATATCCAAACAGATATGGATGGTAATTTTCAGTGGACAATCTCACCGGGAGATAGTGTTCTTAACTTTATGTTTATTGGATACAGCAATTATATCCTTCCCTTGGCACAAATGAATGTGTTAGACAGCATATTGATTGAAATGGAAGCCGACGGTTTATTAGAAGAGGTAGTGGTTACTGATAAAATGATACAAAAAACCACTAGAAGTAATGAAACGGGCTTGATTTCAATTTCCAAGGCAACATTGGATTTGTTGCCGCAGATGTTAGGGGAGAAGGATGTACTCAGGTCACTACAGTTATTGCCGGGCGTACAAGGTGGCACCGACGGCACTAGGGGTATATTTGTTAGGGGTGGAAGCCCGGATCAGAACTTGATTCTATTCGATGGTGCACCCGTTTACAATGCGTCACATTTATATGGTTTTTTATCGGTATTCAATTCAGATGCACTTGAAAATGTGGTGTTACATAAAAACTATATATCGCCGAAATATGGCGGAAGGCTGGCTTCTGTCATAGATATTGAGCCTGATTTTGGCAATAATAAAGCATTGAAGGGCGATTATTCCATTGGCTTTCTTACCTCAAGGTTTCATCTGGAGGGGCCATTGTTTCAGCCAAAAACCACCTTTAATTTAAACCTTAGAGGGTGCTATACCGGATTGTTTTTAAAACCATTATCACAGAAATCGTTCGAAAAGGACACCCGCAGTGGTTATGTTTCTTATTATTTTGGTGATGTTAATGTAGGTATAAAGCACAACTTCTCTGATAAAACGGCTCTTTCTTACAGCTTTTTCTACAATTCTGATATCTTCAAGTATGCCTTTGGCGAAATATATGGTGAAGATACTGCCTACCATCAAGATATTTCTGAAACCAATAATATAAATTGGTCCAATCTTGCCAGTGTGGTTTCACTGACGTCTACTATTGGTAAGAAATGGAGTAGCACACAGAGATTTATTTTTAGCAAGTATTTTCTAAATAGTGAACGTGGGAAGTACAGGGTTGATTTTCAGAAAGAATTGTCTACATACAATTCCCAAAATATAGTTTCAAACAAATCGCATATTCGGGATCTGTCGGTAACCTCAGATTGGGTATATCAGATAAATAGTCGACATAATGTAGATATGGGGTTGAATTTTTCTCAAACCAATGTTTTGACAGGAGAAGGTAAACGTGCTTTTGAGGCAACCGGAAAGAATTTCGATGAGCGCCGATATGGAAATCCAATCAATAAGACGTACAATTTTTATCCCTATTTAGCGTATCACTTTGTTGCAAGGAAGATTTGGGAGATGGATATTGGGGCTCAAGCTGCCTTCTATCATATTGATTCGGTTTGGTACAAGAGCATTCAGCCAAGAGTCAGTAGTTTATTGAAATTGCCGAAAAACCTCATCATACGCTCTTCATTTCAAATGCTGCAACAGAATTTACATTTGTTAGTGAGTGAAAGTGATGGCATCACCAATGATTTTTGGGTACCTGCAAATGCGAACTTCCTTCCTGAGATGAATTGGCAGGCAAACCTCGGCATCCAGCAGAACTTTAAAAAAGGGTATGAATGGAGTATAGATGCTTATTATCGACAAATGAACCACTTGGTAGAGTATAAAAAGGGCGTCAACGAAATTCAGTATGATGAAGACTGGCAACAACAAATCATTGGAAATGGCACAGGGTGGTCTTATGGCGTGGAATTTTATGCGGCAAAAACAAAAGGTGCACTTACTGCATGGGCGAAGTATAACCTCAATTGGAGTTTCCGACATTTTCAAGAATTAAACCAAGGCGAGAATTTTCCTTTCAAGTATGATAGACGGCACGATGTATCCATTGCCGTACAATATCGCATCAACGATAAATGGGATATAAGTACCTCGTGGACTTTCGGAAACGGATTCCTAATTACCATTCCATTACAACAATATGCTTCAGATTATACTATTTACCTTTATGATTATTACGACCAACCTTGGGGAGAGAACTACCTCGAAAATGTTCCAAATTCCTATAATACTGATAATGCTTCCAGATATAATTACAGGCTTCAAAACTATCAACACCTAGATATTGGTGCCAACTGTAAGCGCGTAGCTAAACGTGTAACGCATTTGTACAATATCAGTATATATAATGTCTACAATAACTTCAATACATTCTCGGTATATAAGGCGCAAGAAAAAGTAAATGGAGTGAATAGGATAGTATATAAACAACTTACTGTTTTCCCTATATTGCCTTCTTTTTCTTATACCGTAAGCTTTTAAAATGAAAAGGAATATGCGATACCTGATTTTAGTAATATATGCATGGATAGGCTATATATTACTGGTGTCATGTGAAAAAACTTTGGAAATACACCCGGGCAATGTTGACAGAAAGCTTACATTGATTTGTAATCACTATATGGATAATCAGGTTCGGGTAAATATTTCTGTCAGTGACATTATTTTTAGCGAAAACCCACTTCTATTTCCTGAAGATGCGGCAGTAGACCTATATGAAGAGGGCATATTTAAAGAGCGACTTGTCTATAAACCAAAGGATGACTCAATTAATTATGGCAACTATTATGGAACTACAAAATTGGTGCAAGGAAAGTTATATACCATTAAAGCGTATCATCAAGACTACGGGTCAATAGAAGCAACGGATATTATGCCGATGAAAGCAGCAGTCAGCGACGTTCTCAATAAGAAATATCCACTCCTTGAAGGGGAGACCTTTAAATCACAATACAGCTACACCATTGAAGATGATCCCAATATAAAAAACTATTATTTTGCGCAGATTCACTATAATTACCTGCTGCCGGGCGCAGTAGATACCATTACGGGAGATACTACTTATTACTGGCAGGGATACGGTGCTTCAGAAATAGGTTCTTCCATTTCCGGCATTAATTTGGGTTATAGAATATTGTTTACCGATGAAACATTCAATGGGCAAACAAAAACATTTACTGTGAGCGATCGATCACCCAATGGAGCGCGTGCAAAAGAAATCAATACATGGGTTGAGGTCGCAGCTATTAGTGAAGTTTTTTATTTATACACCAAATCTGCATTTGAGTTGCAAAACAGTATCGATGAACCATTTGCGTTGTTTTCAAATGTAAAAAATGGATACGGGCATTTTATGTGTTTCAACAGCGAATTCCATTATGTTAAAATCAAGTAAGTTATGAAGTATATCTTTTTTCTATCGTTGGTGTGGTTGACAGCCTTTGCACAAGCCCAGACCATACAAACTGACAGGCCACAGTTTGCAGTATCCGGGAATTTACAGCCAGTGAAGACTTTTAATGTTGAAACAGGCGTGGAGGCCACCTTTGTCGATAAGCAACATTTGCTGATGAATTATAATGTCACGTCTTTTAGAATAGGCATGATGCCGTTGATGGAGATGAATGTAACCTTAAGAGCACCCGGTTATATTGACAGATTGGCAGAGATGCACCAAGCAGGCTTTGCTTCTCCCAGATTGGGATTAAAAGTGCGGATGAAGGAAAAAACAGAAACGTCTAAATTGGGTTTGGCGTTTGTAGGTTCTACCAGTATCAATTTTGGCAGCAAGCAATTTAAAGACACCAAAATACTTCCTGCTTTTAGAGTCGCCATGGATATAGATGCTTCTGAGCTGATCAACCTTCGTGTCAACTATGGTGTGCAGTGGTTGGAAGATAAGAGCGTCCTCGATCCGGAGGCGAATCCGGTTATCAATCCATATGTAGTGCTGGCGTTGAATGCAAACTTCCGTGTATCAGATAAGACCACGCTTTTTGCGGAGTACTTTGCTAACCTCAAATACAATAACCTCCGAAATGACCATTATTTGCATGCCGGGTGTTTATTCAAGGTGGCAGATAACTTGCAGTTAGATGTTTCCGGTGGCGCAGGGTTGTCGCCAAAGACTGCCAGAGGATTTGTGAATATAGGGTTCTCCGGTTGGTGGCCGAAGAAAAATTTTGCTACGCAAGAATAAATCATCTTTTACTTTAGATAATCCTGTTTATCATATTGGTTTTCAACAATGTGTTGATTTGTTTTGTTTATGTCGGCTGTCGGGCAAATATATCTTTGTAGGATAAAATGTGATAGCTATGTTTAAATTGACATTGTTTGTAGGATTGGCGATGTTGGCTGCGTCTATGAACGTACAAAACGACATCCAAAATACCGAGGTGAAGGTAGATTTGAAAAATGCCAAAGTAGTCGTGTATGAGATGAACTATATGAATACTATTTACACCTATGAGGTCGGCATAAAAAGAGACGATTCCTTAGGCGTTATTTTGGATTGGAAGTTGAAAAACCCAGGAGAGAAAGTAGGTAGGATAACCATAACGAATGATGCTTTCCAAAATGCTACACAATTGCAGACGAATTTCTTAAGTGGAGACAAGGTTTATGACAAAGCGGTAACAGTGCTACTCAGCAATCGCCTGTTTAATGATTTTAATACTAAAAGTGCTGCCAGCATTTTCACAGGTGCCGGCGATGCGACACCTGTGAAGTTTGTGAAAGGCGATAATTCTTATACTTTGTGTAAAGTGAATGGTGTAAGTGAAAAGATGTTCACCTGCAATGCAACAGGGTTTAAGAACGGCAAAGAAGTAAAAATCAGTTATTGGGACAATGCTGATTTCCCCGTAATACTCCATAGTGAGCAAGGATATTCACTTAAGTTGGTGGAGATACGGACGGAGTAAATTCAAATTACGCTTTAGAGATTAAGATTTTTTGTACTATTTTTACTGAAATATTGAAGCAGATTTTTTGTACCCTGATGTAAAAAGATAACGTTGATGAAAATACTAATAATTACTGGGCCGCCTTATTCTGGAAAAGGAACGCAATGTGATGTATTAAAAGAGTTATTGGGATTTGTACATATATCTACTGGAGATAGATGCAGGCAAGAAAAACTTAATAGAACTGAAATTGGAATGAAAATGTCTGAGTATGAAGAAAACGGATATTTAGTTCCCGATTCTATAATGAAAGACCTTTTTAGTCAAATACTTGATGAAAACAAATCAAAAGTCGGAATCATTCTAGATGGTTATCCAAGAACGAAACCACAAGTAGATGATTTGATTGAACTTGTTAATTCAAAGAATATGGAAATTGAAAAAGTAATGAATATCGACGTACCAAAATCTGAATTATTGATAAGAGCTAAAAGAAGAGCTGAAACATCTAACCGAATAGATGATAAGAATCCTGAAATTCATTTAAAACGGATAGAGGTTTTTGAACATTTGACTCGACCAGCAATCCAATATATGAAGTCTAAAATTAACGTTGTTACTTTTGATGGTCTTGGAACTATTAATGAAATTACAGAAAGGATAAAGGCAAGCTTGTAAAAGCGAATTTGCATTAGCAGGTTTGCGTTCTCAAAAACCTGTTTTGTCCTAGTGTTACAGTGTCCCCTCAGAAGCCAATGCCACCAACCAAGCTTCTTTGACCTTATTCTCAGAAAGCAAAGCTTTCATGATATCCATTCGGTCGGATAAGGTTTCAGATCTTTCGAGTAAGATTTTTAAGGAAGGATATTGTTCCAACTCTGCCACATCGGGAAGTGCAGAAATACTTCCGAGTTTTCCTTTTTCATTTCCCGTTAATGCGGTATGTGTTTGTACCCATTTAGGCAAAACGTCTACGCCGATTCCAATATCTGTCTCCGGCTTTTTGATTTCAAAAATGCTTTCCGGTATCAACCTGGAATATAAACTCCCACCTAAGCGCGCAACGGCATCAATTTTAAAGGCGTCAATTTTTCCGTTTTCATCTAATATTTGTTCATTGACATGTACGGCAAGAATTTCGCATAATACTACATTTCCGGCACCACCATTTTCGCCCAGTTCAATGATTTGTGTTATTTTACACTCAAACGAAACTGGAGATTCTTGCACCCTCGGTGGTTTAACATAAGTAGATGCTGCTTCTGTAAGTCCGGCTTTTTCAAACTCATTTATGCCTTTCGGAAAAGGTGCGCTGGTCAACGACATTTGCTGTACCATTTCATATGTTACAAGACTAATGACACACTCCTGCACTTCCTTAATATTGAAAAAAGTGTCCTTTTGTCCGCCATCTCTACTTTTTCTTACCGGAGCAATCATCAATATTGGCGGGCGTGTGCTGACACAGGTAAAATAGCTAAAGGGACTTAAATTGACCTTTCCAGCTGCATCAATTGTGCTAACAAAAGCAATGGGTCTTGGAACAATAGCGCTGGTGAGAAAGCCGTATAATTGTCGGTTGTCAATGGCATTGATATCGAGTGTGATCATGAATGATTAATTGAGTTGTAAGTCTAATTGTGTAACATCTCCTTGGTAAGCCGCATATTTTGCAAGTGCCTTTTCCAACCACACAGTAATTTCAGGAATAGAATCGAAAAGTTGTTTATACGATTGTATAACATAATATCTATCCTGAAAATGGTCTTTATAGTAGTGTAATTCGATGATTTCCTTTACTTGGAAGGGTTTTTGGTTGGCATCTTTACTCAGGCAAAAAACGGATTCTCCACTAGAAGATAAAATGCCTGCACCATAGATACGCATTCCGTCATGGTTATGTATGAGTCCAAATTCTACCGTAAACCAATACAGTCGCCCTATGAGTTCTATGGCAAGTGGATTTTCAATATGCTTCAATGCCAGTTTGCTGAGTTCCTGAAGATAATCTACAAAGAATTGTATGGTAAGCAGGGGCATATGCGCAAAAGTGTCGTGGAACATGTCTGGTTCTTCTAAGTATTCCAATTCGCTCATTTTTCGCAACCATGTGGAGGATGGGAACTTCTTGTCTGCGAGCAATTCAAAGAAATCCCGATCCGGAATCAAGCCCGGCACTACTTCTACTTTCCAGCCTGTCGTTTCTGCCAAAATAGCGTTGACATCTTCAAACTTTGGTATTTCGTGTTTGTTGAAATTTAGCCGAAACATGCCTTCGAGAAATTCTAAACAGGCCCTTCCGGGCAATACCTTGCTTTGTTGCTCGTATAAAAGCTTCCACACAAGAAAGTCTTCTGTGGTGTATTGTTCATATTGCTGTGTTAGGTTGTACATGGTCTTATTTTTCTATTACAGGTAAAAGTTGATTTTCTACGGTGCCAAAACCCACCCGGAATGCATCTTCTCCGGCATGACCGCGAAGGATGACGGTATCGCCAGCTTCTAAGACGGTTCGGGTTTCTATGCCAATTGCGATGGCTTTAGTGCCATTATAGGTCGTTTCTAATAA
>JAIBAX010000040.1 GCA_019694955.1 Chitinophagales bacterium | reverse complement strand
CAGGAAGTTGCTCCCCAAATAAAGGAAAGTGAATAGCGGCACCTAAATACTGCAACTTCGGTCGTGTACTACAATGCCCGGTTTGTATGAACGATATAATGAGCCCAAAAAGTATTATTTTTTTATTTATATTTTTTATTTAATAATTATTTATAATTAAATGATTTATATTGTTTTAAAATATTTTGTTTAATTAAATTATTTATTTTAATAATAATTATAATTAATAGATTTAATTTTTTTTATAACTTTTATTATTTAGTTTAAATTTAATTAATAAAATATAAGTATTTGTAAAACAAATTTTTATATTATTTTAATTAACTTTATAATTTAATTAAATATAGATTTAATGACATATAAAATATTTCGTGATAAAAGTAAAACAAGTTTGGCTATTTACAGTGTAGTAATTGAAAATTCGAAACATACCTCTTCCTTATTTTCGTGTCTCAAAAAAAATGTAATAAAAAATCTTGAATTCGACAGCGTAGAACACTTACTTTAAAAATGTTTTGACCGTCGAAACATAGTGTTAATGTAAGTCACAACCAATTGTAGGGAGCAGAAAAAATCTTTGTTCCCGACGAATTGGTCGGGACTTAGCGTATTCTTCGCGACATTGGTTATGAAATAACTTTACGTAAAGAAAACGTATTTGCTAACTAAAAAGTTCTGCTAATTTTCGTGTCTCCACGAAAATGAAAAGATAAACATTGTGTTGTTTGCAATAATATAAAATCAGGTTTGCATGACACCGACATTAAACTTGGCAACGGGAGCATTTTCCGCAGCTTCTATACCAAGAGAAATCCATTTTCGCGTTTCTAGCGGGTCGATGATAGCATCCACCCAAAGTCTGGCTGCAGCATAATAAGGAGAAGTTGTTTCGTCATAATGTTGTTTGATTTTGTCGAAAAGTGCCTGTTTTTTCTCTTCATCCAATACCTCGCCTTTTGCTTCCATGCCGGCAACCTGAATTTGCATGAGTGTTTTGGCGGCTTGCTCACCACCCATTACAGCAATTTTTGCTGTTGGCCATGCAACTATCAATCTGGGATCATATGCTTTTCCACACATAGCATAATTCCCTGCGCCATAGGAGTTGCCCATAACGATAGTGAATTTTGGCACAGTGCTATTGGAAACCGCATTTACCAATTTTGCACCATCTTTAATGATACCGCCATGCTCTGATCGGCTGCCGACCATGAACCCGGTTACATCTTGTAAGAATACCAAAGGAATTTTTTTCTGATTACACAGCATGATAAATCGGGCGGCTTTATCAGCAGAGTCTGAGTAAATGACACCGCCGAATTGCATTTCGCCTTTTTTGCTCTTTT
The DNA here is from genome assembly GCA_019694955.1 of Chitinophagales bacterium. Lineage (GTDB taxonomy): Bacteria > Bacteroidota > Bacteroidia > Chitinophagales > JADIYW01 > JADIYW01. The sequence goes on along the minus strand of JAIBAX010000040.1, from coordinate 41,451 downwards.
TAACCATGCGTTGATTGGCAACAATACCTACTGCCCAACCGTCGATACGTGCATACCCGCATATAATAGATTGCCCATAACTTTCTTTATATTCTTCAAACTCGGATTTATCTACTAATCGGTGAATGACATCCATTGTATTGTAAGGCTTTGCCGTAGAGACGATGCCATAAATGTCTTTCTCCGGCAGACCGGGAAGGGCGGGTTTTTCACGACTAAATCCTGCCTTTTCAAAATGGCCAATTTTATCCATGAGTTTCTTGATCTTATCCAAACAAGATTTATCGTCCTTCATCATATAGTCGCAAACGCCCGACAAAGCAGTTTGTGTTTCTGCCCCACCCAATGTTTCTTTGTCAATATTTTCGCCGATGGCCGCTTTAACCAGATAGGGTCCCGCTAGAAATATTGAGCCTGTTCCTTCAACGATTAAAGATTCATCAGACATAATCGGTAAATAAGCGCCACCTGCAACACAACTACCCATGATAGCTGCAATCTGTGGGATGCCGCGCGATGACATGATCGCATTGTTTCGAAATATTCTACCGAAATTTTCCTTGTCGGGAAATATCTCATCTTGCATCGGCAAATAGACACCGGCACTATCCACCAAATAAATAATAGGAAGATTGTTCTCCATGGCGATTTCCTGTGCCCTCAAATTCTTTTTTCCGGTAATGGGAAACCATGCACCAGCTTTTACAGTAGCATCGTTCGCAACGATCATACATAATCGTTTAGAGACATAACCTATGACTACAACCACTCCGCCACTCGGACAACCTCCATGTTCTTTATACATACCGTCGCCGGTTAGTGCGCCTATCTCTAGGGTAGGGCTCTTTTCATCGAGTAAATAGGCGATGCGCTCCCGTGCTGAGAGCTTACCCTGATCGTGCTGCGCTTGTATTTTTTTTTCTCCGCCACCCAAGTAAACCTTCTTTAGCTTGGCTTTTAAATCATCGACGGCGAGTTTCATTTGGTCTTCATTCAAGTTAAAATCCATGTTTTGTGTCATCCCCATTATTTTGTTGCCCAAATGTAAGAAAACAAAGCTTTTTTTTTGGATAGGAGGCAAAGATAATTCGCCATTTTAATGTGAAATGATTGTTAAGCACTTTGAAGAAACGTAATTTTTTGTACTTTTGTGTCGGGCAAGTCTTATACGGCCAGCTCCTACTTAATCCTCCAGGGTCGGAAGGCAGCAAAGGTCGGTGGTTGTAGCGGCGCGATGTAAGTAACTTGCCTTTCTTTTTTTAAGAGGACTGCACTTTGAATACTTTATTAAACTCTTTTTTTTTCAGTAATATATCTATTTGAGTCAACACGTCTGGATTCAGCAATTGAATGGAGAGGCAACGGTGGTCTGTTGTCAGTTGACCATGGACAAAAAAACATTCATTTCATTTTGTATTAAATAAGGTTTTAAAGGTTCTCCTTGAAAATATCCATCTTTTTTCTTGCATCTACAAAAATAATTACCTATATTTGGTGATAGAAAAACACTTTGAATAATTAAAAAAAGGGACATCATGCAAAAAATGGAAAGAAGACGCTTTTTAGGCTTGAGTGCTTTAAGTACTGCCGCTGTTCTAGGAAGTTCAACGATTATGTTGCCGGGCTGTAAAAAAGAAGACGCAATTGCCAATGGTTGGGAGACTGAAGCTATTGTTATAGGCTCCGGCTTTGGGGGTGCCGTTTCTTCCTTGCGTTTAACGGAACAAGGTATTCCTACATTGTTGCTGGAAATGGGTAAGCAATGGGATATTGCCGGTAATAAAGATGTGTTTTGCACTACTTTAAAACCTGATGGTAGATCTACATGGCTGCGTACGGAAACCATCCTGCCGCTGGGGCCTAAACTATCATGGAATACAGGAAAATATGTAGGTGTTTTAGATAGAGTTGACTACGAGAATATGCGCATGTACAGGGGAACATGCCTTGGTGGCGGCTCTGTTGTTTATGGTGCCATGTTGCCGCAAGCACAGGAAGATATCCTTCACAGAGTATTGCCAGATATTCCTTATGCAGAACTACATGAGAAATGGTATCCATTGGTGCGTTCTGTCATTAAAACATCCGTAGCACCACAAGAAGTGCTAAATTCTAAATATTATCAATACGCCAGAGTAGGCTTTGAACATTGTGATAAAGCTGGTATGGAAAGAGTGTACCTCAATGCCGGCGTTAACTTTTTTACCATAAAAGCAGAGATAGAAGGGAATGCTAAAAGGGCAATTACCAGTTCTGATTTGCTATATGGTGTAAACAATGGCGCCAAAAATAGTGTTGATAGGAATTATATTGCTCAAGCACTTGGAACAGGCAATTTGAAAATAGAAACGCTTACCAAAGTTGACGTCATTAAGGTTTTAAGTGATGGCCGATTTGAAGTAGTAGCCCAAAAAATTAATACCAAAGGAGAGGTGGTGAAAACGGTAACTTATACCTGTAAATATCTATTCGTCAATGCAGGTGTTGTCGGTACCAATGAAATATTAGTGAAGTCAAGAAACCTAGGCTATCTGCCGGATATGAGTGCCGAAGTTGGCAAAGACGTAGGTTTTAATGGGAATGCCATGGCTATGAGGAAAGTAAATGAGGAAGTTGGAGCAGATCAAGGCACCGTTCCAATTTCTGGATATTTGCAACGGGATAATCCTTATGGGAAAGTATTAGTAGAACAAGCACCCTTTCCAATGGGTATCGAATTGAAGCGATTATTGGCATTGGCAGTTACACAAAACGAAAGCCGAGGTTATTTCGACTTTGATGCTTCTATGACGAAGGCTGACTTTAAACTGTCACCAACTGCAACACAGCAATCTGTTGAATCTATGAGATTTTTCTTAAATAGAATCATCGATGCCAATGGTGGAGAAATTGATGGACAAACCTTCCCCGGAGGCATATCGAATAATTTTACCTACCACCCACTTGGTGGCGTTGTCTTAGGCAAAGCCAGCGATATGTATGGCAGAGTGAACGGATATAGGAACTTATACGTTTTGGATGGTTCCATGATACCGGGCGAATCCGGTGGTTGTAATCCGGCACTTACCATTGCAGCCATTGCTGAACGTTGTATGGAAAATATCGTCAAGTATGACTTCGCATAACCTTATGGCGTATTGATGAATGCTAGACAACGCAAAAGTGTTTTACTGACGACTATTGTTTCAGCTTGTTTCAGCATGCTGCTGTTTTTTCTTGCCTTGAAGAAACAATGGTTCGGTTCCTTTGATGGTACTGCTGATGTTTTTTGCGAAGCAACACATAAGGGACTGATTAAACAACCCGTGAATACTTGGAGTAATCTAGCATTTATGTTAGCAGGATTATCTGCTGCATGGCAGATTTTCAAAGGGAAGTATGCAGCAAATGTAAATCCCATAACACGATCCATATTCTACAGCACATTTATTTGTGTATTTATGGTGTTGTTATGTCCCGGCTCAATGGCAATGCATGCTACTATGACAACCGTAGGTGGATTCTTCGATATGCTGTCCATGTATTTGATTGCATCGTTTATGATGGCATATGCCATTAAACGACTGTTCTCACTTGGAATACCTTTGTTTTTAGGTACATTTGGTAGTGCGATGGTGTTGTGCCTAATCGCTCATTTCCTGAATCTTCCTTTACCATTTGTACATTTCTCCGGCAATGGCATATTTGCATTATTTGTGCTGTTGGCATCTTGCATGGAGGGGTGGTTGGTATTTATTAGAAAGGGAAATTATGAGAAAAAATATGGCTTATTAGCGATTGTATCTATACTTAGTGCATTAACTATTTGGAATCTTTCCCAAACTGGCGCACCACTTTGCGATCCATCCTCTCTGGTGCAAGGACATGGCATTTGGCATATATTGGATGCGACAGCGCTATTTTTCTTGTTTAGGTTTTATGTTTCAGAGCATAATGCTATTGCTTAGTTTTATTCAAATCGCTGCCCGCAGCATGCATATTTGAAGTTTTTATCTTCTGCAAGCCATTTTTGACCTTCTACTAATTTAAAGGTTTTAGCGTCCGCTCCGAAAACGGTATCGCCATTATAGAAAACAATTTTATCATCTTTAATATAGTCGATAAAAGGATCAGTTTTATCAAGAGAATAGAGGATTTCATGCTTTTTAATATCCAAGCCACGTATCATCTTAGACTGGTAAAATATGTGATTATCATCCATTCCATACTGATAATCTGATAAAGGTTTAAAGGCATTAGGGTTTGCTTCATTGACTATTACCCGGTCACTTCCACCCGAACTTACAATAGAATAGTAAACATGATTTTTATCTTTTGAAAACAATGTTCCATTATCACACTCCAATTCAGTAAACGTCGCAATATCGAGTACACCAGCGAGTGGTTTTTCTATAATTGAGTCACCGATTTTTAAGATTACAATGCTATCGTAGTAGATTTGAGCGTCAAAGGTTTCCCCCTTTCCAGCTACTGCATATTGCTTTTTCTCAAATAAAGTACCAAATTTGTCGGTATAAAATGGACCTTTCACATGTGTGTATCTGAAATTATCTTTTGCCTGAAATGTTTTACTCCGACTGTTTTTAGTAGTAGTGTCACAGTATATAAAGGCAATCATAATGATTGCTACATATATAAATATTGATATCCATTTCACCTCTTTAACAGCGTTATCCCGGATTGAACTGATTTCGTTAATTGATTGTTTATATGTTTTGTCAATTTTAGTCATTTTACACATGAAATTGAATTATCATTCTACAAATTATATTGCTGAATTTTTATAGTTTCTCTTATTGGAAAATTTAAAGATGCAAATTATATTTGGTAACAATTGCGCACCTGTTTTTTTATTTTTGAATTTTTTCAATCATTGTAGCATTGTTTACAGTTTCTAATTTGTTCTATATATATTATCATTGCGTTTGGAGTTTAATTTTAATTGTCATTAATGTCAATATTGACAGGGACATCCGGTGATTTCTTCCTGAATAAATCAATAAAACATCCCATTTGAAAAAAATCACGACCTGTTTCGTCATTGATTTTATAATCAAATTGATGTAAATAACCTACTTGTAAGGTTGTCGTTTTTGAAGGTTTGTAATTAAATGCGAGTAGTAGCCTGTTGCGCTCAAAATAGGGTTCTTTGTTGGAGAAGAAAATTTCATTACTAGCGCTAACTTGAAACGGTTTATATGCATTTCGTTCCTTGCCAAATGGATAAGAAAGCCCTAGCCTATATCGAAAACGGTTGCGGTAGCCATTGCTTGTAAATCTAAACTCCGCCCGATAACGTTGTTCAATTTTTAATTTACCTATTGATTGATGAAGGATAGCCTGCGGCCAAAGCCTCCATTCTTCATTATTTTTTGGTGTAACAAAGTTTCCGCCTTCCTTGTATGTTTGATAACTACCAACACCTAAAGTGAGTGTAACATTTTTATGAACTTTATAGTTGGCACCCACTTTATATTCGTAATAGTGGAAGTGGTTATAAAACTTTAATGAACGCAATTGTGCCTCTCCAAAAACACTCCATTTTTCGTTGAAATTATACTTTATATTCAGGATATTCCAACTGCCAAGGTCAAAAGTCTTTGCAGAACTTGTGCTTGTACAAAAGCAAAGTAATATCAATGTTATGGCAAAGGTTTGAATATGGAATGCTTTCATGGAGTGTGTATTTGTTTATTTTTTCTAGCCCTCCCGATGAGGTTGATGCTTTCATACAATAATTGCGAATTGACAAGAAGGCGGTCAAGTTCTTGTTCAAAGAACAGCGCTGTATAGTCATTCCATTTATTTGGGTGTTTTAAAAGCGCTTTAAAGCTATTACCAAGCGTCTGGATGTATACCTTTTTCTGTGGAGCGTCATTGATGAATATGGGAGGGTACAAATCATACATCAACATCCAGTTTTTTGCAATTCTTGTTACCCTTCCATTTCCATCAACAAAGGGATGAATCCTAATTAGCTCATGGTGAAAGTAAATGGCACGAATTATAGGGTTAGAAATTGAACGTATGGCATAAAATAATTCTGAAACCAATTGTGGAACCCTTGCAGGTTCAGGGCAAATATGTGCACCAACTTGTACAGTCGTTTGTCTGTAACGGTTTGGGTGGATAGCATTGGTTTCGGGAGAAATTAAGCGGAGAAGTTGAAATAATTGGATTTCTTTTTCAAAATTATTGTGTGCAACAATTTCTTCAATTACAAAATCGAGGGAAATTTTTAAATTTTTTAGGTACTCTTTAGCCTCTTCTTCATTTTGGGCTTCCATTTGAGCATTTTTTATACTCAACAATTCTTTCAGCTGGTTAACCTCGCTTAAATAGATGTCCAAAAGATCGTCATCCAAGTGATCTCTGCTATAAATAATTAGTCTGTAAATCGACTTTATGATGCAGTCTATTTCAAGTAGTTTGGAGTGATTTATTTGTATGTTTTCAATAGCAAGTAATTCCATCTCATTAAATCTTTATAGCAGGATATAATATCATTTCAAAGTAGAATAATTTTTTTGTAAATTTCTATCATTTAGAGCGTTCAGGTAAGGATACAAAAGATGCCACTTATCACAAATTACTGTGGTATTTGTTCTACCAAAGTTTCGTTGCCGACTTTATCATAATAAGTGCACGTCATTTTTTTTATACAAACTTTCCATTTTTCTATACCGGATTTGGCACAATCATTACAGAAAGTTGGATAGTCCGTTTTGCCTTGTTGGTGTGCTTGGATGTCAGCCTTAAGCTGTACAATGTTTGAAACTTCAGCAATTGTTAAATTGTCATATTTGGCTGCTGTCGAAATTTTATAATCTTCCGCACCATAATAATCGGTATGGCCGTCCGTTACGAAGGTTTCATAAGCAGTTACACCCAGTTTTTTAATGTCCTGAATGTACTTTGGGAAGTCTGCACCTGATTTTACTTTGCCGTGTGCCGCTTTAATTTGTTCTACTGTAAACATTTTTTCTTCTTTTTATTTCGTTAGTATTTTCGTCAATGCTACCTTATATTCTTCGTTGTCAGTCATTCCATTATGCCCTTGACCCTTAAGCGTAATTAAGGTGTCTTGCTTCTTAAATGCTTCTTTTAGTTTTAGTGAGGAGCCATGATAGATAACTTCATCAGCTTTTCCATGAAAAATAACAACGGGCATTTCACAGTTTTTTAAATATTCATTTGTCGCAAATTTATACTTTAAAATAAATGTTGGAATAAATGGAAATTGTTGTTTCATTAAGTCTGTCAAGTTATAATAAGGTGCTTGTAAAATTAGTAGTTTTGGATGGTTGGTCGAAGCTAGTTGTGATGCAAGACCTGTTCCAATAGAATATCCTAAAATAATAATACTGCCTTCGTTATACCTTTTTTTTAATTCATTGTAAGCCGTTTGATTATCTTCAAATAATTGGTCTTGTCCACTTATTTTACCTTCACTTTTTCCGTAACCCCTGTAATCAATTATAAAAACATCGTAGTTTAAGTCTGTGTATGTTTTCGCAACTTCTCCCCAAGAGCTTAAGTTTCCTGCATTGCCATGCAGATAAAAAATAAGTCCATTAGCGTTATCCGCTTCAAATAAAAGCCCATTTAATAATTTTCCGTCCGTAGTTTTTATATTCTGCTCTTTAAACTTTTGTTCAAAATTAAACTTGTAATCTTTGTCCAAATGTAGTGGAAAGAAAATTATCTTCTCCTGGAAAAAATATAGAAATCCACACAATAAGATGTATAGTGCGACTAATATTTTAAAAAGTTTTGAAAGTCCTTTCTTCATTGTTTAGGTAAGACTTCTGGCAGAGACACAAAATTACGAAGTTAGGAGTGGAGTTCCAAGTTTTATAATCTGATTTATGGAAAGGGATTGCTCCATTTCTTGTTTATATATACATCCGTCCCAGAGAGCGTTTTAAGAAAGGCAATTACAGCATTTACTTCTTGAGCGTTGAGTTGGAGTTGCTGCCCTACAAAACCATTGGGTTTTAGCCTGTCGTCAAGATTTGGATTATTGTTGGCGGCATTGGTTAGGTTGCCATAATGTCCTACGACCGTTTGCAAGTCTTTGATAATGGCAGTATGCATCATAGGACCATTTTCGATGCCAAGTGAATTGGTTAAATTTCTCAAAGAGGGTGCTTTTGTGTTGGTGAAATCAGATCCTCCAGCAAGGCTACCACCAATACCATTACTTTTGCTATTAGGGTCGATATCAAATTCGGGCGCTCTATGACAATTATTGCAGCCTAAGCCGCCACCAATACGGATGCTGTTTGCATCAAAAATGGCTGAAGTGAGAAATAGGTTTTTTCCGTTGTTTTCCTGATTGGTAAAATTGGGGAAATTAACTAAGTCATTGGCAACCAAACTTCTGCCTATATCATATTTTGAATCAAAGGATTGAATACTTCTAATAAACTGTGCAAGGGCATACTGCATTTTTGCTTCCGTAATTTCTTCGGTTCCATAAACAAATTTAAATAATTCCTTGTAATAGTCAATTTTGCTCAATTTGTCAATCAAGTCAACAATGCTTGGATCTCCATCTTGACCACTAAAACCCATTTCATTGTGGTCTTGAATCGGTCTTGTGGTTTGATCTTCCAAATTTGCGGCTCTTTCATCCCAGAAGAATTTTACTTCCGAACTGAATCTGGCATTCACCAGTCGCATGCTATGCCTACCTGTTAAACCATTGACACCTATACTCGCTATTGAAGTATCACCGAATGCAAATGTTTGTTTATGACAGCTGGCACAAGAGATGGTATTGTTAATAGATAAATTTTTGTCGTAAAAAAGCACTCTTCCTAAAGTTGCACCCTCGTTGGTAATGACATTGCTGCCAGTATTATCTTTAGTTATATATGCAGGAATAGATTGAACTGCATAGTTTTCTAAAGTGCTTAAATTTATAGAGCCTTTAAAGGTAGTTTCCACTGCTGAAACCGTTGGTGTGGGATCTAAACCCGCATCTTCTTGTTTACAAGATTGAATTATTAAGATGGTGGTTAAGAAAGCACCAGTAAGGAAAAATAGATTGCTACTCTTATTCATATTTTTTTAATTATACTTTGTTAGACTCAACTACTTATAAAAGGTTTAATGAAGGAATAAAATAGTAGAATGGCAAACATCTAATAGTTGAATTAATTGTATTGATACTGCTCTAAAGCCATTTTAAACTTATTAATAATTCTAGATTTGAGTGCCCTTGGTGATAAAACTTTAACCGACTCGCCATATCCTAAGATTTCCCTTTCCAATTCAAAATTTATCACCACATTTATACTGATAATGAGTGCTTCGTCAGATTGTTTCAATACTTGCTGGGAGGAATGGATCGGTTTCGTAAGCACATAAGGCGCATTGTTTTTATCAAACGACAAAACTACTTTTGTGGTGGGTTGATGTAAAGACTTTGTAACACCTATCACATCATCAAAGAAACTTACCACATCAAATTCCGGCTCTATATAGTCGATATAATCTGTATTTCTTATCTCCACCATCCTGTCGAGTGCCAACAACATGATTTCCTTTCTTTTGTTGTTTCTGCAAAGTAGAAACCACCTGTTGCGGTACTCCTTTAAAAGATAGGGAATGATATACTGCCTCGAAGGCTGCTTTGCCTTAAAGGATTGATAGGATATTTCCAGTGGTTGTTTGCCTTTTAATGCATCCAGCAGCGGGTCTATCCACGTCAAACCTTTTACCAACTCGTTTTTCTCAAAGTCGATATAAATCTCATGAGAATTGCGCTGCTTGATGATTTTATCTTCCAGCTTGCCCACCATCTCACTCAGGTCTTCAAAATAATTGAACCCTTTGAATTGATTGAGGAGTTTAATGATTTCTGTCAATTTTTCTATATCCTGTTTGCTGATATTGGCGTTGGTGATGCTATATTCTTTATCCTCATAAGCATAAAATTTTTTGTCTTTAACGATGATGGGCGCATTATAACCCAATTTATCACTGCGCATGGTTTGTATATCCGACTGGATGGTGCGTTTGCTAACGCCTGATTTTATGCCTTCATACTCATACAAAGCGTCTGAAACCTCGTTAATAAGGTTTTCTAATGTCCACTTGCGAAACCTGTTTTGTAGACATTTATCGATAATTCTATACCGCAATAAAGCGAGTTTGTTGACTGGCATTTAGTATTTTTTAATTTAATTACGCAATCTATCTGCGCAAATATAATCACTTGTGCTTGAAATAAAAATATTTTTAATCATATAATTATGACAATCAATATTTTATAATAAATTTTGTCGGTTATTTGAAAATAAATATAACTACGCAAATATATTGCGTAGTAGTGATTGTAAATTTGTCACATCAAAAACAACGAATAACAAACTAAAATAAATAGCGATGAAATTCAACTTTTTAACAAAACAACAAAACGTTACCAAAAACTATGAAGGTGCTTTGGCGTATAAAATGACTCCGGAATATGAATTGTATTCAGCGGTGGTTACTTCCGGACTTCAAGCTTCATTCTATGAAAAGGAAGACGATAGATTGGCGAGAATACAAGCATTAATACAAAAATGTCATCCGGAATTTGTTGCCAGACTAGCCATATATACCAGAAAACAGATGTATATGCGTTCTATTCCTTTGGTATTATCAGTAGAACTGGCCAAAAGTATAAGTGGTGATAATACAGTGAGTAAAATGATTGATCAGGTGGTACAACGTGCCGATGAGATAACGGAATTATTGGCGTATTACCAATTGGCTAACCAACGTACAGAAACGAAGAAATTAAACAAGCTCTCTAAGCAAGTACAAAAAGGATTGGCAAAATCATTCAACAGGTTTGATGAGTATCAGTTTGCTAAGTACAATGCGCAAGCTGCTGTAAAATTAAAAGATGCCTTGTTTTTGGTACACCCAAAACCAAAAGATGAAGCGCAACAATTGATTTTCAATAAGATCGCTACGGATACATTGGCTACGCCATACACTTGGGAAACGGAGTTGTCTGCGCTAGGAACGCAATACTTTGCCAACGAGAAAGCTAAAAAAGCTGCATTTGCACAAAAATGGGAGGAACTGATTGCCAGCGGAAAATTGGGGTATATGGCGTTGCTACGCAACTTAAGAAATATCATCGAAGCAGGTGTTTCGGCTGAATATATTCAAATGGTATGCGACAATCTTTCCGATAAAAAAGCGGTGTTGAATGCTAAGCAGTTGCCATTCAGATTCTTATCCGCATACCGAGAGCTAAAAGGTTTGTCATCAAAATATACCAGTGCTATCTTGAATGCACTAGAAGACGCCGTACAAGTCAGTGCAAGCAATATTAGAGGATTTGACATGGGTGCTTCCGTTTTATTGGCCTGTGATGTTTCAGGTTCTATGCAACAAAGTGTTTCTCCTAAAAGCAAAATCATGTTCTATGATATTGGTTTAATACTGGCGATGCTACTGCAGTCTCAATGTAAAAATGTGATTACTGGAATGTTTGGAGACAGATGGAAAATAATCAATATGCCGGGAAAATCAGTCTTGCAGAATGTTGATGCATTCTACAAAAGGGAAGGAGAGGTAGGATATTCTACCAATGGCCATCTGGTGATTGAAGACTTAATCCAACGTAAAGTGTATGTAGATAAAGTGATGTTATTTACCGATACGCAAATGTGGAACAGTCAAGGTGGACAAAATACTTTACATTCCGAATGGGTGAAGTATAAAAGAATGGCGCCTAGGGCAAAGTTGTACATCTTTGACTTAGCAGGTTATGGACAACAACCGATTAATATTCAAAGAGATGATGTCTATTTGATAGCCGGATGGTCAGATAAAGTATTTGATGTCTTGGCAGCAATGGATAACGTGGGTGCAGCAATAGCGCAGATAGAAAGTATTGAATTGTAAACAATTAAAAATGAGGGTGTGATGGTCATCTGAGGCCATCACACCACCAAAAAAGTTCTTTGACTAAAGTACAAGTGTCGTAGAAAAGAGTTACTTCGCACTCTTAATGCCTGGGTCGCGGGTTCGAGTCCCGTCATTTCCCCGAAGAAAATAAAAATGGGAAATGTAGTTCAGTTGGTAGAACAAGATACAGTCTCTTTTCGCCTTTTACCTTGTATAATTTTGATAAATTGCGCGTATAGTGCCGTAAAAAAGGGTTACTTCGCATTTGGTTTGCTTCTACAGGTTCAATTCCTGATTGGTCTCTTTTTGCATTTCGCCTGCATGCGCATACCTTAATGAATGCCGTAGAAAAGAGTTACTTCGTCACTTTGGGGAGGAATAACGTAGCCAGTTGGCAAGGTTATCCGGTTCGACTCCGGCAAGACAGCCCCGTTGCTCAATTCGAATATTATTGCTTCATTATCAAAACAATCCCTGTCAGGTGCCGTAGAAAAGAGTTACTTCGATTACACGATTAACCGGTTTTGATTTCGATCTCCCGGAATGGTCTTTTTTCGCTTGTCGCCCTGATTATTTAATTGAAAAAGTACAGTTCTTCTAGTGTGCTTTATTTGACCTGGTAACTTAAAAGGAAAAGTAGCGGAAAAATTACTAACCGTAGTGTGTATGGATATCCCCGTCTATGATGGGTAGAGTTTACAGTGCACCAAAACTTTTGACCGAGTGTAGGGAAGCGTATTTACAGCCATACTGCCCGAATGGGAATGTGGGTTCGAATCCCGCTCAGGTTACCATAATTTACTAACACTATACTTTAATGTATAGTAAAAACAACATAAAAAAACTAAAAATGAACAAATTTGAAAGGCTTAAATTGGCCTTAGAAACAGAAAAAACCGGAAAGATGAAGGCATTTGGGCAATCCATGCTGCCGATATTAAAAAGTGGTAGTTTGCTTACCTTTGAACGGGCAACGGATTATCAAATCGGAGATATCGTATTTTGTAAGGTCAAAGGGAGATATATTGATGCCCATAAAATTGTGAAAACAGATAAAAATAAAGGATTTTTAATTGCCAATAATCACGGTTATGAAAACGGATGGACAAAAACGGTTTACGGAAGAGTGGTCCTTGGAGAATTTAACAACCAAATTATCTTTAAAAGAGATTGAGATGTGTGTAATAAACCATAGCTTATTGAATGAAATGATAGAAAAAAAATACGTGAAGGTGCAAAAACATCCTGATGCGGATTTGTTTATCTATAATTATACAGACATGGCTCAGTATGACTGGGTTTGGAATGAAGTCACCATGATGTGTAGAGGCTTGATTTTGAATAAAGAAGATGAAATCATTGCCAGACCGTTTCAAAAATTCTTCAACTTCGGCGACCACGGATATACAGATATTCCGAATGAATCTTTTGAAGTATATGAGAAAATGGACGGTTCAATGGGAATACTATATTGGTTAAACGACCAACCTTTCATAGCTTCCAGAGGCTCTTTTTTGAGCGAACAAGCCATCAAAGCAACAGAGATGTTGTATGATAAGTATCAACATGCATTTCCTCATTTAAAAAAAGACAAGACATATGTCTTCGAGATTATCTATCCGGAAAATAGGATTGTCGTTGACTATGGAAAGAGGGAGGAATTGGTCTTGTTAGCCATTATCGATACAGCATCCGGAAATGATGAAGTATTAGAAGATATCGGTTTCCCTTTAGTAAAACATTATAACGGCATTACAGATATTAGAACATTGAAAATAGAAAATCAATATAACCGAGAAGGGTATGTCGTAAAATTCAAAGGCGGTTTGCGTTATAAAATAAAATTCGACGAGTACATGCGTGTGCATAGAATTGTTACACAAGTGTCATCTATCGATATTTGGGAATACTTGATGAGAGGAGACGGTTTTGAAGACATCCTACATAAAGTGCCCGATGAATTTTATCAATGGGTAAAAAATACACGTGCTGAATTGCTCCGCCAATATGAAGCCATTGAACAGCAATGTTTAGAGGATTATAAATCGTTTGAAACGAGAAAAGAAGCCGCATTATACTTTCAAACCTGCGCTTATCCTTCCGTATTATTTTTAATGCTTGATAAGAAACCTTATGATAAAGATATTTGGAAAAGAATTAGACCGATATTTCAAAAACCATTTAAAGAAGACATAGCATGAATATTATCATACAACAGGAAGAACACGTGTTTCTGCAAGGGCTTGTCATTAAAAAGTATAGGATGGGAAGCCATTTGTATGGCTTGGCACGCCCTGATTCCGATATAGATTATCTTTGCATATATCGCACTTCTGAAGTAGAGAAGGCGTCCGGATTGCCGAACGGCCATCAGTTTCAATACAAAGAATCTTCGCCATCGATAGATTGGATATATTGCTCTGAGTTGCAGTTTTGGAAGAACCTATTCAGTGGAGATGCCACTATCAATGCGGATATTGTCCTCTTTAGCGGCGATTGGCAAAATAGCTTAGAGATTTGTCGCACCTATAAAGTCATTAAGGCATATTTGGGCTTTGGCAAGCGTGACTTAAAGCAGATAAAGGAAGGTACGCACAAATTATACCATGCGGCACGAAGCCTGTATTGTGCAGAACAGTTGCTACAAAATCAGTTGCCAACCATTCAGGGGATTCAGGATTTGCATGGTTCTAAGCAAGATGTTCAGGACTTAATAGAAAAAGAGCAGGCTCTGCGTGCCGAATTGAATCGACAATATGATGCGCAAGCATTAAAGACATACTATGTCGATTCATGTGACCATCCTTTGTGGCAAAAATTATTAGACAGTAATAACATTAAAGAATTTAAATACGGATAAAGTGGACAGAAAAGTAATCATCATGAAAGGTCTTCCAGGAAGTGGAAAATCTACCTTTGCCAGAAATTTATTATCAGAACACCCCTATACTTTCAAGCGCATCAATAGAGATGAATTGCGGATGATGTTCGACAACGGCATTACCAACCGTGGCAATGAGAAGTTTATCAAGAAAATCAGGGATATACTGATTGTGGAAGCACTGAAAGATGGCAAGAGTGTCATCGTTGATGATACCAACCTTTCCCCAAGAAGCCATCTTCGCATCGAGCAATTGGTTTTGGAATACAATAAAACTTTCGAGCAAACGGTAAAGGTAGAGATACATGAAATGGAAACATCGATTACTGAGTGTATTGCCCGTGACAGCGAAAGAACAAACCGGGTAGGGGAGAAAGTCATCCGGGATATGTTTCGCCAGTTTTACAGCGATGAGAACCTGTATGCACAACAGGATGAGCAGCTTCCGAAAGCCATTTGTTGTGATTTGGATGGCACATTGGCATTGCTTAATGGCAGAGACCCTTACATGGCAAAAGCTTGTATAAAAGATGTCCTCAATAAACCGGTGGCAAACGTTCTAAAAAGCTACAAGGCAATGGGTTATCATATTATCTTGCTTTCTGGAAGGTTTGGCACCTATCGTTCAGAAACAGAATCGTGGTTGAAAGAACACGGTATTGCCTATGACTTATTGGTGATGAGGGATGAAAAAGATCAAAGGAAAGACGCTATCGTAAAGCGAGAGTTTTTCGAGCAATATGTGTTGGGAAAATTCTATGTTGAGTTTATCTTGGATGATAGAAATCAGGTAGTAAACATGTGGCGTGACGAACTCAAAATCCCTTGCTTTCAAGTGAATTTCGGAGATTTCTAAATAAGATGAATTCGAGAACGATTTTTTTGTAACGGGTTGATTAATAGTTTCTAAAAAATTGCACGAATAAGTTTTAAGTCATTAGTGATAAGTGATTAGTAGTAAAAGCCATTTCCAAATTTCCAAATCCTCAAATTCCCAAATTTCCAAATTCTCAAATCCTCAAATTTCCAAATTTCCAAATCTCCAAATTCTCAAATTCTCAAATCTCCAAATTCCCAAATCAACATTCGTAAACTGCGCGTAGAGGAAATCTATCCTAAACTTCGAAAGTCTACCGGAACCACTCTGGAAATGCCTTTTTGTACCATAGTAACCCCATAAATAGTATCAACGGAAGCCATCGTCATTTTATTATGTGTTACCAAAATAAACTGGCTGTTGCTGCTGAATTTGCGGATGGAGTCGTTGAATTTTTGGATATTCGCATCATCCAAGGGTGCATCTACTTCATCCAAAATGCAAAATGGCGCCGGCTTGTACAAATAAAGACCAAAGAGCAACGATAGTGCCGTTAAGGTTTTCTCTCCACCGGAAAGTTGGTTGATACTTTGTGGTCGCTTACCTTTAGGTTTTGCGATGATATCAATGTCGGACTCTAACGGGTTATCCGGTTTTTCTAAGATTAGATCACAATTATCATCTTGGGTAAACATGCTTCTGAACACCATGATAAAGTTTTCACGGACCTTCTCAAAAGTTTCCATAAACTGTCCACGAGCGGTGGTTTCGATTTCTTCGATGGTTTCTAAAAGGCTACCTTTTGCCTGAAGAAGATCATTTTTTTGTTCCGTGATGAAATCATAGCGTTCCTTCATTTCGTTGTAGGCTTCCTCTGCCATTGGGTTAACATCACCGAAATTGTCGATGCGGTTCCTGACTTTGGCAACGTGGCTTTCCAATTCTGGCTTAGAGATTTCCGGAAGTTCTAATTGTCCGATAATATCGTCGAGTGCCACCCTAAACTCAATAGAAAAGCGCTCTTTCATGATGTTGAGTTTCAATTTGAGGTCGCTCAGTTGCTCCTTTTTATTTTGTACCGTCAGTTCACTGTTGTGTACCAATTTGCTGCGTTCGCGGATATGTTCTTCAAACTTATCTATTCTTTCTTTTTGCATGAAAAACTCATTCTCCGCATCAGACATGGAAGATTTCTGCTCATCGCGAATTTCCAATTCACGGAGGAGGGTAGCTTCCAAAATTTTTATTTTTTCGACGATATCCTTGCTTTCCTGCTGAGCGCTGTTGTGTTCGCGCTCATTATTATCAAGACCTTGTTTGGTTTCTTTCAATTTACTCTCCCTAAACTGCTGTCCCTGTAATAAAGATTGGAGTTTGTTTTTTTCTTGTAGGAGTAAGATATTGGATTGATTGTACTCAGAAGACAATTTATTGAAGGTTTCGGTTTCAAACCGGAACTTTTCTTCTAAACTGTCCATTTCATGCTTTTCCTCGATGATTTTCTGCTGTTTCTCTTCAAGATTGGTTTTGAATAGTGCCAGTTCATCTTCTATCACCTTCAAGCTATTTTCCTGAATCTGGTCTTGTTGCAAGGCTTTTTCCACAAATTCCCTGAAATTCTCAATCCTAGATTTTTTGGAGATGAGGTCTTTTTCCAGAAATTGTAAAGACTGCACTTCTCGTTCAATTACTTTTTTATAAGAATTGGCTTTAAGGTGTTCTAATTGCCCCTGATCGGCTTGGACTTGTTTTTTCAGGTGTGCCGTTTTTTCTTCCAATTTTTCGATTTCTGCGGCTAATTTTTCCAGATTTTTCTGCCTTCCAAGTCGCTTGCCTTCAAATAAACCGACAGCACCTCCGGCAATTTGATAGCTACTGCGCAATACTTTTCCGTTTTCAGATATAATAATGGGTAGCTGTTTTTTATCGGCACTATTATAGATGTCTGCAATATGTTTTTCGTCTGCGATGTAAACGTTATTTAACAAGAATGCAATCAGCGGTTGATACTTATCGCCGATTTCCACAATGGAAGCTGCAGGAATTGCGTGATCAATAGTAGCATTTTTTATAGCGGGAAGTTGCTCAAAATATGCCAAAACAAAGAAGCTAGCCTTTCCGATGCCGGTTCCATTCAACAATTCGATGGCTTCCATCGCTTGCTGTTCAGTATCAACGATATAATGATTTAGGAAAGGTTGTAATGCCGTTTCAATGGCTACACGATATTTTTCTTCAGAATAGAGGATATCGCTCAGTAGTGGGGCATCTTTCAGCCAAGAAGCCTGTTTTTTGAGAAATTTAATAGATTCCGGAAACCCTTCCAGACTATCAATCATGTTTTTTGTGAGTTTGTACTCGTTGTTTTTCGCATCCAATTCACGGTGTGTTGCCGTTAATGTTTGCCTTATCTGATCAATCCGTTCGGTGTGTTCCTTTATGTTATGATCGTTGATTTCTTCTTTTTCTTTTAAGCTTTCGATTAGTTCCGATTGCGTTTTTACTTTTTTGTCGATGGTGTCTACTTCTTGTTGGAGTGACTCCACTTGTTTCATTCTCTCTTCTTTTTCAAATAGGCTTCTTTGAATGTTCTTTTTTAGCGTGTCCCTATTGTTTTCTCTTACAGCGACATTTTTTTCCAATTCACTTTGCTGTTGTCGGGAAAGGTAGTAGGTATTTCTTTTGGTTTCCAAATGGTTGCGCAAGTCAAGATTGGCACTTCTTTGCTGCTCTACCTTCTCCTTTAATTGCACCATGGAAGCATCTAACTGAACAATGTTTTGCTCCAACTGCGTATTGTCGTGTTTGGCATTGGTTAATTCATTTTCCAAACTATGAATCAGGGATTTAGCCATTTCTATTTGTTGGCTGATTTGTTTTATCCGTTCAGCTAAGAAATTGCCTTTTTGTTCCAATACACGCTTGTCACCTTCCTTTTCCTGAATGGAGGCTATGATATTATTGAGGATTTTTTGTTGCTCAGAGAGCGATTTTTCTTTGTCGAGAATGAGCTTTTTCTCCCGTTGCAGTTCTGCTTCCAATTGTTGGATGGTGGCTTCGATGGCCAGTCTTTTGTCATCTTCCTCGCGGATTTCCTTTTTTATACCTTCGTACTGGTCGTTAATTTCTTTTAAGTCGTATTTGGCGAGTTGAACGCTGAGTTCTTTATATTCCTCTTTAAGTTTTTTATACCGCCTTGCCTGTGCAGCTTGCTTTTCTAGGGATTTAAGGTTTTTTTCGATTTCCGCTAATAAGTCTTCCACACGATTTAAGTCGGCTTCTGTTGACTCGAGTTTGAGTAGTGTTTCTCTTTTTCGAGACTTGTATTTTGAAACGCCTGCAGCTTGTTCTATAAGTCGGCGCCGGGCTTTTTCTACGTCGTTAAGGATTTCATCTATCATCTTCAATTCGATAATAGAGTAGGAGTCAGAGCCGATTCCGGTATCTAAGAATAAGTCCTTGATATCTTTTAGTCTGCAAGTAACACCATTCAGCTTATATTCACTATCGCCATCTCGTTGGATGATACGGGTAATCGTAATAGAGGAAAATTCTGTGGGAAGAAGGTTCCTAGTATTGTCTAAAGTTAGAGAGACCTCAGCATAGTTGGCGGCGGGTTTGTCCTTGGTACCATTGAAGATGATATTGTCCATCTTTTCCAAACGCAGTGTTTTAGATTTTTGCTCACCCAATACCCAACGGATAGAATCCACCACATTACTCTTGCCGCAACCATTAGGTCCAACCACACCGGTAATATCGTTATCAAAATTGATAATCGTTTTATCGGCGAAACTCTTGAAACCTTTAATCTCTAAACTCTTTAAACGCATACAACCTTTTTAAAAAGGGAGCGTAAAGTTAAACATTTGCGATGAATGATGTGAAATCAGTGCGAAATGTTAATAAAAAAGTAGTGTTTGAGCGATTCGTGACTTTTTGTTGGTTGTAAAAGGATGAAAAGTTTAGTTATTTGGAGAAATTTTTTTATTATTTATGCATATTTTAAGATGAAGGGGCAATATTTATGGATATTTATCCTTATTTTAGTTATTAATTAATTAAATCAAGAAAATGGTTAATGGGATTGTTTTTTGTATCTTTTTCAGTTGTTTTTTTAATATATTTCAATTCTCTGAAGTGGAAACTTTATTAATCAGAGAATGGAGATATGAGAAACTGGAAAGTAAAACTATGGATATGGAAATTGCCCAAGAATATGAAAGAATAAAAACATTACCTGACAGCATAAAAGAGGAAATAGAATTGCGTCTAAAGGATTTTGAAAATATGATGAATGTTGATATGAAAAAGTCAACTATTGAATTTAGAGATGATAGAACATTTATAAGCAATAATTTAGGAGAGAACAGCTATGGAAGCTGGCGCTTATCGGAGGATCAAAGAATATTATTATTGATTACAAATATTGATGAAAAAAATGATATTGTAGATAGTCTTGAAATAATTGTAATAGACCAAACGCAACTTAAGTTAGCATCAAATGCAAATGGAGATGACGGTGTTTTGACGCTTGTCCCGAATGTTAAAGCTGAGTAATAAAATGGTCATTTTACAAGATTTCAAACATTTCAAAGAAATCAGGTAATAATATCGTTTGGATTATTATTTTTGTAGCACCTTTAAAAAGCAATTTAAAGGGGGCTTAATTTAAAAATCAAACTATTATGAGAAAAATCACATTCATCATTATCTTATTGACGGGTTTTATTGTTTTTTCCGGTTGTACTAAAAAGGAGAAATTGCTAACAAAATCTTGGCGGTATGAAAAATTGGAAAGCAAGATAATGGATGAGCAGATTGCGATGGAAAAGGAACGGATTAAGACGGTTCCGGATAGTTTAAAAGGCGAATTGGAACGCAGACTTCATGACTTTGAGCAAATGATGACGGTAGATATGAAAAAATCTACCATGGATTTCAAACAGGATGGCACATTTTCTAGCGATAATTTGGGCGAAAAAAGCGATGGAAAGTGGAGTTTTACCAAGGATAAGAAAATACTTGTGTTAAATACAGATTTAGGGGGTGGTAACACCA
Organism: Chitinophagales bacterium; assembly: GCA_019694955.1. GTDB lineage: Bacteria > Bacteroidota > Bacteroidia > Chitinophagales > JADIYW01 > JADIYW01. The sequence goes on along the minus strand of JAIBAX010000040.1, from coordinate 20,776 downwards.
TCACGGATAGTTTAGAAATAATTACTTTAGATGAAAAGCAATTGAAGCTAAAGTCTAGAAAAGAGGGTGATGATGGAATCTTAACCCTCGTTCCAAAGGATGCCACAAAATAATCACAAAAGTGATTATAAAATATTCCATAAGTTAAATCTAATTCCCTGTCCTCGTGTCGATACGAGAACAATAGTGAACTATCTTATAAATCAACCTGTTATAACAGCTACCATACGGGAAAATTATCAATTGCTTTAAAAGCAGCCGCTTCAAAATCTATTTGGAACATCTGCCAATCGTTTCCATTCGTAATGGCCAGATAAGGTACTTGTAAGGCTACATTATAAATGCCAACCTGTCGAAGCGTCTGTTGATTGAGGGAGAGCGAACTGTTTTTACACTCTATCAACAACCACGGTTGCAGGGATTTGTTGAAAACAAGAATATCCCAACGCTTTTTCATCCCATTTACGGTCAGTGTTTTTTCTACGGAAATGAAATTTAAAGGGTAGTTCGCCTGCTCTACTAAAGTTTTTAGCGTATATTGCCTGACTTTCTCCTCCGGTGTTAACAAGATATATTTCTTTCTAACCAAACAAAAAATATATGTATGTTCGCCTTCTTTCTTAACCTGAAAAGTAATATTTTGCATCGCAAATAAAATTATGACTTTTGATACAATAATGAAAGACTTGAAAGCAGGAAAGTACGCACCTGTTTACTTTTTATGTGGAGAAGAGGATTATTTTATTGATTTAGTCAGCGATTATATTGAAGAACATTTATTGGATGCCGGACAAAAGGACTTCAATTGTTCTGTTTTTTACGGTAAAGACTGCGATCCTGTTCAGGTCGTCAATGACGCTAAGCAATATCCCGTATTTTCAGATAGGCGATTGGTGGTGGTGAAGGAAGCACAGGAAATAAAAAAATGGGATGCCTTTGAAGCCTATTTACAACATCCTTCTCCATCGACAGTATTAGTGATTTCACACAAACATAAGAAAGTAGATAAAAGAACGGGGTTCGGCAAACTGGTGGAAAAGAAGACACTGTATTTTGAATCAGACCGGATCAAAGAAGAAAAGCTTCCGGATTGGATCACCGATTATCTCCAACAACGCCAGATTAAAATTTCTCCGGACAATGCACGGTTTTTAGTAGAGAACCTCGGCAATGATTTATCGAGGATTGTTAACGAAATGAATAAGTTGGCCATCAACTTACAACCCGGGGAGGCCATTACCGCTGAACTCATTGAAAGATATATCGGCATCAGCAAGGAGTACAATATTTTTGAGTTTACAAAAGCCATATCAGCGGGAGATTTCACACGGGCGATTAAAATATTGGGGTATTTTGAGAAAAATCCTAAAGCCGCCGCCGCCGTCGTTATCACCAGTATGTTGTACAATTTATTCTCCAAGCTCTATATTTTACATTATTCCAAAGGAAGTTCTGATAGTGAAATGGCTAAGTTGATCGGAGTGCCACCGTTCTTTTTTGCAGAGTATAAAACCGCTGCAAGGAAATATCCACTTCCAAAAGTGGAACAATGTATCCACTGGCTCAGTATTTTAGATGGAAAAATAAAAGGCGTCAATAATAATAGCATCAACGACTATGATTTGTTAAAGGAATTTGTTTTTAAGGCTATGCGATGATTAGAGGTATTGGTATTGCTTCACTCTTTATGGTGACTGCGTTTATTGTTTCACCAATTTCACCCATTGTCTTTCCGTACCATTAATAGCTTCAAGAACATAAATGCCGTTTGCCCATGCCTCTGTAGGGATGGATGCGGTAGATACATTTGCTTTTTCTTGATAGATAATTCGCCCATTTAAATCGTATAAATTGATTGAAGTATTTGTTTTTAAAATATTGAAAGTCAAATTTTTATTGAATATTACTTCATTCAATTCTATAATATTATCAACGGTTTGATACTGTTGTATACCTGTTGGAATTTCACGACAAGTGTTGATGAAATTGCCTACGGTATTCGGAAATAAGGTGGAGTCTGCGATATTGGGTTGGTCGGCGGTTTTATTCTTTAGTTGTGCCTCTAAAAAGCTTACAAGAATGTGTCTAATGGTAGCGGTAGCGTTTTCCCGACCGATGCTGCCAATTTCTTGCGTGGGATGCTCATAATCGCCAAATCCGGCATGTCCAAGCCCCGTGATATGGAACCACGCCTTACAAGAAGTTTTGGTGAACTTGTTAAATCCTTGTCGGGCTTCCGTTGAGTCCGTAACATCATCTTCAGCACCTGAGATACTGAGCAGTTTTCCCCGAAATTTTGTCACATCCTGACCAATAACCGGAGCAGTAAACGGGTAAGAAGCGAAATAAAATAAGACATCCACTTTCTTGTTTTGATCCACGGCCGCCTGCGTTGCAGCAACACCGCCGAAAGAATGACCGCCAACGGCTACTTTGGAAGTATCACAATATAGCCAATACCAGTTGCCCCCTTCATTAACGTTGTTGAAGATGAAGTTCATGGTGCGCTCAACATAGTCGCCCGTAGGTATCGTTCCTTGAACGTGAGGTAATACACAAACCACATATCCATAGGAGGCGAGGTGTTTCATATAGGGTTCATAGCTCTTCCAAGTAATATCTTCTCTACCAGATTCGTTGGCGCCGGAATGAAAAATTACAATAGGAAAAGGACCACCGGAAATAGTATGCGGTCTATATACCAAGAAGTCGTAGAAAGCCTGTGGTACTGAATCTTCCACAACAAAGTACGGACCATCATTTAAATAAGGAGAATCCTGTGGGTCTATCTGGCAAAAAAGATTTTGGACACCAAAAAACAATGGCAGAATTGCTGTAAATAGAAATCTTTGCATTCGTTTCGTTTTTGAAGAAAGTTTAATTTAGTATATAAATGTACACTAAAAATTGGAATCTGCTGTGTTAATTCTCACAGATTCTTTTACACGTCTGTACATCTTTTTCCATTTGGGCAATTAATTCGTCCTGGTTCTCGAAACGCCGCTGCCCCCTGACTTTTTCCAGGAAGGTTATTTTGATTTGTTTTCCATAAATATCTGCAGAAAAGTCGATGATAAATACCTCTATAACCAATTGGTTACCAAGGTTGAAAGTGGGGCGATTGCCGATGCTTAAGGCACCATTATAAGATTGCCCATCCAACATAACTTTTACGGCATAAACACCAGAAGGCGGTATCAGCTTATTGGGATTTTCTATGGAAATATTGGCAGTAGGAAAACCCAATGTTCTGCCAATTTTATCACCGTCAACAACTTTTCCACTCAACGTAAATGGATGCGCCAACCAAAAGTTTGCAGATTGAATGTCGCCCTCTAAAAGAGCTGCCCTCACTTTTGTCGAACTAACGGCAATTTCATCAATGGTTTGCTTAGAAATCTCTTCGACTTCATAGCCATATGTTGCACTAAAGCGCTCCAATAGGTTTAAATCTCCTAATCTATTCTTGCCGAACTTATGGTCATAGCCGATGATGATTTTTTTGGGATGAAACAAGTTAACGATGATGTCCTTAATATAAGCATCTGCATCCATAGCGGCAAACTCAGTTGAGAACGGAATGGCAACAACATAATCCAGATCGTAATCTGCCAGAATTTCCATTTTTTCCTCAAAAGTCGTAATAAGCTTAACAGGGTGGTTAGGTTGAAGGACAAGTCTGGGGTGAGGATGAAAGGTCATTAATATGCTTTTGCTGCCCAGCGTTTTAGCGGTTTCAATGACACGTCGGAGTATCTGTTGGTGACCAAAATGGACACCATCATAAGTGCCAATAGTGAGCACAGTATCCTGAAATTTCGGAATATCATTTATGTCATGGATTACCTGCATATCAGACCATTTTTGAGCGGACAAAGGTAATGAATTCTTCCAGATTCCATGCTTCCTCTAGCTTATAATCCCCGATTTTGGTTCTTTGCAAACCCGTCAGGTGTGCGCCATTATTCAATATTTTTCCGAAATCATGGGCTAAGCTTCTGATATAAGTGCCTTTACTACATCCAATTCTACAACCAATATATGGGAGATTGATATAGGTAATATCAAAATATTGTATGGTCACTTCTCTGGGTGCTATCTCTACTTCTTTGCCGGCACGTGCCAATTCGTAGGCACGCTTCCCATCTATCATTACGGCAGAGTGGGGTGGAGGTGTTTGTAAAATTGTTCCCGTAAGTTGTGCTGCCGCGGCTGTAATTTGTTGTGCTGTAATATTTGAAATATCAAATTCCTCTACTATTTCGCCCTCCATGTCATATCCTACTCTCGTAGCACCGATACATATTTCTGCGGTATATTCTTTTGGCAACCCCATGAACTGGTCTATTTCTTTTGTTTTTTTTCCGGTACAAATGATGAGTAATCCGGTGGCTTTAGGGTCTAAAGTGCCAGCATGGCCGACTTTTAATTTCTTCTCTTTGAAATACTTGGAAAGCGTATTCCTGAGTTGTAGTACGACATAGAAGGAAGTCTTATCTAAAGGTTTGTTTATACAGTATAAGGCGTCCCTTTCAAGTTCCAAAACGATCAGTATTTAGAGGATGGTTAATTGTATGCCTAAAAGATGCAATACAAGAATAATGGTGCCGATAACAATGCGGTAGATACCAAAGATAAAAAAGCCATTCTTTGTTAGGAATTTTATAAATGATTTGATGGCTAAAATTGCAACAACAAAGGCGACCAAATTTCCTACGACCAACAAGAGAATATTATGTGTGTCTAAACCCAGTCCTTCCTGATAGAAATCCAGCATTTTTTTGCAAGTCGCCGCAAACATGGTTGGAACTGCTAAGAAAAAGGAAAATTCGGCTGCCTGCTTTTTATTGAGTTTTTGGGCAATGCCACCAATAATAGATGCCGCAGATCGCGAAACACCCGGCACCATAGCGATGGTTTGAAATAAACCTATGTAAAATGCTTTCTTATAAGTAATATTTACTTCTTCTTTATCCTCACTGCTGTTGATCCATTTGTCCAAGATAATGAAGAGTATGCCACCAACTAATAACATGATGGCCACAACAACGACATTTTCCAGTAAAGCGTCAATGGTATCTGAGAGCAGGTAACCGAGCACCATGGCCGGAATAAATCCAACGATAAGCTTCAGGTAGAATTGTATTTTTTCATTCCAGTTGCCATCGTGTGGGAGGAATTTCTTCCAATATAATACAACCACAGATAAGATGGCACCGAACTGTATGGCGACGGTGAATATTTTTGTGATGGGGAGATGTGCGATGCCCATCATAGAGGAGGCAATAATCATGTGACCGGTGGAAGAAACGGGTAAAAATTCCGTCAATCCTTCCACAATGGCAAGAATGATAGCTTGGATGAAATTCATGTTACTTAGCTGCCGGTTTTTTTAAGATGGCAACAATTTCTATGATGAATCCTAGAATAACTAATATAGGTGCAACAGTGATTCTTTGGGTGGAGTAAATCTCTTTTTCATTAAAAACATTGGGGTCGGCACTACCGCCACCTGCCATTAAGACGAAGCCTAAGATGATAAATGCAACACCTACACCCATGATGATGTAGTTGGTTTTATCGTAAAGTATTTCCTTGTTATCGTTTTCTAAAAGAGAGGAAGCCCAGTTTTTATTGCTGGATTTGGGATTCGTTGTTGCCGTTTTTTTTACGTTTGCAGTAGTATTGCTAACTTTTGCCATAATATTCTTTTTAGTATAGTTCTTCTAATTTCATTCTTAGATATTTACTTACAGAAAAATATGTGCTAAGCAATGAAACCAAAATTCCGAACAAAGTTAAACATCCTGCGATAATTCCAAAAACTATTATATCAGAATTTGAATAAACAAAGTTAAATCTGTAATACAAGAAGTAAAGAATGCCACCCCATGCCAAAATAGCAAGGAATGCACTTAATAATCCTGTAAGAATAGCTCTACCGATGAACGGCTTAATAATAAATCCTTTGGTAGCACCTATTAATTGCATGCTTCTTATGAGAAATCTTTGAGAAAACATAGATAAACGTATGGTATTATCGATTAGGGAAAACGCAATAATGAGTAATAATAGGCAGAATCCGCCTATGAGATAAGGCATGTTTTTTATTTTCAAACTTACGAAATCCAATACACTCTTTGAGTAGGTCACATCCATGACGCCATTTAATGCTTTCAATTGTTTCACCACTTTGGGAACAGAATCGGAATTAGAGTAGTTAGATTTTAGGTGAACAACATAGGAATCATATAAAGGATTTGTACCGGCGAGTTCTTGAATGTCTTGACCAAGTTCTTTGGAAAACATTGCCAATGCCTCTTCTTTCGAAATGAATTTCTGGTCTTTTATTGCAGTATATTGCGACAATTCATATTTGATGTCTTCTATTTGTGTTTTTTCTATTTCTTGTGTGAGGATGATTTCCAGTTCTAAACTTTCCTTGATGGCCTTAAATCCTTTGGTGCTAAAATAATAACTCAATCCAATCAGTCCTACCAAAAATAGAATTAAGAATATACTTACCGTTGCGGATAAGTAAGAAGGTTTTTTCTTTTTCGGACTTTTTTGGCTTAATTCCTCTGACATTCAATAAAACTATAATTCGTCACAAAATTACATGTTTAGGGTCGACGAATCAATAAAGTTTTCCACTAATGTTAAATTGACGCTACAACCTCGAGGGTTGGATTGGCTTCGGAAGCCGTTGTGCGCTGTTTCAACCTCGAGGGTTGAGGTCGAAAAGCCAACCTCCGAGGTTAAAAAAACAAAAAATACTGTTTATAATCAATGAATTTCTCGCTATGTTGAAGACGCTACAACCTCGAGGGTTGGATTGGCTTCGGAAGCCGTTGTGCGCTGTTTCAACCTCGAGGGTTGAGGTCGAAAAGCCACCTCTGAGGTTAAAATAAAAAACCCTCTTTCCGGCTAAGAAAGAGGGTCTGGCTTAATCAAACTTAACTTAAACTAAAAACTATTTTTATCTTCTGTATTTAATTTCTACAATAATAGGTGGTTGACCATTGAAAGAAACGGATGCCAAATTGTCACAAGCACCATTATTATATGGGTCGTAGTTGAATAAAATCGTATTGCGATTATTTTCTTTTGTTTCGACAATACCTTCTACGAAGTAGCGACTGCAAGCATCCAATCCTTTTCTTATTAGTGGTCTTTTAATCTCACTTCTAAATGCTACGCCATTTCTTCTTAAACCCCAAGTAGATCCGGTTACTTGTCTGATGTCGTCATCTCTTTCAATCGTTTCAAAACCTCTAAGAACTACTACGGTTTCATCTGATTTCCATGTCGAGGTGCTGTCTTGATATGTCATACTCATCTGCTCTACTTTTCTTCTGTAGGTGGCATTTCCAACATATATCCTTACACGCTCACCATTGAAAACATGACCGTTTACTGTATAGTTGATAAAACGCACTGTTTTGGTTGCACCGATTTGGAATTTTTTTCCTGAAAAAGTAAAAATAATTTTTCCGCTCCTATAAACACTATCCAAACAAAGGCATGGGGCAGAGCCGTAATCTATTGTTAGTATTTTCGTTAAGCTGTCACCCGACCATGTTTTTGTAATACATGGACCGTCTTCTGGAATACTATCCATTCGTTCAGTACCGCTATCAAAGTAGGCTTCCTCGTCATCTCCCACGCGTTCTACTTTGTCTAGTTCGTCATCCACAAGCTGCTGATCATCAACAGCTAACCTCAGTTGTTCAGATGTTTCTTCTGTGTCTGTGGCAATGGCTTCTTTTTTGCAAGAATTGAATAACACCAAGGTTGCCACCATTAGCACCATTAAAAATGTTGTCTTTTTCATAAAAGTATATTTTAATTGTAATGAATTAAATTGTTTTCGTGGGTTGGACTAATTCAAAGGGAAATGGTTTAAGGACAACATTATTTTTTGTTATAATGATTCTTAGAAGTAACTTTACTTCATGAGTAAAAAGGGCACTATTTTCTTCTCGATGAAGACTGCGCAATTGCTTCCTTTGTTGCTGTTGTCAATTTGGGGTATTACTTTTTGTAATTTTTCCAAACCTCTGGAGAATATTGCAGAGCAGACAGTAAAACCGGAACATATCAAAGAGGTAGATACCTTTAAAGATAGATTATCTTCGCTTATATCTTTTGTTGAAGAGGAGCAATGGACAGTCGCACAACAGCAATTCATTGAATGTCGAAATGCTTTTAAGCATATTGATTATCTCTTGCAGTATACTTTTGAAGAATCATACAGGTCGATCAATGGTCCGGATTTGCGGTACTTGAATCCCGGCTTTAGGGGTATTGCGGTACTAGAGCCGGAAGGCTTGCAAGCAATTGAAGGGCAGTTGTTTGAAGAGCAACCGGAAAAGAAAAAGTTGATATTATTGATCAAGCGTTTACTTTGGGAGATAGAAAAGTACAAATCCTACCTTAAAAATACTACCATCTCAAATGAGGATGTTTTTACGGCACTACGTTTTAATATGATTAAACTGGAAACCTTGGATTTGACAGGTTTTGAGGTACCCGTTTGTAATAATATTGCCAATGAAGTAACGGCAATTTTGCAGACTTACCAACAGGTGATGGGCAAGTTTGGCAAAAACAAAGAAATCCTCGTTTTTGATGAGCTGGTTCGTGATGCCATATTAGAAATAAGTAAAATGCGACAACCTGATGGGTTCAATAGATTGAAATTCATTAAAGAGCACATACAGCCGCTCACTAAACAGTTTCTACAAGTACAAGAAGCTTTGCATATTCCCTATCCAAAGGGGTTGATAGCGAGAAAGATACCGATAGAATATACCTCAAAGACCATTTATGATCCCAATTTCATAGATGCGAATATGTATTCTGAGTTTCGCATGGACCAAGCCGATGAAGGGGTAGTGAAATTGGGGGCTTTGTTATTTTTCGATCCACTTTTATCTAGCGATAATAAAATGGCGTGTGCTTCGTGTCATCAACCGGAGCGTGCTTTTCAGGATGGTATGGCAACCGCTATCACCAATCAGGAAGGCATTTTTCAGGAACGCAATTCGCCTACATTGCTGAATGCGGGTCTACAGCCGTTTAATTTTTTTGATTTGAGTGGTACTTCTTTGGAGAATCAGGCGGAGCATGTCTTCTTTAATAAGCGGGAGTTTCATACTAGCTTGGAGGAAGTTTCACAGAAATTAAGTAAAAGCAGTGCATATGTAACGCAGTTTAAAAAGGCTTTCCCTGAATATCAGGAAGACCCTATCAATGGTTTTACCATATTGCGTTCGCTCGGTGCTTTTGTACGTACCTTGCAAAATAATAACAGCATATTGGACGATTATATGACGGGCAAAACAAAGGTTATTCCGGCTGAAGTGGCCAATGGGTTTAATATTTTTATGGGAAAAGGGAAATGTGGCACTTGCCACTTTGCACCCACTTTCTTTGGCAATGTCCCTCCATTTTATAATGAAAGTGAATCGGAAGTGTTGGGTGTTACAAAAAATAATGATTTTAAATATCCCGTTTTGGACGGCGATTCGGGCAGATATAAATTTAAGGCTGCCGATATTTTTATGCGTTCCTTTAAAACGGCTACGGTTAGGAATATTGACCAAACGAGCCCTTATATGCATAACGGTGCTTTGAAAACACTCGAGGAAGTTGTTGAGTTTTACAATAAGGGTGGTGGACAAGGGTTAGGGTTGGAGGTGCCGAATCAAACCCTTTCTGCGGATAGCCTTCAATTAAGTGAAAAGGAGAAGAAGGACTTAATTGTATTTTTAAAGGCATTGAACGGTAAACCTATCATTGTTCAAGTACCTAAATTGCCAAAAGTAGACAACCATCCGGAATGGGATAGTAGAAGAGGGGTTGGGTATTGATTTTAAATTTTAAATTTTGAATTTTGAATTTTGAATTTTGAATTTTGAATTTTGAATTTTGAATCTGCTTCCTAATTGCCAATAATCATATAAGGTCTTTCGCCGCTGACGTCTTTGGAGATTTTCTCGGCAATATCTTTAGCATTTTCCTGATTGACGGTATTGTCAGTATTGAGGAGGTTGTATTTGTAAAATGCTAAGAACAATTTTTTCAATGGAAGATCTACTTCATATTCTAATTCGAAGTCGAGAAATGAAATAACGTAATAAACTTCTTTTATGGTTGCCGGATAATTGTATCTGGCGGGATCGTTGGTGTTATTTCTGGCAGGGTTAGGTTTTTCAAAGGAGTATGTTTTGATGGTAAGCAACTCATCTCCATTGACATTGGTGACGATGGTATTGCCGAACTCATCATCCATTTTCATATATTCGCTGCCATCCACATATACGATGTCTTTTTTGATTTTAACTTCTTGGGAATGAGCGGTAATGCTTCCAAAAAGGATGCAAACGAGTAAAAATTTCCACTTCATAATTGATTGGTTTATTGTGATAAAATATTTTTCATGCAAGTATCGTTCCAAAATAGTACTTGCATGAAAATAATGCAGCCTATTTTAAAATAGATCTTTATTTTCGATGGAATTGCCGTGAATGGGTTTAAAGAAACGCTTCCAACGAATACTTTTTAGGAAATCTCTTTCATAAGGATCGAAAGACATCCATACCAATAATGGCTTTCCTACGATATGATCTTCAGGTACCATTCCCCAAAATCTCGAATCCAAGGAATTGTCGCGATTGTCTCCCATCATAAAGTAATAATTCATTTTAAACGTATAAGTATCTGTTTTTTTATCATTTATGTAAAAACCATCGCTTTTCATTTCCAGCTTATTCCCCTCATAAATACGAATACATCTTTCATAAAGATAGTAAGTGGTGCTATCTAATTTAACGGTATATCCCGCATTCGGAATTTTTAATGGACCAAAGTTATTTTGATTCCAACCCAACGATGGTTGATTTGGATAAACCCGCTCATCGCCATCATGGCTGTTTACATTATAATAGCGACCCACCTTATTGACATTTTGAAAAGATTTTAGTTTAGCTACTTGCCAAGGTGACATAAAATAAAAATATGCTCCTGTGTTGGCGTCATACGCATCCTTGTTGTTTGGAAAGTTCTTTCCTTTTATATCAATGCTGTTCAATACTTGATAGGAAAAAGGTGAATTAAGGATGGCAGAATAGAAAAATTGCCTTTTTTTAGGTTTATAACCCGGTTTTCCGTCGATATACACTTCTCCCTGTTCCACGGAAAGGACATCTCCGGGAATGGCAACGCACCTTTTTACATAGTTTTCTCTTTTGTCAACAGGTCTGCTAGTGACATGGTAATTGGCTTGTACCGATTCCCAACCTTCATTTCGGGTAATATCGTAATAAGTTTCACTTTGTCTTTCTAATGCAACCGTGTCTCCGGCGGGGAAATTAAATACTACCTTGTCGTTTCTCTTTATCTTTTGCAAACCAGGAAGTCGGTGATATTTGAATTTGATGAGTTCGGAATAGGCTTTTGTATTAATGAAAGGCATGGTGTGGTGTGCAAAAGGGAACGCTATTGGTGTCATGGGTATTCTGGCACCGTAGTGGAATTTGCTGACAAATAAGAAGTCTCCAGCCAGCAAGGTGCCTTCCATGGATTGTGTTGGAATTTTATAGGGTTCTACAACGAAGGTTCTGATGACATAAGCGGCAATAACGGCAAAAACAATGGCATCTGCCCATTCTCTTCCAAAGGAACGTTTTACCTTTTTTTCTAGTGATTTGCCATGATATTTATCTGTTTTATTAAAACCTATATATAAGAATGCGATAGGACCTAAGCCAATACCGACCATTTGCTCCCAAAATTTCCTTCTTTCAAAGGAATCCAATAACTCTGATAGCCAAATTAATATGATGAAGAGGTTGAAAAAGGGCAATAATCCCCATAAAGCATGCCATTTGTTGCGTCCATTTATTTCGCAAAGTGTCATGTCGTTTAGCACTGGTATTAATGTATGCCAACCGGGTTTTCCGGCTTTTTCATACATTCCCCACATAAATACATGCAATAAATTATATGCAATCAAAAATGATAATATTGTACTCATAGCGTTATGTTTGAATGATATATATGTCTGTATTTTAAATTACTCAAATTATTTTTTGGAGGTAGATGGTTATTTGTTGAATCCCAAAACATCATCCATGGAAAAACACCCTTTTTTATCTTTTAGCCATTCTGCTGCCAATAAAGCACCGGAGGCGAAACCTTTCCTATTGAAGGCGGTGTGTTTAATTTCTATTTCATCAATAGGAGAATGGTACTTGACAATATGGGTGCCGGGTACACCTGCCTCTCTTTTTGAAATGATGGAAAGGGTAGAAGGCTGTGCGGAATGTTCGTTAACCCATTGGTCTTTTCTGCTCAGCGTTTTGATAATATCTAAAGCCGCAAATAGTCCGGTACCACTGGGTGCATCTTTTTTCTCTGTATGATGTATTTCTTCCAGTAGTACATCATAGTCATTATAATGTTCCATTATGGTGGCCAACTGCCTGTTGATTTCAAAGAATATGTTTACACCAATACTGTAATTTGGACTAAAGAGAAATGTTTTCCCAGATTGGTTTGCTTCATCTTGAATTTCCTTTAGCTGATGTGTCCAACCAGTGCTGCCGACAACTACCGGGATATTTGCGTCAAAACATTTGCGGATATTGGCTACAACCGTATGTGGTGTAGTAAATTCAATGGCAACATCAGATTTTTGGAGGTTTTCTGCTGTTAATTCTCCATGGTTATGTAAATCAAATACTTGATTGATATCAAATCGTCCCGGTGATATGTGGTTGAGTTCAGCAGCAATTTCTTCAATTGCTTTGCCCATTTTACCATATCCTATCAATGCTATCTTCATTTTTTTTATCATTTTTATCTAATGCCATCGCAAAGATACATTTACGGAAGGAAAAGGTGTGTTACCTACTGTTAAAAAAGATGGACGAATTTTCATGCTGAGGTCGTCAGAGATGTCAAAAGATTTGAGATGGGCATCTACGGAAGCATCAATTACACTGATACCCCACCATAATACCGTACCAAAGACAGCAAGTTGTACATTTCTTCTATAATAGTCTCGGAAGCTGTATAGTTGGTCGTCAGTAAGGATATTTTCAAACTGATCCTGTGTATCCGGATTTGTGTCTAAACGAAGGGTTAACGCCTGATTATAAATGCGCAGGTTTTTGGTAGTGCTGCCAATAAAATAAATTCCAACACCTAAACCACCGTACACTAAAGGTAATTTCCAGTATTTTCTATTATAAATTTGACCCAGTCCCGGACAAATGCCAGCATACATAGCGACTTTCTTAGGGTAAATATCTTTACAGGAAAAACAATCTTGCAAAGTATCTAATCTTATTTTTCTAAGTTCCTTTTTACTCAGTTTCTCTAAGGTATCAATGGTTATTGGGACATCATTAGTAAGAACACTATCCTTCATTGCAGCAGGTTCAAAGGAATCTTGCTCCTGTGCATAATTTTTCAAGGATAAGCCAAATAGGAGCATTAGGAATAAAATGCTACGCACGGAATTATTCATTTTCAATCAATGCCAACAACCGATTTAAATCGTTGTCAGAATAGAAGGGTATGATAATTTCTCCTTTTCCTTGTCGGGTTCTTTTCAGTTTAACCCTTGTTTCAAGGTAATCCATGAGTCTTTTCTGTATTTCTTTGTGCGCTACGGGCAGTTGTTCTTCTTTCTTATCTACGCCTTTTTTTTCCGGGAAAAGAGAACCTTTTGTAAGTACACGCACTAAATCTTCCGCTTTGCGCACGGATAATCCTTTAGATTCTATTTCCTTGAAGGCATACAGTTGCTTTTCTACTTCACTGATGGCAATCAGCGCGCGCGCATGTCCCATGCTGAGGCTTCTACCTTTAAGGGCTTGTTGTATTTCCGGTGGAAGTTTTAACAACCTCAAATAGTTGGTGATGGTAGAACGGTCTTTGCCGAGCCTTTCTGCTACTATCTCATGTGTTTGGGAACATTCATCAATCAACCTTTTGTAGTTGATAGCAATTTCCATCGCATTTAGGTCTTCTCTTTGAATGTTTTCAATGAGTGCTATTTCTAAAGATTCCTGATCGTTGGCATCTCTAACATAGGCGGGGATGTCTGTTTGTTCTGCCATTTTGGAGGCGCGCAACCTGCGTTCTCCAGCGATGAGTTGGAAGTGGCTTTTGCCAATCTTTCTTACGGTGATAGGTTGTATAACACCATGTATCTTAATAGATTGTGCTAGGTCTGCCAGTGCTTCTTCATTGAAATCAACCCTCGGTTGGAATGGATTTACTTCAATCTTATCCAACGGAATCTTCGCTACCGTATTGATGATAGAATCTTCGTCTGTTTCATTGATTTTTATGGTTTCCGTTTCTTCGTCGATATCTGACAACAATGCGCGAATACCTAGTCCTAAGCGCTCTTTTCTAATCTTACTCATTGAAATTTAATATTTTATCACTTGAAGCAATCTGCGTAAAATTGGATTTTTGCAGTATTTCTCTGGCGAGGTTTAAATAGTTGATAGCACCTTTGCTCTCTGCATCATACATAACAATCGGTGTACGAAGACTTTGTGCTTCTCCTAATCTGGTGTTGCGGTGTATAACTGTATCGAAAACGGATTCGGAGAATCTTCTTTTCACCTCAGATACTACTTGATTGGAGAGGTTGAGCCTTTGGTCGTACATGGTCAATAATATACCTTCAATTTCCAGTTCGGGATTTAACCTACTTTGAACAATTTTTATGGTATTGAGTAATTTTCCGAGACCTTCTAATGCGAAGTACTCACATTGCACCGGAACCAATACGGAGTTGGCAGCGGTCAGGGCATTCACGGTAATCAAACCCAAAGACGGAGAGCAGTCGATGATGACAAAATCGAAATCATCTTTAATTTCTTCCAGCATGAGTTTCAGGATTTTTTCTCTATTGGGGTGGTTGATGAGTTCAATTTCTGCACCTACTAAATCCAAATGGGAGGGAAGAAGATACAAATTAGGCGTTTCTGTTTCCAAGATGATATCCTGTGGTTTTGCCTCATCAATAAGGCATTCATACAGGCTCACTTTTACAGATTTTGGGTCGAAACCACAACCACTGGTACTGTTTGCCTGTGGATCAGCATCGATGAGGAGTGTTTTGTATTCCAAAATGGCCAGGCTCGCTGCCAGGTTGATGGCGGTGGTAGTTTTGCCAACACCACCTTTTTGATTGGCTATGCTAATTATTTTTTTCACTATCAAAAATTTTATGCGTTAAAGTTGAATACTATTTCCAATTTCTACAAAAGAAAGCGTTTTACCTTGTTGCTCGAAATGCGCCTTTGCTGCAACTTTGTCGATGACGATATAGCCAAATGTATCATAGTGGAGGGCGATTACATGTTGGGTGTTGACAAAATGTGCGGCGATGCAAGCATCTTCGTAACCCATAGTAAAATTATCCCCTACGGGCAGCAATGCGACATCTACTTTCCCGTAATCTGCCAATAATTTCATGTCGTAGGTGAGTGCTGTATCACCCGAGTAGTAAATGTTTTTTTCGGTGGTTTCGATATAAAAACCTATTGGGTTGCCACCATAAGTGCCGTCGGGCATACTGGAACTATGGATGGCATTAGTGAATTTCACCGAGCCAAAATCGAAGGTTAAGCGACCGCCATGGTTAACAGGATGGCAATTTTTTACGCCTTGTACTTCTAACCAACTGCATACTTCATATGCGGCGATTACTTTTGCGCCAGTTCTGTTAGCGATGGCAGGAGCATCAGCGATATGGTCGCCATGTCCGTGGGAGATAAAGATGAAATCGGCTTCGATGGTGTGAATATCCACTTTCCCCTTAGCCAATTCGTTACCACTAATAAAGGGGTCGAAAAGGATTTTTGTACCTTTTATTTCCAAAAGAAAGCATGAATGACCAAAATAAGCTAACTTCATATCTTTAATTTTATTTTTCCTTTAAGGTGAAAAATGTTTCACAGGCAAATGTTTCACGGCAAATATAAAGCTATTTTCATCGATGTAAGCCAGACTTTTTCTGCTAATTACCCACATCAAGTGTTGATAAAATGGGCAAAGGCTTCCTTGTTCTGAAAATCATGGTTTTATAGGTTGAAAAAAAAGTTAAGTGAAGAAAATTTAACTTAAATATGGTGGAAGGTGTTTTTTTGTTCACAGATGACGGTTCACGGAGGATTTGGAAATTTGGAAATTTGGAAATGTGAAAATGTGAAAATTTGGCATTCGTGGCAAAGCAGTTGATTGTTTACGGTTCGCAAAACTTGTCGCACTACGCAATACGAATATCGCTGTACTAATAAATGGGATTTGAAGATTTGGAAATTTGAAGATGTGAAAATTCGTGCATTCGTGGCAAAGCAGTTGATTGTTTATATTTCGCAAAACTTGTCGCAAAACGCAATATGAATAACGCTGTACTAATAAATGGGATGTGAAGATTTGGAAATTTGAAGATTTGGAAATTTGAAAATTTGGCATTCGTGGCAAAAAGTTCATTCTTGACAGTTCACAGTAACTTGTCGCAAAACGCAATACGAATATCGCTGTACTAAATAATGGGAATTTTTGCTGAGAATGACTTTTTACCAATGGCAAAAAACTAAAGACTTCTACGCGGTTTTAGTTAATAGTTTATACGTCAATCATTGACAAATCAATATTTAACTTGTTAAATATCAATAACATTTGATTAATACAAGTGTTAAAAAACATTTTGTAAATTTATGCTTACAACCTAAAATTAACCATTATGAAGAACGCCAGAACAAGCCGATTCATAATTACCCACCTTGTTTTACAAGCATTTTTGAAAGCTTTTCTATTGTTTATGCGAAGCATCGTGATGTATAGACATGATGTGTATTTCAATGGAAACCACAGAAAATTAAACAGCAGTTTGTTGTTATATAACGTCCCCAAAGTGAACGACCTCTCACTGAAACTCAACCAATTGTTTGGGTAGCGTTACCTTCCTTATGACAGTTCCTTTGAGCTGTTCTAAATAGAATTATTCAAAGGAACTGATGGGATGGATTATTTTATTGAATGGCATCAATGCGCATAATATTTTACTCCTTTTTTGAAACGGTGTCGGGCTACCCACCCGGCACTTAATTGTTTAAGCATTTGTAAATCAATAAAATACATATATTCTGCTCAAAAAGTCAATTAATTTTAACATAAATTTTTCTCAGTTTCTATAAAAAAAATCAATTAATTTTATAAAAAATTGCTTGAAAGGACTTCTACACAAAATGAGGTAAAATGAAAAAAATATTTCTCGGCATGTTATGCTGCATGTTTGTGATGCTGGTACATGCACAAAATCCTTTTGTGGCTAAGACTATTCAGGACAAAGCATTGTGGCAACCATGGGGCTCTAACCCACAGTATATCGATTTGGATGCAATATACCATAAAGAACAAAGCGGATTTGCGAATATAACTTTATATGTTGCAGAGAATATCGGAAATTATAGATTCCTAGAACCTACAACACTAAAATATTCTTCGACTGAGCAAATCAGTGGGAATAACTTTATTTATGGCGATTATAATGCCTTTATCACATACATTACATCCGTTCCAACATATGTCAATATAGAAAAAGTAACCAATATCAAGTACTATCCCAATCCAACGACAGGCGAATTATACATACAATTAGAAGACTATACAGCAGAGAAACAAATAGCGTTGCAGATTACAGACATCTCAGGAAAAACCATCCGCAGCGAAGTAAGGCAATTAAACGAAAGCAATACATTGCGCACCGATATAAGTGATTTGTCATCAGGGGTTTACTTGGTTCACCTTACAGCTAATGGCGTATTAGTGGGTACGGCAAAGGTGGTGGTAGAGTAGAAGATGAGATTTATTTTAATGAGAAGTATAATAAGATTTTTATAGCAAAATAAAAAATATAAAATGAGAAAACTATTTGTTAGTGCTTTGTTTAGTACAATAATTATATGGGCACATGCACAAAATCCTTTCATAAAAACGGATATAAAAATAAACAGTTCTTCTTGGGAATATGGTAGTAGTACATTCTATCTTGACCTAGATGGAGATTTGGATTTAGATGTTATCTATTTAGATAGAGGACCTAATACAATTGAAGGGAATTTTTACACGCAAGAGAACTTAGGTGATTTTAAGTTTGCCAATCCAAAAGCGACAGGGTTCAAGGCTTCAATTTATTTTGAAGGGTATTTGACTTGTGGAGATTATAATAATGATGGATTATTAGATTTCTTTAATAACTTTAAAATATATCAAAACAAGGGCAATTTTAATTTTGAATTAAAGGGTGAGATACAACCGCAAAGCAGTATTTATAATGCAATTTTTAAGGAGATAGATTTAAATAATGATCAATTGGATGATTTTATCTTTACTAATTTAGATTCAATTATAGTATATTTAAGTAATGGAGATTTTTCTTTTTCACGAGTATCAAGTTATACTCAATTAAGAGTTTCATTAGCTAGTTTTGGGGATATTGACAATGATTCTCTCCCAGAGATATTTTCAGAAGGATATAACCAACTAATTTATTGTAAAAATTTAGGAAATGGTATGTTTGGAAGAGCGGATACACTTTTAGAAGTTTCAAAAAGTGTTTATACAAATCAATTTTTGGATATGTATAAGTCAACCATCAGCGTTACAAACATGGACGAAGATGCCGATAATGAGATAGTGTTCGCTTCCGATTCAATCTTTATCGCAGATAAAGGGTCAGATCAGACATGGCAAAAGCGTTCAATCGGTATTAAAGGCGGAAATTCTTTTCAGGTAATTGATATTGACAACAATGGATGGCAAGACATTATAGGAGTTGATTCCTTTTGCTACTTACAAACTGCATCTAATTGGGAAAAGTTTAACTTGGGAGGAATACCTTTATTTAGAAAAAATGGAAATATTTTTGCCGATATTAATAATGATAGCATTCCTGAGTATATTACTAGAACGGAATGGTATCAGTTGGAGATAAAGCCCGCGCTTAAAGTTTTAAGGAGCGGTAGTTTTACTACTGTTGGTTTTTATTTTCATCAAGAACCTTTGTTAGTTCATCCCTTTCAGGATATGGATAAAGATGGAGACCTAGACATTGCATGTAATGCAAACTATTTTTATAAGTACCCACCTTACTGGATTGAAAATATTGGGGCTTCCCGTTTTGCAGGCTTACATCATATCAAAGGTTTAAAAGATCCTGATAGTTTAAGTTTCCATACCTCAGATATTGAGTACTTTGACATGAACAATGATGGAAATTTGGATTTTATTAATCTTGATGCAGATTCTCTTCTTACATTATATGAGTATGACAGTTTGAATCATTATCACTATAAAGGCTATTTACTCAATAATGGAAACCCAATTTCTTGCAGACAATATCAGTTGTCAGATATAGATAAGGACGGATTGACAGATTTAGTTGGATTAAACAGAACCAATTTTTTATTTTGGCAACGAAATTTAGGAAACGGCTTGTTCGGCTCACAGGTTGTTTTAGGCAACGTACCTCAAGAAAGTAACAGTTATATACGCACAAGGACAATTATTGTTCAGGATATTGATAATGACGCTGATGTTGATATATTTACTTATGAATGTTTCCAAAAAACATACGATATTTTTAGAAATGATGGAACTAATTCCTTCGCACATATTTCCCAGATAATGCCTAAAGATCTACAATTTGGTATCCAAAATGTAATTTTTAATGCCTTTGATTATAATTTAGACGGATATTTAGATATCTTTTTTGAGGGATATATGGAACTTTCAGGAAGTTATTTGATGTTAGGTAGTTCATCTGGTTTTGGCGCACCTATTCATAGAAATTTCAATAAAGTACTTGATAGTTATCCTGATGGTTATTCACGTGTTTATCCAACCGATTATGATAATGACGGAGATATAGATCTTATGTATTTTGTTAATGATGCGACGATAAATTATGTAATAAATGTAGAGAACACAGGAAATCTTTTTGAAACATATACTACTAGCACCTTTGATTATCGTTCCTATATTGATGCAGGTGCATATGTATTGTCAAATACCGGAGCCATTAATGACATGGACAACAACCAATATCCAAACATTTTTTACTTTAATAATATGGGCATATTTATGTTTCAATTTAACCAAGCCTACAAAGAGTACTTAGTCCAAGGGAACGTATTTCTAGATATGAATAACAACACCATCTATGATAGTGGCGACAAGGATTTTAGTAATATCTTGGTAACTGCTAACGAAGATGGTGGTAGCAGCATAACAAGTACTGATGGGAAATATATAATTGTCGTTCCTATTAATATAGATACATCCTATGTGCTACATTGTAAAGAAACACAACGCTTCAAGGTGCGCACCGGTTTCAATGATAAATGGGTGAAGTTTCCCGGTTCCGATGCCCAAACAGTTAACTTTCCCATGGTGTTTAAAGACTCTATCTACGATATAGACGGTGCTGCGTCATTACTTACACGAAGATGTTCAACGGGTAACACAGCGGAGGTTGTTTTAAACAATTTTAGTTACAATCCGGTAAGCGGTCAACTAGCACTGACATTAACGAATGTTCCTAATCCCGTATTTAGCATTCCACCTGACTCCATCAGAGGTGTCACCTATTATTTCAATTTTTTCCTTTCCGTTTTAGATAGACAAACCCTTAACATTACTTTTATAAATCCAAACGGGAATGAAACGGTAACAATAG